>CACEIC010000035.1 GCA_902559605.1 uncultured Pelagibacteraceae bacterium | reverse complement strand
GAACATTTACAATTCCAATTATGAAAAAGACAGGTTTTTCAAAAGAAAAAGCGGGTGCAATCGAAGTATCTTCATCAGTTAATGGTCAAATAATGCCTCCAGTTATGGGAGCAGCAGCTTTTGTGATGGCAAGTTTTATTGGAGTTACATATTTTGAAGTTGTCAAACATGCTTTTTTACCAGCTATAATTTCTTACATTGCACTATTTTATATATCTCACCTTGAAGCGCTTAAATTAAATTTAAAAGGTATGGATGAAAACGATATTCCAAAATTAAAAAAGACATTTTTTGAAGGAATACATTTTTTAGTTCCAATATTTGTTCTCATATATCTACTAGTTTATATGAGGCTTACAGCTTCTTACTCTATTTTTTTTGCAACAATAACATTAATTATAGTCAATCTTTTAAATAAATTTTTCAAAGAAAAGAACTTTAAGAATGCTTTAATATATTGGTATAACCAAACTGTTGTTGGTTTCGAAAAGGGCGCCTTGAATATGGTTAGTGTTGGAATAGCAATTGCAACAGCAGGTATTATAGTTGGTGCAGTTGGATCTACAGGTTTGAGCACTAATTTAATAATTGTAATCGAGTCGATTGCAAAAGATAATGTTATTATTCTTTTATTTTTGACTATTATTTTGTGTTTACTACTGGGTATGGGTTTACCAACTACGGCAAACTATGTTGTTGTAGCGTCTCTAATGGCAACTGTTCTTGTTGATGTTGGAAATGCATCAGGATTTATTTTTCCTTTAATTGCGGTTCATTTATTCGTATTCTATTTTGGTCTAATGGCAGACGTAACACCTCCAGTTGGCTTAGCATCTTACGCAGCTGCTGCTATTTCTGGTGGAGACCCATTAAGAACAGGAGCCCAGGCATTTTGGTATAGTCTGAGAACAGGAATACTTCCTATTGTATTCTTATTTAACAGCGAGTTATTATTAATTGGTATTGAAAGTATATGGCATGGCTTAATGGTCATAGCAACCTCATTGATTGGGATTTTAGTATTTACTTCTGCTACTCAGGGATGGTTTATAAATAAACTGAGATGGTATGAGATTATTATTTTTTTAATAATTTCAATATCGTTATTATCTCCAGAATTTATTCTAAATAAATTTTACCCAAAATATAACTATTTAAGTATTGAAGAAATAAACACAAAACAGTTTGATTATAATAAAGAGATAAGAATTAAAATTACTAGACTTACAGAGTATGGCGAAAGATATAAATTATTTGTAATTGAAAAAAATAGTTTTGATGAAAATTTCAGTTTAGATGATTATGGAATGAGCTTAGTTATAGAAGATAATAAAACCATAATTGATACTTTAAAATGGAATGGAATTGCAAAAAAATCTGGTTTAGACATGGGAGACATTATTAACGAATTTAAAATTGAAAATCAGAATAGACCAAAAAAAGAAATAATTTATCCTATCGCTCTTATTGTTTTATCTATCTTTGGTTATTTAAATATAAGAAGAAAAATTTAGCTTAGACCTGCATGGGGTAACTTACGTTGAAGTATTTTCCAAATACCTGTAGCAGATGCAATTATTTTACCTTTACATTCTAAATAGCACTCTAAAAAAACCATGCTTTTTGTTTTTTTTTTAATTTTTACATATCCAAAAATTTCATCACCAGTAGTTGAAGGTCCGATAAAGTTAATATTAAGTGTTATAGTTACACAAGGCTGATTACCCGAAATTCTATGGGCTCCAGATCCACACCCAGTATCTATGATCGATGCTATATACCCGCCATGAGTTATGCCAGCTCTGTTAAGATGGTTTTTTTTTATTTTAGTTTTAAATTCATATTTAGTTTTTGAGATATCTCTTAGTAGCAAACCACCATTGTGTCTCATGAAACCTTTTTTAACGCTAATTTGTTTAAATTTTTTCATTAAATTATTAAAGTTATTAAAAATAATATTATTAACACTATTACAAAAAAATAAATTACAGATTTTTGCAAAGATATTTTCATTT
>CACEIC010000034.1 GCA_902559605.1 uncultured Pelagibacteraceae bacterium | reverse complement strand
AATTATATAGGTGCAATAAAAAATTTTATAGATTTACAAAATAATAAAAATAATAATTGCATTTTTTGTGTTGTTGATCTTCATGCCATTACTGTAATGCAAGATCCGACAGATTTGAAAAATAATATTAGAGAGACAGCAGCAGCATTTATTGCAAGCGGTATTGATCCAAAAAATAGTATAATATTCAATCAATCTTTAGTTCCTGCACATTCTGAGGGTTCGTGGATTCTAGGATGTGTTGCCAGAATGGGTTGGCTCAATAGAATGACACAATTCAAAGAAAAAGCTGGGAAAGACAAGGAAAAAGCTAGTGTTGGTTTATATATTTATCCAATCCTAATGGCTTCTGATATCCTTTTGTATGATGCTACTCATGTGCCAGTTGGTGATGATCAAAAACAACATCTAGAACTCTGTAGAGATATAGCTCAAAAATTTAATAACGAATATAAATGTCCAGATTTTTTAAGACCTCCCGAGCCTCTCATACAAAAAAATTTTTCGAGAATTATGAGTTTGAAAGATGGCACAAAGAAAATGAGTAAATCAGATATTGCTGAAGGAAGTAGGATCAATTTAACAGATACCAAGGATCAAATTATTAACAAAATAAAAAAAGCAAAAACAGATAATCATACTTTACCTGGTAATGAAAATGGACTTAAAGGAAGACCTGAAGCAGAAAATCTGATGGGTATTTACTCCAGCTTAAGAAATCAAAATATTACTGATACATTAAATGAATTTGAGGGAAAAAATTTTTCTGATTTAAAAAATAAATTATCTGAAATAATTGTGGCTAAACTGTCCCCTATATCAAAAGAAATACAAAAATTGTTGTCAGATAAAAATTATATAGATCAAATTTTAGAGGATGGTGCAGCAAAAGCGCATGATATTTCCTCTAAAAAAGTAAAAAAAATAAAAGAAATAGTTGGTTTTTAATCATTTAATATTTTGAAATAAGCATTATATAAAACTCATGTTTATACAAACTGAAAATACACCAAACCCAAATTCATTAAAGTTTATTCCCGGTAGGAAGGTATCAAACAACGGCCCTTTAGAAGTTTTAAATCAGGAAGATACAAATAATTTATTGATAAAGAACTTATTACAGATAAATGGAGTAACTGGAGTATTTTTAGGTGAAGATTTTTTTTCGATAAACAAGGAAGAGAATAAAAAATGGGAAGATATTCAGCATATTGTTATATCTTACGTAAACGAGCACTATGCGAATGGTAATACTTGCATTATTGATAAAATAAATGAAGAAGAACAAAACAAAAATTATTCAGAGATTGAAAAAAAAATAATAAGCATTCTAGACTCCAAAATAAGACCTGCTGTTGCAAGAGATGGAGGAGATATAAAGTTCCAAGAATTCAAGGATGGAAAAGTTAAAGTTTTATTAAAAGGCAGTTGTTCAGGCTGTCCATCTTCAACTCTCACTTTAAAAAAAGGTGTAGAAAACTTACTTTGTCATTATATACCCGAAGTTAAAGAAGTTTTAGCTGTATAAATAATTAATAATAATTATATTGAAACTAATGGTTAGACGTACAAAAAATAAAATTATTAAACAGAATCGACAGAAAAATAATATATTAAGATTTTCAGCAATCAGTCTTTTAGTGATTTTCTCATTTTTTACATTGCCTTCTATAAACGTTTTTTTAGATAAAAATTTTAATTTAAAAAAATCTGTAATTTCAAATGCTGGCGTAAATTTTGACCAAGAACTAGAGAAAAGAAAAAAAATCCTTGATGGAGAGAAAGAAACTACAAATAAACTTAATCTGAAAAATATTTTTGCTGATATTGATTTTTTTAGTACAGATGATGAGGGCCAAAATTCAATAAGATTTGATGCAAGAACAATTGAGCAATTGTTTAAAGATACAAATTATAATCTTGAAAGAGTTAGAGAGACTAAGTTAGTGAATATAGGTAATAAAATTGATCATCTTCCAAAAGAGATTAAAAGTATTGAAAACTCAAAAAAAAGAAAAA
>CACEIC010000033.1 GCA_902559605.1 uncultured Pelagibacteraceae bacterium | reverse complement strand
ATTATATTAGATCTACAAATAATAATTCCTCAAATCAAAATATAAGATTAGCAATGAATTTTGATAATCAATTATTAGCTCAACAAATAAATTCCCTTTCAGCAAAACTAATTAAAAAAGAGAAAAAGACTGAAAAATGGGGAGTTTGGAGTGAAGGCAGTATATCATTTGGTAGAATAGGGCAGCAAGACGGGAATTTAGGTCAAGATATCCATAGTGATGGAATTACTTTTGGAATTGATAAGAAAATAGATGAGGATAAGACAATTGGTTTTGCAATCAATAAGTCATGGCAAGAAACTGAAGTAGGTAGCAATGAAGCAAATATGGATGCTACAACAATAAGTATTATGAATTACACAAGTTTTAAAATTGAAGACAAAAGATTTTTTGAAATGGTTGCTGGCATTGGAGAAATGGATATAGATTTAAGCAGGGATGTTACAAGTGGAAAAAATAAAGGAGATAGAAAAGGAAACCAACTCTTTGGAAGCTTTACTTACTTATTAGAACCTGATGTTGAAATTGTAGGTAGAAATTTAAATTATTATTCAAGACTTGATTTAGGATTTACTCAACTAAAGGCATATACAGAAAGAGGTGATGGAACAGCTGTAAGTTACAAAAAACAAAATGTTAAAAGCGCATCACTATCTGCAGGTTTAAATTTAAGTAAAGTCATTGAGAATGAAAAAGGTATATTTGAACCATCTTTAAAATTTGAATTAGGAAAAGATAAAACAATTAATTCGGTATCAGAGGCTTATTATATTAATAATTCCTCTGAAATTTTTAGTAATGCTATAGGTGATCAAAATTCTGGGCATTTATTGTTGAATTTAGGAATTGGGGCAAAACTCAACAATAATTTAACCATAAATGCATCATATGAGCACTATAGAAGTAGTGATGATGCTTTTAATAATAATTTTTCAATTTATTTAAGAAAACCCTTATAATCAAAATTATGTTTAACGAAATAATAGCTAACACATCTAAAATTATAATTTCTAATGCAGATAAAATTAAATTGACATTGGCTGCAATATTTTCTGAAGGAAGTATTTTAATAGAAGATTATCCTGGATCAGGGAAAACCACATTTGCAAAAGCTATTACTCAAAATCTTGGTCTTAACTTTAAAAGGATACAGTTTACATCTGATTTATTACCCAGTGATATTCTTGGATTTAATATTCTTTCAGATGGGAAGTTAAACTTTCAACAAGGTCCAATTTTTACAAATATAGTTTTAGCTGATGAACTTAATCGTGGAAGTCCGAAATCGCAAAGTGCATTCCTAGAGGCAATGGAAGAAAAAAATGTTTCTATAGATGGTGAAAGTTATAAACTGCCAGAACCATTTTTTGTTATTGCTACTCAAAATCCTATGGATTCTTCAGGCACAAGTTCTTTACCAGATTCCCAGCTTGATAGATTTATGATTTCATTTTCTTTATCTGATCTAAATGAAAACGATAAAATTTTGATGTTAAAAAATACAAGTAAATTAAATGGTGCTTCATCAAAAGCTGTTGATTGGGAGACAATCAAACAAAAAAAAGATCAGCTAACCATAAAAGATGAAATTTATAAATATGTTGTTGAAATAGAGCAGGTAATTCAAACGCTTGATCAAAAAATTTATATTTCTGCAAGATGTTTAAAGCAAATCTTAGATTTAGCTAAGGGTTGGGCAATTATTCATGAAAAAGATTATGTAACTCATCAAGATATTAAGGAAACTCTGCCTTACATATTAAGACATAGAATTAAATTTCTTAACCAAGAGGATAAGATGAGCTTCATTAATGAGGAAATACTTCAAAAAATTAAAATAACCAATGGTTAATCAGCTAGTACAGAGGTTAACGAACTTAGACTTTAAAAATTTAATCAATCTTAAAAAAAAACTTAAAGTTTACATATATCCCAATCTTCAAGGACTATTATTAGGACTGTTTGTATTTTTTTGCTTTTTAATATCTGTATTTTATGAAAATAACTCAGGACTTCTTATTTCAATTGTTATTTTCTTTATTTTCTTTATTT
>CACEIC010000032.1 GCA_902559605.1 uncultured Pelagibacteraceae bacterium | reverse complement strand
TTGCCATAAATTAACTGTAACTTGCATACAAAACAAATACGACTGCCAGTACAAATAGTACTATTAAAATTTTGTTATTAAGTATCATATAAATTATTATAAAAAAGGTGTAATATATTAAGTAAAAAAAGTGAATAGAAGAAATTTCATACATTTATTTGGTTGTAGTTGCTTATCTTTTGGCCTATCTGCATGTGGTAGTGCACCGATAACAGATCGAAAACAACTAAAATTAATTCCCGAATCTAATCTAAATGCGAAAGCTGCTCAATTATATGAAAAGGTAAAAGAGAAAGAAACTTTAAGTGATGATACCAAAACATTAAATCAAATAAAAGAAATTGGATCCAAAATTGAATATTCAATATCAGAATACTTTGACCGCAATAATATCCCTGACCCAACTATAAATTTTGATTGGGAATATATACTTATTGATAAAAAAAAAGTTAAAAATGCTTGGTGTATGCCTGGAGGTAAAATAGCTGTTTATACAGGTCTATTAGATATAACTAAAAATGAAGATGGATTGGCAGCTGTAATGGGTCATGAAATTGCGCATGCTGTTGCAAAACATTCAGTAGAAAGAGCAAGTAGAGGTGTTTTGTTAAATACCGGTACAGCTATTTTAGATATAGCCACTAAAGGTAAAGTATCTCAGATAAATAGAACCACAGGGATGAATGCTGTAGGTTTATTATCACAAATAGGAATTATGAATCCCTTCAATAGAAAGCAAGAGAGTGAAGCCGATTATCTTGGTTTGATATTTGCATCATTATCTGGTTATGACATTAGGGAAACAATCAAAGTTTGGGAAAGAATGAAAGAAGCTAAAAAAGGGAAAGAGCCACCAGAATTTATGTCTACTCACCCATCTTCAACAAATAGAATTAATAATATTACAAATTGGATAAACGAAATTATTATTAAATATCCGCCTATTGCTTAAGTGGTGAGCCCTGATGGACTCGAACCATCGACCCATTCCTTAAAAGGGAATTGCTCTACCAACTGAGCTAAGGGCCCCCAAGAAGCGTTTTTATATTGATTTTTTTTTATTAATCAATGTTAAAAATTTACAATTTATTGATGTACTTATCGTGAAATTCATCAAAAGTACCATGTTTTATATTGTCTCTGATATTTCTCATTAAATCTTGATAAAAGTTGATGTTATTAAGGGTCAGAATCATTGAGGCCAACATTTCGTTGGTATTAAATAAATGATTTAAATAATTCTTAGAATATTTATTTAAATTGAACTTTGTGACACTTCTGTCCAGTGGAGTATTATCATTTTTATATTTTGAGTTTCTAATTTGAATTTGTCCTTCCCATGTAAAAGCCAAACCAGTTCTCCCAGATCTCGTTGGCATTACACAGTCAAACATATCAACACCTCTCTTAACTGCACCGAGTATATCAGATGGAGTACCAACACCCATTAAATATCTTGGTTTTTCTTTAGGCATATGATCTTTTATTCCATCAAGAACATCAAACATTTCATTTTGTGTTTCCCCTACTGCCAATCCTCCTAGAGCATATCCATTAAATCCAATATCGATAAGATTGTTTAAAGATTTGATTCTTAGATCATCAAATAATCCACCTTGTACAATTCCAAATAAACCTTTGTGGTCATTTATTCCAAATGCATCTTTTGATCTTTTTGCCCACTCTGATGATAATTCCATTGATTTTTTAATTTTATCATAATCTTTAGTATTTTTAGGGCATTCATCCATAACCATTACTATGTCTGAGTTTAAACCTTTTTGAATTCTTATGCTTTCTTCAGGGCTTAAAATAAAAGTTTTACCATCTATATGTGATTGAAAAATTGCACCTTTATCTCTATCAATTTTATTTAATTTTGACAGAGACATAACTTGAAAACCACCTGAGTCCGTTAAAATTGGCAAATCACAATTCATGAATTCATGAAGTCCTCCAACACTTTCAATTCTTTCAACACCAGGCCTTATCATTAAATGATATGTATTTGATAAAATTATCTCACTACCTGTTTTTTTTATATCTTCTAAAAAAACACCTTTAACAGTTGCTTGAGTACCGACTGGCATAAATGCAGGAGTATTAATATTGCCTCTATGGGTCTCTATAACTCCTACTCTTGCATAATTTTGAGTATGATGAACATTAAAATTGAAATCTTTTAATGACATTCATTATTTAATTATTGAGATTTAAAACTAATAATTTTATCTGGATTTGAAACTGCTCCGTTATCACCGTCACCTTTTGTAATCATATCAACAAATTCCATACCTTCTATTACTTTTCCAAAAACAGTATATTGTCTATCTAGGAAAGGTGCTGGTTTAAAACATATGAAAAATTGACTATTGGCGCTATTAGGATCTGATGATCTTGCCATAGAAACAGTCCCTCTATCATGAGGAAGGTCATTAAATTCTTGATTTAAATCTGGTAAATCGGATCCACCAATACCTGCCCTTCTTAAATCGAAATCTTTAGAAGATGAA
>CACEIC010000031.1 GCA_902559605.1 uncultured Pelagibacteraceae bacterium | reverse complement strand
ATCAATTGATTGTTTAATTGGATTGTAAATTCTTATTGAATTTATTCCTGTTGTTCCTGATTGCATTTGAAACTGTGAATAGTGAATACCTGGCTCATAATCTGTAAATAATTTTGCTAAATATTTTGATGTTTTTTTCCAATCAAGCCATAATTGATAAGACGCAAATGAAACTAACATTGCTCTCATTCTAAAATTAATCCATCCATTAGTTCTGAGGTACCTCATGCAAGCATCAACAAACGGATAACCAGTAGTTCCATTTTTCCATGCTGAGTGATAATCTTCATTAAAATCATTTTCTCTTATTCCATTATAAGCGCTATTCATATTTCTAAATTCAATTTCTGGTTCATCATATAACTTTTG
Organism: uncultured Pelagibacteraceae bacterium; assembly: GCA_902559605.1. Taxonomy (GTDB): domain Bacteria; phylum Pseudomonadota; class Alphaproteobacteria; order Pelagibacterales; family Pelagibacteraceae; genus Pelagibacter. The sequence continues at coordinate 2,994 of CACEIC010000031.1, read as the reverse complement.
AATAAAATGACAGTGCCAGGCTAACCTGCTTTTAAAAGCAATTAAGGATTTCTTTTTTGTAAAAGATAAATTGGATTTTAACTTTTCGTTAGTTTTTTTAAAAATTTCTTTAATGGAAATATTTCCGAATGCAATATGAGGGCTTAATCTAGAACAAGAAGTTTCTCCAGTTATTGGTGAAGACATTTCTTTTTGGTAATTTTCTGATCTGTCATTAAGGAAAGAATCTAAAAGTTGAAGTGCATTTTGTCTTCCACCAATTTGAATTTTTCCATTTTCTAAATTATTTGTTTCTATTTTTGATAAATCTTCTAAATAATTATCTGAAATAAACTCGCAATTTAAATTTGAATTTACGCTTTCACTATCTATAAATTTATTCCAATTATATGACCATTTATTTCTTATTCTGTGATTTAATTGAACACCAAATTGATTTGATATTTTCCAATTAATATTTTTTTCTTTAAATAAAAAACTAACTTCTTTATCTAAATTAGTTATATAAATGTTTTTGAATATTATATTTGAATAAACCTCATTTATTTTAAATTTATTAGTTAAATGACTTAAAATTTCTAATGTATCTCCGTAATATATATTGAGTTTAGCATTATATTTTTCACTCAATGTTTTTTTTAAGTCTTCTAATGATGATTTTAAAAAATCTAGATGAAATGAGCTTGATGTAGGTAATTTGTGATATTCTTTATCAAATATGTAAATTGGTAAAATCTTTCCTGATTTTGCAGCTTCGTTAAATGCATCATTATTAGATACACGTAGATCATTCCTGAACCATACGATTTTGTTCATTTTTAATAATTAAAGACTGATTTTGAAAGTTCTTGAAGTTTTATCGTCTGATACTTTTAAAATTTTAAATTTTGAAGTTTTTTCAAGTTTTTGTCCTTTGTTTGTAACAAAAGATTTCATTTTCTTAACTTCACCCTCAGGCATTTTTCTTGTGTATTTAAGAGTATGTTTTTTTGATCCAATAACAAATATAGTCTTCATGCGATTTTAATTACAAATATATTTATTATCTGTCTCTGTGACATAAGTTTCATTTAAGAGTTTGGGAATATTTAGATTAATTTGATATCGAGAATCTACTAAAGAGACAGGTTGTATTCAAATAATATATTTATAAAAAATAGAAATAAATTTGTTGAATACAACCTACCTAAAACTTATTTTTATAAGTGAAGGAGGTGCAAATGCTTAGAATAACGCCACCTGACACTTAGCTGGTGAGATATCACATATTAAAAATAACACAAACTAAATCCATTTGATGGATTTGGCCAAAATGGCATAAAAAAGGGGAGCTCTTTTGGTAATAACCAATTGAGCTGACCCCTTTTAATAATTTTTAGACATAAAATCTTTAATTCTCTTAGCACCTTCAATTATATCTTTAGTGCTTCTGGCATATGAGAATCGGATAGTAGAATTTCCTCTTTTTTGATCAAAATCAATTCCTGGTGTTATTGCAACATTTGCTTCATTTAAAACTTTTTTACAAAAAGCTAAGCTATCATTTGAATATTCAGATATATCAACATAAATGTAAAAAGCTCCATCAGGTGGTGAAAACTTTTTTAATCCTGCTTTCGGTAATTCTTCTAAAAGTATCTCTCTATTTTTCTTATATACTTCAACATTTGATTGTAACTCCTCGTTTGCATCCAATGAAGCAAGAGCTGTAACTTGACTTGCGTGTGGAGGACAAACAAATAAATTTTGTGAAAGTCTTTCTACTTGTCTAACATGATCATCTGGTACAACCATCCAACCTATTCGCCAACCAGTCATTGAAAAGTATTTTGAAAAAGAATTAATTACATAACAATTATCTGTAATCTCTAAAGCCGAAGTTGGATTATTTTCATATTGAATTCCGTGATAAATTTCATCACTAATAAAGCTTACATTGTTCTCATTTGCAGTATTAATTAAATTCTCTAACGATTGTTTATCTAACATAGACCCAGTTGGATTTGCAGGTGATGCAACAAGAATTCCATTTAAATTATTATCAGTAATATCTTCTGGAACAGGTTGAAATCTATTTTGAAGTTTAGTTTGAATATCTACAGTTTCCAAACTTAGTGATTTAAGTATTTGTCTATAGCTAGGATAACTTGGAGATCCAATTCCAACTCTGTCTCCACTATCAAACAACGCAGAAAACGATAATATAAAGGCTCCGGAAGACCCTGTTGTAACTACTATTCTATTTGGATTTAAATCTAAATTGTACCAATCTCCATATAACTTTGAAATTTTTGTTCTTAAAGCAGGTAGACCAAGTGATACGGTGTAGCCTAGATTGTTTTTATTTATCTCATTAGTAATATAATCTTTTGCAATCTTAGGTGCTGGTGTTCCCGGTTGCCCTACCTCCATATGAATTATATCTTTACCTTTTTCTTCAGCAATTCTAGCAGACTCCATTACATCCATTACAATAAATGGATCAACATCTGATCTTTTTGATTTTTTCATCATTTTATTTGATCTTCACAAAATTTTTTAATTTGTTCATTTGATAATCTGTCTTCTTTAGCTTTTTTAGAATCTAATTCAGCTTTTCCAATTATACATGCTTTAATAGTTTTGCTTCTATTAAAATCATTATAATAGTTTGTTGAGATGTAAAGAGCAATAATTCCTATTACTAAAAAAATTATAAGCTTTAAATTTTTTTTCATTAAATTTCAGTTCGAGCTTTTATCCTTTCGTAAGCTAATCTAGTGTATATTCCTAAATTTAAAAAGGGTTGTGGTGGTAACCAGTTTGGTTTTTTTCTTTGTTGTATTACCTCAATTTCATTAGATTGTTGATTAGAGGCCATTAGAGCTATTTGTTCACCGAATAGTGTTCCTACTCCAATTCCAGATCCATTGTAACAGCCTGCGCTAAAAATATTATCATCAATTTTTTCAAATATTTGAGAGCTATTACCACTTCTACTTACAATTCCTGACC
>CACEIC010000030.1 GCA_902559605.1 uncultured Pelagibacteraceae bacterium | reverse complement strand
ATTAATTGATCCCAAGAATATTTCGTCTTCAAACATCAATACGTATTTTGCTCCCATTCGTGTTTTTAGATAACCATAAAGCGTAACTTGGCTTACCCAAGCAGATTTTTTTTGAATAAATTCTTTTAAATCGGAATAATTTTCGATTTTTTTCGTTTTTTTGAAATATTTTAAGAATGGAATAAAATATTCCTTTAGATACTCAAATTTTAAATCCTTTAGCTTTAATTTGTATTTGATGCCCATTTAGAGTCTAATTTACAACTTTTTCTTTAAATATATGCCATTTTTTACTCTTTAAATATTACTTTAAATGAGTATGAATTATATCTTTAACCTATAGGGAGGATTAAAATAATGTCAAACAAAGAAAAGCACTGGGAAAAAACCAAAGGATTGATGATTATTACATTAATTATTTGGTTTGTTTTCGGTTATCTGATCTTCATGTTTGGTTCTGACCTAAACACTTCAAGTTTTATGGGATATCCATTAGCGTATTACATGTGTGCGCAAGGTTCCATCATTGCATTTGTAGTCCTAATTTTTTGGTTTGCAAATAGACAGGAAAAAATCGATGAAGAGTTTGGTTTTACCGAAAAGGAGGATGATTAATGTTTAAAGGCAATTTTATTGACAACCTACCAAAAATTTACGGAACATATACTGGGGGCTTCTTTATATTCATCATTTTGATGGCAATAGCAGAGCAAGCAGGTATGACCGCAAAAACAATTGGTATTTTGTTTGTCGCCTTTACAGTTTGTATATATGCCATAATTGGATATCTATCTAGAACTGTACAGGTCGACGCTTATTATGTTGCTGGAAGACAGGTACCAACAGTATTTAACGGAATGGCAACTGCAGCTGACTGGATGTCAGGTGCTTCATTCGTTGCAATGGCTGGTGGTATTTACTTTGGTGGTTATACTTATATGGCTTTCTTAGTCGGATGGACTGGGGGATACGTTTTAGTATCATCACTTTTAGCACCATACTTAAGAAAATTTGGATGTTATACTGTGCCAGATTTCATTGGAACAAGATATGGCGGAAACTTCGCAAGGTTCTGTGCCGTAGTTGTTTTAACATTGGCATCTTTCACTTATGTAACAGCTCAAATTAACGCAACAGGAACAATCGCATCAAGAGCACTAAGTATTCCATTTGAATTAGGAGTTTGGGTTGGACTAGTAAGTATTTTACTTTGTTCAATGCTAGGCGGAATGAGAGCGGTAACTTGGACACAGGTTGCTCAATACATAGTATTGATTATTGCATATCTAATTCCAGTATTCTGGATTAGTAACAAATCAGGATTTGGTTTCTTTCCACACTTTATGTTAGGTGAGGAAGTAGCTAGATTAGGTGCACTTGAATCGCAATTTGGATTAGTTAAAAATGCTGCTGCAGATATTAAAGCTGCAGGTGTACCAGGTGGTCTAAAATCTATCGCTGTGTCACACGCAGGTGTGCCAGAAGGTGGAATGGCTGCATGGAAGTTTATTTCATTAGCACTATGTATGATGGTAGGAACAGCTTCTTTACCGCACATTTTAATGAGATACTTCACTACTCCAAGTGTTAAAGCTGCAAGAAAATCAGTGGCATGGTCACTATTCTTTATTGCATTGCTTTATACTTCAGCGCCAATGCTTGCAACATTATCCAAAATCTCACTAATAGATCCAAACTTACCAACAGGTATTATTGGAAAACCAATTGCTGAAATTATGCAAATTGAGTGGGTAAATGCTTGGATTAATGTAAAACAAGCCTTCATAGCAGACTTTAACGGAGATGGTATTCTTCAGTTAAATGAATGGTTTATGAGAGGTGACGTAGTAGTACTTGCAACTCCTGAAGTTGCTGGATTACCATACGTGATCTCTGGACTTGTTGCTGCAGGAGGAATGGCTGCTGCGATGTCAACTGCTGATGGTCTAATTCTTGCTATCGCAAACGCTTTATCACATGATATCTACTACAAAATCATTGATCCAAAAGCGGATGTAAGAAAAAGATTATTAGTTGCTAGAGCACTTCTAATTGTTATTGGTGCCGCTGGAGCATACATAGCATCAATGAGGATCACTAGTATCCTTGGTGCAGTTGCTTGGGCATTTGACTTTGCAATGTCAGGATTGTTCTTCCCATTAATACTTGGTGTATGGTGGAAGAGAGCAACAAGACAAGGAGCAATAGCAGGTATGATAGCAGGTCTTGCATCAGGAACGGCTTATCTAATTTATGTGTATCCTAAGTTTATGGGTAATGCACCTTGGTTAGGTATTGACCATTTACGTTTCGGTATAATTGGAGCGTCTGTCTGTTTAGTCGTAATGGTTGTAGTAAGTTTAATGACTGAAGAACCAGATAAAGCTACACAGCAAATGGTAGACGAAGTTCGTGTTCCATCAGGTAAGACAATACTTGGTAAGCAACACTAGATTAAACTTTATTGGGGGCGATATTCGCCCCCATTTTTTCAGAAAATAATGCCAATATATATTTTAGTTATAGATTATATTCTAGGTATCATCATGTGGACATTGATCGGAAGATCAGCAATGAATATTTTCCAAAAAGAAGATTCAGAATTTTTTTTCATGAAGGTCTTTGTAAAATATACAAATCCAATAATCAAAATTTTTAAATTCATAACCCCTAGCTTCATTATAGGACCACTAGTGCCACTTTATGTTGCATGGTTTTTTTATATGTTTAGATTTTATCTTATGCCTTATTTAATGGGTTATTCTGTTATGGGAATGTTATCGTTTCCATTAGAAAGTGAAATAGCTGCAGAAATTTATAAAGTATTTGGCAAATAATAATTCAAATATATTCAAAAATTGATAGTACTAGTTTTTATTTATTAATGAAAAATATACAAATTTCACCTTCAATACTTTCGGCAGATTTCAGTCAATTAGGTAAGGAGATTAAAAGATTAGAGGACGGTGGCGCAGATTTAATTCATGTTGATGTAATGGATGGACATTTTGTTCCCAATATAACTATTGGGCCCCCAGTGATAAAAACCCTTAGAAGCTATACAAAATTACCTTTTGATGTACATTTAATGATCGCACCAGTTCATAAATATATTAAAAATTTTGCTGAAGCTGGATCTGATATAATAACAATTCACCCTGAAGCTACTGATAATTTGATTGATTCAATTCATCTGATAAAACAATTAAAGAAAAAAGTAGGTATATCTTTAAATCCAAACACAGAAATAGACGTCATAGAAAAAATACTAAATAAAATTGATTTAGTTTTAATAATGAGCGTATATCCAGGTTTTGGCGGTCAAAAATTTATACCAGAAGTCATTGAAAAAATTAAAAGACTTTATCAAATAAAAAAAGATAATAAC
>CACEIC010000029.1 GCA_902559605.1 uncultured Pelagibacteraceae bacterium | reverse complement strand
TAACTCTGAAAGTATTTTAATTGACTATAAATCACAAAGAATAAAAAAATATTTTAGTGATTTTAAAAATCAAATAAAATTTAGTAATAGTCATTTAGATTTAGATTATAAAAATAAAAAATTTAAATTTAACTTAAAAAGCAAATATTCCATTAATAATATAAATGAAAATGTATCTTTGAATGTTGAAAAAAATGATGATAATTACTTTTTTGATTTAGATTTAGACCTAGATAGCGCAGAAATAGATATTGAAGAATTAGATTATCTAAAAAAGGCAGATATTAAATCTAAATTGAGTATAAATGGAATTTACAAAGATAATAATGAAATAATTTTCAAAAATATAAATTTTAATGAAGAAGAAAAAAGTATTATTGTTGAAAATCTTGAAATAGGAAAAAACGATAAAATTAAAAGTTTAGATTTATTTAAAATCGATATAATCAACAAAAACAAAAAAGATAATAAATTAGAATTTAAGAAAGTTAATAACAATTATTACTTAACCGGCAGTCAATTTGATGGATCTAAGAATATAAAAAATATATTAGTTAATTCCTCAAAATCGGTATTTTCTAATTTCAAAAATTTGAATACTTATATTTATTTAGATATTGGAAAATATTTTGTCGATAACTTTTCTTATTTATCAAATGTTAAAGGTGAAATACAAATAAAGGGTAACAAAGTTTTTAATTCAAATATAAATGCAAAATTAAATAATAAGAGGAAATTTAAATTAAATATCTTTACTAATGATAAAAAGCAAAAAATTACATTTTTAGAAATAGATCATCCTGAACCTTTTATAAAAAATTTCAAATTCATTAGGGGTTTCAAGGAGGGTAAATTGATATACGAGTCATCTAATTATGAAGGTAAAACAATATCAAATTTAAAAATTAATGACTTTAAAGTCCAAGAAGTTCCTGTTCTTGCTAAACTTCTAACATTAGCATCTCTTCAAGGGATAGCTGATCTTCTTACTGGCGAAGGTATACGATTTACTGATTTCGAGATGGATTATGAAACTTTAGGGAATAACACTAAAATAAAAGAGATGTATGCTATAGGCCCAGCAATTTCACTTATGATGGAAGGTTATATCATAAAAGATGAATTAACCAGTTTGAAAGGAACGCTTGTGCCGGCAACAACCGTTAATAAAGCAATTTCAAAAATACCAATGTTAGGCGATATATTAGTTGGAAAAAAAATTGGTGAGGGAGTATTTGGTGTAAGCTTTAAAATTAAAGGGCCACCGAAAAAACTTAAATCTACTGTTAATCCAATAAAAACTCTAACCCCAAGATTTATTACAAGAACTTTGGAGAAAATTTCTAATTAAGTTACTATTTTATAGTGTTTTTTCTTACCGATAGAAACCTTAATAAAATTATTTTTTTTCATAAGCTCATTTGAAATTATAAATTTATCATCTGAAATAATTTCATTATTGATTTTAATACCATTAGATTTTATTATTCTTCTTATTTCGCTTTTAGATAAGTTTTTATCAATAATTGAGATTAAATTAACTACATCATTACCAATATTAGAGATATCTATTTTTGTATTTGGCAAATTTTCTCCAGATGAGTTCTCAGAAAAAGAATTCTTAGCTATTTCTTCTGCTTTAGCAGCCTCATTAGCACCATGAAGAATAGACGTAGCCTCGTTTGCTAAAATAATTTTTTGTTCATTAATATCATGATTACTTATTTCCTCTATTTTGCTTAAATTTAAATCTGTAAACATCTTAAGAAATTTCAATACATCTTTATCATCAATATTTCTCCAAAATTGCCAATAATCAAAAACTGAAAACAATTTTTTATCTAACCAAATAGCACCACTTTCAGTTTTACCCATCTTAGCACCTGATGCTAAAGTTATAAGTTCTGTTGTTAAACCATAAACTTCTTTAGATGAATATCTTTTAATTAGTTCAACTCCGTTTACAATATTACCCCATTGATCTGATCCTCCAATTTGAAGCAAACAATTCTCTGTCTTATTTAATTCTAGAAAATCGTAAGCTTGCAAAATCATATAATTAAATTCCATATAACTTAATGATTGCTCTCTCTCTAATCTTAACCTCACACTATCAAAACTTAACATTTTATTTATAGTAAAATGTTTTCCTATGTCTCTTAGAAAAGATATATAATTTAAATTTTTTAGCCAATTGTAGTTGTTAACAAAAACTGGAGCCACTTTTTCATCTTCTGTCTCTAAAAATTTTTTTAGTATGTTTTCTATACTTTTTATATTTTTTTCTATTTCATTTTCTTCTAAAATTTTTCTTGTTTTATCTTTACCAGATGGATCTCCTATTCTAGTAGTTCCTCCCCCAAGCAAAACAATTGGTTTATGTCCATGTTTTTGCATTAATCTTAAGCACATGATTTGAAGCAAGCTACCAACGTGTAAACTTTGAGCAGTGCAATCAAAGCCTATATATCCTTTTATACTCTCTTCATTCAGCTTCTTTGAAAGAGCTTTTTCGTCTGTGCATTGATAAAAATATCCTCTATCTTTAAATTCTTTTAAAAATTCATTCATAAATGGTATTTTTAATATACATATTTAAATAAAAATAATAATCAATAATGGATAATTCTTTTATAGCACTGGGTTTAATGAGTGGTACATCCCTTGATGGCATTGATGCAAGTATTATCAAATCAGATGGTGAAAATAATTTAGAAATAATAGATAATAAGTACTTCAATTATCCTGAAGAATTTAGAAAAAGACTTTCTTCTTTTATTTTAAATATAAATAATAGGGCAGATATAGAGGAAAATATAAGCACTTATAAATCTTTAGAAAGAGATCTAACTCTTTATCATTCAAAAATATCAAAGAAAATTATTAGTGAAAATAATTTAAATATTCAATTAATCGGCTTTCATGGACAAACGATAATTCATAAACCTAAAGATGGATATTCTATACAAATGGGAGATGCAAATTTACTTTCTCAAGAATTAAAAGAAAAAGTAATTTATAACTTTAGAGCAAATGATATTAAAAATAATGGAGAAGGTGCTCCGTTAACTCCCGTTTATCATAAACTTTTAATAAATAAATTTAAGATAAATAAGCCTACATTAATTTTAAATATTGGAGGCATATCAAATTATACTTATTTTTTTAATAATACTTTAGCCGCAAAAGATATTGGTCCCGGAAATGTTTTAATGGATGAATATTTAAAAAAAACAAAAGGAATAGATTATGATAAAAATGGAGACATAGCGTCATCTGGAAATATAAATAAAGATATAATTAATCAATTTTATGAACATGAGTTTTATAATGCACAACAAAAGCATTCTTTTGATAGAAATGAATTCGATTTTAGTTTTGTTAAAGGTTTAGAATTTGAAGATGCTGTAGCTACATTAACATATTTTACAGCATTAATAATTTCACAAAATATAAAAAAAAATTTTGATAATGAAATAGAAATTATTTTATGTGGTGGAGGCAGGAGAAATTTAGCATTAGTAAATCATATAAAGAAATTATTGAAATATAAAATTAAACTAATCGATGAATTTAGTGTAGATGGTGATTTTATCGAGTCCCAAGCATTTGCATATTTATCGATTAGATCATATCTTAATAAAATAATTAGTTATCCTTCTACGACTAATGTTTTAAATCCTGTTACAGGGGGTGAA
>CACEIC010000028.1 GCA_902559605.1 uncultured Pelagibacteraceae bacterium | reverse complement strand
TATTAATGGATAGTGCTTATTTGTTAAAAGTAAAGACCAAAGTATTGGATGGTAGAATATTTATAACAGGTAAAGTTGATACAGTAGAAGAAAAATTAAAAATTACAAAATTAGGTTGGGAAATAAAAGGAGCAAGATCAGTTAAAAATGATCTAAAGATAAAAGAAAATTTTAACTTTAAACAAGCAGCTAAAGATGTGCTGATAACCTCTCAATTAAGAACAGCAATGATAACCAATAAAAAAATAAAGTCTGCAAATTATGACATCGATACATATAAGAAAATAATTTATGTTTATGGAATTTCACAAAATGAAGAAGAAAGGGCTGAAGTTGTAAATGAAGCCAAGAAAGTTCTTGATGTAGAAGATGTAGTTACAAGTATTTTTTTAGTAGAGGACTTGAGAGTAATAAAAAACTAATTTGGTTTTTTGTAATTAATCACTCCTGCTGAATATGCTGCAACAGATGCCAAATTTAATATGTCAGATGTAGATGATCTTAATGGAGCAATTTCGATTGCCTGACCTAAACCAATTAATAATGGTCCAATAACTTTTGCACCACCTAATGTTTTCATTGTTTTATAAGTTATAGCAGCACTATGTTGACCCGGCATAATCAATATATTTGCATTACCAACAATCTCAGAGAATGGATAAAGGTCTTTATATTCATCACTTAAAGCTACATCAGGCTGCATATCTCCATCAAACTTAAAATCAACCTTTTTACTTTTTAAAATTTCCACTGCATCTCTTATGTGTTTAGTTCTGGCTGTAATTGGTTGGCCGAATGTTGAGTGTGAAAGAAAAGCAACCTTCGGTTCAAAACCAAACAATTTTGCAACTCTAGATGCTGAAATAGCAATTTCAGATAGTTGTTCAGATGTTGGATATTCATGAACGCTTGTGTCAGCAATAAATACCGTTTTGCCTTTATTAACAATCATGTTCAATCCAAACATAATTTCGCCAGGTCTAACATCTATAACCTTTTTCACCTTATCAAGAGACTGCCCATACCTTCTCGAATTTCCAGTAACCATTGCATCAGCATCACCACATGCAACCATACAAGAACCCCATATAACTCTGTCATTTCTTACCATTTTATCACAGTCTCTCTCAAGCAATCCCTCTTTTCTTTGCAGTTTTTTAAATAAATAATTCACATATTTTTTTCTTTTGTCACTCAAAGTAGAGTTGACAATTTCAATATCAAAGTTTTCTCCATAACCAATTTCTCTAAGTTTTTCTTTAACCACTTTTTCTTTAGCAACTAATATAGGTGTACCTAGTCCACTATTCTTAAAAGCTATCGCAGCCTTTAAAGTATTTTCATCTTCACCATCTGCAAAGACTACTTTTTTATTTGTTTTTTTAATCTGGTTGTTAATTCCTTGCATTATAGTGACGGATGGATCCAATCTTTGTTTTAATTGTTCAGAATATTGATCAAAATTTTCAATTTTTTTTCTAGCTACTCCAGATTTCATAGCTGCTTTCGCCACTGCTACTGGTATTACACTTATTAATCTTGGGTCAAAAGTTGATGGGATAATATATTCTTTCCCATAATTTGGCCTTTCACCACCCATTGCAGCTGCAACTTCATCAGGCACAAATTCTCTTGCAAGTGAAGCAATAGCATTAGCTGCAGCAACTTTCATCTCTTCATTTATAGTTTTAGCTCTTACATCAAGCGCTCCTCTAAATATATAAGGGAAACCAATTAAATTATTAACTTGATTTGGATAATCTGATCTACCTGTTGCTACAATTGCATCATCTCTTACTTGCTCTATATCTTCTGGTTTTATTTCTGGATCTGGATTTGCGCAGGCAAATATAATTGGATTTTTTGCCATCTTTTTAACCATACTTTTTTTTACAACGTCGGCAGCAGATAACCCTAAAAATACGTCTGCATCTTTCATAGCATCATTTAAACTTTTATCTTTTGTATCTACTGCAAACTCTTTTTTCCAAGTGTTAATATCTTTTCTCTTTTTATTTATGACGCCTTTTGAGTCCAACATCTTGATATTATTTTTTGGAATACCGCTGCTTCTAAATAATTTTGCGCATGCCATAGCTGCTGCACCAGCACCATTAATCACTATCTTAATTTTTTTTAAGTTTTTTTTTGCTATATCAACAGCGTTAATTAATGCAGCTGTTGTTATGATTGCCGTCCCGTGTTGATCATCATGAAAAACAGGAATATCGAGAATTTTTTTTAATTCTTCTTCAATTATAAAACAGTTCGGAGCTGCAATGTCTTCAAGATTTATACCACCAAAACTTTTTGCTATGTGCTTTATGGAATTAATTATTTCTTTTGTATCTTCTGTGTCTATTTCTAAATCAATCGAATCAATATCTGCAAATCTTTTAAATAGAACAGCTTTCCCTTCCATAACTGGTTTTGATGCTATCGCACCCAAATTTCCTAGCCCTAATATTGCTGATCCGTTACTAATTACTGCAACTAAATTTCCTTTTGTAGTATATTCGTATGCTAACTCAGGATTGTCTGCTATTGCTTTCACAGGAGCAGCAACACCAGGAGAGTAAGCTAGAGCCAAGTCTCTTTTTGTAGTTACAGGCTTGGATGAAACAATCTCTATTTTGCCAGATTTATCACTAGTATGAAAATCCAAAGCTTCTTTATCAGAATAATGTTCAATTTTGTTTTTTTTCATTATTTGTTAGATATACAAAAGGATTAAGTTACTAATATGATTTATGAATTTAATTAAGTCAACAGGCACATTTAGTCTGTTTGTTATTCTAAGCAGAATTTTAGGATACATTAGAGACTTTTTCATAGCTATTTATATTGGTTCGGGACCAATTGCTGATGCATTCTTCGTAGCATTTAGAATACCAAACACATTTAGAAGATTATTTGCAGAAGGTACATTTAATGCAGCATTTGTTCCATCTTACACATCAGAACTTTTATCTAGTAAAAAAAAAGCTCAGAAATTTGCAAACTCAGTATTTAATTTATTGGTCTTAGCACTTCTGAGTGTAACAATACTAGTCGAGATTTTTATGCCAAGCTTTATAAAATTGATTGCTCCTGGTTTCTCAGATTTGGATGATAAGTTCAAATTAGCTGTTGATTTAACCAGAATTACTTTTCCATTTTTATTTTTTATAAGTATAGCATCTTTTTTCTCAGCAATTTTAAATTCACACAACAAATTTGCAGCCGCAGCCGCAGCTCCTCTTTTTTTAAATTTAATATTAATATTATGTTTCCTTATTATAAAAAATGATACAGATTTAGTTTACTATCTAAGCTATGCTGTAACATTAGCAGGAATTATACAATTTATATTTTTAATTATTTTTACTAGAAAATATTTTTACCCTGATTTTAAATTCAATTTCCAAATAGATAAAAAAATTAAATTTTTTTTCAGGAAACTTTTACCAAGTATATTTTCATCAGGTGTTACCCAAATAAATATATTAGTTGGAACTATAATTGCATCTTTCCAAGCGAGCGCAGTCTCATATTTGTATTATGCAGACAGAATTTATCAGATAAACTTAGCGATAGCAGGTATTGTAATTGGTATAATTATTCTACCCAACTTAAGTAGATATGTTAAGAGTAAAAACAAAATAAAATTGGAAATTTTACAAAATAAGTCTTTAGAGTTGAGTTTATTTTTAAGTTTTCCTGCAACGCTTGCATTAATTTTTGCCT
>CACEIC010000027.1 GCA_902559605.1 uncultured Pelagibacteraceae bacterium | reverse complement strand
AATTAAACCTTTCAAGATTATTAGTAATTTTTGCTATTAAGTTATTTGTATATTTTTCTAGTTCTTCATCTAAATAATCATTTCCTTCATTTAGTATTTTACTCTTAATTTGGTTGTGCATGATCCAAAGTTTTTGGATAAATTTATAAGACGAAACCATTCCTTGTTCAGACCATTGTACGTCTTTTTCTGGCGGGCTGTCAGATAAAATAAATAATCGGACTGAATCTGCTCCATAATTATTAATAATATACTCTGGATCAACAACATTTTTTTTTGATTTAGACATTGACTCTGAAGGTCCTACTTTTACTAATTTATTTTTGTTATTTTTTAAAACTATTTTATTATTAACTTTTTCAACTTCATCAGGGCTTAGCCAATTATTGTTTTCGTCTTTATAAGTTTCGTGACATACCATGCCTTGGGTAAATAAACTTGCAAAAGGCTCCTTAATATTAAAATCTTTATTTTCATAATTTATTGCTCTCATAAAAAATCTTGAATATAATAAATGAAGAATTGCATGTTCAACTCCACCAATATATTGATCAACAGGCATCCAGTAATCAATTTCTTCTTTATTAAAGCCATAACTTTCCTCATTCGGTGAGCAAAATCTTAGATAGTACCAAGAAGAACATACAAATGTATCCAAAGTATCTGTTTCTCTAGTGTACTTTTTTCCATCTATAGTTATTTCTTTCCAATTTTTTTCATTATCAAGAGGATTGCCTTTTGCTGATAAGTCAATTTTTTCTGGAAGTTTCACAGGTAACATTTCTTTAGGCAATGGTTTAGCATCACCATTTTCATCGTAAATTATTGGTATTGGACATCCCCAATATCTTTGTCGAGATACACCCCAGTCTTTTAATCTATAATTAATCTTTTTTTTACCTAAATTTTTTTTTTCTAAAATATCAATCGTTTTTATAACTGAGTCATTAGGCGCTTCAAAATCATTTAGAAAATCCGAATTTATAATTATACCTGGTCCAGGATATGCCTCTCCAGATACCTTAAAATCCCCATTTTCTTCAAACGGTCTGACTACAGTTTTGATTTCTAAATTATATTTTTTAGCAAAATCAAAATCTCTTTGGTCATGACCCGGACATCCAAATACAGCCCCAAAACCGTAATCCATCAAGACAAAATTAGCAAAGTAAACAGGGACTTTTTGCTCTGGGCGCAAAGGATTTTTTGCAAATAGGTTGGTTTTAAATCCAATTTTTTCACCAACTGCTATTGCTTCTTCTGTAGTGCCAGTTTTTGAGCATTCTTCCTTAAATTTGATGAATTCTTCATTTTTATTATAAAATTTTGAAACTTCGTGATCTACAGATAAAGCAAGGAAAGAAAAACCAAAAAGAGTATCAGGTCTTGTTGTAAAACATTTAATATTTTTTATTGGTAAATCACCCTCAATTTCAAAATTAATTTCGCATCCAAATGACTTTCCAATCCAGTTTTTCTGCATAGTTTTTACTTTATTGGGCCATGTATCAAGTTTTTCTAAACCATCTAATAAATCTTGAGAAAATTTTGAAATATTAAAAAACCATTGACTAAGTTTTTTTCTTTCAACAATTGCACCTGATCTCCAACCTTTACCATCTATTACTTGTTCATTTGCTAAGACTGTTTCATCAACCGGATCCCAGTTTACATAATTCTCTTTTCTATAAACCAAACCTTTTGCAAGTAGTTCTAAAAAGAAACTCTGCTGATGTTTATAGTAGTTTTCATTACAGGTAGAAATTTCTCTTTCCCAGTCTATGGATAAACCCAACTTTTTAAGTTGGTTTTTCATGGTGCTTATATTTTTATTTGTCCAATCCTTAGGATCTAAACTATTTTCTCTAGCTGCATTTTCTGCTGGCATCCCAAATGCATCCCAGCCCATAGGATGCAAAACATTAAAACCTTTTAGCTTTTTATATCTAGATAAGACATCTCCTATTGTGTAATTCCTGACATGTCCCATATGTATTTTTCCAGATGGATAAGGGAACATTTCTAGACAATAAAATTTTTCTTTAGATTTATCTACTTTAGTTTGGAAGACTTTATTTTTTTCCCAAATCTTTTGCCATTTGTCTTCAAACTCTTTGAAATTATATCTTTCCACGTTTCTAAATTTAGTGATTATCTTTCAAAGTACGAAAGTTTCTTTTGTCTATTTCTTTTTTTTAGACTTATTTTCTTTTTCATAAACAGCGGCTTTACTTAAAATTTTTTTTGTTAAATCTTCTGATAATGCCCCAGACCTATCAGTAATTTTACAAGTTTGTTGGACTGAACAGTTTTTATAAAAAACTTTAACTACTAACGCATCAGATCTTACTTCATTACTCAAAAATCTTATAGAAATTTTTACTGACTCATTATTTACATCACTATCACTGTACCAGTCAGTAACTATTACTCCGCCACTATAATTTGCTAGAGCTAGGGGCATAAAATCTAAAGTATCTAATGATGCTCTCCACAATTCGTTAGAACTAGCAAAATCAAATTCACCTATATTATTTTTTTTTTGACTTCCCATAATCGTAAATCCTCTGCCTTCCTCAATATTTTTTTGTACTCTATCCTTAACATTTGGAGGTCTTTTCCTTGCATCACCAGCATTCTTGCATGAACTTAAAACTAGTATGATTACTACTGATATTAGAATTGGAGCTCTTAAAATTTTTCTCATAATGTAAATAAATATAATTATTTAGATAAACTTTATAATTAAGAAAGATTTATATCTAAAATTTAAAAATACCTATATTTTAATACACTTTTTGTGATGTAATTTTGCAACACTATGGCATTAAAAGAGTATAAAATCTTATATTTGTCTTTGTTTTCAATCATTTTTGATAAAAGGATCGTGTTTAATATTAAACATATAACAAGGAGTACTTAATATGAACAAATATACAAAAATAGGACTAACAGCATTAGCTGGTTCTTTAGTTGCTGGATCTGTTTCAGCTGCTGAAATGTCAGCTTCTGGTAGTGCTACACTAACTTATACTGGTGGTGATGAAAAAGCTACTCACGGTAATGGTTGGGTAATGGGTGACTCAGTTACTTTCTCTGCTTCAGGGGATGTAAATGACTTTACAGTAACTTACTCTGTTGAGTTAGACAGAGGAATTGGTGTTGATGATAACTCATTAACATTTGATTTTGGTGATGCTGGAACATTAAGCTTTGCTGGTCATGGTGGATCAACTTTCATGAGTGCAAATGATGACGTAATGCCAACAGCTTCAGAAGAGCCATGGGATGTTATCACAGGTGCTGACACTGGAAGAGTAAATGGTTTTGACGGTGATCAAACTTGGAAGTATGTATACGCTCATGAGTCAGGTCTTAACTTGACATTATCATACATCAACGCTGCAGATGCAATAACTGATACTTCTTATTCAGACTACGGTGTAACTTACACTGGTATGGAAGGATTAACAGTTGGTTATGGTCAAGGTGATGTTGAGCAAACTACAGGAACTAAGTCAGATGAAAGCACATTATTTGCTAAATATGCAATTGGTGGAGCTACAGTTGGTATCCAAAAATCAGAGCAAGACAACGAGTCAGCTTCTGATGTAGAATCAACAGGTATTGGTATATCTTACGCAGTTAACGATGATTTAACTATATCTTATGGTTCAAACACTAGAGAAAAAGTAGGATCTGATGACCAAGAAGCTATGGCGATCGGTGCTTCATATACTGTTGGATCAATGGGTATTGCAGTTTCAATGCACTCAGTTGACAACGTAAATAACACTTCTTCAGACGATAGAGAAGGTTACCAAATGGTGTTAACTTTTGCATTCTAATTTGCAAAAATAGACTATTTAAAAGGGCCCCATTTATTGGGGCCTTTTTTTTTCTCAAAATAAGATATCCCGCTTATTCCATAGCAATCTAATAATTTAATTTTTTTTTTATTTAATTTTGATATGCCTCCAAGAGCTACAATCTTTTTATTTGTTAATTTAGAGAGCAACTTAAATCTATATAATCCTAAATAATTTTTATTTTTTTTAAAAATCGATGAAATAAAAATAAATTTTGCTTTTTGAGCTTCTTTTTTTCTTATTTCTTTGATGTTATGAGCTGATCCCATAATTAT
>CACEIC010000026.1 GCA_902559605.1 uncultured Pelagibacteraceae bacterium | reverse complement strand
AAATCAAGTGTTGAAGTACCATCTGCTTTTGAGGGTGTTGTAGATAGCATTAACATAAAGATTGGTGATAAAGTTTCTAAAGGAGATTTGATACTAACATTATCCTCTGAGAATGGAACTCAGCAAAAACAAGAAACTATTGAAAAGATACCACCCGCAACGGAAAAAATAATTGCCGAAGCGGAAAATTCTAATGGATATAATAATTCTGAATTAGATACGAGTGCACATAAAGAGATCAAAGTAGAAAATATAAAAGTAGAAGAACATAATGAAAGATTAGAAATAGTTGAAAATAATAATGATATTGATCCTCAAGAGACAAAAGAATGGTTAGAATCTTTGTCTGCTGTAGTACAATCCGAAGGACCTGAGAGAGCTCATTTTTTAATTAAACAATTAATTGATCAGGCATATAAAGAGGGATCAAATATACCCTATACCCAAAATACACCATACATAAACACTATACCAGCAGATGAAGAGATAAAATCTCCAGGCGATCAAAATATCGAAAGAAAAATCAGAGCACTAATTCGATGGAATTCAGCAGTGATGGTTGTCAGAGCAAACATGAGAGATCCTTCATTAGGAGGTCACATTGGGACATTTGCCTCAGCAGCAACTCTTTATGATATAGGAATGAATCATTTTTGGAGAGCTAAAAGCAATAAATTTGGTGGAGATTTAATTTATTTCCAAGGACATTCAGCGCCAGGTATTTACGCTAGAGCTTTTTTGGAAGGAAGACTTGACGAGAAGCAATTAGATAGATTCAGACAGGAAGTTTACCCAGGAGGTTTGTCATCTTATCCTCATCCATGGCTGATGCCTAAGTTTTGGCAGTTTCCAACTGTTTCCATGGGTCTTGGACCAATGATGGCAACCTATCAGGCGAGATTTATGAAATATCTTATTAATAGAAAATTAATAAAAGATGAGAATAGAAAAGTTTGGTCTTTCCTAGGAGATGGTGAAATAGACGAGCCTGAAGCTCTAGGATCTATTGGTTTAGCAGCAAGAGAAAAGTTAGATAACTTGATTTATGTTGTGAACTGCAACCTACAAAGATTAGATGGTCCAGTAAGAGGTAATGGTAAAATTATTCAAGAATTAGAAGGAATTTTTAGAGGAGCTGGATGGAATGTAATAAAAGTCATTTGGGGATCATATTGGGATCCTTTACTTGCAAATGATAAATCAGGTTTACTTGTAAAAAGAATGAACGAAGCAGTTGATGGAGAATACCAAGCCTTTAAAGCAAAAGGCGGTTTATATGTTAGAGATAACTTCTTTGGGAAATACCCTGAACTTAAAAATCTAGTTGCAAGTTATACGGATAGTGATATTTGGAAATTAAATAGAGGCGGTCACGACCCGCATAAAGTTTACGCTGCTTATCATAAAGCTATTAATACAAAAGACAGACCAACAGTCATATTAGCTAAAACAATTAAAGGATACGGTATGGGAAAATCTGGTGAAAGTATAAATACAACCCATCAGCAAAAAAAATTAGGTGTAGATGATTTGCTATATTATAGAGATAGATTTGATGTTCCATTAACAGATGAACAAGTCAAAAATATAGAATACTTTAGACCTGATGAAAAGTCAGAGGAAATAAAATACTTAAAAAAAAGAAGATTGGCTTTAGGAGGATATATCCCTGAGAGATCGTCTTTTTCGAAACCAATCAAAACACCAAGTAATGATATTTTTGACTTTATGAAAAAATCAACCGGTGAAAAAGAAATGTCAACTACTATGGCACTTGTTAGGATGTTGACGAATTTGTTAAGAGATAAAAATGTTGCTCCAAGACTTGTTCCAATAATCCCTGATGAAGCAAGAACATTTGGTATGGAAGGTTTTTTCCAAAAAATAGGTATATATGCGCATGAAGGTCAAAAATATGAGCCAGAGGACTCAGCTCAATTAAGCTCTTACAAGGAAGAGAAAAGTGGTCAAGTTTTAGAGGAAGGAATAAATGAGGCTGGATCCATGGCATCATGGATAGCTGCAGGAACATCGTATTCAAATCATGATATAGAAATGATACCAATTTATCTTTTTTATTCTATGTTTGGTTTTCAAAGAACTGGCGATTTTGCGTGGGCAGCTGGAGATAGTCAAACAAGAGGATTTCTAATTGGAGCTACAGCTGGAAGAACAACTTTGGCTGGAGAAGGCCTTCAACACCAAGATGGTCATAGTCATTTATTAGCATCAACAATTCCAAATTGTGTTTCTTATGATCCAACCTTTCATTATGAATTAGCCACAATTTTTAAAGAAGGTTTAAGAAGAATGCATGAAAAACATGAAAATATTTTTTACTATATTACAACAATGAATGAAAATTATTCTCATCCAGAGATGCCCAAAGATTGTGAAGAAGGCATATTAAAAGGGATGTATAAAATAAGAGATTTCAGCAAGAATAAAAAAAATAAGATTCAATTATTGGGCTCAGGAACAATTTTAAAAGAGATGATTGAAGCAGCAGAAATTTTACAAAATGAATATCAAGTTGATAGTGAAGTATGGAGTGTTACCAGTTTTAATGAATTAAGAAGAGATGGACTTGAAACAGAAAGGTATAATTTACTTAATCCAGGAGGAGAGAAAAAAATCTCTTACGTTGAAAAATGCCTTGGAAAAACCGAAGGTCCTATTTTAGCAGCTTCAGATTACATGAGAATGAATTCTGACCAAATTAGACCTTACATAAATAAAAGTTTTTATTCATTGGGTACAGATGGATTTGGTAGAAGTGATACAAGAAAAAATCTAAGAAAATTTTTTGAAGTCGATAAAGAGCATATAGTTGCATATGGCTTAAGTATTTTATCTAATGAACAATTAATTGCTTCTAAACATGCGGTAGAAGCAATTAAAAAATATAAAATTGATAAAGATAAGCCTATGCCCACAAAATTATAATGAGTGAGAAAGAAGTATTAGTTCCTAACATTGGTGATTTTAAAGATGTTGAAGTAATTGAGGTATTAATAGAGGCAGGATCAAATATTAAAAAAGATGATCCGATAATTACAATAGAAAGCGATAAATCAAGTGTTGAGATACCAAGCCCATACTCAGGTAGTATCAAAAAAGTTAATTTAAAAGTTGGTGATAAGGTTTCAGAGGGTTCATCAATACTAATAATTGGTTCAGAAGAAGAAAAACCAGATGAGCAAATTAAAGAAGAGATCAAAGAGATTAAAGAAACTATTATACAAAAACCATCCGAAAAAGTAATTTCAAAACCAAAAGAAATAATTAAAAATAATAGAGTTAGTGTATTCAAATCAAGCAAAGCACTTGCTAGCCCAAAAACTAGAAAATTTGCAAGAGAACTTGGTATTGATATTAATAATATTACTGGATCACAAAGATCAGGAAGAATTATAGAGGAGGATATAAAAAAATTCGTATCTTCTAATTTTAATAAACCTCAAGAAGAAAAGAAGGCTCCATCTATAAAGCCCTCAGAATATGATCACGCTGATTTTGGAGATGTAGAAATTCAAGATATACCAAGAATTAAAAGAATTGCTGCTCCACATTTATCAAATTCTTGGCAAACTATACCGCATGTTACTAGTTGTGATGAAGCAGATATTACTGAGCTAGAAGAATTTAGACAAAATTTGACTGATACTTTTACTGGAGAAAAAAAGAAAATTACTCCATTGGCATTTATTATAAAGGCAGTTGTGGAGGCTTTAAAAGTTTTTCCAAGATTTAATAGTTCTATTGACAATATTGAAAATGGAAAAATAACATTAAAAAAATACTTCCATGTAGGAATTGCAGTTGATACTCCCAATGGTTTAATGGTGCCAAAAATAAGAAATGCTAATCAAAAGAATATAGATCAAATAAGCAAGGACCTAAAAAAAGTTAGTGATGATTGCCGAAATTTGAAGATAGATAAAAAAGAGTTTTATGGAGGATCCATAACTATAACAAGCCTAGGTGGCATTGGAGGAACTTATTTTACTCCTATAATAAATTATCCTGAGGTTGCTATTTTAGGAATTGGGAGGACTTATATTAAACCTGTCTATATTGATGGACAATTTAAACCTAGAACAATGTTGCCTTTATCTCTCTCTTACGATCATAGAATTATTGACGGTGCTGAGGGTTCAAGATTTAATAATGAATTAAAAAATAACCTTGGTAAAAACTTTGCCTACAAATTAGCTAAGTAATGATTAAAAATTTTAAACTTTTAAATAATAAAACTGTATTTTACTTTAATGACAATAAGTTTGAAATATTTCCTAATATTTGGTTAAGAGATCATATTAAAAATAAAGAAAACTGGGATTTTAAAACCAATCAAAGAATA
>CACEIC010000025.1 GCA_902559605.1 uncultured Pelagibacteraceae bacterium | reverse complement strand
GTTTTTAAAGGAAAAAAGATGGCTGGTCATATGGGGGATAAAATTAGAACTATACAAAATATTGAAGTTATAAAAACTGACAAAGAAAATAATTTGCTATATTTGAAAGGTTCTATTCCTGGATCCAAAAATACAGAAGTTTTAATTAGAAAATCTGTCAAAGATATTAACCGAATGTCAATTCACGAAAAAATTGAACAAATTGAAAAGCAAAAAAAATCAGCTGATAAAAAGAAAAAATAAATGAAAATAGATAAATTAAGTATTGATGGAAAAAAACAGAGCATAGAAGTGTTAGATAAAGTTTTTAGTGCTAAAGTTAATAATCAGTTGGTTAGTGGTGTTATTTATAAATTAAATGCAAATTTTAAAGGTAGAAAAGCAAAGACAAAACAAAGAAATGAAATTACTGGTTCAACTTCAAAGATCTACTCTCAAAAGGGCACTGGTAATGCAAGACACTCTAGTAAAAAAGCTCCTATATTTGTAGGTGGTGGTATTGCTCATGGACCAAAGGGTCAAGATAATTACAAAACAAGAAAGTTAAATAAGAGTGAAAAAAAATTGAGTATAGCATCAATTATTACCGAAAAAAATAAATCTAATAACTTAATTATTTTTGAAGATTTTGGAAAAAAGATTGAAAAAACAAAAGAAATGTTTGAACTTTTAAAGAAATTTGATGCAAACAATTCATTATTAATAGTCGATACAAAATCAAAAGATAACATACAAAGATCTACCAATAATATTCCTAATGTTAAATTAACAGATGCAAACCATTTCAGTGCATTTGATTTAATTAAATATAAAAAAATAATTTTTACTGAAAGTTCAGTTAAAGAGTTGGAAAAAAGGTACCAATAATGGATAAATTAAGTTTATACGATAAAATCTTATTTCCTGTTGTAACAGAAAAATCAACGAATTTGTCGGAACAAAATAAAATTATTTTCAAGGTTCCTCATAGCGCTAATAAAAAAACATTAAAAGGATCAATTGAAAAAATTTTTAAAGTGAACGTAACAAAAATTAATATTATTAATAAAAAAACTTTAATTAAATCAACTAGAGGAAAAAAAGTTAAGAAGAAAGGTTTTAAAAAGGCAATTATTACTCTTAAAAAGGGTCAAAATATTGACCTTACAACAGGAATTTAAATCATGGCATTAAAAACTTTTAAACCTTATACAAAATCTACCAGAGGTACTATCTTAACAAGCAGAGAGGGCTTATGGAAGGGCAAGCCTTACAAACCATTAACAAGTGCGAATTACTCTTCAAAAGGAAGAAATAATTATGGAAGGATTACATCACGAAACCATGGTGGAGGACATAAACACAAATACAGAAAAATAGATTTTTATAGAAAAAAGAACGATATGAAGGCAATTGTGGAGAGAATTGAATACGATCCTAACAGATCATGTCATATTATGTTGGTTAAGTTTGAAGATAATCAAAAATTCTATTATCTAGCGCCTCAAAAAATAAAAGTTGGAGACCATGTACAAAACGGTTCTTCTTCAGAAATTAAAATTGGTAATTGCTTACCATTACAGGATATACCAGTTGGAATTGACATACATAATGTTGAAATTCAACCTGGCGCAGGTGGAAAAATAGCTAGATCAGCTGGCTCATCAGTTACAATTTCTGGTATAGATGGAAATTATTCAATTATAAAAATGACATCTGGTGAAGTTCGAAAAATAGATTCAAGAGCATTGGCTACAATTGGAGTTTTATCTAATCCTGATCAAAAAAATATTAAAATTGGTAAAGCTGGTCGATCAAGATGGCTAGGAAGAAGGCCTCATACTAGAGGAGTTGTTAAAAATCCAGTAGATCACCCTCATGGTGGTGGTGAAGGAAAATCTGCAGGTGGTAGACATCCTGTATCTCCTACTGGACAATCAGCAAAAGGATTAAAAACTAGAGATAATAAGAGAACCGATAAATTTATAATAAGAAGAAGAAAGAAGAAAAGAGCATAAATTATGGCAAGATCTGTTTGGAAGGGACCGTTTGTTGAGGAAAGTTTAATAAAGAAAGTCGAAAAGATTAAAAATGATCCCAATAAAAAACCAATTAAAACTTGGTCGCGGAAGTCTACAATAATACCTGACTTCGTTGGTTTTAGTTTTTTGATTTATAATGGTAAAAAATTCATACCTATAACAGTTTCTGAAGACATGGTAGGCCATAAATTTGGAGAATTTGCTCCAACAAGACAATTTTTTGGTCATACTCCGGCTGATAAAAAAGCAAAAGTTGAAGGTGGAGCAAAAGGAGCTGATAAGAAATAAAAATGAGCAAGAAAAAAGATATAGATTTAAAACAAGTTAGATCAATCAATAAAAATGTTAGATCTAGTGTAAGAAAACTAAAACCTATACTTAAATCAATAGTTGGTAAAAAAGTAGAAATTGCAATTAGAGATTTGTCTTTTTCTGAAAAAAGAATATCAAAAGATGTTAAAAAAACAATCTCATCAGCTGTTGCAAATGCTGAAAATAATTTTCAATACGATATTGATAATTTAGTAGTTAAGGAGGCTTTCTGTGGAAAACAAGTTATAATGAAAAGATTTAGAGCAAGAGCGAAGGGTCGAGCTGCAGAAATTATGAAACCATATTCAAATGTAACAATAATTTTGAGTGAACAAATGAAACAAAAAGAGAAGGAACATGGGACAAAAGGTTAATCCAGTAGGTTTAAGATTAGGAATTAACAGAGGATGGGATTCCGTTTGGTATGCAAAAAAACAAGATTTTGGCAACTATTTAATTGAAGATTTTAAAATTAGAGAGTTTATAAAAAAAAATGTAATTAACTCTGGAGTTTCAAAAGTGATGATAGAAAGATCAGCAAAAAAATGTTTTGTAACAATCTATACTTCTAGGCCAGGGTTTGTAATTGGAAAAAAAGGAAGTGATATAGAAAAAATAAAAGGAAAATTATCAAGATTGAGTGCTAATGAAATAGTATTAAATATCAAAGAGGTAAAAAAACCTGAGACAAATTCATTTTTAGTTGCTGAGAATATTGCTCAGCAGTTAGTAAAACGTGTTTCGTACAGAAGAGCAATGAAAAGAGCAATGCAATCAGCTTTAAGATTAGGTGCGAGAGGAATTAAAGTATCTTGCAGTGGAAGATTGGGTGGAAATGAAATTGCGAGAACAGAATGGTTAAGAGATGGTAGTATTCCATCTCATACTTTAAGAGCTGATATTGATTACGCTGAAGCGGAAGCCTTAACTACTTATGGAATAATTGGAATTAAAGTTTGGATATACAAGGGTGAAATTTTTACAAAAGAATTTAGTCAAGAAAGGAACAAAAAATAAAAATGTTGCAACCAACTAGAACAAAATTTAGGAAAGCACATAAAGGAAGAATCCATGGTACTGCTTCACGCTGCAATGCTATGAATTATGGCTCGTTTGGCTTAAAAGCTATTCAGCCTGAAAGAATTATCTCTAGACAAATTGAAGCTGCTAGAGTTGCATTAACAAGACATATGAAGAGACAGGGTAGAGTTTGGACGAGAATGTTTCCAAATATTCCGGTATCAAAAAAACCAACTGAAGTGAGAATGGGTAAAGGCAAGGGATCACCTGAATATTGGGCATGCAGAGTTAAACCAGGCAGAATTTTATTTGAAGTTGATGGAGTAACTGAGCAAATTGCTAGAGAAGCACTTTATAAAGCATCAGCGAAACTACCAATAAAATGTAAATTTATTAAGAGAATATAAATGAAAAAAAGCGAAATAAAAAAAATGACTAAAGAACAAGCTTTGAAAGATATAGAGAAGTTAAAAAAGGATCTTTTTAATTTTAGATTTCAAAAAATTAACGGTCAAATAAAAAGTCCATCAAAAATAAATGAAACAAAAAAAAATATTGCAAGATTAAAAACATTAGTAGTGAGAAAAAATGCCTAAAAAAGTATTAAATGGAATAGTTGTTAGCGATAAACCAAATAAAACGATAACTGTTTTAGTTGAGAGAAAATATCAGCATCCAGTGCTAAAAAAAGTAATTAAAGCTAGAAAAAAATATAGTGTTCATGATGAAAATAATAAATATAAAAATGGTGATAAGGTTTCGATAAAAGAGTGCAAACCTTACTCAAAGTCAAAAAAATTTGAAGTAATAGGAGTTTCTAAATGATACAAGTTCAGACGGAACTATTTGTTGCAGATAATACTGGGGCAAAAAAGATTGAATGCATAAAAGTATTAGGTGGATCTAAAAGAAGATATGCAAGCATTGGTGATACTATAGTTGTTGCTGTTAAAGAGGCAATTCCTAAAGGAAAAGTGAAAAAAGGTGCAGTTCATAAAGCTGTTGTGGTTAGGGTTAAAAAAGGAATTCATAGGAATGATGGATCTAAAGTAAGATTTGATAATAATGCAGC
>CACEIC010000024.1 GCA_902559605.1 uncultured Pelagibacteraceae bacterium | reverse complement strand
GGTCGTAAAGCCAGGAACTCAAACAAGGAGATTTACCCACATATCAGATACAGTAAATGTATGTTATAAGGCATGGAAATTAAATAAATGTTCTCACTATAGTATAAGCCATAAAAAATCTTACTCAATTTTAAGTGTGGCAAAAATGTTTGGTTCGAAAATTAGATATTTACCTTCCAGGGAAGGTGAGAGATACGCTTCTGCTTTAACTAATATATTATATAATAATAAGGTTATTAAACTATATGGAAAAATAAATTTGAAAGATTACATAACATCGTTTATTAAAAGCGTTAAAATATAATTATGAAAATTGCAAGCTCACTTAAATCGCTTAAAAAAAGAGATCTTAACTCCAAATTAGTAAGAAGAAGGGGTAGAGTATATATAATTAATAAAAAAAACCCTAAATTTAAAGCTCGGCAAAAATAAAAAATAATGGATAACGAAAGCCATAAAAATACCTGGAATAATTTTACCAAATTTGTACTTTGGGGATCTATTGCTGTTATCGTTATTTTAATTCTAATGGCAATATTTCTTTTGTAAAATGATTATTGGATCAATTTCAGAAGATTTAAGTCTTGAAAAGAGAGTTGCTATTACTCCAGATACTGTAAAAAAGTATAAAACACTAGGATTAGATGTCTGTTTAAAAAAATCTTATGCTTCTCATTTGGGTATTAGTGATGATCAATATGCAAAAGAGGGTGCCAGTTTTCTCGAGACAAATGAAGAAATTATATCTAAGTCTGATGCAATTTTACAATTGAATATACTAAAGGATGAAGATTTAAATAAACTTAAACAAAATCAAATTTTAGTTGGTGTTTTAAATCCTTACGTGAATGAAAAAAAAATAAAAGAAATATCTTCAAAAAATATAAAATGTTTTTCACTTGAACTCTTGCCAAGAATAACAAGAGCTCAGTCAATGGATATATTGTCTTCTCAAGCTAACTTAGCCGGATACAAAGCAGTTGTCGATTCATTTGCATATTATCAAAAGGCAATACCCATGATGATGACTGCTGCAGGCACAATTTCTGCAGCAAAAGTACTGGTAGTTGGTGCTGGAGTTGCAGGATTGCAAGCAATAGCTACTGCAAAAAGGATGGGCGCAATTGTATTTGCAACCGACGTTAGACTAGCATCAAAGGAACAGGTTGAAAGTTTAGGTGGCAAGTTCTTAACAGTTGAAGGTTCTGAAAATATGGAAACAGAGGGTGGATATGCCAAAGAAGCTACGGAAGACTTCAAAGCTAAGCAAGAAGAATTATTAAAAGAAACCCTAAAAAAAATTGATATAGTTATATGCACAGCTTTAATTCCAGGAAAAAAAGCACCGATAATATTAAAAAAGGATATGATTGACTTAATACCAAGTGGTTCAGTTATATATGATTTGGCAGCTTCTCAAGGTGGAAATTCAGAATTAACTAAAGTAGACCAAATCGTTGACAACAAAGGCGTTAAGATTATGGGTGAAGCAAATATTTTGAATAAATTGCCAGTTTCAGCCTCTAATCTATATTCTAAGAATATGTTTAACTTTATAAATAATTTATTTAATAAAGAAAAAAAAACTTTTGAAATTAATTTGGAAGATGAAATAATAGAAAAGACCAAGGTGTAATTATGGAAATAGATCCTTTTATATTCAGACTCAGCATATTTATATTATCAATTTTTGTAGGTTACTACGTTGTCTGGAGTGTTACTCCTTCATTGCATACTCCTTTAATGTCTGTAACTAATGCTATATCATCTGTCATTATTGTTGGAGCAATCATTGCTGCTTTAGCTGGGTCTTCAGAAAATATATTTGAGACATCAAATATATTTGGATTTCTAGCTATTGTTTTAGCAGCGGTTAATATTTTTGGAGGATTTCTTGTAACCCAAAGAATGCTTCAAATGTATAAGAAAAAGAAGAAATAAATATGTCAGCAAATTTATCAGCTTTCTTTTATTTAATATCAGGAATATTATTTATATTGGCGTTAAGGGGTTTGTCTTCTCCTGAAACTTCTAGACAAGGTAACTATTTTGGAATTGCAGGCATGGCAATATCAATAATTGTAACTTTTTTATCTGTGGGGAATCTTGGGACAGGTTTTGTATATGTATTAATTTTTCTTCTTATAGGTGGATCAATAGGTGCATTTATAGCTTTTAGAATACCGATGACAGCGATGCCTGAACTTGTTGCAGGCTTTCATAGTCTTGTTGGTCTTGCTGCAGTATTTGTTGCAATTGCTGCATTTCTTAAACCTGAGGCATTTAATTTAGGGTCTTTAGGCAAAATAAAACTCGCTAGTTTAATTGAAATGTCTTTAGGAGCTGCAATTGGAGCAATCACATTTTCTGGTTCTATAATAGCTTTCCTGAAACTAAGAGGAATAATGTCAGGATCACCAATAACATTTAAAGGTCAGCACTTCATAAACCTAATATTAGGTGTTTCAATACTATTTTTAATTTTTTATTTGTGTAAATCTCAATCCTCTCATTTTTTTTGGGCTCTAGTAATTTTAGCTTTTTTAGTTGGTGTTTTGTTAATCATTCCAATAGGAGGAGCAGATATGCCTGTGGTTATTTCAATGTTAAATTCATACTCAGGATGGGCAGCTGCTGGTATAGGATTTACACTGGAGAATACTGCGCTAATAATAACTGGCGCTCTAGTAGGATCGTCTGGTGCAATTCTCTCATATATCATGTGCAAGGGAATGAATAGATCTTTTTTTAACGTTATCCTAGGAGGATGGGGAGCCACTGATCAAACTTCAAAATCTGGGGACAAAGAACAAAAACCAGTAAAAAGTGGAAATGCAGATGATGCAGCTTTCTTAATGAAAAATGCTTCTTCAGTGATTATTGTCCCTGGTTATGGTATGGCTGTTGCACAAGCACAACACGCATTAAGAGAAATGGTTGATGCTTTAAAAAAAAATGGAGTAAAAGTTTCATATGCCATTCACCCTGTTGCAGGAAGAATGCCCGGCCATATGAATGTTTTGTTAGCGGAAGCAAATGTTCCTTACGATGAAGTTTTTGAATTAGAAGAAATAAATAATGATTTTGCAAATTGTGATGTTGCTTATGTTATTGGAGCAAATGATGTTACAAACCCTGTTGCTAAATCAGACCCTCAAAGTCCAATATATGGTATGCCAGTATTAGACGTTGAAAAAAGTAAGTCGGTATTATTTGTGAAGAGAAGCTTGTCCCCTGGTTATGCAGGAATAGATAATGATCTTTTTTATAGGGATAACACATTAATGTTATTTGCTGATGCAAAAAAAATGACTGAAGAAATAGTAAAGAGCTTATAATTGACCAAAATTTACTGCGATATTGCTGATATCAATCTCATAAAATCTTTCAATAAGAAAAAATTAGTAAAAGGTTTTACAACTAATCCAAGTTTAATGAGAAAGGCAGGAGCAAAAAATTATTTAACCTATTCTAAAGAGATACTTAATATTACAAATAAACCAGTCTCATGCGAAGTTTTTGCAGATGATGAAAAGGAAATGATAAGACAAGGATATATAATTAATAAATTAGGTAAAAACGTTTATGTAAAGATACCTGTTTTAAATTCAAAAGGTAAATTTATGGGCAAAGTTATTAAAACTTTAAGTAAAAGCAGAATAAAATTAAATATCACTGCTGTTTATAAATCAACTCAAACAAAAAAAATTTTAAAAAATATTGATAAAAAAACAAAAGTTATAATCTCAATTTTTGCTGGAAGAATGGCTGATGCTGGAAAAGATCCAATACCTGAGATTAAAGAAAGTATAAAAATCTCAAAAAACTATCAAAATGTTGAAATACTTTGGGCTAGTACAAGGGAGGCTTATAACTATCTACAAGCAAAAAAACTCGGATGTCAAATAATTACCGCACCACCTCAAATAATTCGGAAAATAGAAAATTTCGGAAAAAGTTTCCAAAATCTTACTACTGATACGGTCAATGGTTTTTTAATAGATAGCAAAAAATCAAAATTTAGAATCTAATTTGGTTGCGGGGGACGGATTTGAACCGCCGACCTCAAGGTTATAGTATTTCGTTGCCAATTATAAAAAAAAATCATCAAATGGATTTTTATAAATGGAGTCTAAATGATCCTTTAACAATAAGCTCATTAGGAATTCCTCAACCACTAAAATTGAAAAAAGTATACCCAGATATAATATTTATTCCAATAGTTGCTTTTGATATATTCAGGAACAGAATTGGCTATGGTGGAGGATTTTATGATAGATATTTAGAAAAAATTTCTCAAATTAAAAAATGTACAACAATTGGACTGGCTTTTTCACATCAAAAAGTTAATAAAATTAATGTTAAAAATTTTGATAGAAAATTAGATTTAATTTTGACAGAAAAATTAATGTGAAAATGAAGATTTTATTTTTAGGTGACATAGTTGGAG
>CACEIC010000023.1 GCA_902559605.1 uncultured Pelagibacteraceae bacterium | reverse complement strand
ACAAGTTGGAAATTCTAAAGTAATTTGTGCATTATCTGGTGGTGTAGATAGCAGTGTAGTAGCAAAATTAATTAGTAATGCGATTGGAAAAAACCTAACTTGTATATTCGTTAATACTGGCCTGCTCAGAAAAAACGAAGAAAAACAAGTAGTCAATACTTTTAGAAAAAAATTTAAATTGAATTTAATTTATGTAAATGCTGAACAATTATTTATAAGCAAATTAAAAAATGTAACGGATCCAGAAAAAAAAAGAAAAATTATTGGAAATTTATTTATCAAACTTTTTGAAAATTACGCAAAAAAAATAAAGAATGTAAAATTTCTAGCTCAAGGAACTCTATACCCCGATCTAATTGAAAGCAAATCTGTAACAGGAAGTCAAACGTCAAAAATTAAGTCTCATCATAATGTCGGTGGTTTACCAAAAAGAATGAAATTAAAATTAGTTGAACCATTGAAGTATTTGTTTAAAGACGAGGTTAGAATGTTAGGTTTAGAATTAAATTTAAGTAAAGAAATTATTTCTAGACATCCTTTTCCTGGTCCTGGTTTAGCCATTAGAATGCCTGGCATAATTACTAAAGAAAAAATAAAAATTTTAAAAGAAGCAGATAATTATTTTGTGAATGCATTAAGAGAACATAATCTATATCATAAGATATGGCAGGCTTATGCCGCATTACTTCCTGTTAAAACAGTTGGTGTAATGGGAGATAATAGAACCTATGAATATTTATGCTTGCTTAGAGCAATAACATCCGAAGATGGAATGACAGCGGATTATTTTCAATTTAATAAATCATTTATGCAAATGGTATCGAATAAAATAGTTAATAATATTCGAGGTATAAATAGAGTAGTTTATGATGTGACTTCTAAACCACCAAGTACTATTGAACTAGAATAGAAATAAATTATAATTTTACTATGAAATATTTACACACAATGATCAGAATTTCTAATATTCAGGAGTCTTTAAAATTTTTTTGTGATGGACTGGGTTTAAAAGAGACAAAAAGAATGGAAAATGAAAAAGGCAGATATACATTAATTTTTTTAGCCGCACCAAACGACAATAATGCAGAAATTGAACTAACTTATAATTGGGACGGCGATAATTTAGGAGAGGGATCTAGAAATTTTGGGCACTTAGCCTATAGAGTTAAAAATATATACGATGTATGCCAAAGATTAATGGATATGGGTTATACAATTAATAGACCACCTAGAGATGGCCATATGGCATTTGTGAAATCACCAGATAAAATATCAATTGAAATACTTCAGGAGGGAAATCTTCCTCCTAAAGAGCCCTGGTCATCAATGGAAAATACTGGAACTTGGTAATATTAGAAATACTTTATATATTTTTCGTTAATATTTAAAATTTCTAAATCGACTAATCCACCTATTAC
Organism: uncultured Pelagibacteraceae bacterium; assembly: GCA_902559605.1. Classification (GTDB taxonomy): domain Bacteria; phylum Pseudomonadota; class Alphaproteobacteria; order Pelagibacterales; family Pelagibacteraceae; genus Pelagibacter. The sequence goes on along the minus strand of CACEIC010000023.1, from coordinate 4,642 downwards.
TAATTGAATAGCAACCAATAATATAAAGCCTAAACCTATATAAGCTATCCATAGATGTTTTTGTATATAATTTGCTAAATAAGTAGCTAAAGCTCCAGTAAGAACAACTGATAATACTAAGCCAAAAATCATAAAACCAAAATTACCTTTGGCTGCTCCCACAACTCCAATAACGTTATCAAAACTAATAGTAATATCTGCAAATAAAACCTTGTAAATACTTTTGATAAATGAAGGCTCCATAGATTTCTTTTTAGGAGACTTTATTTTTTGAATTTCAAATAAATCTTTTCTTAAGTCGTTAACAATCCAAATTAAAAGTAATCCTCCAAGAATTTTAATGAAGTAAAATTTAAATAAATATGTTGCAAATATTGCAAATATAACTTTGAAAACTAACGCTCCAACTACTCCCCAAAATATTATTTTTTTTCTATTTTTTGGGACAAAATTGGCTGCAATCAATCCTATTATTATTGCATTATCTGCCGCAAGAATAATATCTATAAATATAATTTGCAGTAAAATGAGTGATTGTTCGATCAAAGTATTATTATAATAGTAATTATTTATTATTTTTCAATAAAACATCAAAAATTTTTATTGATTTAAGTTTTAATACATAATGAGATATGTTTTTTAGAAATATGGAGGATTTATGAAACTTTTCAAAATTTTGCTCTCTGTTTTATTTTCTGTTATTTTATCTGCTAATGCTTTTGCCGCAGAAAAATGGGATATGGCACTAGCATATGGTGCAAGCAACTTCCATTCTGCTAATGCAGCTGAATTTGCTAAAAATGTTTCAGAAAAAAGTGGGGGGAAATTAACAATAGTAACACACCCAGGTGGATCTCTATTTAAAGGTGGAGAGATATTTAGGGCTGTTAGAACTGGACAAGCTCAAATTGGTGAGAGATTTATGTCGGCTCTAGGTAAAGAGGATCCGTTATTAGAGATTGATTCACAACCATTTCTTGCGACATCTTATGATGATGCTATGAAACTGTATCAAGCATCTAAGCCTGCAATAATTAAAGGTCTAGATCAAAAAGGTCTTGTATTTTTATACGCTGTACCATGGCCTGCGCAAGGTCTTTATAGTAAAAAGGAAATTAATAGTGTTGCTGATTTAAAAGGTTTAAAATTTAGAGCATATAATTCTGCAACTATTAGAATGGCCGAGTTGACAGGTATGGCTCCTACAAAAATAGAAGCAGCTGAAATAAGCCAAGCATTCTCAACTGGTGCGGTTGAAAGTATGATTACTTCACCAACTACTGGTAAGAACAGTAAAATTTGGGAAAATGGAGTAAAGTATTTTTATGATATTGCAGCTTGGTTTCCAAAAAATATGATTGTAGCTCACAGAGGTTCTTGGAATAAATTAGATAAAGCTACACAAAAAATGATTATGGAAGAGGCAGCAGTTGCTGAGAAAAAAGGTTGGGCACTTTCAAAAAAAGGAAATGTTGCTGATAAAAAAGCCCTAGCTGATGCTGGAATGAAAGTAGGCAAAGTAAATGCAGCCCTTGAAAGTCATTTCAAAAAAGTTGGTACTACAATGGCAGAAGAATGGAAGAAAAAAGCTGGCGCTAGAGGTGCTAGTGTTCTTGCTGCTTATAATTAAATCATTATAATTAAAAAGGCCGTATTAAACGGCCTTTTTATATGTTTACTAAAGTTAATAAATTTTTAAATAATCTTTATAGTTACTCAGGCTATATCGCTGCATTCTTTCTCATTTTGGTTGCAGTTTTTATTTTAATTGGAATTTCATCAAGAATATTTGGTTTTTATATAAGAGGTTTAGCAGAATACTCTGGATATTGTATGGCTGCCTCATCTTTTTTTGCTTTATCTTATACTTTTGTAGAAGGCGGTCACATTAGAATTACTTTATTTTTAGAAAAAGCTACTGGGATTAAAAAGAGATTTTTGGAATTATGGAGTTTGATAGTTGCAACTATATTTTCTGGTTATCTAGCTTTTTATTTTTTAAAAATGCTAAAAATATCTTATGAATTTCAAGAGAGAAGTGAAGGAGCTGACGAAATTTTAATTTGGATACCTCAAACTAGTGTTGCTTTAGGATCACTAATATTTTTCATATGTGTATCTCATCAATTAGTTTTGAAAATAAAAACAAATAAAAATGACTGAAATTTTACTTACTATATTTTTTATAAGTGTTCTCTTGATATTTTTAGGCTCAGGAATTTGGGTTGCTATAAGTATGGTGGGTGTTTCATCTATAGGAATGATGCTGTTCACCACAAGGCCAGTTGGTGATGCAATGGCAACAACAATTTGGGGAGCCTCATCCTCATGGACTTTAACTGCACTTCCTTTATTTGTTTGGATGGGTGAAATTTTATTTCGGACGAAGTTGTCTGAAAATTTATTTGAAGGATTATCACCATGGATGCAGAAACTACCTGGTGGCTTAGTGCATGTTAATGTAGTTGGATGTGCTTTATTTGCAGCTATTTCTGGATCTTCTGCAGCAACCGTAGCAACAGTGGGAAAAATGTCTATTCCAGAACTAAGAAAAAGAAATTATCCAGAGAGCATTCTGCTTGGAAGTTTAGCTGGTTCAGGAACACTTGGTCTTCTAATTCCACCCTCAATAATTTTAATTATTTATGGCGTGACTGTTCAAGAGTCGATAGCAAAACTATTTATTGCAGGAATTTTACCAGGAATAATGATTGCGTTGATCTTTATGACATATGTAATGATTTGGTCGTCAATAAATAAAAAATCCATGCCTACTTTTAAACAAGACTTCACATTTACTGAAAAGGTAAGGAAATCAGGAAAACTGATACCTGTCATATTATTAATAGTTTCAGTTATTGGCTCAATTTATACTGGTATTGCAACTGCAACTGAAGCAGCCTCATTGGGTGTAGTTGGTGCATTAATTTTATCATACTTTCAAAAAAGTTTATCTTTAAACACATTTAAAGAATCATTGCTGGGTGCTACTAAAACTTCTTGTATGATAGCTTTTATATTAGCAGGAGCTACTTTTTTATCTTTGGCAATGGGATTTACGGGATTGCCAAGAAATCTTGCTTTATGGATTGAAGGAATGGAACTTTCTCCATATGTTTTAATTTTTGTTTTAATGATTTTTTATATAATTCTTGGAATGTTTCTTGATGGAATCTCTGCTGTAGTTTTAACAATGGCTATAATTGAACCAATGATTAGACAAGCAGGTTTTGATATGATTTGGTTTGGTGTTTTTCTAGTTATTGTTGTCGAAATGGCTCAGATCACACCGCCGGTTGGTTTTAATCTTTTTGTTCTTCAGGGTATGGCTAATAAAGATATGGGTTATATAGCAAGAAGTGCTTTTCCTCTCTTCTTGCTAATGATTTTGGCTGTTATCTTAGTTGTGATTTTTCCAGAAATTGCTCTTTGGATGCCTGAGCAAATGATAAAAAATATAAACTAATATTTTGATTTCTTAGTTCCATCTATAACTGCTTTGAGTTGTTCGTATTCTTTACAGTTACAGTTTTCTAAAATCTTTAATCTTTCTTGCGCTAAATTAATCCTGTTTGTTGCAACGTATAATTCTCCAAGATATTCATTAATACCAATATGATCTGGTTTAATTGCTAAACCTTGAAGATAATATTTCTCCCCTCCATCAAAATCACCAATTTTTCTAGTAGCAAAACCAAGATAGTTCAAAGTATCTGGTTTGTTTGGATTATCTTTATTTGATTTTAACAAAAATTTGATGGCTCTTTTATATCTTTTTTGAGCTTTCTCAAAATCACCTTTTTTTTCTAATTTTTTTGCAGCTTTAATATAAGTAACTGCTTTATCAAAATGGGTCTTTGGTTTTGCATCGCTATTAGATCCAGCTGCATTTAACTGGCTTGATAATAATACAAAAAAAATTACTGAAGCTAAAATATTTTTAATCATATAAATTTTCCTAAGTTAGTTAACGTTTTAAGTTCTAGACCATTTTCAATCAAATTATCTTTAATAGATTGAGCTGTTACCAAAGAACTATGATTATCTCCATGTATGCATACAGAGTCTATTTCACAAGGTATCTGCTTCCCACTGTGACAATTAAGAGCTTGGTTTTGTACCATGCTTAAAACGTGACTTTTTGCTTGCTCTGGGTCAGTTATTAAAGCATGAGGTTTTTTTCTGGAAACTAAATTACCATCATCTTCATAATTTCTGTCTGCAAATATCTCACAAGCAATTTTCATATTAAATTTTTTTGCTGCGGCTTCCATCTTTGAACCTGTGGGAACTAAATAGATTAAATCTTTGTTGAAATCACAGATTGATTTTGCAATGATAGTTGCAAGTTCAATATCTTCACAAGCCATATTATTCAATGCCCCGTGTGGTTTAATATGTGTAACGATCTCACCATGTTTTTCAGCAATACTTTGTAAAGTTTCATACTGATCAATTAATAATTTATTTATTTCATCTGATGATAAATTTAGTCTTTTACGTCCAAAGTTTTCAGGATCATTAAATGACGGATGTGCACCTATGCTAACACCATTTTTCTTACAAATTTTTACAACTTGGTTCATGCTATCTTCATCACCAGCGTGATAACCACAAGCAACGTTGGCTGAATTTACAATTT
>CACEIC010000022.1 GCA_902559605.1 uncultured Pelagibacteraceae bacterium | reverse complement strand
AAAACTTTTTCTTTAATTCTAAAGAAGGATACTGCGAATATTATGCAGGAACATTTGTATTACTTACAAGATTAGCACAAATTCCAAGTAGGATAGTCACAGGTTACTATGGTGGAGATTTAAATGAGATAGGAAATTTTTTTCAATTTAAACAAAAAGATACACATGCTTGGGCAGAAGTTTGGTTTGATGAAAGAGGGTGGGTTAGAATTGATCCAACTAGAGCAATACCTAATTCTAATATTAGAAATTCGTTAAATAATTATTTTGTAAATAATGATAAATTTTCAAGTTTGATATTTTCTAATAATTTTTTCAAAATAATGAATTTTTATTTTAACTATGTTGATTTTGTATGGACCCAACATTTACTATCATACGACGATAACGAAAGAAAAAATTTTATAAAAGAATTATTAAGTTTAAATTTTTCAAAAGTCATTATTTGGATATTCGTACCAATATTATTATTTGTAAGCATAAAATTATTATATAATTTCAATTTAACTAATTTGATGAGGCTAAAATTAGCTTTCATTCTTCTAGGAAAGAAAAGAAAACTTCAAATAAAAAATTCGGATACTATTCAAGAGATTTATCTTAAACTGATGGAAAAAGATAAATCAAAATATAAAAATTTCTTTGAATTTTACGAAAAGCAGATCTATTCAAATAACCAAATAAGTTTTATAAAAGTTTTAAAGTTAGTTTTTTAGCAAAAGATTTCTTTCAGTCTTGAGTTTATTATTTTCTTTTATCAACTGAATAATCATTTCTTTCATTATTCTATTCTCTTCAACTGCTCTACCACTTATCTCAGCTAATCTCTCATTTTCTTTAGCTAGCTGTAATTGATCAAATAATTTTTCTAGCTCTGGATCAATAGGTAGACCCTCTATTTTTTTGCTAATATTATTTTGAATTACTTTCGTTAATGAAATACTTACTTGGCTGTCTTTAAGTCCATTTTGTTCATTAAACTCAAGATTAAAGTTTAGGCCAAAATTTTCAGTATTTTTGCTGATATTTAAACCTGCTTTTACTGCTAAATCATCATTCATATAATGGGCCATGTCTTTTCTTTCACCGTCTGCAACAATGTCAATTTTTTCACTCAAAGTTTGATTTAAAGATAGACCTGTATATGGCTTAAGAACGAAGCCATTTTCAAAAGATTTTGAATACTCAACATTAAATCCACCTGATAATACTTGATCTACCGCATCATCAACAGAAAGATCTCCATCTGTAAAAGATGTTAGGTAAGTTGGAAGTCTTCTTAGACCATATTTGCCATCCACTTCAATATTTAAACTTTGACTATCATCAATTTCTATATCCTTGGATGCTTTGTAATTTACACCAGCAAATTGACCTAGATTTTCTTTGGAAATAGTTTGCTTTGTTTCAGTTTCAAGATCTAAGTATTTATTTTGAGTTAACCCAAAAATTGAAACTACAGAAAATTTAAATTTCTCGTAATCGATTTCTTTTTTTAGACCAATAGCTAAATTTTCACTATCTAAAGCTTCTCCATTATTAAAATTTGCTTGTTGGCTTGAATAACTTAGGAAGGGTGTAAAGTTATCATTTTCAATTTTAAAGTCTCCCGTTACACCACTTGTTTCATTTTTATAAATATTATCTCTTTTTTTAACAGAATAATATCCACTAGATTTTTTTTCTTCCGAAACCGAACTGAAAATATCATTTAAATTTGATAAAAATATTTCAGATCTATATTTTTTATTATGGCTATCAATATCTAAATCTTCACCATAAACATATAAGAAACCATTTGTTTCTGAATTATCAGCATCTGGATCACTGTTGCTATCTAATATTTCATAGGTATCATTTCCACAAAGATTATTTGTGATTACCATATTTGTCTTGTTATGAATTTCTATTTTTTGATCTTTTGAAATACTGCAATCTAATGTCATGGTAGTATTGGTACTATTTAATTCAATTTCACCATTATAAGTACCTTCACCTTTTGTAACTATTTCTAATCCTGTGTTATTTGAATTTGCCATAACAATAGAATTGTCACCTCCTGAAATAGTTCCTGAATTATTAATTGTTAAGTCATCAAAGTTTTTATTGGCGTGATAATCTCCAATTTTAATTCCGTCTGCATCACCATTAATTGCGCTAATTGTTCCAAAATTATTTAGAACTACATTTTCACCAGCTTCTACAGATGTTGAATCATTACCAAATCCAATTCCAAAGTGACCTGTATCATTCTCACCTGTTGATGTTATCGTTCCATGATTATTTATGGTAAGGTTCTTTGTTCTACCAGCTCCAATAGCAGCTGTTGTTGATTTTATTGTTCCAGTATTGTCGATAGTTGTTCCACCAGTGTTTCTAGCTATTTGTATTGCCGGTCCAAACGCCGAATCTATAGTTCCACTATTTGTAATTGTATGAGCATCGTCACTATCTCCTTGTCTATCAATAAGAACTGTACCTGTATTAGTACCTGTATTTGTTGAGCTGATTGTTCCTGAATTTATAAATGTAACTCCAGAGCACTCTCTACAATAAATAGTATTTCTATCTGAAGTTATTGTTCCACGATTATCTATTGTAATATTTGATCCATTTTCAGATAGTATACCATATCTACCTGCACTCTCGATTGTTCCTCCCTCATAATTTATAATTTCACTATCTGTAAGATATTTTGCGATAATTGGGTTATTACCTGATGTAGATTTAATTGTTCCTCCATCATAGTTATAAATTTTAACACCTCGACTTCGTGGGTTTCCTCCTCCTCCAGTGCCTAACAAAATTGTTCCTTGTGTTGCACTAATCATACCGTGATTATGCAATATTAGCCCAACTGCAGTAGAGCCCGAGGATGATAAACTAGATTGACAATTATCGTTATTTCCAGCCTTATCACACCAACCAACATTTCGACCCTCAATCGCATTTCCTGCTTCAGCGCTAATTGTGGCACCCGCATTATTTGTGATTGTTATATTTTCTGCGTAATCTATATAAATTCCTTCATTATTGTCTGAGTTGATAGTTCCATTATTAGTTATTGTTGTATTTAAAGATGATTGAGCATGAATTGCTTTTTGTTTATTAGTTCCATCTTCTGTTTGGATTGTTCCATCATTTGTAATCTGAACTCCAGTTTCATCCTCTAGATCAACAGCCTTATGGTCATTGTAGGTAATAGAACCAGCAGAAGTAACATTTAAAATATCATCATCTGCACATGCTAATTGGTTTGTTGATGCGCTAGCTATTGTTGTTAAACAAGGACCAGCATAACCTATGGAACTAAATAAAAAGAATAAGATTATACTAAGTAAAATCTTTTTCATAAATGTCTATTGATTAATAGTTCTGTCTCCAAGAACTTCTATAACTAGATGTTCCACCTGCAGCAGCTTCAATGCTAACTAAGTCTTTTATGCTTCCAGCAGATTGACCAGCAATGTTTGCAAACAGCTTACCTGCAAAAACTACAATTTTGGATAAAACACCTTGTCCAACATATTTACAAGTATCTCCTCTTCTCAAATTTTTAAGTTGAGATGAGAAATTTGTTCCACATTCATCATCAACTCCACAAATAAATGCATCACCTAGACTACATTTATTAACCGATGATGTTGGTTGATAAATTGGAAAATATACCAATCCACTTGATACTGTTGGTTCAGCAGTAACTTTCTGAGATTTATCTAATTTTATATACCAACCGGTATCAGTTGAGGTTGGACATTTAGCACCTGTTTTGTCTTTTGTGGTATTTTTACATTTTGTTAAATCAGCAGCTTTTTTAGGAACCGCTACATCTCTATAATCTGGATAATGAGGATCTCTAATACCAATCATTAAGTTGTCTGTACCATTACTTGTATTTCCTATTCTCTCATAATCTCCAGTTCCAGCATATAACCATAATGAATTAGTAGTTTGTCCAATTGTTGCGTCCATAGAATGATACATATATCTACCATTAGTTTGGTTTGAACCTGCCTTAAATAATGTTGTGCTATCATACATCTTTAAAGCTTTACCTGTTCCATCATTTCTATTATTCGTTAAATTAAACTTAGTAATTTTTCCTTCAAGATCACTCATGTAGACAAGCGCACCTCTAAAATCAATTCCTCTTGCGGTATCTGCTGTAATTACAACTGGTGAACCTGGTGTTGAATTAACGATATCGTTCGTCAGCATATCCTCAATATCTATTCTTTTTTCAAGTTTACCTGGGAACGTTGTATCCTCAAGATTAACAATTGTTAAATTAGAACCAACTCCTGAGTTTTGAACACCGTATCCTCCACCCATAATTGCAACATAAATATCATCTTCTAAATTATTATCTCCTGGACCTTTATTTGGCATTCTTATAATTCTAGGAGACGACCAAGTTCCACCTAATTCACTATAATCATATTCAGGTTGGGTTAACACTCCAGTTTGTGCGGAGCCAGGCTTAATATGTAAAGCCATATTCGAACTACTTAAGTTACAAGCTGTATTTGGATTACTTGCACATGGATCTGATCCATAAAATTTTAATGTTTTATTTATCAAAGTGATCTCGGTTGCTGCCTTTGTTTGAGCTTGCCCACCACTACCAGGCGGCGCAGGAATTGTGATTGTAGAGGATTTCACTGTAAAGTTAGTAAATGGTTTGTCGTCAATTAATATTGAAACATCAGATTTACTCAAATTAGGAACATCTAAAGTCCAAACATTGCTTTGCTGGCATGCGGTTGATTCATCACTTTTACATGTAAAATCAGTAGAATTATTCGTTCTCACAGTATTAGACTCAAAGAAGCTTGCTAAGTCATAAATTTTTTTGATGTAATCATAACTTGAGATAGTCCCGTTATGATCCATTACATGGACTTGAGTTTGAATTCCATCATTAAGTACTGAATATAGATGCATTGGTGCATCTCGATCTGTAATATCTAACACAGAAAATCCTGCGCCACCTCTACCATATGGAACCATTAGTATTGTGTGCCACTCTTTTTTATTATCATAAGGACCTTTATAAAACATATCATGCGCGGTAACAGATCCATCGACACCATAAATAGCATTAGAACCACCAACACCACTTCTATTTAAATTTACATTAACCATATTTGGCATTGATGATGCAATGAATGGTGGAACAAATGCCCAAATTTCGTTACCAGTTTTTCCATCAAATGCATGAAGCATACCGTCATTTGCGCCAACATAAACTGTTTCTTTTCTTGAAGAATGTTTTTGTGCAAATGAAGAATAATTTTTCAAAGATCTCCAATAAGACTCTTGATTTCTTCCAGCAAAAGCCGTTTCAGCTGATGGTTTCGAAACTACCACTAATTCTGAATGGTAAATATCTCCAAGAGGGTTAGGTCTTGTTTCAGTTAAATTACAATCACCATCATAATCAAAATAATCTTGTCCTCTAACAAACTGTATTAGGCCTTTAATGTCATCTTCATTATCATTTTGAACTGAAGCAACATTTTTACATCTTTGAGTATTAGTAGGGTTATCACTTTTACTATGATAATTTGGCACTTCATTATTTGTATGAGTAAATAACTTATCAATATCTTTATAGTTTGATGTTACCCAATTATTTAAATTACTATAACCAGAATTCGCAGATGTATTTGGAAGGTGGGTCCAAATTTTTCTGTCATCTGTTCTTCTTTTTTCAAGTAATTCGGCTGCATCCCAATTCTTTTTACCAACATTACCATTTGAGTCTATCGCAGTACTTTTTAGTGTTCCTTTCCACTCTTTATTTTGCTCATAATCGAATTGAGCTTGATATAAAGACCCACCTTGTTCAATTGTTGCTGTAATTGCAGGTGCAGAGAAAGATAACTTCTGAGCAATAATTTGTGATATGGCAGCTTTTAATTGCGTCTTTAGAGATTGAGTGGTTCTTGCTACGATAACGCTATTAGTTCCACCTGTTTGTGCCATCCTATTAAAGTTTCTTACACCACCATTTGATAGTCCCGTTCCATAAGCTACAGTAAAAGTCTTTATCTTATGTGAATTTAATAATTTTGAAACTCTCCTCGCAGCACCGTTGTGATTATACCAATCTCCATCACCTATAACTAAAACATAGCTATTCTGACAAGTTAAGTTTTTATCTATTGGAGATAAAGTACTGTGCAAATAATATTCTTCAGCTTGTTTTGCCCAGTTATCAGCATTAGTTCCACCACCAGGCTGAACTGATTTTATGATCGAATTGATTTTTGCCGCCCCTTGTTTATGTGCTCTTACTTTTATACAAGCTCTACTAGTACAAGGTGTGGCTCTTCCATTAGTTATATCCCCAGTCCAAGTTCTAAAACCAGACCCACTATTATCCCACGACCAGTAACCAAATCCAAAATTCACTCCTGCTGTTAAGGAACTATCAGTAACGATTGATTGAATAGCTTCATGGGCACCCGTCATTCTTGTTCCAGCAGAGCCTCCAAATTCTTTATCAAAATTTAAATCCAGGTCAAATGCTTGAACACTTTGTTTATGATAATTGGAACTTAGCACTCTGTTGTTAACTTTATCTACGGTTAAACCCCATGCATAATACATTCTAACATTTCCAGACTTTGATGCAGTTCTTCCATACCTTCCAACGTTTTTAATTGAGTCAGTGCCATTTCTTGATGCGTTTAATGTAACTTTAGAAACTCTATGATTTGACCAATCATTACCATATAATATAAATTCATTTGATGGATGATGATCCATTCCATATGAGTAGTACCACCAACCAACATTTATTCTGCTAGACCAATTTGTATTTATGCAACCGTTACTTCCAATCGTGAATCTATAAAGGTAACGATAATATTGCACATAAAAATTTTCTCGTTTATAATCTGGGGTCTGTCCATAATAACGACCGTAAGAACTTAAATTACCTGAAAATGGACAACTTACTTGTGAAGGAGTTGCTCCAGATATATTGTACGTCAACATACCCCCATTTCCTGCAGCATACAAAAAATTTTGAGCAATCGAGACTTGTCTTGCATATCGTAAACTTGCGCTCCAATCACAGTTGCCGTTTGAAAGATCAATCCTAAAAACTCTATGTTGATAAAAAGAGGCAACATATAATTTATTATTATGCACCTTCATATTCATTGGATAATAAGAT
>CACEIC010000021.1 GCA_902559605.1 uncultured Pelagibacteraceae bacterium | reverse complement strand
ACTAATTGTATTTCTCCAAGATATTGACCTAAAGTCATTGTTAAAACTTCTCCGCCAGAATTAACTAAAGAAATGTAACTATAATCTTTTCCAGAAATAAGCCCTGCTAATTTAAAATTATATAAACTCATCTCATTATCTTGTTCGTCTTGCGGTATGCTTGCTGAAGATGAAGTTCCCTCATTTCCTGCAAAAGGGTCATTTAATGGAACTTCTTCATCTTCTTCCATTTCTTTAACAATTTCTTTTGCTGCATCTAGGACTTCTTGTTTTTGATCATGATTATCTGCAAAAGCAACGTTTGCCATAAAAGAAAATATGATAATGAATAGAATTTTAAAAAAATTCATCTGGTAATCCTACAATTGTTAATTCACCTTGCGCCATTATCGCTCCAGTTGAATCGTTTTGTACTATACTTATAGTCTCTTTGTCAAAATTTAACATTTTATTTTGCCTAGAAACCGCTCTTTTAAACTTTATATAACCTAAAAAATTCCCTTTGATTTCATAATCTACAGGTATTTGATAATAAGAAACCATATCCCTAGTAATATTATTTTCTGCTTGTTGAGTAACTCCTTGTTTAAATACTGGCTTAGGTTTTTTCTTTTCAATTTTTGATATTACCAATCCATTAACAGCAGCATACTTACTTAAACTTTCATAAAGATCTTCAACTTCAGCTTTTGAATGAAATAGAGTTGAAGTTTTATCAAAATCTGGTTTCATTTCCTTAATTCTTGATTTGAAAGTAATTATTTCATTATCAAATTGTGAGATCTCATTTTGCTTTGCTATTTTGTCATTGTATTTGGCTTTTCTTTCTTTGACCATTGGATTTAAAATTACATAGTAAATTATTAAAAATAAAATTATTGCTCCAAAACCAGATCCAAATTTGATTAAAGTTTTTTTATCTACAGCAGCTAATTTTTGCTTTAGATCATCCATAGTTATGTTTTTTAAATCCATTATACTTGCTCCAATACACAGGCTACTTTAAAGCCCTTCATAGTTTGTGATCCCTGCTGCTGACCTTGAGGTAGTGTCATACTTGCCAATGAAGCTTGTGAGATCAATTTTTTATTGTTTAAATTACTAATTAATTTTAAGATATCTTGATCACTAAATGCCGTTCCTTCAATAACGACTAAATCTGAGCCATTATATTCTATTTTGCTAAATTTAACTCTTTTAGGAACTGCAGAAGCAATCTGTGCTAATACTCTAAAGCTTACAGTTTTATTAGACTTAATTGATTTACTTAATTCAAGTGACTTAAGCATAAAACCAATTTCTTTTGCATATTTATTTTTCTCTATAGTTTTAAGCTCATGAGTTTGTAAAATTTCATCATAACCATCAATTTTTTTATTAAGATCTGTAATTTGCCAAAATGATAAACCAAATAATACTACATAGATAAGTGAAACTATTCCTACCACTCCTTTGAATGCAAAATTTGAAAAAGCTTTTGCTTTTTTCTGAGCAATCATATTTTCTCTATTAGGCAAAAGATTAATATTTTTAACAGCAGTAACAAATTTATAGTAACCAAAAACATCTAGTTTTCTGAATGCAAGTCCCATCACTGTTGAAAAGTATGAACGGTTATCCATTTTAATATCATTTTCTAATTGTGCAGGAATTTTTATTCCATCAAAAGGATCAAATAAATTGTATCCGGTGTTAACCATATTTTTTCTAAAGCTACCAAGATAATCTTCAACATTTTGTAGATTTGAAGTAACTTTTAAATTTCTAATTCTTTTTTCATATTTTTGTTCAAAGTCTTGAACTGCTTGTTTGACTTGTGTCATATATCTTCTAACAAGTGCATCCATCTCTTCTTGATTATTGCTTTCTTGAAGTGTTTTTCTATCTTGAGATCTAATAAAAATATCAGTTATTATTGGATTGTTTTCGTAAAGTATCATTACATAGTTTTCATCTAAACCAAATTCTAGAACAGCAGTTAAGTTAGAGTCTTCAATTGAACCTGCAATTTGATTAATTTGATCAACAGCAGATTTTAATGCAAAACATTTAACATCTATAATAACAGCATTTAATCCACCTTTTTTAATAATGTCTGTATAGCTATTAATGTCTGATAATTTTGATGCCACAAAAAGGATATCCATTGTGTTTCCTGTTTTGTCTCTATTTATTACTTGATGGAATATAGAGTAGTCATTTAAATTATCAGTTAATTGAACTAAGTTTTCCCAAAGTGAGTCTGTATCTATCGCTTTTTTTAGTTCTTCATCAGTCATCAAAGGTGCAGTTACAACTCTTATAATTGCACTAGTTACTGGAATTGCGATCGCAGCGTTAGTAGTATTAATTTTAGATTTTTGTAAAGCTAATTTTAATTCTTCAGCAACTTTATCAGGATTTTCAAGTACAGTTCCATTTTCTGGAATACCCTCAAATTTATGAACATAGAATTTATCTAAAACCCATTGATTGGCTTTGTTACTCGAAACTTGCGATAATCTAATCTCGGATGGAGTTAGCTCAACTCCTAAAATTTCCTCACCTTTAATTGATTGTTTACCTAATCTATTTTTAAGAAGCTTACTAAAAAATCCTTCTTTTTTTTTGCTTTCTCCTCCTTGTGGTACCGGAGCTGCGTTTGCATCATCTTTTTTTTTCTTTTTAAATAAATTTGCAAAAGGATTTTTCATAAATTTTATAAACGAATTTTAACTTTATACTCAACTTTTACTAGAATAAAAACAACTGATATTCAAATTGGGTTTTTTACAAAAATTAATTGGTAAAACAAGTCAATTTTATAGTACAAAGGCTTGTATGTTTGAAAAGTTAGAACAACTAGCTAAAGACAATAAAAAAATCTCTGATTTTCATATCAGAGCAGGATCTCCACTTGCATATAGACAAACTGGAGAAATAATAAAAGTCCAGGAAGTCATGGTTACAGCTCAAGATCTAAAAGATCTGCTTTCAATGAATTGTAATGAACATGAATTAAATAAATTTGAAAAAACACACGAACTTGATACATCCGTTACCCTAAGCGGATTAAGATTTAGAGCGAATTTTTATAAAACGATTAATGGACCTGCATGTGTTTGCAGAAGAGTTGAAAGTAAAATTCCAGATATGGAACAATTCAACTTACCACAAGCTCTCTATGACATTGTTGATTTTCATAAAGGTTTAGTTTTAGTAACAGGTCCAACTGGCTCTGGTAAATCAACAACACTTGCAGCAATAGTAAATGAAATTAATAAAACAAGAACTGCAAATATAATCACAGTTGAGGACCCTGTAGAATTTATTCATAAAGACAATAAAAGTATTGTCTCTCATAGAGAGGTAGGAAAACAAACAGAAACTTTTGCAGCGGCATTAAAAGCAGCTTTAAGAGAAGACCCTGATGTAATCCTTGTTGGTGAGATGAGAGATCTTGAAACAATAAGTCTTGCATTAACGGCAGCAGAAACTGGTCACTTAGTATTTGGAACTTTACATACAAGTGGTGCGCCAAGTACAATTAACAGAATTATAGATGTGTTCCCTCCTGAACAACAAGAACAAATTCGAGCTCAAATTTCAACTTCTCTTAAAATGGTTGTGACCCAAAGATTGTTAAAGACTAGAGATGGCGCAGGAAGAGTTGGTGCATTTGAAATAATGAAATGTACCGCACCTATACAAAACTTGATTAGAGAAGCAAAAATTCACCAAATTCCAAGTATAATGCAAACAGCAGTTAGAGATGGAATGATTACCATGGAAAAATCTCTTGAAGAATTAGCGAAATCAGGGAAAATAGATCCAGGTGCAGCAAGATCAGAACATTAAAGGATTTACAATTTTAGAGTTACTAGTTGTTATTACAATAGTAGCAATTATTTCCGCTGTTGCTTATCCAAATTTTTCAAATTGGCGACAAGATAGAGAGTTAAGAGCTGCAATGGAAAAAGCGGCAACTATGCTTTCATCTGTAAATACATTATCTCAAAGAGGAAATTATCCCTTTGTTCAATTTAGAGTAACACCCAATGGAACTACATCAACAAAATTTATTTCAAAAGGAATGGATGCAACTTCGTTATCAATAAAATTAAATAATGCACAAACTATTGAATGTAATACTTCTAGTGGTAGTTACTGGGACAATAACCAAGTTGATGAAACTACAAAAAAAATATCAACACATATTAGCAAAGACGGTGCTGTTTGTTTTTCTAAAGATGGAAGTTATTTTAAAGCACATGGAACCTTAAAAAATAATTTAAATGTTACAGTCGAAAATAGATCAACAAACCAATATTTGATACTTTGCACAACATCAAACGCAAGTAATGGTGGCAAATGTCCTTTAGATCAAGGAGGTGGATTGGAAAAACCTGCATACTTGGTTGAATGGACTAGATTTGGTAATATAAGTAAATTTAAATGGAGTGGAAGTGATTGGACTAGGCAAAACTAAATTATCAGAAAAAGGAATGACCCTGCTTGAAGCTTTGGTTTCAACTGCAATTATAGGCATTGGATTTGTTGCAGTTTTTCAGATGGTTAATTATTCAGTTCAATCAATTGATGTTTCTGGAGAGAGAACAAAGGCAAATTATTTGGTATCAATGGTAGCAGAAGACTTAATTTCTGAAAGAGACTCAAACTCTCCTACTACAGATGTAAAATTTAAAGATTATTTAATAAATAATTCTTGGAGTATGGCAAACTGTTCTAATAGAGGCACATCTTCGACTAATTTTAATAATGCAGTACAAAACAAGTTTCAAAAATGGGATAAAAGATTTTCTAGAGAAAGACTAAAATGTAAGGGAAATAAAGATAATAAAATTCTCAAAATTTACGAAATCTGCAATAACAACGCTGCAGCAAATAACTGCAAATACAACAACACTACAAATTACAAAGGCAATGGTGTTTACGAAAAATGGTATCTAGGAAAAATGGAAGTCAATCTAAACGATGGCAAGAAAAAAAAGTATTTATATTTTCAATTTAATTAATGAGAAAAAAATTAAGCAATATTGCAGGTGTAACTTTAATTGAAATTCTAATTGGAATTTTAATTTCTGTTGTGATGATGGGTGCTATGTTCACTTCATATACTGTTGTTAATAACACTTACTCTCAAGTTACTGATCGAGCAAAAATTTCAACAGCTGGAAGAGATGTTGTTGGAATGATTATGAGAGATATTAGAAATGCTGGGTTTATGTATTTCAATGATAATATCAAAACATCAAATGAGCATATTCCAATACTAATCACTAAATATGTTAATTTCTCAGAGTGTGATAAAATCGATATTGTTTATGGAGATGTAAATTATAAACAAGGAAGAACGCCTGCATATATATATGAGAGATATAAAATAACTTACAAATGCAAAAAATCTACTATTCCTGATAAAACGCAACCTCAATTAGGTGGGGGTGGTTACCCTCCAATTGATGCTTTTGCTGTTTATAAAAAAAAAGTTAAATGGAATAATACATCAGGCAGATGGGATGATCCTACAACAGATAACAATGACAAAACATATGATGATCAACTGGTTGTAGACTATGTTGATGATATGATTTTTAATCCTGTTGACGAAAAAGGAATGTTAATCAATCCACCACCTTCTGCAACAAATGTAAATAAAGATTTAATTTATAAAATCAAAACTGTTGATATCGCATTAACTGTTAGATCGACAAAAAATTTTTTTAGAAATTCTAAAATTAGAGATGTATTTGCATTAAAAGACTCAACTAGAAATAAAAAGAAAACTGACAAATATTTAAGAGATACAATTATTGTAACTGCTCACGCAAGAAATTTGGGAATGGAATAATGAAAAAAAATGAACAAGGTTTTGCGCTAGTATTATCTTTAGTCTTAATGCTTGCCATGTCATTAATGGGAGGAGCATTAATTGTAATATCAGCAGGTGACCATCAAAGTAATAATAAGAGTGATGAGTATCAACAAACTTTCTATATTGCTGAAACAGCTTTGATAGAAGGTGAAAAATATGTGCTCAATCAATTTTTAGGACCTTGGAGTACTCAAAATCATGTAAGAGATACATCTAAGAGAAATTTACCAGCTAATAACACTCAATGGAACGGCAATATGGCTAATTATAGGATCAATTATAATTCTAGCAATAGCTCCCTTTATTATAATACAGAAAATTTCTGCGCTAATAGCTTTAAGGACTTAGACAAGGTTAGATTAAGTGGAAATTTCTATGATGTTGTAGCTGCACAAAGTTGGAATTTTGGAAAATTAGTCCGTGACAGTTTTAATACTGCAACTAATGATGAGAGAAAAGAAGCAGAAAAACTTTATAATTATTTTTATGAATTTTTTGTCATAAGAATTGGTGCTGCACCTTTTAGAGGTACTGGTTCTAGTATCAAAAAAGGCTCAACTGACAAAGGAAATGATGGAATGGCTTATCGAATTTATGGCTGTGGTTTAAAGAAAGGCAATGAAAGAATGGTAGTTGCTTTAGAAAGTGTGATTGTATTACCTAAATAAAATGACGACAAATATAAAGAGTTATAATAATATTTCTTAATCTATGAAAAATTTAATCAAATTTATTATAATTTTTTCAATTTTTAGTTCTCCTGTCCAAGCTGCTTGTGATTTTTTAATTGATATTGGAGATAGTGGTAAAAAAATTTTTGATAAATTTGGTCAACCGTTACCAGGTTTTAAAGGCCAATTTTATATGCCTGTTCCGTCGCCAGAGTTATGTCCAAATGATAATTTAAATGATGATATTGCAGTAGAATATGTATTTCTAGGCGAAACAGAAGATGCTGCAAAATTAGCTGCCATTAGAATGATTGTTATGAACGATGGTAAAAACACTGAGAATAATAAATTAACATTAATGAGATATGTTAAAAAAGTTTACGGTGATTTTGATACAGGACAAAATCCACAAATTTTTGATAGTTTCAAAATTTGGGAAAAAAGTAATAATGATGTCATTGTATATAAAAGAATGCTTGGTGAAGAAGAACTTTTTGAAGAAGAATTAATGATTACAACTGTAGAATACGATGAAAAATTAGGTAAATTTTACTATGATCTTGAAGTTGAGTTAGAGAAAATGGAGCAAGAGCAATAATTATGAAACTGAAACTTTTAATTTTGAAAGTCATTTTAATTTTATCTTTTTTTTCTAATAATAGTTTTGCAAAAAATTTACCGCCTGGTTCTGGAATATCAGATGTTCCAGCTAATGTATTAATCCTTTTA
>CACEIC010000020.1 GCA_902559605.1 uncultured Pelagibacteraceae bacterium | reverse complement strand
ACCTTGTGATAGGTTTATTTTTTTTATCGGATCTATAATAAATATATTCTAGTGAAAATATTCCAATTGGTGTCTTTTTATCCCCTTCAATTTTATTTTGAGTAAAACCATTTTTTCCTACGCAACATCTAAACACAAAATCATCATAAATAAGAGTATCTTTATTTTTTACTATAATTGTCATATTGTATGTTAATGTTAGATCAACAAACATTAATAATACACAAATTTGATGTATTATTTAACATTTTAATGGAGATCAAAAGCTATTTTAATTTTGAACTAAAACTAGTCAATGCTAACAAAATTGATGAAAAACAGATTGACAAAAACTGTTTAATTATTTCTAGCGAAAAAAACTTTAAATTAACTAATCAAATCAGAATAAAAGAGTATCCAATAGATATAATAAAATTAGTTGAGATAATTAATATTAATTTTTTAAAGCACAAATTTAATCAGCAGAATAACATCAGGATTGGAAGATATATTATAAATTTAAACTCAAGAGTGATGAATAAAGATTCCATGAAGTTATCGCTTACTGAAAAAGAAGCTAAGATTATTATTTTTTTGAATAAATCAAAAAAACCTGTACTTATAAGTGATTTACAAAAAGAAGTTTGGGACCATAAGTCAAAACTAGAGACACACACGGTTGAAACCCATATATATAGGTTAAGAAAAAAAATCGAAAAAAAGTTTAAAGATAAATTGTTTATTGTAAGTATTAAAAGTGGTTACAAATTAAATGTATAAAAAAAAAAATGTTCATGCGAAAGAGCTTTTTACAAGGAAATACAAACCTCGAATTGTTAAAGCTAAAAAAGGCAAAGGAAGTTATAGTAGAAAAAATATTAAAGCCTAGCACCAATTTGTTGAATAATCTTGGATGACATTTCTCTTCCTTTATTTAAACAATCAATATGACTATAATTGTTTAAATATCCATGTAAAAAACCAGCAGCAAACAAATCCCCAGCACCTGTGAGGTCTTTTATCTGTAGATTTTTTTCTATACCATTTTCAATAATTTCATTATTAGATATTAATACTGCACCTTTTTCACCTCGAGTTATTACTGTGATTTTATTTAAATTTTTTGCAAAATTTATAATTTCTTCAAAATTTTTTGCTTCAATCAATGACATCATCTCTTGTTCATTTGCAAAAGTGATATCTAGTTTATTTTTTACCAAATCCAAAAAATGCGGTTTATGTCTGTCCACACAGAACTGATCTGAAAGTGACATAGCAACTTTATTTGCACTTTTAATTGCTTTTTCAAATGCTTTCTTAGGTTCTCCTTCATCCCACAAATAGCCTTCTAAAAATATAATTTCTGATTGCTTAATAAAATCAACATTTACGTCCTTTTCATTAATCTTTCCGGCAGTACCGAGAAATGTACACATTGTTCTTTCTGAGTCAGGTGTTACTAAAATTAAACAAGTTCCTGTTGGCAATTCTTCTTTCTTTTTTGAGTAAAAATATTTAACATTTTCTGACTTCAATCCTTCTTCATATTTATTGCCTAATTCGTCATCACTCACTTTTCCTATAAAACCTACATTATTTCCTAGTTGAGATAGTCCTACGATAGAATTAGCAACCGATCCTCCTGAAATAGTTTTTTCAATTTTTAAATTTGATAACAATGATTGAAATTCCTTATCATCAAAAATAAGCTTCATTGTACCTTTTGTTAGATTATTTTGATTAATAAAGTTCTCATCAACTTTGCAAATTACATCAACAATTGCATTTCCAATTCCTAAAATTTTCATTTTATGCTTTTTTTGTTTTAATTGGCTTTTTTCTTTTAGGATAACAAGTAGTACAAATTTTACAAGAAATACCGTAACATTCTCTTGCTTTACAATATTCCCGTCCATAATAAATTATTTGAAGATGGAGTTTATTCCAATATTTTTTTGGGAATAAACGCTTTAAATCTTCTTCTGTTTGAATAACATTTTTTCCATTAGTTAAACCCCATCGTTGAGCTAGTCTATGTATGTGAGTATCTATTGGAAATGCAGGGTAGCCAAAACCCTGAGACATAACCACACTTGCAGTTTTGTGCCCAACTCCAGGCAATTCCTCTAATTCTTCAAAAGTCCTAGGAACTTTTCCATTATATTTTTCTACTAAAGTCTTTGAAAGATTATAAACGCTTTTAGCTTTAATTCTAAAAATACCTATACTTCTTATCAGTTTTTCTATTTTTTTTCTCCCAAGCTTAACAAAATGCTCAGGTTTATTATATTTTGGGTAAATATTTTTTGTAACATTGTTAACATTTACGTCTGTGCATTGAGCTGAAAGTAGTACTGATATTAAAAGTGTAAATATATTTCTATGCTTTAATGGTATAGGTGTCGTTGGATAAGTTTTGTTAAGTATCTTTAAAACTATTTTAGCTCTCTGTGCTTCATTCATTATTTGAAATCCAGAAGATTTCTCATTGAATAAAGTCCTGGTTTTTTATTCATTAGCCATTTAGCAGCAGTTATTGCTCCCTCTGAATATAAAGCTCTATCGAAAGCCTCATGGTTAAGTTTTATAATTTCTTTTCCGCTTGAAAAAGTAACTTCGTGTTCACCTATAATATCACCCTGTCTAATTGAATTGAAATTAATTTTTTTTCCGTAAGGAAATTTTTTCTTATTTAAGTATTTTTTCCCCATCATTTTATAAAAGTCTCTATTCTTTCCAACAGCAATTCCCCTTCCAAGCATTAAAGCTGTTCCAGAAGGATAATCTTTCTTGTGTTTGTGATGAACTTCAAAAACTTTACTTAAATAATTACTTCCCAGTGATGCAGATGTAATTTCTGTAAGATACATTAGTAAATTAACCCCTAGGCTCATATTACCTGCCTTTAGAATTGGAATTCTTTTTGAGAACTTCTTTATTAAATTTTCCTCTTTTTTTGTAAAACCTGTTGTGCCTATAACTACTCTTTTTTTTATTTTACTAGCGATTTTTAGAACTTCAAATGTACATTCAGGAATAGTAAAATCGATTATTACATTTGCTTTACTTAATGTTTTTTCGCTATTTAATCCAAGAGCAATACCGCTGATTTTTTTTTTAATTAATTTATGTTCGGTAAGAGCAACTAATTTTGTAGATCGATCTTTATTAGCAGAATTAATGAGTTGTTGGCCCATTCTTCCCATGCACCCTGTTATAGCTAAGTTAATTTTACCCATTTCTAATATTTAGATTAGCACTATTGATTAGTTTTTCCAGAAACTTTTAGCCTTTTGAAAGAATTTTTTAATACTTGGGTTGGATTTATCGTTTTCAATTTCTCTGAATTTTTCAAGTAATTCTTTTTGTTCTTTGTTAAGGGATATTGGAACTTCTGTATTCACTTGTACATAAAGATCTCCAAAATCATTTCCTCTAATGTAAGGCATGCCTTTTCCTCTTAACCTAAATTGTTTGCCACTTTGAGTTCCAGCAGGTATTTTAATTTTAGCTTTTCCTCCGTCAATCGTTGGAATTTCAATTGATGTGCCAAGAGCAGCATCAGCAATTGAAACTGGACATTCAAAAAATAAGTTTTCATCTGATCTCTTAAATAAGTCATGGGAATTAACATTAACAAATAAGTACAAATCACCACTACTTCCACCTCTCGATCCAGCTTCACCCTTCCCTGAAAGTCTAATTCTAGTTCCATCATCTACACCTTTTGGAATAGTAACTGATAATCTTTTTGAAGCTTGCTTTTTACCTTGTCCATTACAACCAGAGCAAGGATGAGTAATTTCCTCGCCCGCACCGGCGCATTGAGGACATGTTTGTTGCACTGTAAAAAAACCTTGACTTGATCTTACTTGACCATGACCACCACACATTGAACATGCTCCAGCTTGATGACCTGGTTTTGAACCTGAACCACTACAAGTATCACATTTTTCAGATGTAGAGAATTTTATATCTTGTTTCTTTCCAGAAAATGCCTCTTCTAAGGATATAGATAAGTCATATCTCAGATCAGACCCTCTATTATTTGACCTCCTTGATCTACGGCCTCCACCAAAACCTTCTCCAAAAAAGTCTTCAAAAATATCAGAGAAATGATTTGAAAAATCGAAATTTCCAAATCCACTCCTTCCACCACCTCCATTTTCAAAAGCTGCATGACCAAAATTATCGTAATTTTGTTTTCTCTCTGAATTGGAAAGTACATGATAAGCTTCAGACGCTTCCTTAAATTTTTCTTCGGCAGCTTTATCACCTTTATTTTTATCTGGATGATATTTTACTGCGAGTTTTCTGTAAGCTGATTTTATTTGTTCTGCTGAGGCACTTTTATTTACACCTAAAACTTCGTAATAATCTCTTTTTGCCATAACATGTTATAGACAAACAGTTGTTTTATTAGGCGCTTTTTTCTTTATTCTCGTCTTTTACTTCTTCAAAATCTGCATCAACAACGTTATCGTCTTTTGTATCTTCTTTCTTTGCGTCTTTTGGAGCATCTTCAGGTTTTGCACCTTGTTGTGATTTATAGATTGCTTCACCTAATTTCATAGATGCCTGAACTAAATCTTGTGTTTTCTTCTTAATTTCTTCAATATCAGTACCTTTAAGTGCATTCCTTAAGTTTGCTGATGCATCTTCAATAGCTTTTTTGTCTGTATCAGAAACTTTACTTCCGTGTTCTTTTAAATTCTTTTCAGTTGAGTGTATTAGTGTATCTGCTTGATTTCTTGCATCAACGGCTTCTCTTTTCTTTTTATCTTCTTCTTTATTAGATTCTGCTTCTTTTACCATTTGGTTAATTTCTTCATCACTTAATCCTCCAGATGCTTGAATTTGAATTTTTTGTTCTTTACCAGTTCCTTTATCTTTTGCTGAAACATTTACAATACCATTAGCATCAATATCAAATGTTACCTCAATTTGTGGAACACCCCTTGGTGCTGGAGCTATGCCAACTAATTCAAAATTTCCTAAAACTTTATTATCTGATGCCATTTCTCTTTCGCCCTGAAGAACTCTGATTGATACTGCAGGTTGATTGTCTTCAGCAGTTGAAAATACTTGGCTCTTTTTTGTTGGAATTGTTGTATTTTTGTCAATTAACTTTGTTGATACACCACCTAATGTTTCTATTCCTAAAGATAAGGGAGTTACATCTAAAAGTAACACATCTTTTACATCACCTTGCAACACTCCCGCTTGAATCGCTGCACCCATAGCAACAACTTCATCAGGATTTACAGATTTGTTAGGATCTTTCCCAAAGAAATTTTTTACTTCTTCTATAACTTTTGGCATTCTAGTCATACCACCAACTAGTACTATTTCGTCTACTTCGCTTGCAGATAAGCCCGCGTCTTTAAGAGCAGTTTTGCATGGTGGAATTGTTCTTGAAATCAGATCTTCGACTAATGCTTCTAATTTAGCTCTAGTCATTTTCAAGTTAATATGTTTTGGTCCAGTTTTATCAGCAGTAATAAATGGAAGATTAATCTCAGTTTGTGTTGCAGATGATAATTCTATTTTTGCTTTTTCTGCAGCTTCTTTTAATCTCTGCAAAGCTAATTTATCTGATTTTAAATCAATACCGTTTTCTTTTTTAAACTCTGAAAGCAAATAATCTACAATAGCATTATCAAAATCTTCTCCACCTAAAAATGTGTCACCATTAGTAGATTTTACTTCGAAAACACCATCACCCAACTCTAGAATTGAAACATCAAATGTTCCACCACCTAGATCGTACACTGCAATTTTTTTATTAGCTTTTTTATCTAGACCATATGCTAAAGATGCTGCCGTTGGCTCATTTATAATTCTTAAAACCTCAAGGCCAGCTATTTTGCCTGCATCTTTAGTAGCTTGTCTCTGAGCGTCATTAAAATATGCTGGAACAGTAATTACTGCTTGTTTTACTTCAGAACCTAAATATTTTTCTGCTGTCTCTTTCATTTTCTGAAGCGTGAAAGCCGAAATTTGTGATGGAGAATATTTTTGGCCTTTTGCTTCAATCCATGCGTCACCTTTATCAGAATTAACTATTTTAAAAGGAGCAGTCTCTACGTCTTTTTTAACTGTTGGATCGTCAAAATTTCTTCCAATTAATCTTTTAACTGCAAATATTGTATTTTCAGGGTTTGTAACAGCTTGTCTTTTTGCAGGTTGACCTATTAACTTTTCACCTTCTTCTGTAAATGCAACAACTGATGGAGTTGTTCTTGCTCCTTCAGCATTTTCTAAAACTTTTGCTTGTGTTCCCTCCATAACAGCGACACAAGAATTTGTTGTTCCTAAATCTATTCCTATAACTTTACTCATAATTAATCCTAATTGAGGCTCATATAAGTGTTAATTTTACAACTACAACCATAATAAATAATTAATTTTTTGCTTCTTTTCCCTCATTTTCTTGGTTTTTTTGGTTATTCTGTTTATCTTCGACTTTTTTTTTAGATACAGCTACTAACGAAGGTCTTAGTAACCTATCTTTCATCATAAATCCTTTTTGAATTTCTTGAACTATTGTCCCTTGATCTTTTGTATCATCTTCAACTTCCATCATAGCCTGATGTAAATTCGGATCTAATTTTTCATTAATTGCTTTTATCGGCTCAATATTATTTTTTTTGAAAATTGAAATCATATCATTATTAATAATATTAATGTGCTCTATTAATTTTTTTAGTGTATCTTTATCTTTAATAGTCTCGTCACTTTCCAGTGTTTGTTTTGATCTTTCCAAATTGTCTAGAAGATTAAGTGTTTCTCTTGCAAATGAAAATCCACCATATTCAAAGGCTTCATCTTTCTCTTTTTCAAATCTTCTTCTCTGATTTTCCATTTCAGCAAATGTTCTAGCAACTTTATCTTTAAGTTTTTCAATTTCATCCTCGGGTGAAAGTTGTTCCTCTTCCTCTTTATTTTCAGTCTCCTCATGGGCCTGCTTATCTGCCTTTACCTCTGAGTTTTCGTCTTTTAAATTTTGATCTTCCTTATTTTGTGTTTCTTCTTTTTCCATTACAGTCTATATGGTAAGAAATTCATGAAATTCTAGATGTTAAAAAAAAAAAATAAAGAAATCGTAGTAGGGTCAAACAATGAGGGAAAAATAAAAGAAATTAGAGATTTATTGCCCAAATACTACGTTATTACATCTCCAAAAGACTATGGCCTCAAAAGCCCTAAAGAAAATGGACATACTTTTCTAAAAAATTCTTTAATAAAAGCTAAGTATTTTTCAAGAAAAACAAAAAAAATTTGTATCGCAGATGACTCTGGGCTTGAAATAGATTTATTAAATAATCAACCAGGCATTTATTCAGCAAGATGGGGTGGAAAAAAGGGTGATTTTAATTTGGCGATATCCAAAGTATATAAAAGATTATTGAAGGTAGATAAAAACTGGAAGTCAAAAAAAATTAAAGCAAGATTTATTTGTGCATTAACAATTTATGGATTAAAAAAAAAACCGATCCAATCTTTAGGAATTATCAATGGAAGAATTTCTAAAAAGAAAATTGGAAACAAAGGTTTTGGATACGATCCAATTTTTATTCCTGAAAATAAAAGATTAACATTTGGCCAAATGAGTCAAAAGTTAAAATTTAAAAATGATCACCGAGCACGAGCTTTCAAAAAAATCAAAAAATTTCTTTAAAATTTTTATCTTGTATTTCATAAAAGTTTAATTGATGTGTGATAGTTTTTTTATTAATTTCAAAGATACCTATTTTTCCTTTAAATTTATTTTTCTTTATAAATAAATTTTCATTAGTCTTAAAATCATTATTTATTAATAAGTAATATACTAACCCTATTAAATCATAACTTAAAAATGAAATTTGATTTGGTGTAGTTTTGTAGTTTTGAATATATTCTCTCTGAAATATTTCAAAATTATCTTTATTTATTGATGGGAAATATATTGGATGTAATGACGTTTCCTTTAAAAGACTTTCATCAAACCATTGATTCAATGTAATGTATTTTATTCTTTTTGAGGAGACATCGGTGTATAATAATGACGTGGCAACACTTTTTAGACTTTCGCTAAAATCAGCAATTATCACTGAGTCAAAATTAATGAAACCTAAAGTATCTTTCTTTTTTAATTGATCTATTTTTTTCTTTTTATTGAAAGTATTTGAATTTTCTATTCTTTTTATTTCGCTTTCTAAATTTCGTTTTCTTTGTTGATATCTTGTTAAATCTTCTATTTGCTTTGT
>CACEIC010000019.1 GCA_902559605.1 uncultured Pelagibacteraceae bacterium | reverse complement strand
TTCTTTGCTTTTTTATTCTCAAACTCTATATTTTTAATATGAGCTTTAGTAATAATTTTTAAATTTTTTCTGTTTTTAACTGGATTTAAATAACCAACTGCTGTACTGCATCTAAAGCCATTTTTTATTGTAAATGGAAAATATCCCATTCCTTCATTATCTCCGTTGTTAAAATCATCAGTTCTTTTATAACCATGCTCTTCAGCGGCTTCTAAAAATAGATCGAGGACTTTAAATGTTGCTCTAATTTTCTCAACTGCAATGGGTCCTCCAGAACCATGAAATTCATTTTCTCCAAATTGAAAATCTTCAGACTTTTTAAAATAAGGAAGAACATCATCCCAAGACCAACCAACATTACCCAATTGTCGCCAATAATTATAATCATTAGATTGACCTCTAATATAAAGCATTCCATTAATCGAAGAGCTTCCACCTAATGTTTTACCTCTTGGATAAACCATTTGTCTGTTATCGCAGTTTGGTTCTTTTTCAGTATTAAAACACCAGTCAGTATCTGGATTGTGCATCGTTTTAAAATAACCCCCTGGAATATGTATCCATGGATTTGTGTCTTTACCACCAGCTTCAAGTAAAAGAACTTTAGTATCAGGATTTGCTGTTAATCTATTAGCTAAGACACAGCCAGCTGAACCAGCGCCAATAATTATGTAATCAAATTTATCCATATTTTTTATAAATAATTTTTAATCAATATTTAATGATTTTAAACATTTTTCTCATAAAAACTTCGAAATGACGCTTGTATCTGGCTTTGATTTTTGAGAGGATCTTAACATTATAAATAAAAAGAGAGGGATATAATGAAAAAAATCGTTTCAGCGTTGTTTGCTGCTTTCTTAGTATTTGGATTTATTTCAAATGCAAATGCTGCAAAAACGTTAAAGTGTCAGACGGTTATTAGCGCTAAAGGTGATGAAGCGGTAATGTTAAAAGACTTTACTGACAACGTAACAAAACTAACAGGTGGATCTCTAAAATTTGAAATCATGCCAGCAGGAACAGTAGTTGGAGTTAAAGAAACTCTTGATGCTGTTGATAAAGGTTTAATTGATTGCGGATTTGCTTGGACTCACTATTGGTCTGGAGAACATCCAGCTGCTATGTTATTTGGTTCGCCAGTAGCAGGTGGTGGTGTAGGAATTGATAACATCGCATTCTTATCATGGTTTTTATATGGTGGTGGAGAACAACTATATGACAGACTTTGGGGAGAAATGAAAAGAGACATTAAAGGTTTCATGCTTCAACCAGTTGGTCCAGAAGCTTTAGGATGGTTCCCAAGAAAAATTAAAGACATGGATGATTTCAGAACATTTAAGTTCAGAACTCCTCCAGGAATTCCAGGACAAACTTATAAAGACATTGGAATAGCTTCAGTTGCAATGGGTGGTGGAGATATTCTTCCAGCATTAGAAGCAGGAACTATTGATGCTGCTGAGTGGTGTTGTCCTCAACCAGACAAAGTGTTTGGTATACATAAAGTATTAAAACACTACTATCTACAAGGTTTACACCAAGTAGTCGTAAATGCTGACTTTTATTTAAACAAAAGCACTTACGATAAGTTTACTGACCATGAGAAATTTTCAATGAAGATGGCTGCTGATGCATCGTTGATGAGAGCTTTAGCTTACAGAATCAACACTAATGGATTAGCACTTAAAGACTTAACTGAAAATCATGGTGTGATACTTGAAGATACACCAGCTGATTATTTCCCAGCTTATATGGCTGCAGCGAAAGCAACTTTAGAGAAAAATGCAAAAGAAAACGCATTCTTTAAAGAAGTTTATGACTCAATGATAAGCTTTGCTAATACTGCTGTACCATTTTGGTCTGGTGCACAAACATCGAATGCTAAGCTAGGAATGGCTTATGCTAATTCGTTGAAGAAATAAATAAAGTTATTAAGCGGGCTTTAATAAGCCCGCTTCTTTTTTCTAAAATTTATATGTCAGATAATCCAAAGTTAGATATTTCAGATGAAATGATAGCCGAAAGGCGATCAGGATCTGGAAAGATGCCTGATGATATGCCAACTTGGATGGCTAAAACAATAGTAAACATAGATAGATTTAGTAAATTAATAGGAAACATAGTTTGTTGGATTACGATCCCACTAATGCTTGGGATGGTTTATGAGGTTTTAGCAAGAAAATTATTTTTAGCTCCTACAATCTGGGCTTATGATATGAGCAGATTTTTTTATGGAGCCTTGTTCATGTTAGGAGCAGGATACGCTCTTTCAAAAGGTGTTCATATTAGAGCAGATTTTTTATATAGAAATTTTAAAGTTAAAACTCAAGGAAGAATAGATTTTTGGCTTTACTTATTATTTTATTTTCCAGGATTAATAGTCTTTTTGTATATGACAACAGGCTTTGTCCAAGAAAGTATCATGAGAAATGAAAGAGGGATGGATACAACATGGATGCCATATATGTGGCCGATAAAATCTTGTCTCTGGATTGGAATTGTTTTCCTTCTTATCCAAGGTGTTTCAGAACTTTTTAAAAGTTATTACGCAGCCGTTAAAGGTAAATGGCCAGGTAGTTAATGCTTTCACATTTAATAGACCCAGCAATTTTAGGTTTCATACTTATTGGTGTGATGTTGTTTGCAATATTTATAGGATTTCCAATTTCATTTACTCTTATTTTTTTAGGTTTCGTTTTTGGTTATTTAGGTTTTGGAAAATTAGTTTTCTATTTAATGACACTTCAATTTTCTATGGTGATGACCGAACAAACTCTCGCTGCCGTCCCCTTATTTGTATTTATGGGAATAATGATGGAACAAGCAGGCTTGATGGAGAGATTATTCTCAGCTTTCCAAATGATGTTGGCAAGAGTTAGAGGCTCTTTATATTACGCTGTTTTGTTTGTTTCAGTAATATTTGCAGCAGCAACAGGAATAGTTGGTGCATCAGTTACAATTCTTGGAATTATGGCTGCAAAATCAATGAACAGGTCTAATTATGATGTAAAATTAGCTGCTGGTACGATTACTGCTGGAGGAACTCTAGGTATTCTAATTCCACCGAGCATTATGCTTGTAGTTATGGGTCCAATTATGGAAATTCCAGTAACTGATTTATTTGCAGCAGCAATAGTCCCAGGAATATTATTAGCATGCTTATATGCTGCATACACTACATTCCGATGTATGATGAACCCAAAATTAGGTCCACCCATACCAGAAGAATTAAGAACAACAGATTTAAAAAAATTATGGCTAGAATTTTTCTTAGGATTAGTTCCACCTGCTGCATTAGTATTTGCTGCATTAGGTAGTATTTTATTTGGATTTGCTACGCCAACAGAAGCTGCAGGATGTGGTGCAGGTGGTGCATTATTACTTTCATTAGCTTACAAAAAATTAACATTAAAAAAATTACAAGATGCTTTAGTTAAAACTTTAGAAATTTCTGCACTAATTATGGTTTTAGTAGCTGCTTCTAATTTCTTTGGAGCAGTGTTTGCAAGATTAGGAACTCCAATGGTTTTAACAGATTTTCTTTTATCTCTCGAGATGAACAAATATTTAATTTTAGGAATAATCATGATTATGATTTTTCTTTTAGGATGGCCATTAGAGTGGGTACCTATTGTTATGATAGTTGTTCCTATTATTTTACCATTAGTTGAAGCATTAGGATTTAATTTAACTTGGTTTGCAATTCTTGTTGCTGTTAATTTGCAAACCGCCTGGCTCTCACCCCCCGTAGCGTTATCAGCTTATTTTTTAAAAGGTGTAGTTCCAAGTTGGGATTTAAAAGATATTTATCTTGGAATGATGCAGTTCATGGTATTACAGATAATTGGATTAATTATAATCATAGCGTATCCAAAAATAGTACTATGGTTGCCAACTCTCTTATATGGACAGCAGTAAATAATTGATTAATATCATTTAAGTGAATCAAAGCGAAAAATTTCAATTAAGGAATTGGGAACTAGTTTCAATAAATCCAAATAATCGAGACTGGAGTTGGAAAAATTACTTTAACTTTTGGGCTATAAATATTCAAACAATTGTTGGGTTCTCTTTAATATCAGCTTTATATTTATTCTATGATCTAAATTTTTTTGTTGTCTTAACAGGATCATTGCTAGCAGGATTATTAGTATTCTTTTTTGCTAATATAATTGGAAAAATTTCTCAAAGTAGCGGATTAAGTTTTCCAACAATTCTCAGACTTTCAATGGGTTTTACTGGTGCCAGATATGTAGGAATGATCAGGGGGTTAGTTGGTTTATTCATGTTTGGTGTACAAACATTCTTTATATCTAAGTCACTTGGTTACATTGCTAGGATCATAATATTTAAAATAGACAATCAACTCTTACAGAATGAAATATTTTTATTATTCTTTTTTGGCTTGAATTTAATTGATTGGGTTTGTTTATTTTTAACTTTAATATTTCAATATATCCTTTTTACAAAAGGACAGAATTTTCTAAAATCATTTATTAATTTTTCAGGTCTTTCAATATATTTAGCACTATCCGTTTTATTAATTGTTATTTTATCTGAGTATTACAATGAACTCCTAAATGGAATAAAACTAAGCTTAGTCTTTAGCAATTTTGCAATTCAGTCAAATATTGCTCCAATAATTTCAATCACAGGAACTTTATTTGCTTATTTTGCTATAGTTCTCCTCACATTTGGTGATTTTTCTAGATACTCAATGAATTATAAAGAGATGACCAAAGGTAACTTAAGTATAATATTAAATTTAATATTCTTTTCTTTTTTCTCAGTATTAATCACATTAGGTTCAGATATCATTCTTACCAGCAAAGGTTTAAATGCTTCAAGTCTACTTACTAATCCAAATGATATAATTGGTAAATTTAATAATAATTTTTTAACTTTTTTTTGCTTGATATTTATTATTATTTCTTCGTTATCAACTAATTTGATAGCAAATTATATTCCTTCGCAAAATACATTGATAAATTTTTTCCCAAACTCTTTAACGTTAAAAAAAACCGGAATTGTAATATCAATTATTGGATTAATTATTTCAACATTTTGGCTTTCAATTTTTAGTAAAGCTAATGTTTTGATATTTGTTGAAGCTGTAGCTACGACTTTTGGACCAATTTTTGGAGTATTGGTTGCAGACTATTATCTGTTTAAAAAACAACAAATTAATCATAAAGAGCTTTTTTATCCTAAAGAACATACAGAATATATTTACAGTAACGGTTGGAACCTCAAAGCATTGTATGCTCTTTTAATTGGATCAATATTTTCTTTATCATCTTTGCTGAATGAAAATTTAATCCAATATCAATCTTTTGGATGGATTATTGGAGCATTCGCATCTTATTTAGTATATTATTTATTGAATAATAAATAATAATGAAAGCGCTTGTCTACACTGGTGTTGAAGAGATGGAATTCAGGGAGGAAAAAGAACCTTCTGAAAAACCTGGAGAAAGTATTCTTAAAGTTCATGCATCAGGTATCTGTGGCTCAGATATGCATGCCTACCACGGAAAAGATGAGAGAAGAATACCACCTTTAATTTTAGGTCATGAAGTTAGTGGTCAAATAATTAACGGAAAGCTTAAAGATCAAATTTCAGTTCTTAATCCATTAATAACTTGTAGAAATTGTGAATACTGCAATAGTGGAAGAGAACATTTATGTCCAAATAGAGTTCTTCTAGGAATGAATAGACCTTACGAAAGGCAAGGTGCATTTGCAGAACTTATAACAGTTCCAGATCATAATATTTTTAAAGTTCCTGAAAAACTTGATGTAAAAGAGGCTGCAGTCGCAGAACCTACCGCTGTTTCATATCATGCAGTATTATTAGCAGTAGAAGCATCAAAAAAACCATTAAATGAATGTAGAACGCTTGTTCAGGGTGGTGGAGCAATTGGACTATTGTGTGCATTAATTTTATCCAAGATCCAAGGAAATACTAATCTGACAATTTCTGATCCTAATCAAAAAAGACTGAATGAATGCTCCAAATATGTAGATGCAAAAACAGTGTCGCCAGATCATAAAGATATTAAAGAGAGCAGCTTTGATTTAGTTTTTGATACTGTTGGACTCGAAGTTTCACGACAACAGGCAATCAGTGTAGTAAAACCAGGAGGAATAATAGTTCATATCGGATTAACCCAGCCTGCTGGATCTTTTAATTTTAGGAAAGCAACCCTTCAAGAAGTTACTTTTATTGGAACTTACTGTTACACAAACAAAGAATTTGGTGAAACTATTGATATTTTAACTAATAACAAGCTAGGCAAGATAGAATGGATTGAGTACAGAAATCTTAAAGATGGTTGGGGAGCTTTTAAAGAAATTCATGATGGAACCTGTTCGGCACCTAAGATAGTGCTTCTGCCTTAAATTCTTGGTTTTTTAAGAGGTATTAATACCTTTTTTTCTCCGATTTTTTCTGAATTTTTTGAAATTACAGGTGCAGTTATAATTATAGACCAATAAATCATTAAACCAAAAAGAACTGTTAATTTCATATCATCTAAATAGAGAACAATAATGAATTATGCATGTTTAAATAATGTCAAAATTTTGAATTTGAAAATTATTTTATCTTTTATATAGAGAGGACATGTTTAGATTTTTATTTAAATTAATTTTAGTTACAGCGTTGTTTCAAACTACTTTGTATTCTGAGGAAGTAAAAGTATTTGAGTTTACAGAGAAAGAACTATCAGAATTGACAGTTAGAAAAGTAAGAGGGGCAGATAATAAAACTGAATATTCTGTTGGCTCTGATGAAAATGGTAATTACCTTAAAGCTATTGCTGATAATGCTGCTTCTGGCCTAGGTAAGGAGATTAAAATTGATCTAAATAAAACACCTTTCATAAATATTACTTGGAAAATTGAGAAAGACATACCAGGGATAGATGAGACAGCTAAAAAGGGTCATGACTTTGCAGGAAGAGTATTCGTCATTAAAAAAACTGGAGCAACACCTTTATCCAATAGAGCAATAAATTATGTTTTTTCAAGCAATCAAGAAGTTGGAAGCAACTTTCCAAGCCCATATACTAAAAAGTCCATAGATAATGTACTTGCTACTACCAAAACAAATTTAAATGAATGGGTAACTGTCAAAGCAAACGTTAAAGAAGATTTCAAGAAATTCCATAATTTAGATGTTAATGAGCTAGATGGTATAGCGATCATGTCAGATACAGATAATTCAAAGAAAAAATCAATTACTTACTATCAAAATATCTATTTTTCTTCTCAATAAATTTTATTAATATCAATTGATGAAAGTATTTAAGTATAATTTAAAAGTATACTATGAGGATACTGATTTTGGTGGAATAGTTTACCACGCAAATTATTTAAAGTACTTTGAAAGAGCAAGATCTGAGCTTATTTATTCCTTGGGATATTCGAATAAAAAGTTATTAGATAAACATAATGTTTTAATAGCAGTAAAAACTTGTAACGTAGATTTTAAAAAACCGGCAAAATTTGAGGATAAAATTACCGTTTTCACAAAAATAAAATCTAATACTTTGACTACAATTACAATGTCACAAGTAATTAAAAGAAAATCAGATACTTTATGTGATGCAGAGATTAAATTAGTATCTCTAAATAAGTTGGGAAAACCAGTAAAACTTCCAGTAGCACTTATTAACAAATTAAACTAGTTCTTTTACTTTTTTAAATAGTTTAGTCATTTGTTTTTCATTTATTCGTCCAGTATTTACATTTCTTGGACTTGGATGATAACACCCCATTAACAACACATTGTTAGGTAATTTAAAATATGTTCCATGACTAAATTTTACTCTCTCAGTGTAATCAAAATTTTCTCTATAAAATTTTACACAAGTATCAAACGCAATTTTCCCTAAAGCCACAATAATTTTTAGATTTTTAAGTATTTCAAATTCAGATTTAAAATAACCAAAGCAATTTTTTAACTCTTCATTTAATGGTTTATCTCCTGGAGGAACGCACTTTAGAGCTGGTGTTATAAAGGTATTTTTTATTTTTAATCCATCATTTAAATGATCTGAATTACTTTGATTGGCAATTTTTACATTGTGTAAACATTTATATAAAAAATCTGAGGATTTATCGCCTGTAAATACTCTGCCTGTTCTTGTTCCACCATGAGCAGCTGGTGCTAGACCAACAATCATTATTTTTCCATTTATATCTCCAAAACCTGTAACTGGTTTTCCCCAATAAGTTTGGTCCATATATTGTTTTCTTTTTTCCGTAGATATTTTTTTTCTAAACCTCACAAGTCTAGGGCATTTATTACATTTAATTATTGTTTTTTTTAATTTTTCAAATTTAACGGTCATTAAGTTTAGAGAAGCTTCTTTTTGTGTGTCCATG
>CACEIC010000018.1 GCA_902559605.1 uncultured Pelagibacteraceae bacterium | reverse complement strand
GAAAACAACAGAAGCAAAAATTATTTCAGCTGAAGTATTAAGTAAACACGCTAGTTTATCTCAAAGAAGATAAAATTTAATTACCGTAAGGTATTCCAACTAATTTTCCATTTTCATTATAAAAATAAAAAAAGTTGGGGTTTATTACTTTTGGCTTTTTTGAAAGCGTTTTAGTTTTGTTTATTGATTTGTTTTTTTTTAATTTACGTTTCACATCTTCTTATTACTAAAAAAAATAAGGTAAACTATTGATAACTTTTCAACCCAGATATGCATTTATTCTTAATCAATAAATTCAAATTAAGTATATCTATTCATTTACCTTATGAAATTATCTGAATTATTTCAGCAAAATGGCTTTGATTTAGGAAATCTAAAAGAATCCTTTGGACTAATAGATGGAATATCAGAGCACATAATATCTGAAAGTGATGAAGTTTTAGCAAAGCAGCATCAAATTTCAGAAAATATTTATTTTTTAATTAAAGGCAAAGCTACATTTACCAAGTATTTTGAAACTAAATCTATAACCTTTGCAAAAATAACAAAGCCTGCAACACCATTAGGTATATCTGGACTTAATCAACCCAATAGATTTATGGGTGAAATATTTATTGAGGGTGGAACAGAATATATCTCGATAAAACTAGATGATTTAAGAGATTTACAACAAAAAAATAGTAAACTTATATCAACATTATACTCAGCAATTTCTTTTTTTTCTTTCCAACTGCTTGTCTCTTCAAGAAATTTAAACACTTTGTATAAAGATGATGAAATACAAATTTCTCCAGGCATCCCATCAGAAAAAAGTATTACAAATATAAATAGAATTAAATCTGCTACTTTTTTTTCTACACTTACTGATGATGACTTAGAAAAGTTTATTAAATTAGGTAAAATTAAGATGTATTCATCAAATCAATATATAGTTAAAGAGGGAGATGCTTCTAAAGGTTTAAAGATATTATTAAGTGGTAAAGTTGATGGCTTATTCCATAACTTTATTAATGGAAAAATAAGAAGAAATTTTAGAACTCTAACTAGAGCTGGTATTGCTTTAACTTTATCTTCTGGAAAAGGAGATTTTTTTAATCCATATACAATTAAATCTACTAGAGATACGAAAGTTTTACATATTTCTAACGAAGCACTTGAAAATCTTATTATTTCTGACCCTGAATTATCGATAAAGATTTTTAAAAGACAATTGTGGCAGCTAGGACGTTTCCAACAAAGTGCAACTGGTCTAACAAAATATTCAGCGGAAAACGAATTAGAATTTGTTAATTTATTATTGAAAGATAATACTGCAAGAATACCTGCTAGCTCTAAGTTGTATAGTATTCCACATTTATTGAAGAGCACTCATACTTATGCAATGGCATTTGATGTAGTTTACGAACTACTTATTAAAGGAAATGAGATAGAAAAATCATTATCTAGTTTAATAAAAGATACTTTAAATAATTTAGAAAGAGAGTCTCGTTTCCACAACCAATTAAATATTATTTATAATAGAGTATCTAATTCCTTTAGTAATTCAGATAAAACCAAATTAAGAGAGTTAACCAATTCAAATTTCACCAAAGCTTTTGATAACGTTAAATATGTAATAAAGGGTTGGGAAAATTTGCCAGATGAACCAACAAATATTTTTTTCTACAATCACTTAGCAGCTATAGATGATAATCAGCTTGCAAATGGGCATTCATTTTCAATAGATAGTCATTTCATCAGTTCAAAAATTTTATATCCAAAATATAATGATGGAGGCCAACGTATCGTTAGAACAAGTCGGAATACAGAATTTTGGAGATATAATTACTATGAAAATTTAGATTACATTTTTGTTCATACCCCAGAGTCTGATAAGTTGGATGAAAGTGATGAGGAAAAGAAATTAAGAAAACAAAAGCTTTTTGACGAAGCTCAAAAGGTATTTAATCAAAAACAACCGATAGTAATTGCGCCCGAAGGAACATCAGAAACAGAAGATAATAAAACAATAACATCCCCAGGACCATTTAAAGCTGGAGCATTTAATCTTGCATTTAAGCTTAACCCAAAACCAAAACTTATTCCAATTGCTCTTGCTAATTTTGATTATCCAGTTTCTAAAACTATATATTCAGCAGTCATTAAAGAGCCAATAACAATAAGTGATCATGTCAAAGATCCAGAAAATCAAGAGGAAATGAAAAGCTTCTTAGATAATTACAGAACCAAATTTAGATCTTATGTAGAAGAGGCTATTGATTTAGCTAAAAATGTTCAAGACAACATAGATAGAATAGAAAATTTGAAAACTAACGTAAATTTAGTTAGTCCAGTTGAAGAAGAGTTTGAATTAGATGTTAGAGAATTAGAACATAATTCTTTTCAACAGACGAAAACAAATAACAGTGTTGCCTTGTATGGTAGTTCAACTTTTAAAATGTGGGATAATGCCAAAAACGATTTATCAATAAATAATCTTTATAATTTAGGCTTTGGGGGTTCAACTTTAGTATCTTGTAGAAGATATTTTGACAGATTAGTTGCTCCTTTAAACCCAACTAATCTTTTCTTTTATGCTGGAGACAATGATATCGGTTATGGAATGGATAGTGATGAATTGTTAAAAGAATTTTCATTATTTTCTAATCAAGTTGAAGAAAAACTACCAAAAGCAAAGTGTTTTTTTATTTCAATTAAGCCTAGTCCTTTTAGGAGAGATCTTATGACAACAATTTTAGATGCGAATTCAAAGATAAAAAAACACTTAACCAATTTAAAAATGTGGGATTATGTTGATATTACAACACCCATGATAAATGCAGGTTATGATAAGTTTTATGATGAAGATCCATTACATATGAATGAACTTGGATATAGTTTATTAAGTAAGCTTGTAAGAGACAAAATTTATAACTAATATTTTTTAATGAGTTTTAAAAAATATGTATGGAAATGTAGATTGTTAGTCCTCAATACGCCTAATTACAATTATTCAGAATATAAAAAATCAAAAGATTTATACCAAAAAGATATCAAAGGTTTTCACAAAAGATATATAAAATTAGTTACGAAATTAGATAAATCAAAAAAATTTAAAATTACTTTAATTGGTTTTGATGGCACAAAAAAAATTGAGTTAGATAAAATATATACAAAAAAAATCTTTGAAATAGTCGATAAAATGCCAATGAATAAATTAATCAAAGATAAAAAGTTTAAACCATTAAATCTTTCTTTATTTTCAGATTATAAGCCAGAGACAACATTAAAAGGCTTAGGTTTTAAAGATAAAGAAAAGGCATTGTTTACTGTTTTAGCTATAAAAAAAAGACCAATAAAATACCAAGTAAATGTTATTGCAACTATGCTAGGTAGAGCAAAAAATCATCCAAATAAAACAAAAGACATGAATGATGCAATAATTGTATTTAACAAATGGATGGAAAATTATAAGAAAAATAAAAAAAAATGATTGAATTTTTATTTAAAGTATCGCTTTTAATCCTTGGTTTAATAGTAATTAGGTTTGGTATAATTCAGATTAGAAAGTACAAAAAGGGAGAAATTAGATCAAAGAATAATATTTTTAGTCAAATTTCATTTTTAATTTTCTTTGCAGCAATTATAGGGTTGGTTATTTATTCAATATTAGGCTTACTTGAATAAGCTAATTTATCTCATATTATAATTTTTAAATTCTAATAAAGAGCTTGATTATGAAAAAAATTATCTTCATTTTTCTCAGTATTTTATCAATATTTAGTTATGCAAACGCTAAAGATTTTTTCTTAAATATAACTGATCATATAGTAGAAAATGAGTTTCGATTAAGCTATGGAGTTTCAGTTACTGATGTTAACCAAGATAATAAATATGATTTTGTAGTAACTGGCTTTGGCTTTAAAAATTTAGCCCTTTCTTATAAGGATGGAAAATTAATAAATATTGTAAATGAAAAAATATTTACAGATGAAGAGAGAAGAACGATAGGTGTAGCTGCATGTGATATCGATCAAGATGGCTATGAAGAAATATATTTTTTAAATACTGATACATATAGTGGATCAAAAATTTATTCTGATCGATTAATAGATTTAAATAGCAATAAATTCGAAGATTTATTTGAAAAAGAAATTAATCAAAATGAATTAAACTTAACAGCTGGAAGGTCAGTAGTTTGTGTAGATAGAAATGGTGATGGCGCTTATGGTATTTATGTTGCAAATTATGGAGGTCCTACTCGATTTTATGAATTAATTAGGGATCGAATAAAAGACCAAGCTAAATCATTATCAATTGATAAAATTACTGGAGGTAGAGCCATTGTGTCTGGACATATTCTTTCAGATAGATCAGATATTTTTGCGGCAAATGAAAGAGGAGATAACTTTTTATATTATAATTCTAAAGGTTCATTCCAAGATGTAGCTAAAGAGTATGCAATTCAAGATAGATTTGAAAATGGTAGAGGCACAGCTTTAAGTGATCTTTTATATAGAGGTCGATTAGATATTTTATCTTCAAACTGGGATGGAATGCATAGAGCATATGTTTTAGATGGAGATAAATTTAAAGATATATCAACATCCCCATATAATGATCCTACTAAAATAAGAACAGTTATTTCAGCT
Organism: uncultured Pelagibacteraceae bacterium; assembly: GCA_902559605.1. Taxonomy (GTDB): domain Bacteria; phylum Pseudomonadota; class Alphaproteobacteria; order Pelagibacterales; family Pelagibacteraceae; genus Pelagibacter. The sequence continues at coordinate 5,496 of CACEIC010000018.1, read as the reverse complement.
GACTTTGATAATGACGGGTATGATGAAATTTTTATGAATAATATTGGAGAACCAAATAAACTTTTCAAAGTTTTAGAGGGCGGAGTATTTAAAGAAATTAAAATGGAAAATGGTTTAGAAACAGTTGGTCTTGGAACTGGAGCAGCAGTTGCAGATGTTGATGGCGATGGAATTTTAGAACTATTAGTTTCACATGGAGAGTCAGGGTTTCAACCATTAACTTTATATAAAGCAGATATTAAAAATTTTAATTATTTAAGAATTAAGCCTCTTAATCAATTTGGAGCACCTGCAAGAGGCGCAACAGTAACAATGAAATCTAATAAAAGAATTCATTCAAAAACAATAGATGCAGGCTCAGGTTATCTCTGTCAGATGGAGCCAGTAGCTCATTATGGAATAAGAAAAGGTGAAAAAGATTTTAAAGTTGAAATTAAATGGACTGATGGATCATTAGAATCATTTGATATTGATGAATTAAATAAAACTTACGAATTTAGACAAAAACTATAGGACAATACTACTCATTATATAGTGTTGAAAAATTATAAAGCTTTTATATATCAAACTCATGACTATTTGTTCTTTATCATTATTGGCATTATTTGTTTCAGGAATTGTAATGTATCTTTTTAGAGAGCCATCTGAGGAAGAAATAAAAAAATTCAATAGCAAAACTCAAGACCGAAGTAACTGGTCAAATATGGGTTTTTAAATCATTAATTAATGTACAGTATTAAAAACACAATAAGTCTTATTATATTTGTAATTTTTTTTTCAATTCCAATATATTCAGCAAGTTCTCAAGAAAAAAACTATTATCAAGATATTGTTAATGACTGGAATAAAATTTTCCCAGATAGAAATAGGAATGCAGCAGGCCCTAAATTTTTTAAATATATAATTGATAAAGATATCTCGTATGAAGATTTTGTAGAATATAATAAATTATATTGTGCAGTATCAGGTTCTTTAATAAGTCCAAATGCTGTTCCAGAATATGTTTATTTGAGTGAAAACAATACGGGTAAGAAAATATGTGGTGAATATTATAGATGCTGCATTCCATGCTCATGTGATTTAATGAAATATTCAAAAACAACTAAAATGAAACATAAATTTAAAGGCATAGAAAAAGAATTTTATGTTTTCACAATTGAAAATCCTTGTGGGAAAACAGATTTTCCTGAAAGGGTAAACAAAAAATATTTTTGTAATGGCAATGATTTAGATACGAAACAAGTTTCAGTAGTAGATGGAAAACTAGTCATTGGTTTATTACACAAAGCCAAAACCTGTACTCAATATAATGTTAATGCAATAGACAGGCACCAGGTGACCGGCAGATATTGCACGCTTAGAAACAATACTCCATTAGATCAGCTTCAGTCAGGTATGGGAGATATATTCATTAAACTTGCAAGATAAAACTAAGATTATATATTCATCAAAATGGTATTGTATAACGAAAAAATTAAACACCTTAGTTGCTCTGATCTCAGGGTATTTTTGAAAAGATTGGTCAAAGATAAGATAGAAAAAGAATGGACTGAGGACTTCATTGATAATATGAACCTCGTAATAATCCCAAGAATGACAATAAAAAGACGCTATGAAAATAAGGGTATAGATATGTCAAGACTTATTGATAATCCTACCTACTATCAGCATGTTAAAAAGAGTGTCGATTCCAGAGGCAATCTTGAATTTAAAGATCGATAATTTTTTACGATACACCAAGTTAATCAATCAAGTTAGAAATCATGGTTGATTTTTGCATCATAGGATCGGGAATTTCAGGATCAACTATTGCAAACTTATTAAATAAAAAATATTCCGTTGTAGTTTATGACAAAGCAAGGGGTTTTGGTGGAAGAAGCTCTTTTAAAAAATATAGAGATAAAATTGGATTTGATCATGGGCTTCAATATATCTCTCCTAAATCTATAAAATTCAAAGCTTTTACTAATCAACTAATTAAAAAAAAAGTTTTAAAAAAATGGGATGGTAACCACTTATTTCTGCACAAAACAGTTAAAGAAATTAAAAATCATTTAAAATTAATTGGAACAAAAGGAAACAACTCCATTAGCAAACATTTATTAAAGAAAATTAAATGTAATTTTGAATATGAACTTATAAATATAAAGAGATTAAATAATTATTGGGAATTAACATTTAAAAATAATCTAAAACAAAAATGTAAAAATCTTATTTTAACCTGCCCATTTCCTCAAAGTAAGAAATTAGGACAAAAATATTTAAATAAATCCTATTTAAATCAAAAAGTTAAAATGGATGCTAATTTAACAGTCATGATTATTACAAATAAGCTTAAGCAATCTAACAGTAGTTATTTTTTTAATGATGAAATGCTTGGCTGGGCTGCATACGAGAATAGTAAAAAAAGATTTAATTATAAGTATGATTTATGGACACTTCAAAGCACTTACAAATATGGCAATAAATTCACGAAAGATTATAGGAATAAAAAAAAATATTACACCAACCAGCTTGTTAAAAAATTTGAAAAATTAACAAATTTAAAAATCAAAAAAATTCATCACTCAAGAATTCATGGGTGGATGTATTCATCTAATTCAAAACCACTTAAACAATTATCTTTATGGAATAAGTCTTTAAAATTAGGTTTATGTGGCGATTATTTTGGAGGACCAAGATTAGAAAACGGGTGGTTAAGTGCACAAGACTTATTTAAAAAAATCTAATATATTTTACTTGTGAAACAAAGAGGCTTTACATTAATAGAACTTTTAGTCGTAGTAGCTATTATAGGTATCTTAGCAGCTGTTGGGGTTGTTGCTTATAGTGGCTATACAAGTGCAGCGAAGTCTAATGCAGCAAAAGCAAATCATAATTTAACAATTAAATATCTCCATTCAACTTTTTTAAAAACAACTTTGAACGAGGGTTATCTAGAGGGTTATATTTCAGTAAAAGATTTTAATTGTACTAGGTCGCAAAATGTAAAAATCTTTCCAAATACTGAGACATCGGTTATGAATTACATGGTTTATCATTTACAATGTATTGTTAAAGATCATCCATTTAATAATAAACAATATCCAGCATTAGGTTTTGGACCTAGGGGAATTTTGGGATCAGTTGAATTTTATAGTAGATGTACAAATAAAAAACCCATGATACATATTGAGACAGTTTATAATGACAAAAATGACAAATTAGAGAATGCTATAGATATTTCAGAGTTTGGTGGATATTGTTAAATGATGAAATTTCTTTTTATAATATTAGCTTTATTAAATCTAACTACATCATCATATTCAAAAAATACCGATATTATCCATGATTTTAAAATTACATTTGATTGTAAATTAGAAAAAATAATGATCAAAAATAAAGATTTTAATTATCAAACTTTTACCGCAGATAATATTGAAGTTGATAAAAACAAAGTATTAAAAGTTGTTGCAGAACAACCAAGTGTATTAACAATTAATGGTTTATCAGAATTTATAGATACTTATTCAGATATAAGTAAAGACGACGTTAGAATTGCAAAAAACGATACAATTTTATTTAAAAATATAGATAAAGAAAAAAAATACTCAGAGTCAGTATTTTTAAATAGATCAACCGGAGAATTAATTCACGAAGTCACAAAAAATATGAACACTAAAGATAATGAAAAATATATTTCTTTCTTTGGTTGCACTAAAGAATTATAGCTCAACACCAACCATCTTTTGCAATTAAAACTGGATAGTATTCTTTGTGTGTCTTTATCCAAAGTGCAATTTGTTTTTTTGATGAATCTGTAGGGCATACAGTTTCGTCAAATCTCATTCGTCCATCTCTATCATTAGCACCGTTTCTTGCTGTATAAACTACTGGATCACTCTCTCCATATGGATTTTTCCAACCAAGGTCTAAAAAATGATTAATGAATACATCATTCATATTATTTATATTTCCAGAGTTATTTACAATATTGCAGTTTACAGATCTTTTGTTGCTTAGCTTTAAAGTTCCACCACCTTGCACGTCACATAAACCTAGAGAATTTTTTATAAATTTAATTGCTGTCTTATGCTGTGCTAAAGCTGCATTTCTTTTTGCACTTTGCGTATAACCATTATATGCAACCACACCAACTGCTGCCAGAATTCCAATGATTGCTACAACAACAAGGAGTTCAATTAATGTGAAGCCTCTATTGTTCATAAATACTATATAACTACCAAATCTAATTTTTGATTGCCCAATCTTTCATTACTATTTTCAGTAACAAGATAAGTTTCGCCTAAATTCATGGCTAATTGATTTTCCGAATCCATCAATATCATGTGCATGAAGAAGACGTTACCGGGTTCTATGACATAAGGGTTACCAGTAAATAACATTGGCCAATCCATCCAATTAGGAGAAAAAGTTGCTCCTAATGAATATCCACATGCATTCATTCTTGAATTTTTAAACCCATGATCATCAAATGTTTTTGCATGAACATCAAAAACTTCTCCAATTTTATTTCCAGGTTTTAGTTTTTTTTCACAATTTTTAAGAGCTTCAACACAAGTTTCATGCATTTTAATATGTCTTGGATCTGCTTTACCTATGGTTATCGTTCTAAACATTGCTGAATGATAGTGCCTATAAGTACCAGCCCATTCAATAGTTAACTGATCTTGATTATTAAGTATTTGCTTTTCTGCTTGATATCGACAGAGTAGTGCATTTTTTCCAGATCCAATTATAAATTCATTAGCAGGATAATCTCCACCTCCTTCAAAAATAACTCTATTCATTTCAGCTAAAATTTTAGATTCACTTACTCCTGCTTTTGCATGCTTCCAAACTTCATCCAAAGCTTTGTCAGCCAAATTTGCTGCTTTTTTTACATAAACAATTTCTTCATTAGATTTTATTACTCTTAGTTTTGTTATTAATTCTGACTTATCTTCAATTGAGCAATAGTTTTGTAAAACTGCATTAAGTCTTAATGCATTTCTCCCTGTAAGTCCGTAGGCTTCATATTCAACACCTATTTTTTTTCCTTTTAAATTTAATTCATCTAAAATTGTTTTGAGATCATCAGCAGGATTTGCACCATCTTTATCAACCCAAATTCTAATATCACTGATATTTGAAGTGTTTTGAGCTTGTCTTAAATCAGGAGCTCTAGTTAACAATATTACATTACCTTTTTGATCCAAAACTAATGCTTGAAAAAAAACATATCCAAAAGTGTCGTAACCAGTGAGCCAGTACATAGACTCCTGTCTAAACATAATAAGAGCATCTAAACCCTCTTTTTTCATAGAGTTCAGTGTCTTTTCTTTTCTATTTGAGAATTCTTCTTTACTAAAATGAAGGCCCATTAACGAATGTTAACACTAACAGAACCAATTTTATCAACTGTTCCTTTGTAGAGTCCTTTTCCTTTAAATGGAACTACTCCCACAGTTGAGCCTGTGAAAACATAAAAATCTTTATTTAAGTTAATTTTTTCTT
>CACEIC010000017.1 GCA_902559605.1 uncultured Pelagibacteraceae bacterium | reverse complement strand
CTCCAAGATTAATTGTAGAAGCAAAAGGCGTTTATTTAAAAAATCATCAAGGTCAAACTCAGATAGATGCAAGCTCGGGATTATTTTGTAATCCTTTAGGTCATGGAAGAGAAGAAATTATTAATGCAATTACAAATCAATTAAAAAAATTAGACTATGCTCAACCATTTCAACAAGGTTTTGGTGGTTCATTTGAACTTGCAACAAAAATTTCTAAGCATACACCAGGAAATTTAAATAGAATTTTTTATACAATTTGTGGATCTACTGCTGTTGAGACTGCAATTAAAATTGCAGTTGCATATCATAAAGCAAGAGGTGAAGGACATAGATTTAGGTTTGTTGGAAGAGAAAGAGGCTATCATGGAATGAATATCGGAGCTACTTCTGTTGGCGGAATGATTAACAACGTAAAAACATTTGCCAATGTTTTGATGCCAGGTGTTCTTCACATGAGACATACACATTTACCAGAACATAAATTTGTTTCAGGTCAACCTGAAACTGGCGCAGAGATGGCAGAAGATCTTGAGAGAATTTGTACAAATTTTGGTTCAGAAAATATTGCAGCTTGCATTGTTGAACCAATTGCTGGATCAACAGGAACTTTAGTTCCACCAAAAGGATATTTACAAAGACTAAGAGAAATTTGCGATAAGCATGGTATTTTATTAGTTTTTGACGAAGTTATTACAGGTTGGGGAAGAACAGGTTCGCCTTTTGCATCTCAAGAATACGGAGTTACACCTGATATTATAACAATGGCTAAAGCTACAACAAATGGAATAAGTCCTTTAGGTGCAGTAGCGTGTAAAGAAGAAATTTACGATACGGTTATGGACGGATCTCCAAAAGGAACAATTGAACTGTTTCATGGTTATACTTACTCAGGAATTCCAGTGTCTGTAGCTGCAGGCTTAGCGGTTCAAGATATTTTTGAAAAAGATGATATCTTTAATAGAGCAAAAAATTTATCTCCATATTTCCAAGAAGGTTTAATGTCTTTAAAAGATATTGATGTTGTTGATAACATAAGAGGTTATGGAATGATGGGTGGTATTGATATTAAAATGCATAAAAAACCTGGCGCAGCAGGATTTACATGTTTCAAACACTGCTATGATGCAGGAGTTAACTTTAAAGCGACTGGAGATTGTTTAATTATTGCTCCAATGTTTATCTGTGAAAAAAAACATATTGATGAAATAATCGAGAAACTAAGAACTGGTATAACCAACTATTCAAAAAGCAAAAAAAATTAATTTAATTCTATGAAAATAGGGGTTCCAAAAGAAATAAAGCCTCAGGAAAATAGAATTGGACTCACTCCCGAAAGTGTAAAGACATTGACTTCAAACGGCCACGAAGTTTTAATTGAAAACAATGGAGGGTTTGAAGCAGGATTTGAAAACGATCATTACGTATCAAGTGGAGCAAAAATAGTTAATACAGCTGAAGATATATTTAATGACTCTGACATCATTGTTAAAGTTAAAGAGCCACAATCTAGCGAAGTAAAAATGATAAGAGAAAATCAAGTTGTCTTTACGTATCTTCATCTTGCTGCAGCTAAGAAACTGACGCAAGGTTTAATAGACAGCAAATCAATATGTATCGCTTATGAAACAGTTACAGATAATAATGGAAGACTTCCTTTGTTAGCACCAATGAGTGCAGTAGCCGGAAGAATGTCAGTTCAAGCAGGTGCACATTGTTTAGAAAAAAATCAAAAAGGTCGTGGTCTTTTGTTAGGAGGAGCTCCTGGTGTTGATCCTGGAAATGTAGTTATACTTGGAGGTGGAGTAGTAGGAGAAAATGCTGCTATAATTGCAACAGGCATGAAAGCCAAGGTTAATATTGTAGATAAATCTGAAAAAAGATTAAACGAACTTTCCCAAATATTTGGAGACAAAATAATTCCCAACTTGAGTGATAAAACTGATTTAGAAAAATTAATTTCTGAATGTGACTTGTTAGTAGGTGGAGTTTTGATACCAGGTGCTGAGGCGCCAAAATTAGTTACAAAGAATATGTTAAAAAAAATGAAAAGAGGATCAGTAATTGTAGATGTTGCAATTGATCAAGGAGGATGTGTTGAAACTAGTAAACCGACTACTTTTGCAGAACCAACTTTTATAATAGATGATATAATTCATTATTGCGTTGCAAATATGCCCGGTGGCGTTCCAAGAACATCAACAATTGCATTGAATAAAGCAACACTTCCTTTTTTATCTAAATTAGCAAAAGATGGGTACTTAAAAGCTTTAAATGATGATCAAAATTTTCAAGCAGGATTAAATATATTTAAAGGAGGTGTTACTCATAAAGCTGTAGCTGATGTATTTGGTCATGATTATTTGCCAGCTCAAAAAGCATTGCTTAATTAAAATCCCTAATTTTTCTTGCTTTTTCATAAATTGACAAAAAAAAAATTAATTCTATATAGCAGTCATAATTTAAAAAATTATTCCTGAATTTAACATTCATTTATTTCTCTCTTTTTTGTTGAATTCACCTCCTCGAAAGGGGAGGTAAAAAGGAATTATATCCCTTTGCTTATTAAATTATATATTTGGTCTTTATCAGTTAAACCAATTTCTCTTGCTACTTCACTTTCACCTTTAAAAACAACTATTGTAGTCCAATAATTTACACCTAAAGCTTTAGCAATATCTTCATGTTCTGTTTGCTCATAGAATAAAAACTCAACATCCTTAAAGTCTTTCATTGCTTGATCGAAAACTTTTGTTTGTGCTGCACATGTTGAACAATATTCGTTCCAAGAATTAATAACAATTGTTTTACCAGATTTTTGAATTTCTAATAATTTTTTCAGATCAAAATTTGTAGTTTTTTCAAAACCAAATGAGATATTTGGTATCAAGAATAAAATAAGAAAGACAAAATATTTTTTCATGAGTTCTATTTAATTATCTGGTCATTCTTTTCAAGATGTTTTCTTTCAAAAATATTTGATGAAACAAAACTGCTAAAATATGCAATGAGATTAAAACTATTAATGTATAATTTGAAATAACGTGAACATTGTAAAATTGATCTGCTAAATCAAAGTTATCTTCAATCCTTAATTTAAAAATAAAAAAATTTAGTTTTTCACCATTAAATAGCTTTTTTAAAATTCCTGATGTTGTTATTGTTAAAAGTGCGACATAAAGAGCGAAATGATTCAATTTCGCAATCAAGTTTTGTCCAAAGAATGCCTCAGGCATTAGTTTTGGGGACTTGCTAAAAAATTTATAAATTAACCTAAATAAAGTTATATAAAATATAGATATCCCAACAATTACGTGCACATTTTCTATAGTTATTCTTAAATCCGAAAAATCCAATCTGACTAAAATAAACCCCATTGGTATCTGAGCAATCAAAAGGAGCAAAGTGAACCAATGGAAAAATTTAGCTAACCAACTATATTGTAATGCTATACTATTCGTCATGAGCTATTTTATAAAAATAAATAATATTTTCAAAATAATGTTTATTGTAGCACTTTCTTTTTCATTTAACTCTAATGTTTTATCAGAAGAAAGCGCAAAAGACATTATAAAGAAAAGAAAATCTTTATTCAGTCAAAATTATAAACTAGCAAAAAGAATTAGTATTTTACTTAACGAAGTTGAAATTGAGGACTCAAAAAAACTGATGATTAGAATGAGTGATAATTATTTAGAATTACTAAATTTATTTCCAGAAAATACAAAAGAGGGACACGGAACAGAGGCTTTACCGATTATTTGGGAAGAAAAAGATGAATTTAATGCTCTAATGAAAAAATCTTCTGATCAAATGATAAAGCTAGCTTCAATTATCGAAGACCAAGATGATTTTAGAGCAGCTTTGAAACAATATATGTGGTCGAGCTGCAAAGCTTGTCATAGCAGATATAGGGCTCCACACTAATGAAAAAGTATTTTTTTATTTTTATTTTTTTATTTTATGCAGATACTGCTTTCTCTCATTCGCACTACCCCATAACTAGAGATTCATTAGAAGCAATTAAAAATGGCAAGATATTATACAATCAATATTGTGTTTCTTGTCACCAAGCAAATTTAGCTGGAGCTACAAATTGGCAAGGTTTAGATGAGGATGGGCATAGAAAAGCACCGCCTTTAAATGGAACAGGTCATACTTGGCATCATACAGATGAGTTACTACATAGAATGATAAAATATGGATTTGCTAAATTGATAAAAAATTATGAAGGCAAGATGATGGGTTTTGGTGATAAAATAAGTGATGAAGGTATTGATAACATTCTTTCGTACATTAAATCTTATTGGAAAGATGATATTTATGAATATCATTTAGAAATGAGCAAACAATGAGTTCAGAAGCAGTTAATTTTAATTGGTCATGCAAACATACTTGGAAAAGAAGCGCAAAAAATACTGCTTGGTGTTTACTAGGCTGTGCAATTGGTGACTTTGGAACCATATTGTATTTTCAGATAACAGGAATTCCCTGGCCTGTTTTAGCCATCATGACTTTAGCAATTATAAATGGTTTGATTACAAGTATTATTTTAGAAACTATAATTTTACTAAGACAAAAACTTGATTTTTCCAAAGCATTAAAGACTGCGCTTGGTATGAGCTTTATATCAATGGTCAGTATGGAAATAGCCATGAACCTCACAGATGTAATTTTAACAGGTGGAGCTATTTTAAATTGGTGGGTAGTACCAATAATGCTTTTAGTTGGATTTTTAACTCCATGGCCATACAATTATTGGAGATTAAAAAAATATAATATTGCTTGTCACTAAAAACATCTCTATATCAAATTAAGACCTCAGATAATGACTAAAGATTTAATAACAATTGATAGCCTTTCAAAGGTATACGACAATGGATTTAACGCTTTAAAAACTGTTAATTTAAATATAAAGCAAGGTGAAATTATTGCTATGCTTGGACCAAATGGAGCTGGCAAAACTACACTGATAAGTATTGTATGTGGTATAGTTAAACCAACTTCTGGAGTAATTACAGTAGATGGTTTTGATATTATAAAAGATTATAGAGAAACAAGATCAAGAATAGGACTGGTCCCCCAAGAAATTTCACTAGAACAATTTGAAACAGTGTTTAACAATGTTTCATATTCAAGAGGCTTATATGGAAAAAAGCCAAACCCCCAACATATAGAAAAAGTTCTAAAAGATTTTAGTTTATGGGATAAAAAAGATTTAAGGTTAAATCAGCTTTCAGGAGGAATGAAAAGACGTGTAATGATAGCAAAAGCATTATCTCATGAACCTTCGATATTATTTCTTGATGAACCAACAGCAGGCGTTGATGTGGAATTGAGAAAAGATATGTGGAAAGTTGTAGAGGGATTAAGGAAAACAGGAGTAACTATAATATTAACAACACACTATATTGAAGAAGCAGAGGCAATCGCAGACCGAGTTGCTGTAATTAACCAAGGAGAAATCATTGTTGTTGATAATAAAATAGATTTATTAAAAAAGATGGGTCATAAAAAATTAACCATTGAATTACAAGATAAAGTCGAAAAAATTCCAGCAGAACTTAATGAATACAATCTATCAATATCTAATGATAATTATTCATTAATTTACAACTATAACTTACATGCTGAAAGAACAGGCATCACAAAGATGCTTCAAGATTTAAAAAATGCAGGTTTGAGGATGAGAGATTTAAAAACAGAGCAAAATAATCTTGAAAAGATTTTTGTGACATTGGTAAAGGAAAATAATGAGGATTAATTTTTACGCATTAAGAGCAATTTATTTTCATGAAATGGATAGATTTAGAAGAACATTAATACAATCTCTTCTTTCTCCAGTTTTATCTACTTCATTATACTTTATAGTATTCGGCTCGGTAATCGGGGATTATGTACAAAAAATTGATGGCATTAGTTATGGCTCTTATATAGTTCCAGGATTATTGATGTTAACATTATTAACGCAATCTATCAGTAACACTTCTTTTGGAATTTTTTTTCCTAAATTTAATGGAACAATTTATGAAATTTTAGCAGCTCCAATTTCTACTGTAGAAATTGTAATTGCTTATGTTGGTGCAGGTGCAACTAAAACCTTAATTGTTGCTGCAGTAATTTTCTGCACTTCACTTTTCTTTGCAGAAGTAAATGTAAAGTTTCCTTTACTAATGATTTTCTTATTAATTCTAGTTGCTTTTACTTTTGCTTTGTTTGGGTTTTTAATTGGACTTCTTAGTAAAAATTTCGAGCAAATGTCTATAATACCAACAATTGTCATAACACCAATGGTATTCTTAGGTGGAAGTTTGTATTCGCTAGATATGCTCCCAAGTTTCTGGCAAACAGTCACTTATTTTAATCCTGTTGTATATTTAATTAATGGGTTGAGGTTTGCATTTTATGGAGTTTCTGATTTTGATATTTGGATAAGTATTTCAACAATGTTTATATTTTTAATTGTATGTGTAACTATTGTCTCAATTATACTTAAAAAAGGTTATAATATAAAAAATTAATTTGACTGTTGACCAGATAATTCCAGCAATATTTTTAATATTAGTCTTAATATTAGTTCTACCTAATTTTCTCAGATCAAACTCAAATATTAAACAATTGATATCTAATTTTTCAATTTGGATAATAATTATACTTGTTATATTTGGATTGATGTATTTTTTGATATAAATAGATTTATGATTAAGTTTATTCTTCCAGCAGTACTATTAATTTTAATTATTATTTTCTGGGAAAAAATTAATGAATTTTTATTAAGCAAATTTAAAATTAAACTCAATTACATAGCTGTCATCATATTAGTTTTAATATTAATGGTTTTATCTTTATTACTATATTTCTAATTTATAATGGAGATAAATTTATTATTCTTTGTTAGCGTTGTTCCAGCTATCGTATTATATGGAATTGCTAAGTCAGGTTTAGGTGGATCAATATCATTAATTTCAGTTCCATTAATGACAGTAGTAATGCCATTGAATCAAGCACTTGCAATTATTTTACCAATATTAATTTTTTCAGACATTATTGCAGTTTATAGATTTAGAAGAGAGTTTGATTTTGGAACACTTAAATTAATAGTTCCATTTGCTGCTATTGGAATAATAATTGGCTCATTTACTTTTACTTATTTTTCTGAGGATTTACTTAAGTTAATTGTTGGAATAATGGGTTTTTTATTTTCTGGTCATTATTTTTTATTTAAAAAAGAAAAAACTATACCAGCAAAAAAAAACTTTTTTAAAGGTGCTATTTGTTCATCCATTGCTGGTTTTTCAAGTTTTTGTGTTCATGCAGGAGGAACTCCAACAAGTCTTTATTTGCTTCCACTAAGAATGAAAAAAGAAATTTATGTTGGCACAAGAATTATTTTTTTTAGTTGTGTTAATCTAATTAAACTTCCTTTGTATGTTTATTTATCTATGATGAATTTTGATACTTTATATCAATCAGTTACTCTCTTTCCCCTAGCGCTTATTGGAATTTTTATAGGTTACAAATTACTTAAAATAATTGAGGAAAATTTATTTTATAATATCATTTATGCTTTAATTCTTGTTAGTAGCGCTAAGTTAATAATTGATTTCATTTAATCTTTGAAATAAGTTGTAAATGGGGTGCCAGAAGGCTGAGAAATACCCTTAGAACCTGTCCGGTAATTCAGAAAGGGAAAATGAATAATTTAAATATAATCAATCAATCATCAGCAATAATATTAATTATATCAATTTCTTTAATATTTGTTTTTGTTGGAATTTATTTTTCAAAAAAATTTAAAGGACTTAATAATTATTTAGTTGCAAACCGTTCTATTGGAACTTTATCCTTAACAACAAGTCTTGTTGCTTCAGCACTTGGTGCTTGGATTTTATTTGGACCGGCATCAGCAGCAACATGGGGAGGAATTGGTGCAGTGATTGGTTATTCACTAGGAACTGCATTTCCACTCTTTATTTTAATTTATCTTGGTAAAAAATTTAGAACTAGTTATCCGCAAGGCAAAAGTATTATTGAAATAATAAGATTAAGATTTGGACCAAATCTTTATAAACTTATTTTAGTTTTTTCCATTTTTTATATGACAATCTTTTTAATTGCTGAAGTTACTGCTGTAGCTTTTTTAATTAATTACGTATCTGGCACTGAATTGTGGATTACCTCTTTAATAGTAATATCATGTTCGTTACTTTACACATTATATGGAGGGTTAAGAGCATCCTTAATTACAGATAATATTCAATTTTTTGTATTTACAGCACTTTTAATAATTAGTTTAATTTTTATTACCTCAATTGAAACAAACGATTTTAACTTTGAAATTATTAAAAATAATAATCCGCATTTGTTAAGTTTTAGTTATCTCCCAAATTATACTGCTGGTTTAACTTTCTTTATAGCTGTTGCTGCAACTAATCTTTTTCATCAAGGTAATTGGCAGAGAGTTTACGCTGCAAAAAATTACGAAGTTTTAAAAAAAAGTTTAATATTTTCATTTTTAATAATATTACCAATAGTCTTTTTTATGGGATTTAGTGGTTTAGTGGCTGTCTCTCAAGATACTAATGTAATACCTGATCTTGCATTTTTCTCAATTTTATTAAAAGAAAATTTAATAATATTTTCAGTCATTGTAATAATTTTAGCTATCTCTTTAACAATAAGTAGTATTGATACTTTAATAAATGCTATTTCAAGTTTGGTAATAGTCGATGTAGATAAAGTATTAAATTTAAAAAATAATCATTTAAATATCTCAAAACAATTTGTTATTTTTCTTTCGGTCATAGCTTTTTTTGTAGCATCAAAAGGATTTAGTATTCTTTATTTATTCTTAATAGCAGATTTATTTTGTTGTGCGGCTGTTCTAAGTGTTTTTTATACTTTTTATTCAAAATCTTATGATGAAAAAAATGCTTATGTTTCTATATTAATAGGATTAATTGCAGGACTATTATTTTTTCCAAGTCCTGATTTTTCTAAATCAATACTATTTGGAATAATTTTGCCAATGGATTTAGCACCATCGTATATTTCTCAATCTCTTTTATTTTGTTCATTTATTGCGGCAACTTTATCACCAATAATTGCATGGAAATTGAAATAATTGATGTTTATTAAAAACTTAATTATTGTATAATTTAATAAATGCTCAATTTTATATTACCATTTATTGTATTAATTGTTGTTGTTGTTTTCATTCATGAATATGGACATTATTATTTTGCAAAAAGATATGGTGTTGGTGTAACAGATTTTTCGATAGGTTTTGGTCGAGAATTATTTGGATGGAACGATAAATCAGGGACAAGATGGAAAGTTTGTTGGATACCACTAGGCGGTTATGTTAAATTTTTCGGAGATAGGAATGTATTTTCACAAGCAGATCAAGAGGAACTACTAAAAAAATATAGCAAAGAAGACCAACACAAATTGTTTGTAACAAAACCTCTTTACCAAAGAGCCTTAATTGTTGCTGGAGGACCATTGGCTAATTTTATATTAGCTTTGGTCATTTTTACTTTCATATACATGTTTGCAGGTAAAGATTTTACACCAGCTGTAATTGATGAAGTATTAAAAGATAGTCCAGCAGAAGTTGCTGGTATGCAAAAAAATGATGTTATTATTGAAATAGATAATTCAAAAGTAGAGAGTATTCTTGATGTTTCTAAATTAATAGCAATGTCAACATCAGAATTTATCGATTTTAAAGTTTCAAGATATGACCAGGAGATAATATTAAAAGTAAAGCCAAATTTTGTTAATAGCGTTGATGAATTAGGAAACAAATTAAAGAAAAGGATGGTAGGCATTAAACTTAGTCCTTATAACAATCAAATAACACACAAAAAACTTGGACCTGCACAAGCTTTACTTCAATCATTTAATGAAGTTTATTTTGTAACAACTTCATCACTTAAATATCTTGGATCAATGTTTACAGGGGCAGGGGACAGTTCTCAATTGGGTGGTCCAATTAGAATAGCAAAAATTTCTGGCCAAGTTGCAGAATTTGGAATTATACCTTTTGTCAGTATGATGGCTTATATTTCAATAAGTTTAGGATTAATTAACTTATTTCCAATACCTTTATTAGACGGAGGACATCTCATGTTTTACGCATTTGAAAAAGTTTTAGGTCGTCCTTTAAGTCAAAAAACACAGGAAGGTTTTTTTCGAATCGGAATGTTTTTGTTGTTATCTTTGATGTTTTTCGCAACATTTAATGACCTTAAAGATTTAGGCTTATTTTAAGGCTTTTTTAATAGATAAAAAAACATTGT
>CACEIC010000016.1:10000-11633 GCA_902559605.1 uncultured Pelagibacteraceae bacterium | reverse complement strand
GTCACCTGATTTAGAAACATAAGCAATTCTAGTAAATCTAGGATCTAAGTTTTTAGTAATTTCTTGAATTGTCTTTTTTAAATAAATATTATCTAAACTTCCAAATAAACGGTTTGTCTGTTCTTGTTTATTTTTTGTGTAAATACTAAAAACCAAGATACCTAATATTGATATTAAAATGATCCAAAAAAAAACCGAGTAATCTTTGAGAGCGCTTATTTTTAAAAATTTCATATTGTAGCCCAAAAAACGTTGATTTTATTGACATTTTTAATCATTTTAAATTAATCTAATTTCTTGATTTATTAATATTATTATTTATAAGCGGTCCACTCAACATTTAAAAAATGTTATTTATTGAGTTAATCTCAATTAGCTATTTAATTCGTTAATATTTTAAGAAGAGAAGTGTGGACGGTTAAGGTTACCAAAATTTGTCGTACACACTTCAACATTACATAAATATTATTCTTAGTATTTATGTAGAAGCTAGTGTGCGCCGTTTTTAAACTTGAGAGTTTGATCATGGCTCAGAACGTACGCTGGCGGCACGCCTTATACATGCAAGTCGAACGAAGTAGCAATACTTAGTGGCAGACGGGTGAGTAACATGTAGGTATCTTCCCTTTGGTGAGGAATAACGCGAGGAAACTTGCGCTAATACCTCATAAGTCTTTACGGAGAAAGCTTTATGCGCCGAAGGATGAGCCTGCATTTGATTAGTTTGTTGGTGGGGTAATGGCCTACCAAGACTTTGATCAATAGCTGATCTGAGAGGATGATCAGCCACATTGGGACTGAGACACGGCCCAAACTCCTACGGGAGGCAGCAGTAGGGAATATTGCACAATGGAGGAAACTCTGATGCAGCGATGCCGCGTGAGTGAAGAAGGCCCTTGGGTTGTAAAGCTCTTTCGTCGGGGAAGAAAATGACTGTACCCGAATAAGAAGGTCCGGCTAACTTCGTGCCAGCAGCCGCGGTAATACGAAGGGACCTAGCGTAGTTCGGAATTACTGGGCTTAAAGAGTTCGTAGGTTGTTAAAAAAGTTGGTGGTGAAATCCCAGAGCTTAACTCTGGAACTGCCATCAAAACTTTTTAGCTAGAGTATGATAGAGGAAAGCAGAATTTCTAGTGTAGAGGTGAAATTCGTAGATATTAGAAAGAATACCAATTGCGAAGGCAGCTTTCTGGATCATTACTGACACTGAGGAACGAAAGCATGGGTAGCGAAGAGGATTAGATACCCTCGTAGTCCATGCCGTAAACGATGTGTGTTAGACGTTGGAAATTTATTTTCAGTGTCGCAGCGAAAGCATTAAACACACCGCCTGGGGAGTACGACCGCAAGGTTAAAACTCAAATGAATTGACGGGGACCCGCACAAGTAGTGGAGCATGTGGTTTAATTCGAAGATACGCGCAGAACCTTACCAACACTTGACATGTTCGTCGCGACTTTAAGAGATTAAAGTTTTCGGTTCGGCCGGACGAAACACAGGTGCTGCATGGCTGTCGTCAGCTCGTGTCGTGAGATGTTGGGTTAAGTCCCGCAACGAGCGCAACCCTCACTTTTAGTTGCCATCATTAAGTTGGGCACTCTGAAAGAACTGCCAGTGATAAGCTGGAGGAAGG
>CACEIC010000016.1:0-5000 GCA_902559605.1 uncultured Pelagibacteraceae bacterium | reverse complement strand
TCCAAAAGCTTACATTAAACTTTTAGCTAAAATTTGTAAACAAAGTGATATTTTGATCAGCTTTGATGAAATGCAAGCAGGATTTGCAAGAACTGGAAAAAATTTTGGTTTTCAACATTATGAAATCATACCAGATCTTGTGTGTTGTGGTAAAGGTATGGGAGGAGGTGTTGCATTATCTGGTGTAATCGGAAAAAAAAAAATTATGGACCTACCTGAAGTTGGAAATATGAGCAGCACTAATTCAGCAAACCCAATAGCTTGTAACGCTGGTCTAGCTGTTTTAGAAGAAATTGAAAAAAAAAAACTAGTTAAAAAAGCAAATATTAATGGTAAACTTATGCACCAAAATCTCAGAGATATTTGTTTGGATTACAACAATCTTATTAAAGTTTATGGAAAAGGATTGATTGCAGCACTAATCTTCAACAAAAGACATAAAAATATTAATAAAAAATTAAAAAAACTTGTAGAATTGTGCATTAAAGATGGATTGCTAATTGTTTATACTGGAAGAGAGTCAGTAAAGTTAGGACCGCCACTTTCTATAACTAGAAATGCAATTAACGAAGCATGTCAAATTATAAAAAAAAATATAAATATATTATTTGCTAATGATAAAAATTAGACACGTAGGTCTTGTAACAAAAAATTTAAAAGAATCCATGAGATTTTGGAAAAAATATTTAAAATTTAATATAAAAAAAGAAATGAATGAAAATGGCGATCTAATAGATAAAATAATGTTATACAAAAACGCAAATGTACAAACTTATAAACTTAAAGATACAAATAATAATTTACTAGAATTACTGTATTTTAAAAATTCACCAAAAACAAAAAATTTAAAGATAAAACCTTATACAAATGGATTTACTCATATTTCTGTTACGGTTAAAAACATAAATAAAACCTATGATTTTTTAAAATCAAAAAAAGTTAAATTTAATTCAAAACCTGAAAAATCAGCAGATGGAAATGTAATGATGACATACTGCAAAACCCCAGAAGGAGCATACTTAGAATTAGTCCAAGACTTAAAAAAATGAATATTAATTATGGAATTATGCAGGGAAGGTTATCAAAAAAAATTGATAATAAAATTCAGGCTTTTCCAGAAAAAAATTGGAAAAATGAATTTGAAAAAGCAAATAAACTGGGTCTAAAATATTTAGAATGGACTTTAGACTACAAAAATTTAAAAAAAAATCCCATTTTTTCTAAATCTGGTCGAAACGAAATTAAAAAATTATCAAAATATTATTCAATAAAAATTTATTCTTTAACGGGTGACTGTTTTATGCAAAAACCTTTTTGGAAAATAATGAAAAATAAAGAACTTGTTAAGGATCTTTTACAAATTATAAAATCTTGCAATTCTCTAGGTATTAAGTTTATTGTAATTCCTTTAGTTGATAATGGTTCAATAAAAAAAAAAATTGAAATGAAAAATCTATTAAATGTTTGTAATGATATGATTAAATATTTAAAAAAGTATGGTATTCGTTTAATATTTGAATCAGATTTACCTCCATTAAAACTTAAAAAATTTATATCATTATTTGATAAAAAATATTTTGGTATAAATTATGATGTTGGAAATAGCGCTTCACTTAATTACAAAATTAATGACGAATTCAAGTCTTATGGAAATTATATTTTCAACATTCATATAAAAGATCGAAAAAAATTTGGAGGAACGGTAAGATTAGGCAAGGGTAATGCTAATTTTAAATGTTTATTTAAAAATTTAAAAAAAATTGATTACAAAAATAATTTAATTTTACAAACCGCTAGATCGAAAACAAATCAACATATGAATGAAATTAAAATTAATTTAAATTATTTAAAAAAATTTGAGAATGCTTAAAAAAAAAACTATATTTATTTCAGCATCTTCCTCAGGAATTGGATATCATTTAGCGAAAAAATATTCATTATCAGGTTACAAAGTAATAATTAATGGAACTAATCTAGACAAATTGAGAAAATCAGCAAAATCTTTAAAAAATTGTGATTATTTTCTAGGTGATTTAACAAATCTTAGCAATATTAAAAGCTTAATTAGGCAAATCAAGAGAAAATATAAATTTATAAGTGTTTTAATTTGTAATTTAGGTAATAGTGATTTTAAAAAAAATAATAAAGATTTTGAACATGCTTTTAAATATAATTTTCACTCCGCTGTAAATTTAATAGAGGCTTCAAAAAATATTCTTAAGAAAAATAGCAAAATTATTTGTATATCTTCAATTTGTGGTGAGGAACATATTGAGGGTGCACCAATTGGATATTCTATTGCAAAGTCATCTTTAAATTTTTTTATTAAATTAATTTCAAAAGAAATGGCTAAAATTGGAATTACGATTAATGGTGTAGTTCCTGGAAATATACTTTTTAAAGGATCATCATGGGATATTAAATTGAAAAATCACCCAAATAAAACTAAAAGATATATAAAGAAAAACGTACCCATAAATAAATTTGGATCACCAGATGATATATTTGGAGTCTGTAAATTAATAACAGAAAGTGATAGTCAATTTATTACTGGTTCACTAATTAGGTTAGATGGTGGTCAAACAAAAAGCTTTTAATTTTTATGAAACAACAAAAGTATTTAGAAACTATATATGACGAAAAGTCTAAACCCCTGACAGATTATCCAAAAAAATTAGTTAATTACCTAATTAAAAGAAAAAAATTAAGCAAAGACCAAAAAATTCTAGAAATTGGTTGTGGAAGAGGTGAATTTTTAAATGAATTTCAAAACTTTGGACTCGATACATATGGAGTTGATTTATCTGATTTTTGTAAAAAATTTTTTTCAAAACTAAAATTTAAAAAAGTAGATTTAGAAAAAGAAAAATTGCCCTTTGAAGATAATTTCTTTGATGTAATTTATTCTAAATCACTTATTGAACATTTTTATTTTCCTGAGAAAATAATTCAAGAATCATATAGAGTTTTAAAGCCAGGTGGAATTATTATCACTTTAACTCCAGAGTGGGAATTTAATCAAAAATATTTTTATGAAGATTTTACACACAGAGTACCTTTTTCCAAAACTTCTCTAAGAGATATTCATCAGATGAATCATTTTAAAGACATTGAGGTAGAAAGTTTTATTCAGTTGCCAATAATATTTGAAAAAAAAAAATTCAATCTTTTTTTTAAATTTTTATCATTTTTAACAAGAATTTTAATACCAGATTATTTTAGAATGAAGACTAAATGGATAAGATTTTCAAAAGAAATAATGTTACTCTCATTTGCAAATAAATAATTTGTTAAATAATAGTTCTCCCTCCATCTGCAACTATAACAGCTCCTGTAATATAGGAAGATAGGTCACTGGATAAAAAAAGAATTAATCCATTATACTCATTTTTTTTTGCCATTCTTTCTAGTGGTATTAGTTTTTTTAAGTTTCTTACAAATTTATCATTTTGATTATTAAAAATTCCACCAGGAGCAATAGCATTACATCTTATTCTATTTTTACCCCAGTAAGATGCTGTATATTTCGTTAAACCAATAATGCCATGTTTAACAACAGAATATGTGATAGGTTTTATAAAATTTTCATTTTTATAAATTCTTTGATCTGGAGCAATTATTCCTAAATCTGAAGATATGTTTAAAATTACTCCTTTATTAAATTTAGACATATATGCTCCAAAAATTTTTGTACATAAATAGCTTCCTTTGAGACTTACGGATAAATCTTTGTCCCAAAGTTTGTTTGAGAATGTTTCCAACTTGTATTTGTTTTTTTTTGATTTTTGAGGAGGGTAATCAACAGCAGCGTTATTAATTAAAACATCAATTCTCATTTTTCGTTTTTTGAAATAACTTTTAATTTTCTTAAGCTCCTTTTCTATTGTAATATTTGCTTTAAAAAATTTTGCTTTATTATTTTGAAAAGGTTTTTTTAAGTCAATTATATATACATTGGCATCTTCTCCTAAAAAAGCTTCTACAATTTGACTTCCTAGAAAACCACTTCCACCTGTTATTAAAATATTTTTGTTTTTCAAGTTTAAAGATGAATAGTTCATTTATTTCTATATTTTTTATATTATTATGTTAGATAATTAAACATAAATGAAAAAACCTTTTTTAATTGCAGAAATCGGAATTAATCATAACGGAGATATTAATTTAGCAAAAAAATTAATAAAAATTTCAAAAGAAGCTAACTTTGATGCCGTAAAGTTTCAAAAAAGAGATGTTAATTTAGTTTATTCAAAAGAAATACTTGAAACTCCCAGAGAAAGCCCTTGGGGAAAAACTACTAGGGAACAGAAACTGGGTTTAGAACTTGGAAAAAAGGAATATGATGAAATTAACGAATACTGTGAGCAGATTGATATAGAATGGTTTGCTTCTGCATGGGATCTTAATAGTCTAGCATTTCTTGAAAAATATAAATTAAAATATAATAAAATTGCATCTGCGATGATTGTAGACTTAAAGTTTTTGGATGCTGTTGCCAAACAAAACAAACATACTTTTATTTCAACTGGTATGTCTACTGAAGTCAATATTAACAAGGCGGTAGAAATATTTAGAGAAAATAAATGCAGTTTTGAATTAATGCACTGCATTTCTACGTATCCAATGAAAGTTGAAGATGCAAATTTATCAACAATTAATGATTTAAAAAAACATTATAATTGTAATGTAGGTTATAGTGGTCACGAAAATGGTGTAGTCGTCTCTTTAGCTGCCCTTCAATTTGGAATTTCATCGCTGGAAAGGCATGTTACTTTAGACCGTACTTTGTATGGTTCCGATCAAGCCGCATCTTTAGAACCATCTGGAATGCAAAGTTTAACAGAGTCAATAAATAAATATATTTTAGCAATTGGCAAGCCTTCTTTGGGTAAAATTTTGGATGAAGAAATACCTATTGCAAAAAAATTAAGAGCACATATTAAAAATTAAGAGCTCTATAGATTTTGAAAAATACTTTTATTTGATTGAATGGAAATGAA
>CACEIC010000015.1 GCA_902559605.1 uncultured Pelagibacteraceae bacterium | reverse complement strand
AAAGATTTTTTCGTTTTTGAATATTTAACTAGTGATCTTAGATTACTACCTCTACCACTTATTAAAACTGCTGTATTTTTTTTACCAGATAACTTTTCCACTCAATTTTACTTTTTCTGAATTTTTTGTAATTTTTCCAATGACATATGGTTTATATTTTTTTGGAAATAATCTAATTACTTTTTTGTAATTTGAACGTTTTACTATTAAACAAAAACCCACACCACAATTGAAAGTTTTTAACATTTCTTGATCTCTAACACCTTGACTTTTAAGCCATCTAAATATTTTTAATGTTTTTATTTTATCTAAATTTATTTCAGCGCAGTAATTATCTGGTATTATTCTTTCAATATTGTCTTTTAATCCTCCACCAGTGATATTTGCACAAGCATTCAAATACTTTTTTTTAATTAATTCTAATACATGCATTACATATATTTTAGTTGGAACCAATAATTCTTTTTTTAAAAATGAATTTTTTTTTATATTAATTTTCTTTTTTTTTATAATATGTCTTACTAAGGAATATCCATTTGAGTGGAGACCACTGGAAGGTATTGCCAGTACTAAATCTTTTTCTTTTATTTTATTTAATAATATTTTGTCTTTCTCTACTAAGCCTAAAGAAAATCCTGCAATATCAAATTTACCTTTGGAATATGTTCCAGGCATTTCTGCAGTTTCTCCACCAACTAATTCACAGTCAGCTAATTTGCAGCCTTTAATAATTCCTCTAATTATATTTTTTAGCTTTTTTGTATCTATTTTTTCGACAGATATATAATCTAAAAAAACTAAAGGTTTCGCTCCTTGAACTATAATATCATTTACACACATTGCCACAAGATCCACTCCAATTGTATCAAATTTACCTAGCATATTTGCAATTTCAATTTTTGTACCAACTCCATCTGTGCTAGTTACAAGATATGGATTCTTTAAATTACTTGGCAGTTTTGTAAGCGCTCCAAAACCTCCAATATTCTTAAATTTACCACTTTTTTTTGATTTTTTTGTGCTTGAGGATATAAATTTAATAAATTTATCTGCTTTATTTATGCTTACACCACTTTTCTCATATGTAAAATTCTTCGATCCCATGTTTAAGTTATGTTTTTAATCAAAAATAAAATTAATATTTACTTATACTTTTTTTTTTTACTTTTCATTTTAGTTTTTATCAAGTTTTCCACAACTATAGTATTTGCAGACAATTACACAGTTAAAAATATTAAAATTAAAGAACAATACGACATAAATTTTAACAAAGATGAAGTAATAAAAAAGGGTTTCAAAAAAGGATTTAAAACATTAATTTTTAGAATTGTAGAAAGTAAAGATAAAAATTTATTTAAAAATGTACCAAGCAATAAAATTAGTTCATTGATAGATAATTTCTCCATAACAAATGAAAAATTTGTAGACAATAATTATGAGGTTGATTTTGAGGTTAAGTTTGACAAAGAAAAATTATTATCATTTATTAGAGGAAAAAATGTTATTTCCTCTGTTCCAAAAGATACAGACGTGCTTTTTATCCCAATTTTAATTGATACACAAAGTAACGAAATTAAGTTTTTTGATCAAAATTATTTTTATAACAATTGGAATAATGTTAATAAAAATTATTTCTTATTAAATTATAATTTACCAGATGAAAATATTGAAAATTTTCGTCTTTTTCAAAGATTAAAAAATAATATTGAAAACAATGATTTATCTGAGATTACAAATAAATATAACTTCGAAAATATTTTTATAGTTGTATTTTATAAAAATAAAAAAAATTTACAAATATTTTCCAAAGTTAGTTTTTCAAATTCAAACTTCAAATTTAATTTAGATCGAAAAAATATCAATTATGAAGATAATGAACTATTAGATCAAATTATTTTAAACTTAAAAAATTTATATGAAGACAAATGGAAGTTAATTAATAAAATCAATACCTCAATTTCAATACCCATAAAAATTTCAGTAAAAAACAGCAATTTTATAATTTCCGAGAAATTGGAAAATATATTAAATCAATCAGATTTTGTATATGAATATGAAATAGAAAAAATTAGTAGTGAAGATATTATATATAAAATAACTTACAATAATAATCCTGAAAAATTTCTAAATACTTTAAAAGTGAATGATATAAATATAAATTCATCTAGTAATATTTGGAATATAGAATGAGAGAATTAGATCAAAAACTCTTAGACTTTGGAATTACTGAAAGTTTTGATGAAAATGATTACTATGTGTCTAAAAGTAATTATTTTGCAAAAAATATTATAGAGGCCTGGCCTAAATGGGAAAAAAAAATTGTCAACTTAGCTGGAGAAAAATATTCTGGCAAAACACATTTATCAAACATATTTAAAAAAAAAAGTAACGCTTTATATTTATATAGCAACAATATCGAAGATAAGATTTTAAAAAAAATTAAACTTTCAAACAGTATAATAATTGAAGACCTAGAAGAAAGTTTTGACGAAAAACTTCTTTATTCTATATTCAATTTAGTTGAACAGGATAATAAATATTTATTAATCTCGTCAAAAAAACCAATAGATACAATGAAATTCACACTCCCAGATTTATTATCAAGATTAAAAAACTGCATTATCGCTACAATTGAACAGCCAGATGACGAGTTGATTTATGCAATAATTTTAAAAAGCTTCTCCGATAGACAAATTAAATTGGATAACAAAATTATAGATTATATTATAAAAAGAATTGCGAGATCGTATAGTAAAATGCATGAATTTATATATAAGATTGATGAATTGAGTTTAAAGAAAAAGAAATCTATTAACTTTAAAATAATAAAAGAGATAATAAATTGAGTAAATATAGGACACACACTTGCGGAGAACTAACTTTAAATAATAAAGATCAAACAATAAAGTTATCAGGCTGGATAAATAAAAAAAGAGATCATGGAAATCTATTATTTTTAGATTTAAGAGATCACTATGGACTAACTCAATGTGTAATTGATGAGGGTAAAAAAATATTTAAAGAAATAGAAAAACTTCCATTAGAAACTGTACTACAAGTTGAAGGTAAAGTTTTAGCCAGAGAAAAAGATACAATTAACAAAAATTTAAATACTGGAGAAATTGAGGTAGGTATTGAAAAATTTAAAATACTTGCAAGAACTAAGGAATTACCACTACCTGTTTTTTCAGATCAAGAATATTCTGAAGAAATTAGATTAAAGTACAGATTCTTAGATTTAAGGAGAAATAAGATTCATAATAATATTATTTTAAGATCCAAAATTATCTCATTTATTAGAACTGAAATGCAAAAATACGGTTTTCTAGAATATCAAACACCCATATTAACTTCATCTAGTCCAGAGGGTGCTAGAGACTTTTTAGTACCAAGCAGACTAAATCCTGGTAAATTTTACGCGTTACCTCAAGCGCCACAACAATTTAAACAATTAATCATGGTATCTGGTTTTGATAAATATTTTCAAATTGCACCTTGTTTTAGAGATGAGGACGCAAGAGCGGACAGGAGTCCAGGTGAATTTTATCAACTTGACTTGGAAATGTCTTTTGTAGAACAAGAGGATGTATTCAAAATAGTTGAGGAGTTATTTGTAAATTTATTCAAAAAATTTTCCTCTAAAAAGTTACTTCATGAAAAATTTCCCAGAATTCCTTTTGATACGGCTATGCTTAAATACGGTTCTGACAAACCAGATTTGAGAAATCCTTTGGAAATAGCTGATATTACTGAAATTTTTAAAAGAGACGATGTTAACTTTGAAATATTTAAAAAATTAGTAAGTGAAGGATCGATAGTTAGAGGAATAGTTACAAAAAATACATCTCAAAAACCAAGAAGTTTTTTTGACGGAATTGATAAATGGGCAAAAGATGAAGGATCATCTGGTCTTGCATATTTTTCTATAGAAAATTCTGACAAATTGAGCGCTAAAGGACCTGTGGGAAAATTTTTTTCAGAAGAGTCTATCAAAGAGATAATGACAAAAATGAATGCTGAAGTAGATGATACAATATTTATGTCTTGCGGAAATAAATCTGAAGTTGAGAAATTATTAAGTAATGCGAGAAATAAAATAGCAAATGAGTTGAATTTAATTGATGAAAATGTTTTCTCATTTTGTTGGGTAGTGGACTATCCTATGTTTGAAATAGATGAAAATACCAAAAAGATCGAATTTAGCCACAACCCTTTTTCAATGCCGCAAGGTGATATTGATAATTTAGATCTTTCAGAACCCCTGAAACTAAAAGCTTTTCAATACGATATTGTGTGTAATGGTATTGAATTATCTTCAGGAGCTATCAGGAACCATAAACCTGATTTAATGTATAAATTATTCAAAATTGCTGGCTACTCTGAGGAAACAGTGAATGAAAAATTTAGTGGTATGATTAATGCTTTAAGCTATGGGGCACCTCCCCATGGGGGCATTGCTCCCGGAATAGATAGAATCGTGATGTTATTAGCAGAAGAAAAAAATATTAGAGAGGTGACTATGTTTCCAATGAACCAAAATGCACAAGATTTAATGATGAATGCACCATCTCAAGTAGACGAAAATCAACTAAAAGAACTTTATATTTCAAAAAGAAAAAAATAACTATTTTTTTCCTTTAAGATTTATTCTAATATCTGATAAATCCACTAGTTTCTTTTTATAATCGTTTCTAACAAATCCTTTACTTGTAATATCTTTTACAAGCTTGATTAATTGATTCTGATCTTCACTTTCTTGATTTTCACTTGTGTCAGTATTACCAGCTATAGATGGGGTGTGAGCTAAGTCTTCTCTATTTAAATAGGATATCGCTAGCTCTCTAAAAATATAATCTAATATTGAACTTGCACTCATTATTCGATCATTTCCATAAACTTTACCAGAAGGTTCAAATTTTGTATCTAAATATGCATTTACAAATTCATCTAGTGGAACTCCATATTGAAGACCTAATGATATTGCTATTGCAAAATTATTCATTAGAGCCTTTACTAACTCACCTTCTTTACTGGTATCGATAAAAATTTCTCCTATTTTACCATCCTCATATTCACCAGTATGCAAATATACTTTATGATCACCTATTGAGGCTTTTTGGATATAACCTTTTCTTCTATCAGGCATACTAAATCTTTTACCTATATTTTCAGTTATGTTTTTTTTAAAATTCTCATCAATTAGTTTGGATTTACTACTAATTTTAATATCTTTATTACTAATTGGTTGTGAAACAATTTCGACTTTACTACTTTTAGTATCTTGAAGGTTTTTTGTTTTTCTATTATCTAATTTGACATCAATAATTTCGAATTTTCCATCGTCATTTTTCTCTAAATTGTTAAGATTTTCCTCATTTATATCATCTAAATAATGAGATACTTTAAAGCTACACGTATAATACGTTTCTACTAAATATTTTGCCATTTTAATCCTATTTGTAAATTGAATCTTGGTAAGATTTATATATATACATTTTTCGATTATAGTCTAATTGTAAATTTACAATTATAAATTGAAAATAATTTGAATAAAATGATTAAAGAAATTTTTACTTGGTGGAACAAACAAACATTTGGCACAAGACTAAATACAATTTTATTTGGAAAATTAGTTGGCGAAGATAATTCAGGTAACAAATATTATGAGAGCAAGTCAGGAAAAAGATGGGTTATTTACAACGGGGAAGTTGAAGCATCAAAAATACCAAGCGAATGGTATTCTTGGA
This sequence comes from uncultured Pelagibacteraceae bacterium, assembly GCA_902559605.1. GTDB lineage: Bacteria > Pseudomonadota > Alphaproteobacteria > Pelagibacterales > Pelagibacteraceae > Pelagibacter. The sequence continues at coordinate 9,615 of CACEIC010000015.1, read as the reverse complement.
TGCATCATACAGGAAATAAAATTGAAAACAGTCACGAATTAGACAAATATAGTTGGCAAAAAGAGCATATGCCAAATCAAACAGGAACAGAAAATTCCTATCATCCAAAAAAAAACAAGAGTAAAAATGCTTCAAATAAAAAATATACTTCTTGGAAAAGTTAAAGTTTTTATACTTGTTTTTTTTTTCTTATTATTTGTTGATGATCAATTCTTTAAGTGAAAATAATACACGAACAGAAAATTATGCTGTCTTAACAATATTAGACAAAGTAAACTCTCAGAGTGAAATTATAGAGATTGAGGTTGGAAAGGAATATAAATTTAAAAATCTATCTATAAACATTCTTAAATGTAATAATTCAAAATTTGATGATGATCCGGAAGTCACAGCATACATGCAAGTAAGAGATACAGTAAACAAAGATGACAACAAGGTGTTCATTTTTAATGATTGGACATTCGCCTCGTCTCCATCAATTAGACCTTTTGATCACCCTGTTTATGATATTTGGTTAAAAAAATGTTATTCTTAGAGTAATTTTTCTTTATCAAGCCAACTCACATTAAAATCTGAATCTAAAAATTTTTTGTGATTTAAAAGTATTTTATGCAAGTCTATCGTTGTTTTAATTCCCTCTATAACAAATTCATCGAGGGATCTTTGCATTCTTTGAATTGCTTCAGTTCTATTCCTTCCATGACATATTACTTTGCAAATCATGCTGTCATAATATGGAGTTACTTTGTAGCCTTGAAATATAGCTCCATCCACCCTTGTTCTAAAACCTGAAGGTTGATGACACATGGTAATTTCTCCTGGTGAGGGTTGGAAATTTTTACTCACATCTTCAGCATTTATTCTACACTCAATTGCGTGACCTCTTGGCTTAATATCTTCCTGTTTTAAGGCAGTATTGCCATCATATGCGATCCAAATCTGCTCTTTTATTAAATCTATTCCAGTTACTACTTCTGTTATTGGATGTTCAACTTGTATTCTTGTATTCATTTCTAAAAAATAAAATTTTCCATTCTCAAAAATAAATTCTACTGTTCCCGCACCTTCATATCCAATTTGGTTTACCATTTTTACAGTTTTATCAAAAAGATCTTTTCTTATTTGATCATTTAGTAAAGGACTGGGTGTCTCCTCAATTAATTTTTGATGTCTTCTTTGAATAGAGCAATCTCTCTCATGAAGATGTACAGTTCTATTCTTACCAGACAATATTTGAACTTCGATATGTCTTGGATTTTGAAAAAATTTTTCAATATATACCTCATCATTACCAAAAAATTTTTTTGCCTCAGTTTTTGCAGTCAAAAATAAGTTTTCAAACTCATCTTCTTTTGTAACAACTTTCATACCTTTTCCTCCACCACCACCAGCTGCCTTTATCAACACTGGGTATCCAATTTGTTTACATATTTTTTTTGCTTCATTAAAATCAGATACTCCACCTTCAGATCCTTCAATTACTGGAAGACCATATTTTTTTGCAATTTTTTTTGCTTCAATTTTATCACCCATCATTTTAATTAATGAAGACGATGGACCAATAAATTTAATTTTGTTTTGTTCAAGAATTTTTGCAAATTCATAATTTTCAGATAAAAAACCATAACCCGGATGAACAGCTTCAGAATTTGTCAATTCAATAGCTGACATTATGGCAGGAATGTTTAAATAACTATTTGCTGCTTGGTGTGGACCTACACATATACTTTCGTCAGCTAATCTAACGTGCATACTATTTCTATCAACATCAGAATGAATGGCGACTGTTTGTATACCCCATTCTTTACAGGCTCTTATAACTCTAACAGCTATCTCACCTCTATTTGCAACAAGAATTTTTTTGAACATTATTACTCAATTATCGCTATCGTATGTCCATATTCAACAGGTTGACCATCTTCGACGCAAATTTTTTTTACAGTACCTGCTATTGGAGATGGTACGTGATTCATTGTTTTCATAGCTTCAACAATCATTATTGTATCACCTTTGTTAATTTTTTTACCGACTTCTACAAACTTTTTACCACCAGGTTCTGGTGCTAAATAAGCTGTTCCTATAATAGGCGATGGAACTTCAGTCCCACTAACATTATCTATTTTAATATTTTCTGATTTTATTTCTGATTTTATTTCTTTAATTGATGCTAAATTTGATCCAGAAGATTTTGATACTTTAACTTTTATATCTTTTTCAGTGTATTCTATCTCTGTAAGATTAAATTCATTTAAATATTCTGTAAGCTCCTTGATTATATTTTTATTTATTTTCATTTAACATCTCATGCATAGAATTTATGGCTAAAATATATCCATTTATCCCTAATCCACAAATTATTCCTGTAACAACACCACTTATTATAGATTTATGACGAAATTCCTCTCTTTTATATATATTTGATATATGAAGTTCAATTATCTTGCCTTTAAATATATCTAGTGCATCTCTAATTGCAACTGATGTGTGGCTATATCCACCTGCATTAATTATAATTCCATCGAATTTGTTTCTGGCACTTTGAATAATATCTACGATTTCTCCTTCAACATTTGATTGTTTCATTTCAAGAGTTAAATTTAATTCTTTAGATTTTTTCTCACAAATATCCTCTAGGAATTTATAATCTTTGCTACCATATTGTGATTGTTCTCTTTCACCTATTAGATTAAGATTGGGACCATTAATGATTAATATTTTACTCACAAATTCTTTATAATATATGAATATTAAAAATAAAATAAAAATAACTGTAAATGGCAAGCAAATGCAAATAATTCCTAAATTTACACTTAAGAGCTTGATTACAAAATTAAAAATGCCATTAAATAAAATAGCTATAGAACTAAACAAAAAAATTATAGACAAAAATAGAATTTCTGAAATTCGATTAAAGAAAGGTGATAAAATAGAAATTGTTCATTTTATCGGTGGTGGATAATGATTGACAAAAGATTTAAGATAGCAAATAAGATTTTTAAATCACGCTTGATAGTTGGAACTGGAAAATATAAAAGCTTCAGTGAATGTGCTAAAGCTATTAAGACTTCTGGTGCAGACATAGTGACAGTTGCAGTCAGAAGAGTAAACATATCTAATAAGAATAAAGCTAGATTAATGGATTATATAGATCCGAAAAAAATAACATATTTACCTAACACAGCCGGATGTTTTACGGCAGAAGATGCAATTAGAACTTTAAGATTAGCAAGAGAAATAGGTGGATGGAAATTAGTAAAATTAGAGGTATTAGGTGACAAAAGAAACCTTTTTCCTGAAATGATTGAAACTTTAAGATCTACTGAATTATTAACAAAAGAGGGTTTTAAAGTAATGGTTTATTGCAATGATGATCCATTAATGGCAAAAAGATTGGAAAATGCAGGTGCTGTTGCAATTATGCCTCTTGCTGCTCCAATTGGTTCAGGTCTTGGAATACAAAATAAAGTTAATATTAAAATTATAAGAAAACAAACAAAATTACCTTTAATTATTGATGCTGGAATTGGACAAGCTTCTGATGCTAGTATTGCAATGGAGTTAGGATGTGACGGTGTTTTAATAAATACTGCAATTGCAAAAGCTAAAAATCCATCTCAAATGGCAGAAGCTATGAAGCTTGCAGTAATTTCTGGAAGAAAATCATATTTGTCTGGAAGAATTAATCCAAATTTATTTGGATCTGCATCAACTACAAATAAAGGAATTATTTAGTTTTTTTCTTGTAAAATTTTTTTCTGAACTTCCTTTTTTTAAATATCTTTCTCTCTTTATTTTTAGCAATATTATCATCTTTTTTGTTTTCAATTTTTAAAGCTTCAAGTTTCTCTACTTTTTCAATTTTATCCAATACTTTCTTTGTTTTTGATTTGAACTCAATTATATAGTCTTCTAAATTTAAATCATTATTTGTGTTTAAATCAATTTTAGCTTTATACTTTTTTTCAAAGTATTTAACTACTTCGTCATAGTGATCAGTAATATGTTTTTCAATTTTATCGTTAATAGTTAATTCAACTAATTTTGCATTATGTTCTAATGATTTTATTTCAATTAATTTAAGTATTTTCAATACAAAGGTTTCATCTGTCAATTTCATGTGCCATTTGACATTACTTTCTCTTAATCTCTGTCTTGACATTTCTAGTAATCCAAAATTACTTATTCTACCAATTTGAATTCTTGCTCTATCATTTCTACATTTCTCTTTTAATTTTCTCTCTACTTGTCTTCTATTATTAAAGTTAAGCATATCAATAAAATCAATTATTATTAATCCAGATAAATCTCTTATTTTTATTTGTCTTGCAATTTCTTCTGCTGCTTCAATATTTGTATCAAAAGCAGTGCTTTCAACATTTTTTTGTTTTATTGATTTTCCTGAGTTTACATCTATTGATACTAGTGCCTCAGTTGGGTTTATTACTAAATACCCACCTGAAGTCAGTTTTACTTCTGTCTCAAAAATTTCAAATAATTTTTTTTCTATATTTTCTTTATAAAAAAGGGGTACTTTATCTCTATATTTTTTAACTTTTTTTAATTGATTTGGCATCATTAATTTCAAATAATTTTTTGTTTTTTGATATCCTTCATTTCCTTCAACGTATATATTTTGAGTATCATCATCATACATGTCTCTTATACATCTTTTTATAATATCACTTTCTTGATGAATTAAAGATGGGGCAATTGAATTTAATGCGTTATCTTTTATTTGATCCCAAACTTTAATTAAATTTTTTAAATCATTCTCGATTTCATTTTTTGTTTTGTTTGATCCTGCTGTTCTAACTATAATTCCCATCTCTTTTGGAATAGTTATTTCATTTAATATATTTCTAATTTTTTTTCTTTCTCCTGGATTAAATATTTTTCTAGAAATTCCCCCACCTTTGGCTGTGTTAGGCATTAAGACTATGTATTTTCCAGCAATGGAAATAAAAGTACTAAGCGCTGCTCCTTTTAAACCTCTTTCATCTTTTAACACTTGAACCAAAATTACTTGATTTGGTTTTATTACCTCTTGGATTTTGTATCTTTTTGATGGAAATTTTTTTTGAGCATTTATTTTATCTTTTTCATCGTCCTCTTTTTTTTCAACAGGATCATCAATTTTAATTTCCTCTTTACCTTCAAGAATTTTATCTTCAATGTTTTCACTTTGTTTTGAAAGTTCCTCTCGAACCTGCTCTTCTTCTTGTTTTATTTTTTCTAAATCGCTTAAAGGTAGTTGATAGTAATCAGACTGGATATCATTAAAAGACAGAAAACCATGTCTTTCTCTTCCAAAGTCAACAAACGCTGCTTGTAAAGAAGGTTCAATTCTACTTACTTTTCCGAGATAAATATTATTCTTAATTAAAGTGTTATTTATACTTTCATATTCATAGTCTTCGATATGATTATTACTTTTAAGAACAACTCTAGTTTCATTAGGATGCGATGCATCGATATATAAATTTTTTGACATAATATTGCTGATTTTTTCATAAGTTAATTTAATAAATTCTGTGCCTTAAGAATAACAAATTCGCAAGATATTTAAACTAAAATGCAAAAGTTCTTTAAAAGATTACTAATATTTGGATTATTGTCATCTCTTCTAGTATTATTATCAATAATATCTATTCTTTGGACTTATTCCAATAAATTGCCAGATTACAAATATCTTAAAAATTATAAACCACCAGTATCAAGCAAGCTGTATTCAGGAAACGGAGTGTTAGTAAGCGATTTTTCATCTGAAAAAAGAATTTTTGTTCCATATTCTGCTATATCTCAAACCGTGATAAATGCTTTTTTATCTGCGGAGGATAAAAACTTTTTTGACCATCCAGGGGTAGATGCCAAAGGAGTAGTAAGAGCAATTAAAAATAACATATTTAATCTACTTTACTCAAAAAGATTAGAGGGTGCCTCTACTATTACCCAGCAAGTAGCAAAAAACTTTCTTTTAACTAATGAAGTAAGTATTGATAGAAAAATAAAGGAAGCAATATTAGCTTTTAGAATTGAGCGTGTTTTATCAAAAAAAAGAATTCTAGAGCTTTATCTAAATCAAATTTATCTTGGTGAGGGTAGCTATGGTATAGCATCAGCTAGTTTAAGATATTTTAATAAACCAATAAGTGAACTCAATTATGGAGAGGCTGCACTTTTAGCTGCTCTTCCAAAAGCACCAAGCAAATACAATCCATATAAAAATAAGGAGTTAGCAAAATTTAGAAGAAACTTAGTATTAAATAATTTATTAGATAATGGATTCATTGATCAAAAACAACACTCTAAATTAATTAACTCTAAAATTAAATTACAAAAGAGAAAAAGAATTTACCTAGAAGATTCTAGATATTATGTAGAAGATGTTAGAAAAGATGTAATTGATAAATATGGATATGATAAAGTATATAAACAAGGATTTAACATCAAGACACCTTTGGATTTAGAATTACAAAAAATTGCTACACAATCACTTAGGAATGGTTTGCAAGAATTTGATAAGAGAAAAGGATGGAGAGGTCCTCTATCAAATATAAAAAAATACAAAAATTGGAAAAAAGATCTTAAAGACTCAAATTTAGAAAAATCTTTAGGATGGGAATTGGCTGTTGTTACCAGAATTGACAAATTTGAAACAGTCATCAAGACACAAAATGATGATAATGGAACAATTAATTTTAATGATATTGATTGGACGCGAAAGGAATTCAAAAAATTATTCAAAATTGGTGACATAATTTATGTCAAGAAATTATCTGATGGAAACTATAGTTTAAAACAACTTCCAAGAGCTAATGGAGGCATTGTTGTGATGGATCCATATAGCGGAAGAGTATTAGCATTGTCAGGTGGATTTAGTTTTAAACAAAGTGAATTTAATAGAGCATCTCAAGCAAAACGTCAGCCTGGATCTGCATTCAAACCTTTCATATATGCTTTAGCATTAGAAAATAATTTTTTACCAACAACATTAGTATTAGACGCACCTATAGTATTAGATCAAGGAAATGATTTAAAAATGTGGAAACCAGAAAATTACGGCAAAAAGTTCTACGGACCTTCAACACTAAGAACAGGTATAGAAAAATCAAGAAATCTAATGACTGTACGAATAGCGCAAGAATTAGGTATAGACAAAATTATAAATTTTTCAAAAAAATTAAATATTTACGAAAATCCAGATGAACTTATGTCAGTATCTTTGGGCTCTGCTGAAACGACTTTGTTAAAAATCACAAGTGCTTATTGTTCTTTTTTGAATGGTGGAAAATTAGTTAATCCAATATTAATTGATAGAATTCAAGACAGTGAAGGAAAAACTATTTTTAACAATGAAAAAAGATTCTGTGAAAATTGTGATTTAATTTCATATGAAGGAAATAGTAAACCAATTATTAAAAATAAATATCAACAGATTTTTTCACCACAAACAGCCTATCAGATTACTTCTATGTTGAAAGGTGTTATAGAACGTGGAACTGGAAAAGGTTTAAAAGAATTGAAACTCGAATTAGCTGGCAAGACCGGAACAACAAACAAAAATACAGATACTTGGTTTATAGGATTTACATCAAATTTAGTGGTTGGAGTATACATTGGCTATGATAATCCAAGGAGTTTAGGTAAATTTGAAACAGGTTCAAAAACAGCAATGCCAGTTTTTAAAGATTTCATAAAAAAAACAGCAAATACTTTTAACGCAAGACCTTTTAAAGTTGCAGACAATATAAATATGATGGTCATAGATGCAAAAACTGGAAAAAAAGCGAATCCTAAAACCAATTTAGCCATAATCGAGTCATTTAAAAATAATGATAACAAACCAGATAATATATCTAACAATTTTGATAGTAGATTAAATACAACAAATATATTAAAATTTTATTAATGGATCAGGAAATACTAAATATTAAATCAGAAATAGAAAAAATAAATCAAAGAATAAAGGAGTTTCTTTGAAAAGACTAAGATTTCAGAAAAAATAATTAATTTATCAAATATAATAGAAAAACCAGATTTTTGGCAGGATAAAAAAAATGCTGAAAAAGTTTTACGTCAAAAAACTAATTTAGAAAAATTATTAAATAATTTTGAAGATACATCAAATGAAAGTAAAGATTTATTTGATATTTATGATTTAGCTATTGAGGAACACAACAATGAAATGATTAAAGAGACAACCTCAAATATAAAAATAGTCTTTAATAAAATTAAACAAATTGAAATAAGATGTTTTCTATCAAATGATAATGATACATTTAATAGTTATTTAGAATTTCATGCAGGTGCTGGAGGAACTGAAAGTCAAGACTGGGCTGATATGTTAAGAAGAATGTATATGAAGTGGGCAACCAAAAAAAATTTCAAAATCGAAATTATCAGCGAACATAAAGGTGATGAAGCTGGCATTAAATCTTCAATAATTAAAATAAGTGGAGATTACATAAACGGATTATTAAAAAATGAGTCAGGAATACATAGACTTGTCAGAATTTCTCCGTTTGACTCTGGTGCTAGAAGACATACAAGTTTTGCCAGTGTTTGGGTATACCCAGTTATATCTGAAAATATTGATGTTGAAATTTTAGAAAAAGATTTAAGAATAGATACATACAGATCTAGTGGAGCGGGAGGTCAACATGTCAACACAACAGATAGTGCAGTAAGAATCACACACCTTCCAACAAAAATTGTGGTACAATGTCAAAATGAAAGGTCACAACACAAAAATAAAGAAACTTGCATGAATATGTTAAGAGCAAGGCTTTATGACTACGAGTTAAAAAAAAAAGAAAAGGAAAATGAAAATCTTGAAAATTCAAAGTCAGAGATTGGATGGGGTCATCAAATTAGATCATATGTGTTACACCCTTATAAAATGGTAAAAGATAATAGAACTAATTTTGAAAGTTCTAGTCCTGAAAAAGTATTAGATGGAGAAATTGATAATTTTTTAGAAAGTTCTCTATATAAATTAAATGCGTAAAATAATTTCTATAATTACAATTTCACTAATAACTGTCTTAGTCGCAATTTTAATATTTCTAACAACAACAGGAATTAGAACAGATAATTTTAATAGTTTAATAAATGAAAAAGTTAAAGAGATTGATCCAAAGATAAAATTAAAATTAAACCAAGTAAATTTTAAATTAAATTTGTCTAATTTTGAATTTGAGATTTTTACCTTGGACCCTCAAATAGCAATTAATGAAAAAGATATTGACTTAGAAAATATAAAGTTTGATCTAAATATTTTTGATTATATAAACAATAAAAATCCAATCTCAGAAATATCAATAATTTCCAAAGAAAACGATATTGATCGATTTGTTGATTTTATAAATGAATATGACTTTAATTTAGCGAGAAATTTAATTTTAAATCAAATTAAAAAGGGTAAAGTAAAAATAATTTCCAACATAACATTTGATGAAAAAAGTCTTAAAAACATTAAATATACTTTTCGTGGGTCAGTTACAGAAGCAGAAGTAAAATTACCCAACCAATCAAAAATTAAAAATATTAAATTTGATTTTTTAGTAAATCAGGATGTTATAAGTTTAAATGAAATAGAATTATCATTTGATAAAT
>CACEIC010000014.1 GCA_902559605.1 uncultured Pelagibacteraceae bacterium | reverse complement strand
TTAAAACTTTCATTCCCTCTTTTGTATCAATAAACCAACTATGCATAATGCCATAAACATCTCCACCGATAGATTTGAGTGAATTAATTATTTTAGCGAAATTTATAATTTTATCTTCAGGAAGGAATTTTGGCTCATCAGGATATTTTAAAGGGTCATATATAATAGATCTCTCTTTTTCAGCTCTAAAATTTCTACCTACTACGGTTTCATCAAACTTACTTATGCAGCAACTTAATCCAACCCAGACAGGTAAACCTGTTTCTAAAGCTGCATTAAGCAAAATTTTAGCGTGGTCAATATCTAAAAGCATTTCAAGAATAAGCACTTCGACTCCCTCTTCTTTTAATACCTTTGCTTGTTCTTTATAATTTTTTTCTTCTTTTGCAAATGATGGTACAAATTTTGTGTCAGGTCTAAATTCATTTTCAGCCAAAGCTAAATATGTTGACATGCTTCCAGCAATTTTAATTTTTTTTCCAGAATTTTTGACTGCTTGTCTTGCTAACTTAACTGTATCAATGTTAATTTTTATAGTCTGATCTCCTAAATTTGAAGGCTCAAGACAATGCCTTGCAGTTCCAAAAGTATTGGTTGTTATCATATCACATCCAGCGTTTATATGACTTTCATGTACTTTGATTACTATTTCTGGTGAGAAAACATTTGCTAAACCAGAAAAAGCTGGTCCCATAGTTCCACCAAGTCTCTGAATTTCTGAGCCTGTTCCACCATCTAAGAAGACTTTTTTTTTTGATTTCAATAATTCATTAATATCCATTATGCTAATTTCTTCTCTGACTTTGGAACATATACAACTTCAATTACACCACCAAGAATTATTAGAATACTACCTATTGTTTCTCTCCAACCAAAAGGTTCATTTGTTAAAATACTAGCACTAACAACACCAACAATTATTTCAGCTAAAAATAAAATAGATGATAAGCCGGCTCCTAATTTACTTGGAGCCCAAAAGATTATTACCCCTGTAGGAATAAAATAAAATATCGAAATAAGTAATAAAAAAGTGGACATCGACATGATAACTTCCACTGATGGAATTGGTCCTAAATAATCTACTAAGAATAACCCAATAGGTATACTGGCTAAACCTCCATAAAAAAAGAATGTGAATATAATTGGAAAGACGCCATCGGTTTTAATTATTTCCATTCTAATTAAACCAGCACCAAATAGTGCACCTCCAGCAAGGGCCAACCAATCCCCTGCATTTTGAGGTAACGGAATTATATTCTCTTGACTAAATACAATCCATAAACCTCCTAGTGCCAAACCTAATGTGATCACCCTCTTCCAACCAAATTTCTTTTTTAAAAATATAATTTCAAATATTGTTGTCCAAACAGGTATCATGTAAAACATGATTAATGCTTTAACTACATCAGTAAGAAGAAAGCTAAGAGCATAACAAACAAATCCACTTCCAACAAAAAAACCAGTCAGAGGAAATTCCAATCCAATAGACTTTCCTTTTATAACTCTCCAAATTGCGACTGGTGATAATATTAATATTCCAACCGCCATTTGGGATATTGTTCCCCAGCCACCAGTCAAACCTCCATCTTCTAGTATTCTTTGAGGTAACCAATAAATTCCCCATGAACCAGCAGCAATAGCTAATGCAAATGAAATTTTAAAATGATGAGGGTGTCTGGTCATTATTATTCCGTTAATTCTGGTTTAAATTTTGAAAAGTTAAAAATTTCTTCATAAGATTTGGCAAAGTTAATTAGTTTATTATCTTCTTTAACATTTGCTATAATCTGCATTCCCATTGGTAGCCCTTTATTATTAAAACCAACTGGAATAGATATAGTTGGCAAACCAAGCAAACTTGATAATGTATAGACTTCCATATATCTATGATAAGTGTCAATTTTATTATCATTGATAAATTCTGGATTGTTTAGGTTCTTTTCAAAAGGAAATAGTTGAGCCGAAGGTAATGCTAAAAAATCATAATGTTTAAATTGATTTTGTATTTTATCCATATATTTATTTCTTATTTCTATTGCTTTTAAAACATCGTTTGTTTTGATGCTTTTCCCTTTTTCATATTCCCAATATGCTTGAGAAGGTAATTCATTTAAATTTTTTAAATTATATAACAAAAAGTTTTCATACAAAAATTTGGCTCTTAATATTGTCCAAGAATACCACAATTCTTCTGAATTAATTTCAGTTTTTAAATCTTCAATATTTAAATTATTTGACTGTAATTTTTTTAAAATATTTTCACATAAGTCGATGATTCCATCTTCATACTTATATTGTTCGTTTAGATCAATGCACCATCCAATTTTTAAATCTGAAAGTTTTTTAATATTTATATCTTCAAGATCGAAAGATAATTTATCCTTTACATTCTTCCCTTTTATGTAGTTAAATAAAAATTCCATGTCATTGGGAGTCCTAGCAAAACATCCAGTTGTAGATATTAAAGGAAAATCTTTTAAATTTTTAATTTCAAATCTATCTTCTGCAATCGCACCAGGTGTTGGTCTTAATCCATAAATATTTGCAAATGCTGCTGGGTTTCTACAAGATCCCATCATATCTGTGCCATCTGCAAAAGGAATTAAATTTGCTGCAACAGCTGCTGCTGCACCACCAGAAGACCCTCCTGCTGACTTACTATAATCATAAACATTGGAGGTGGCTCCATAAACTCTGTTAGTAGTATGACAACCAACAGCAAATTCAGAGAGATTTGTTTTACCAATTAAAATTGCGTTTTTTTTATAATTATCTACTAATAAAGAATCCTGTTTTGGGATATTTTTTAATAAATCTTTATATCCATAGCATGTTACCTCATTTTTAATATCAAATAGTTCTTTAACTGCAATTGGAAGACCATAGATATCATCTTTATCATTATCACTATTAAAATTTTCATCTTTTAATTTTGCTTCTTCGGTAATTTTTGTTTCATCTATATGTGAAATAATAGCATTTAATTTTGGATTGAATTTTTTTATTCTATCTAAATAGAAATTTACTACCTCTGCTATTTTAATTTCTCTTTTTTTTATTTTTGAAATTATTTGATGGACAGAAAAATTCTCAAGCACTTAATTAAACCTATCTTGCTTGTCTAATACTCTCTAAAACTAAAGTCTTGACCTCATCTAATGATGCCTTTTTAGGATTTTGTCCATAAGCTTGGTCTAACATTGATTTCTTTGCTATTCTCTCTTGGCAATCTTCTGGCACTCCTAATTCATTTAATCCTTTAGGGATTTTTAATCTATCTAGAATTATATTTAAGTTGTCTTGAAAACTTTCAATTGAATGGTTTTCAAATTGCATAGCCTCAGACATTCTTTTTACTTTTTCTTCTAATCCAGGCAAATTATATTTCATGACTGCGGGAAGTATAATTGCATTAGTCAATCCATGATGAGTATTATATTCAGCACCAACCATGTGCGAAATTGCATGAACTAAACCTAGACCTTTTAAGAAAGCTATTCCACCCAAATAAGATCCAATAATCATTCCTCCTCTCGCTAAAAGATTATCAGGTTCTTCGACAGCTGCATAAAGTGATTTTGAAATTAAATTTAAACTTTCTAATGCAGAACCATCACAAAGTGGATGAAACATAGGAACACTATAACCTTCAATTGCATGTATCATTGCATCTATACCGGTCCAAGCAGTAAGATTTGGTGGTAATTTTAAAGTTAGCTCTGGATCTACTAAAGCTAAACATGGTCGGGCATCTGGATGCCATAAACAAAACTTCATTCCTTTTTCAAGATGAGTGACCATGGCAGTAACTTCTGTTTCAGCGCCTGTTCCTGCTGTAGTTGGAATAGTAATTATTTTTGGAAAAGGATTTTCCATAGTTAATTTTGGCGGCTCTTTTTCAAATTCAAAATCCCATAAGGGCACACCACTATCAACTGTGAGAGAAATTGCTTTTCCTCCATCCATTGCACTTCCACCACCTATTGCAATTATTGCATCATGATTGCCTTCACGAAATTTTTTACATCCAGAATCTATTTCATCATCTCTAGGATTTGGTGATATATTTGAATAAATATCTGATTTGATTTTTGAATCATTAAGTAAATTTTGTAAATCACTTATAAATGGTAAATTTACACTACCACTATCAGTAACGATCAATGCATTATTTATTTTAAAATTTTTACAAAACTTTCCAATTTCTTTAAATCTTCCAGGTCCATAAGCTGTAAAAGTTGGGAATGTCCAATCCTGATTATTTAATAAAAATTCTTCATTAAGCTTAAAATTTTGCATAATATTTTAAAAACTTATACTAATTTCAATATTATTAAATGAAAATTTCATCTGAAAAAACAGATTTAAAAAAAACATATTTAGCAATTGCTACAATGCTCTTAGCAATTTTATGTATAGATCTTTACATGGTTATTATTAAATTTTTAGGTGATGAATACTCAATAATTCAATTAACTTTATTTAGAAATGTAGCAGCAATTATACCTTTGTTATTATTGATCTTATTCACAAATGAATTTTCAACAATATTCAAAAACTTAGGAAATAAGTTTTTGATATTGAGTTGCTTGAGAGGAATATGTTTTCTTTCTATGAATGTATTCATTTTTATCTCAGTAGTAAATCTGGAATTTGCGACAGCTATGACGTTAACCTTCTCATCGCCTTTCTTTATAGTAATACTATCAATAATTTTATTGAGCGAAAAAATTGGTATTTATAGATGGTCAGCAGTTATAATTGGTTTTGTTGGTGTGGTTATGATAATGAAACCAACAAGTGAAATTTTTAGTTTGTACTCAATTTTTCCAATTCTAACCGCTATAGCATGGGCTTTCACTGTCATAATTTTAAAATTCATTCAAGGCAATCATTCAACTGCTAAAATTCAATTATACACATTAATATTTAATGTTATTGGTGGTTTAATATTATTTTTTGTAACTACAGGACATGTTGAAATTAAAAATTTTAAAGATTTTATTTTGATGACAATGACCGGAGTTTTGGGTGGTACAGCAGCAATATTGTTTATTTATTCTTATCGTTTAATTTCAGCAAGTAAAATAGCTTCATTTGAGTATCTTGGTATACCGTCATCTTTTATTCTTGGTTGGATTTTCTTTAATGAAGCTCCATGGAGCCAATTATTTCCTGGAGTAATAGTAATTATTTTTGCTGGTATGATTATTATATGGAGAGATAATATTAAGAATAAATCGATAGAAGGTAATAAGCAAATTTATTGATTTGATCTCATAGATTTCATGACTATTACTCTATCTATTTCACCTAATAGCTTTCCACTTTCGTTACAAACTACTGGATAAGTTTTATCATTATCAATAAGCCTATCTATTAAATTTTCAATTTTAGAATTATCTAAAATATTATCTTTTCCATTCTCAAATAAATTTTTTGTTTCATTGCAGCATTCTGTTCTCATGACTTTGCCAGCACTCAATACTTTATATTTAGGAACATCTTCACAAAAATCTTTAACATATTGATCTTTTGGATTAGATACAATTTCTTCAGGTGTACCAACTTGTGAAACTTCTCCATCTTTCATGATTGCAATGTGGTCTCCCATTTTAATTGCCTCTAAAAAGTCGTGAGTTATAAATACCATAGTTTTTTGAAGCTTTTCTTGGATCTTTAAAAGCTCATCTTGCATTTCTCTTCTAATTAAAGGATCCAAGGCTGAAAAAGGTTCATCAAAAATTAATATTTCAGGATCCACAGCTAGCGCTCTTGCAAGTCCTACCCTTTGCTGCATACCTCCTGATAATTCTCTTGGATAATTATTATGCCAACCATCTAAGCCAACCATTTTTAAAACTTCCATTGACTTTTCTGTTCTTATATCTTTTTTTGTTCCCCTTACTTCTAATCCATAACCAATATTTTCTAAGACTGTTCTATGAGGAAATAAACCAAAATGTTGGAAAACCATGCTCATTTTATTTCTTCTTAATTCTAATAATTCACTTGCGCTCATTTTTGTAACTTCAACATCATCCATTTTCACAATGCCAGCTGTTGGTTCAATCAATCTCGAAATACATCTAACTAGTGTTGATTTTCCACTACCAGATAATCCCATTACTACAAATGTTTCACCTTTTTGAATTGAGAAACTGACATCTTTAACAGCAACAACATGTCCGGTTTTTTCTTGAACTTCCTTAATACTTAAATTTTTATCAAGGTTTTTAATAATTCTTTTTTCGTCTGGTCCAAATAATTTCCATATATTTGTACAAGTGATTTTTTGTTCTACAGCCATTTTTAATAAATAATATTACCCTAAAAATAGACAATATTTTACTTTAAATGTAAAATTATTTATTTTAACTTGCGAACATGGCTACTAGAACTGATTTAATAGATAAATCAAATCAATCAAAAAACATAATAACTTATGTAATTATTGGAGTTGTTTTTTTGGTAGCACTTTGGCTATCTACTCAAAGTGAAGGGCCTTCAAAATTTCCTAAAGAAGTCACTGATAAATTTACATTTACAGCTTGGGTGAATGACGGAGAAGATTATTTAAAAAAAAATTATAGATGGGTCACTAAAATTATTGCAAGCTATATAAAAGAAACTTATTATTTTTTAGAAGACTTTTTACTAGAGTCTCCTTGGATTTTAATTGCAGCAATAATTATAATACCCTGCATAATTGCAGGTGGTTTGCGATTGGGCATTTACTCATCTTTTGTAGTTTATTTTTGGGGAGCGACAGGAATGTGGGAACCATCGTTGCAAACAGTAGCATTGATGGGTCTGTCAGTTTTATTATGTGTATTTTTTGGATTTATACTGGGGGTCTTGTGTTCACAAAGTAATAGATTTGAAAATTTCATGAAGCCGGTCTTAGATACTATGCAAGTCATGCCAGCATTTGTATATTTGTTCCCAGCATTATTTTTTTTTGGGATAGGAGGTGCGCCAGCAATATTGGCTACCATGATATATGCGATGCCTCCAATAATAAGATTGACGAATACTGGTATAAGACAAGTGCCAGCTCAAACTATAGAGTCTGCCACTTCCTTTGGTTCAAGTAAACTTCAGTTGTTATTTAAAATTAAAATTCCATTATCTTTACCAAGTATAATGATGGGTATTAACCAAGTAATAATGATGGCATTGGCATTAGTTGTTCTTGCATGTTTTATAGGTGCCGAAGGTATTGGTGGCCAAGTTTGGCAAGCAATAAGAAGATTGGATGTTGGTTGGGCAATGGAAGGTGGGCTATGTATTTTATTTATGGCGATAATGTTTGATAGATTTAGTTTAGCGTTTAGTAAAGATGTAGAAAGACTTCCTTCAGATGTTCAAAGATTTTATTTACTTCCACAAAGTTGGGAAAAATATCAAATCGCAAAAATTTTAGAAATGCCGTTAAGTTTTGGAAATAAGATTTTAAAAATCATATGTCAAACAGTTACATCTGCTATAGCAATAGTATTTAGAGTTTTAGTTTCAATTTTTAATAAATCTACAGCTGAAAACATCGGTGAATTTATTAGCAAAAGATATTATGTTATTCCTTATTTTTTAGTTTTATTTCTAATTGCATTTATAGATCATTACTTTTTAGAAATAGGAACATTTCCAAAAGAATGGAAATTATCAATAAGACAACCAATTACAAATGCAGTAGAAAGCCTGACTGTAAATCCAGGATTTATTTCTTTTGCAAAAGGTTTAAGAGCTTTTGTTTATTTAAATTTGTTAAGACCTTTAGATGTTTTTCTAACTCAAATACCTTGGTGGTATACATTAGCAGTATTTTCGGCTTTAGGTTATGTAACTGTTGGAATAAGATTTGCAATAATTACTGCAGTACTTCTTCTATTCATTGGTGCATGTGGAATATGGACACAATCAATGATAACTTTATCCTCAGTACTGGTGTCTGTAGTGCTGTGTTTTGTTATAGGAGTTCCTCTTGGAATAATTGCATCTTACAATGAAAGATTTAGAAATATTCAGAACGTAGTGTTGGATGCAATGCAAACACTTCCTTATTTCTGTTATTTAATTCCTGTTCTAATGTTTTTTGGTGGTGGAACAGTGTCAGCTGTTCTTGCAACTGTAATATATTCAATTCCGCCAATTATTCGATTAACATCTCTAGGTTTAACACAGGTTTCTGGCACTTACTCTGAAGTATCGAGATCATTTGGTGGAACACTTATTCAAACATTAAATAAAGTTAAGTTCCCGTTAGCTATTCCAAGTTTAGTTATTGGATTTAATCAGACTGTAATTATGGCTTTTGCAATGCAAATAGTTACACCACTTATTGGTGGTAAAGGTTTAGGTTTAGAAGTCTTTAATGGTCTTGCAAGATCAGATACTGGAAGAGGATTAGCAGCTGGTATCGGAATAGTATTACTGGCTATTATTATTGATAGAATTACACTTGCGTGGACTAAGAAACAAAGAGAAGCTTTAGGCTTAATAAGCTAAGACAAATAGTACTATTTGCGTGGTTTACATACCAATACATTTTGATCTAAAATGTGTTTTTAATTAATTAAAAAGAGAGGAAATAAATGAAGTTATCAAAAAAGATATCAGCACTAATTCTTTCTGTAGCTCTGTTAATTGGAAGCTTTGGTCAAGCCAATGCAGCCAAAAGACTTCACGCAGCTATAGCAGATTGGACTGGTGGGATAATTACTTGCGAAGTTGCCGTAGCAATTCTTGAAAGAGAAATGGGATACAAAATTAAACAAACTGTATTTCCTTCAGGAACTGGTTTATGGGAAGCAATCGCTGCAGGTGAGTTAGACTTCGCTTGCGAAAGTTGGCCAAGTTACGCTGAAGCTGACACTGTTATGTTAAAAGAGGACTTAATATACGAAGGTAAAGTCGTTGGGACATACAATGGTGATGGAAGTGTAGATTTACTTGGAACAGCAGGAATAATCGGTATGTCAGACTACTGGATACCAAGATATGCTGCTGAAGAACTAGGTATTAAAACTTGGAAAGACTTAAATAAACACAAAGCAAAATTTGCAACAATTGAAAGTGGTAAGAAAGGTAGACTTATTGGATGTCCGGTTGCAGGTTGGAACTGTCATGACCAAAAAAGACTTGATCTTTTAGGAATAGACTTCCAAGCTGATGAACTTGGAACAGAAGCTGCTGCTATCGCAGAAGCAAAAGCTGCTTACATGCGTAAAGAGCCATTCCTACTTTATCTATGGTCACCACATTGGTTCTTTGGTGAGTATGATATGGTTGGTGTACAACTTCCAGAACACAAAACTTGTGACAGCTTCACTGAAGCAAATAACTGGAAAGATTGTGGAACTGCTGCATGGCCAGCAACTGGTTGGGCTAAAGATTACACGATGAACTACGGTAACCCAGCTACTTTTGCTAGTGCAGAACATGCTGATGCTAAGAAGTTCTTTGAAAAAATGTCTTTACAAAATATTGACCAAGCTAAAATGTTAGTTGAAGTTGATATTAAGAAAAGAGATGTAAAAGAAGTTGTTAATGAGTGGTTAGACAATAATCCAGATAAATGGAAAAGTTGGCTTCCATAATAACTTTAAAATAAATTAGATAAAAAGGGCTTTGATTTTCAAAGCCCTTTTTTTTATTTCTTAAGATAATTTAATCTACCCACAATTTCATCTCTATCCATGTAATAACCTTGTAGGTGTCTGTGTCCAGAATTTGGATCAAATTCAGTTCTTCCATGAAGCACTCTTCTATTATTGAATGTATATATATCTCCTGGTCTTAGCCTAAATTTTATTTGAAATTTGTCATCGTGTAAAAGTTTTCCAAATTTATGATGAGATTTATAAACTTTATCCATTTGTTCTGGGTGACAATCTAATGCATCCATGGTTGCAGTACTAAATCTAACATCATTATAATCACCATCTTTTGTTAGACTAATTGCAGTGCCATAAAAGCTTCTGTAAGCTTCTTGAGTGTAATCTTTGTCTCTAAACTTTAAAGGTATTGTTGTTAGCGTATCAAAAGTATCTTTATCGTTTTTCTTTAAATATTCTGCAACAGCGAATGCGTCTACTGCTGATGAGTCACCACCTTTTGCTGAATTAACTAAACAATGTAAAAATTGATACCCAGGAGGATTTTCAAACCATGGTAAATCCATATGATTTTGAAGTGCATGAGCTGTATAAGCTGAGTTATTAGGTTTTGGTATATTTATAACTTCAAAAGGTGTTTTAAAAAATGTCTCTCTTGTGTGACTAATTCTGTTTAAAACAGGGAACGCTGAATTTTTTTCTACTGGAGCATTATAAACTATTGCTATTCCTTTATAATGAAGAAGCTCTAACCATTTAACTAATCCCTCTTCAGAAGATATAATTTCATTGTGATCTATATATATACTATGAATATTTTTTTCTAAACTTCCATCCCATAATTGATAAGGTGATTTGTATTCTTCGTTATTTTTAATTGTGTAACAATTTTCTCTAAGCCAACTAATATCATAATGACTTACATGATTTCCCTCACTCCACTCTATTTCTAATTTACCATCGCTATTAAGATTATATTTTTTTGGGTTTATATTTTCTGATACATCTAAAATATTAAACATTCGATGCCTAGAATCTTTATCGTGTGCTGTAGGGCAATTATCTCTCAGCCACATATAATTAAATTTACTCTCTTTTCCGTCATCCCAAATTACTTGAAGATAAGTCCCGTTTTTTGAGATTTTTGAAATTGAGTGCATAATCAATATCAATATAAAATAATTTAATGCTCAATTCAATTATTAGTTGACATATTAATAGTTGGAAGATTTGTTAGTTTGAATTATCTTTTAAAATTAAAAATGAGCATAACCTTAAAAAATAAAAAAATAATCATATCCGCAGGAGGTTCGGGTATTGGATGGAGTTCGGCAAAAATATTTTTAGATAAAGGTGCAATAGTATATCTTTGTGATATCAATCCAAAATTTCTGAATAAATGTAAGACGCACAAGCTCAATAATAAAAAATTATTTGTATTTCAGTGCGATGCTTCTGATGAAAACCAAGTAAAAAATTTTTTTAGCAAAATATTAAAAAAAACAAAAAAAATTGATGCTCTTATAAATAACGTTGGAATTGCTGGGCCAACTGGGACACTTGAAAAATTAAAAAGTAAGGATTGGGAAAATACATTAAAGGTAAACGTTATTAGCCATTTTTATTTTTCAAAATATTCAATTCCAATGTTAAAAAAAAATAAAGGTGGAGCTATAATAAATTTATCATCAACCGCAGGTATATTTGGATTTCCATTAAGATCCCCTTACTGTGCAAGTAAGTGGGCAGTTGTTGGTATAACCAAAACACTGGCAATGGAACTAGGAAAATTTAAAATTAGAGTAAACGCTATTTGTCCTGGAACAATAAAGGGAGATAGAATGGGTAGAGTAATAAGGGATAAATCGAAGTTTTTAAATATTTCAAAAAAATTAATAGAAAAAGAATTTGTTTCAATGACTTCTATGAATACATGGGTCTATGAAGAGGATATTGGAAGAATCTGTAGCTTTTTAATTTCGAATGATGCACCAAGGATATCAGGACAAGTAATTGCTGTAGACGGCAATACTTTAAGAATGCATTAGTATTTAAACTTTAATATTTTTTTCGCTTATTTCCATAAATGGAAAATGAGACTCTTTATAGTGTATGTTCTCTGCTTTATTTAAAAAACTAATATCGTCTAGTAAACCTGCATATAAATAGTATTTTTTATACTTTTCTACATAAGTTAAAATAGGAGCAGCACATTTCCCACAAAAATGTTTTTTAATTTTATTACCACTGCCACCTTGATGTTCATAAATTTTTAATTTAGACTTATCTATATCTATTGCTCCATCTCTAAGCAGTATAATTGTCATTATACCTCCTATTTTTTTTCTACAATCAATACAATGACAATTGAAAACTAAAGGGACTTCATCTAGCTTAACCTTAAAAGTTATATTTCCACAGATACATCCACCAGTTTTATTTATAAAAATTTTTTCTTTCATCAATTTCTAATTTTATTCTCATATTTTTTTCTAATATTTAATACATCAACTAAATATTGGTCCCTAATATTTGAAAGCATATTAATTGATTTACCTTTAGCTTGTTTTTTTGTACCTGATATAAGTTTAGAAGATAATTTATTTGTTAACTTTGGAGCTTTTAATTTTGTCCAAGGTAATTTTAAGGCTGGACCAAATTGCTTTAACATATGTTTCATTCCTGCATTACCTCCAGCAAGATGAAAGGTTAAAAAGGTGCCCATTATTGAGTATCTAAGACCTGGTCCATCTTCTATTGCACGATCTAATTCCTGTGTTGTTGCATAATTTTCATTAATAATATGTAGACCCTCTCTCCACAATGCCTCTTGAAGTCTATCCGATAAATAACCTGGTAATTCTTTTTTAAGCATAATTGGCCTCATTGAGATTGATTTGTAATATTTGTTTGCATCTAAAAGAAACTTTCTTGTAGTTTTTTTTCCAGGAACTATTTCAACTGCTGGCAATAAATACGCTGGGTTAAATGGATGTCCAATTATGCCTCTTTGAGGATTTTTACTCTTAGAAAAAATTTTAGAGGGCAAAAGTCCTGACGAACTTGAAGAAATAATTACATTTGATTTTACATATTTAGAGATTTTTTGGATTAAATCAGTTTTAACTTTATAATTCTCTAATACACTTTCTTGAACAAAATCCACATTTGAAAGAGCCTTTTCCAAAGAATTAAAGAATTTTAAATTTTTAATTAAAATTTTTTTTCCAAAAAGTTTTTTTATACTTTTTGAAGTTCTTTTTATCTCTTTTAAAACATAATTTTTAAGATTTTTGTTTTGATCATATGCATGAACAATTTTGTTGTGAGCTAAATTCCTTATTATCCATCCAGTTCCTATGACACCAGTTCCAACTATCCCTACAGTTTTAATTTTTGACATTACTTGTGTTTTACAAGCTTTAATTTTTCTCTTGTTTCTGAAGGTGACATAATCTCTACACCAAGATCTGTGACGATCCTTATAGCTTTCTCAACTAATTGAGGATTTGTTGCCAATTTACCTTTGGATAAATATAAATTATCCTCTAAACCAACTCTTGGGTTACCTCCCATTACTACAGTTTGAGCAACATATGGCATTTCGTTTTTAGATATTGCAAAACCTGACCATATACCTTCTTTAGGCATTATATCTTTCATCGCTTGCATAGCTAATGGTGTTGCCGGTGCTCCCCATGGAATTCCTAAACACATTTGAAAAAGAGGTGGATCACTTAATAATCCCTCTTTATATAATTGAGCACCAAACCACATATTTCCTAAATCAAAAGCTTCTATTTCAGGTTTAACTTTTATTTCTTGAAGTTTTTTTGCAGCTTTTCTTAAATCGTTAGGTGTGTTGACTGTAATAACTGAACTATCTCCAAAATTTAAGGTTCCACAATCAAGTGTACATATTTCTGGAAGAAATTGTTCTGCATTAGCAATTCTTTCCATTACATTTGCCATGTCTGTCATTGGACCAAAGTCTAAAGGGTTCTTGCCTTGGCCGATATCTAAATCACCACCCATGCCTGTCGTGAGATTAATAATTACATCAGTTTCAGATGATCTCACTCTGTCAACCACTTCTTTATAAAGCTCGAGTCTTCTACTTGGAGTTCCATCTTCCTCTCTAACATGGATATGAGCAATTGCAGCACCAGCTTTAGCAGACTCTATTGCTGCTTTTGCAATTTGCTCTGGAGTTTTAGGTAAATCAGGATGTTTACTTGCTGTATCACCAGATCCTGTAACTGCACATGAGATGAAGACCTTATTGTTCATTTTTATTTCTAGTAAAATATAATATCATATCATTAACAATTATAAGAAATAAAAATTAAATGGACTTAAATAAACTAAGGGTTAGACGTAGTTTTATATTTACACCAGGTCTTCAACCAGAGATGTTTCCAAAAGCCTTGGCTTCAGGAGCTGATATGGTTTGTATAGAATTAGAAGATGGAATTGCCATGAAAGATAAAGACGAGGCAAGGAAAAATACTATTGAAGCATTAAAGTCACTAGAAGTAAAAAATGATGTCGAACTAGTTGTTAGATTAAATTGTCAAAGAACTAAAAATGGTCTTTTAGACTTAGAAGCTATTGCTTCAAATAAACTAAAGGTTAAAGCTATCATGTTGCCTAAAGTTAAAACACCTGACGAAATTACATTTATTGATGACATGCTTACTGATTGTGGTTTAGATACTGATCTTCATGTTATAATGGAAACTAATCAAGCTCTTGAAAGTATTTATGATATTGCACATTCTAGCGATAGAATAGTTGCTTTATATTTTGGTGGAGAGGATATGGCAGCAGAATTGAGAGTGGAAAACAAATTAGAGAATTTAGTTTATGCAAGATCAAAGTTAGTTCATGCTGGCGCAAGTAAAGGAGTTGATGTTATTGATGTTCCTTATTTAAATTTAGAAGATATGGAAGGAATGAAAAAAGAAGCACAGTTTGTTAAAAACTTAGGTTTCACTGGGAAAGGATCTATTCATCCAAAGCAAATAAGTATTTTAAATGAGATTTTTACTCCATCTGAAGAAGAAATAAGTAAAGCTAAAAGAATTATGGATCAATTTAAGAAAGCAAACACAGGTTTAGTTGTAATAGATGGTAAATTGATAGAAAGACCTGTTTTAAGAGAGATGCAAAGAAAATTGTTAGTAGCAGATAAAATAAATAAAAGCTGATAAAATGTCATTTCATTTGGCTTCGAGAAAAATAATAAAAGATTGGACAGATTATAATGAGCATATGAACATGGCTTATTATGTTTTAATTTTTGATGAAGCATGGGAAACAATGCTTAATAAATTTGATATGGGCGGAGCTAAAGCACAAATTAATAAAAGAAGCACTATGGTGGTTGAAACAAGAACAACTTACGACAATGAAGTTAAAGAAAATGAAGAAGTTGATGTTTATTGCACTTTCTTTGATCATGATAAGAAAAGATTACATTTAAAATGTGAGATGATCGAAAAAAAAACAGGAAAACTTGCTGCAACTACAGAAAGTATATCTCTTTATATTGATCTTGAAAAAAGAAAAGTTACAGAATTTGAAGAAGATAAAATAAAAATTATGGATGATTTTATTAACGAAAATAAAAATAGTTTTAAATCAGATAAATTAGTACTTGCAGATAAACTTAAAAAGTAAATGAATTTTGACTACATAATTGTTGGAGCTGGTACAGCAGGATGTGTTCTTGCAAATAGATTAAGTGAAAATGGGAAATTTAATGTTGCCTTGTTTGAGGCAGGCGGATCTAGTGATATTTGGAAAGTTAATATGCCTTTGGCAATTCTATATGCAATGCACGATCCTAAATATAATTATAAATATTATTCAGAACCAGAGCCTAATTTAAATAATAGAAGATTATTTTGCCCAAGAGGAAAAATGGTAGGTGGTTGTTCTGCACATAACGGAATGGTTTATGTTCGAGGAAACAAAAACGACTATGAGAGATGGGCCTCATTTGGCTTGAAATCATGGTCTTATGAAAATGTTTTACCGTTTTTTAAAAAAATTGAGACATGGTCTGAAGGAGAGAATGAATTCAGAGGTGGAAAGGGAATTTTGCCAGTAAATCAATCCAAAAATAAAAATCCTTTGTTTGGCGCTTTTATTAACGCTTCTGTTGAAGCGGGGTATAAACAAAATAATGAC
>CACEIC010000013.1 GCA_902559605.1 uncultured Pelagibacteraceae bacterium | reverse complement strand
ATTAGCTTCTTTTATATTCTTTTTTTCAAATTTCAAAAGTAGAGGATTTCCTGTTGGTATTTCAAGTTTAGAAATTTCATTGTCATCAATTTTAAATAAATATTTTAAAAGTGATCTAATAGAATTACCATGAGCAGATATAATTATATTATCCTGCAAATTTTTTTCTATGTTTTCAACAAAATAGGGCACAACTCTTTCATAAGTATCTTTAAGAGACTCTGTATCTGGAATAAGGTTACGAGGTATATCATTGTAAATACTTATATTCTTTGGATGATATGGACTATTTATATTTAAAGGTTTTGGTGGATTATCCCAAGATCTTCTGAATTTGTGAACTTCATCTTCTCCTAGTTTTTTTTTCATTTCATCTTTATTTAATCCTGTAAGTGATCCGTAGTGCCTTTCATTTAATTGCCAGGCCTTAATTATATTATCTGGTTTTACTCTGATTGTATTTAAAATAAGTTTTAAAGTATCAATCGATCTTAGTTGATAAGAAGTATAAAAATGTTTTATTTCTAAATTTAATTTTTTTATAAACTCTCCGGCTTTACAGGCTTCTAATTTACCTTGTGGTGCGAGTTCAATATCGACCCATCCTGTAAATTTATTTTCTAAATTCCATTCGCTTTGACCATGTCTAACAAGTATTAAGTGACTCATTTATGAAAATTTAATATAGATTAACTATGAATTACATAAAGCAGTTTTTTTATCTGTCTAACGTAGTTTTATTTATCTTTTACTTATATCCCGGTAGTATTCTTGGATGTTTTATTTATAGTGATTGTAAAATTCAACCACAATTAACAAGAGATTTTTTAGTATCTTCAAATCACGTTTATGTTTTCTTTATTATTTCAATTCTAGGACTAATTGCTTTTAAACATAAATTAAAAAATATATTTATTTATCTTATTTGTATTTCTATCATTTTAGAAATTCTGCACTTAATTATTCCAGAAAGAGGATTTGAATTAGGTGATTTGTTTGGTAATATAATAGGTGTACTTATATCATTTTTAGTTTTTAAAATAATTTATAAAGGTAGATTGCAATGAGTTCATTCGATGAAAGAAAAAAAGGTTTTGAAAAAAAATTTGCTCATGATGAGGAAAAACAATTTAAAATTAATGCAAGAAAAAATAAATATTTAGGAGAGTGGGCCTCACAAATTCTGGGATATGATGAGGAAAAAAAAAATCAATATATTCAAGATGTAATTAAAGCAGATTTTGCTGAGGCAGGCGATGAAGAAGTTTTTAGAAAGCTTTATGGAGATTTAAAAGACAAAAATATATCGGAAGACCAAATCAGAAAAAAAATGCAAGAATGTAATGAAAAAGCAACTACTGAAGTTAGTTAGTTTTCTATTTTTATTTACATTTGTAGCAACAAATTACTTACTATCAGAAACAATCCTAATTTCAGATAAAATTAAAATAATCGATGGTGATACAATTTTATTAGATAATAAAAAAATTCGTTTTTCAGGAATAGATGCTCCAGAAACCAAATTTAAAGGAAAGCAACAGTTTTGCTTAAAAAATAAAAAAAAAATTAATTGTGGAAAAATTTCAAAAGATTCTCTCACAGAAAAAATTATAAATAAAAAATTAAAATGTCTAATCGAGCCCCAAAAAGACTATTTTGGTAGGTATTTAGGAGAGTGTTTTATCAATAATGAGAGTGTTTCAGCTTACATGGTAAGAAATGGATTAGCCTTCGACTATCCAAAATATTCAAAAAAAAAATATTCTAAAGATCAAATTTATGCAAAAAACAACAAGTTAGGTTTGTGGAGTATGGAATTTGATTATCCATGGATATGGAGAAAAAATAATAGATAATTTATATTAAACTGTGATTCTTTTTAGAAAGTATTTTTTATTTTTCGGTCTATTATTTTTAACTGCTTGCTCATCGATACCACAAAATACAGCAGATGGCTGTTCAATATTTTCTGAGAGATATCTTTGGTATAAACACGCAAAAAAAACTGAAAAAAAGTGGGGAACACCAATCAACTTACAATTAGCAATAATAAAAATGGAATCTGATTTTGACTGGCTCGCTAAGCCTGCACGTCAAAAATTATTTAAAGTTATACCTTATAAAAGACCTTCTAGTTCATTTGGATACTCACAAGCTATTAAAGGTACTTGGAAACAATATAAAGATGAGACTGGAAATAAATATGCTTTAAGAACTAGATTTAAAGATAGTGTTGATTTTATTGGCTGGTATACAAACAAAACGGAAAAAATTTTAAAGGTTTCAAAAAAAGATGCTTTCAGACAATATATTGCTTATCATGAAGGCTGGGGAAATTATAAAAATTATAAAAGCAATCAGAAAGTTATAGTATTGGCAAAAAAAGTAGAGGGTTATTCAAATAAATTCAAGAAGCAGCTTAATAAATGTAGTAAATCTTTGACTACTAGAAAATATATTATTTTTTAATCAACTGCTTTTCTAGCTCCAGATCTACTGCATCTATTCTCTTGGTATTTTTTGCTAGTGTTAAATACATAGTTGGCGTCACATATAATGTAAAGAATGTTGAAATAATCATTCCACCAAAGATTGTTGATCCAACTGCTAATCTAGACGCCTCACCTGCGCCTGGGCCTATGTTACCTACTATAAGAGGCAACATTGCAATCATGGTGCTTAATGAAGTCATTATGATTGGTCTTATTCTTAATTTGCAAGCTTCCATCAATGCTTCCTCAATTTTTGCACCTGTTGTTCGAATTTGATTAGTATAGTCAACGATAAGAATACTATTTTTTGTGGATATACCGATTAATATAATCAAGGCGATTTGTGAAAATATATTTACCGAACTATTTAGAAATAAAATGAATACAAGACCTCCAAAAACTGCAAGAGGCACAGTCAATATAATAATAAAAGGATGGACAAACGAGTTAAAAGTAGCAGCCATTACTAAATATGCAGTTATTAATGCTAAAGCGAAAATAAGAAATATTTCGTTACTAGTCTCTTTTAGTTCTTCTGACTTACCTTTCCAAGTTATTTGATTTTGAGGAGCAACTCTCAACATTACGTCCTCTAAATATTTTATAGCTTCAGACAATGTGTATTCTTCAGATAAAGCTGCCGATATAGTTACTGCTCTTTGTCTATTATATCTAGGTAATGACTCGGCAGTTCCTTTCTCTTCAAATTCTACCAAACTTGCAACAGACACTAATTTTCCTGTAGTTTCAGATCTTACAAAAATCTTTGATAAGCCATCTTTATCTCTTCTATCTGCTAAATACTGCTGAAGAATAATTGGATATTCTCTTCCTTCTTTATTATATGTTGTAACTCTCTTTCCACCGTACAATGTTTCTAGTGTTCTGCCTATATTCTCTATTGAAACTCCTAAATCATTTGCTCTATTTTTGTTAGTAATTAATTTTACTTCAGGTTTATTTTTTGTGTAATCACTTTCAATTCTAAACATATTTCTATTTCTTCTTAGCTCTCTTAAAACTTGGCTTTGAATTTGTTCTAACTCTTCATAACTTGTCCCATAAATCACCATTTGAACTGGTTTATTATAGCTAGAAACTCTTATAGATTGAGGTGATATAGGAAACGCAAACGTTTCTGGCACACTAACAACTTGACCAATAGCTTCTCTTAAAACAACTTGTGTACTCTTTTCTCTATTTTTCCATTCATCTAAAAGTGCAATTATAATAAAAGTATTATATGAAGTTGCGGACTTACCGAAACCAGGTACCCTCATAATTAATCTTTGGTAAGGGCTGTCTTCTGCTTGTAACAATTTTAATATTCTTCCCTCAATTATTTGGGCTTTTTCTTGTGTGTACTCGAATGAACTTCCTTCATCAGTAGAACCAATTATTAAATAAGCCCCTCTATCTTCTAATGGTATCAATTCTTTTTTAGTAAAGTTAAATAAATAAACTGAAGCTGCAATTAATAGAATTATAAATATCGAAATTGTTTTTTGTTTATTAATCCAAAATTTTAAGGTATCGGTATAAAATTCTGTAAAAGATTTAAATCCATTATTGAATTTTTTTACAAAAAAATTAATATTTTCTTTTTTATTTAAAAACTTACTTCCTAACATTGGTGAAAGAGTTAAAGCCACAAACGAAGAAACAACAATTGAGAAAGATAGTGCTATTGCAGTTTCCTTAAACAAGGTACCAGCTATACCCTCAATAAAAATTAAAGGTAAAAAAACTGCAACTAAGATCAAAGTTGTAGCTATTATCGCAAATGTTATTTGTCTTGAGCCTTTATAAGCAGCTACAAGTGGCGTTTCTCCTTTTTCAATTCTTGTATAAATTGCATCTGTCATTATTACAGAATCATCAGTTATTATTCCAATTGCTAAAATAAAACTTAGGAGAACAAAAATATTTATAGAAAGATCAAATATATATAAACCTAAAAACGAACCAATTAAACTTACTGGCAAAGCTACAGCTGGTACAATTACAGCTTTTAGGTTCCCTAAAAACAAGTAAATTATTACCACGACCAAAATAAAAGCAATAATTAAACTTTTATAAACTTCCTGTATTGCAGTTCCTACATAAGTTGCTCTATTAAATGCTATTTCTAACTTTAAACCATCTGGTAAAGATTGATTTAAAACGTTTATTTTCTCTTTAATTTGATTTGAAAGTTCGACAGTTGATGCTCCACTTTTTGCGTATATTCCAATCCCAACTGTTTTTAAATTAGCTGCATTTTTTCTTTGAGCTTTAAATAAAGTTTTCTCAGAAACTGGACCAAGCTCTACATTTGCAATATCAGAAAGGGTTGTGACTTTATCTTTGTTCTTCTTAAGAGGAAGCTGCTTGATTGTTTCAATATTAGAGTAAGACTTATCAATATTAAGAGTTAAATCTTTGTTACTAGCTTCTAAAGTTCCAGCGGGGATGTTTATATTTTCATTTCTTAATGCTCTTTCGACTTCCTGAATAGTAAGATTATTGGCTGCTAACTTGATAGGATCTACCCAAACTCTAACACTTAGCTCTCTTAATCCACCGACTAAAATTCTACCAACATTTGGTACACTCGAAAATGCATCTATAAGATATCTTTCTGCATAATCACCCAAATCTAAATCATTCCAAGTTGGTGACGATAGCGCAACCCACATTGTAGTTGTAAAACCTGCTGCTTGTTTCAAAATTTGAGGTGGGTTTGCTTGATCTGGCAAATTGTCTGCAACTCTTGATACTCTCTCTCTTATGTCATTTGCTGCATCATCTAAATCTATATCTGTATTAAAATAAATATTTATTCTACTTCTTCCATTAAGCGAACTAGAATCAATGTTCTTAATTCCTTCAGCTCCTCCTATAACATCTTCTATTTTTTGTGTTATCTCCTCATCAACAATTTCAGCTGAAGCAGATTTATAATCGGTTTGTACCTGTACCACTGGAGGCTGAATGCCATCTGGTAATTCCCTAACAGGTAATTCCCAAAAAACAAAAATTCCAAAAATAATTAGTATCATTGACATTACCCATGCAACGACAGGTCTTTTAATACTAACTTCAGTTATATACATGTATTAATTATTTTTTATTTTCTTGTTTTTCAGAGTCAGACTTTTTAAATATATTTAATTTTTGTAACCACGCAAACATACCATTCTTGTTTTCTTTGGTATCTTTTTTCTTTTTTCCACCCCAACCAGATTTGTTTTGACTAGCTACTTTAGCACCCTTTTTTATAGGTCTTATTATTAAATTTGGTCTGACTTTTTTTGTGCCCTCAGCAACAACTTTGTCACCAACTTTTAGACCATTCAAAACTTCAACAAAACCCAGGTATCTATCTCCGGTATCAATATTTGTTTTTAATGCTTTATTTTTTTCGTCAACTTTATAGATAAATATATTATCACCTTCCACTATTGTGCTAGTATCTGGGATACTTAAGCTTTCTCTTGTATCATATTTTATTGAAATTTCTAAAAATGAGCCAGGCAAAATTTCACCAGATGTATTATCCATTTTTATCCTTGTTGGTAATGATCTAGTATCCTCACTAATTCGACTAGCTAACGAGTCAACTTCACCTTTATATGTTTTATCTTTGTATCCAGAAAATTTTATATCAACGGGTAAACCAACTTTAATAAATGGTACAAACATTTCAGGTATATCTACATCACAATAGATAATACTGGTATTTTCGAGATTAACTAAGATTGAAGATTTTGAAACTTCGATGTCTTCTGAAAATTCTCTTTTTCCAATTGTGCCATCAAACTGAGCAGTAATTTTTCTATTTTTAAGTTCTGCAATTACATCACCTTTTTTTACTTTTTGATTAAAGTTGATAGGTTTAAGTATTTCATACTTCTCAATTTTATAGGATTGCGTTTTAAATGGTCTTGCTGTTCCGTATGTACTTATTAAATTCTCAAAAACTCTATTTTCAGCTGCAGTAACAATTATTCCTGGGGGTGGTCTTTTACTAAACTTCTTTTTAAAATGATTTCCAATCATTGTTCTACCAACAATCACTGTAGCTATAATTAAAAAGAAAATTATTATTATGCTTGTAATTTTTGTTGATCTTTTCATATCTTATATTCTACCATATTCAGCCCATGAACCATCATAAATGACTGGAAGATACTTATTATTTACTTGAGAATATGCAAGTGCCAAAACACATGCTGTGATCCCAGAACCGCATGAAAACACAACATTTACTGGGTCATTTAAAGATAAATCGTTAAAATAAGAAGAAATTTTAGACTTACTTTTAAAAGTAAAATCGTCATTGATAAGGGTTTTAAATGGTAAGCAAATTGAATTAGGTATTGAACCACTTCTTACATTTTTTCTTGGGTCTGGAGTTATACCAATAAAACGATCTTTGCTTCTCGCATCAACTAAATCAAATTTTTTTTTAATTATATTTAGGTCGATCTGATCTTTACTTTTTACCATTTCATTATTTTCTTTTGCTTTGTAGTTGGTTGTTTGAATAATTTCATTATTATCAGAAGTTATTCTTTTTTCTTTTTTCCATTTATTAAAACCTCCATCTAAAACATATACTTTCTTTTTATCGTGGCCAAAGTAAATTAAATTAAACCATACTCTACAAGCACTTAAAACTTCAGAATTATCATAAATCACAATTTCGTCTTCGTTAGATATGCCCATAGATGATAGTATATTTTCCCACGAACTAATGTCCGTTAACATATGTGGTAAGTCGGTTAATTTATTACAATTTTCGTCAATATCAAAAAAAATTGCATTTGGTATATGCTCTTTATTAAATTCTTCTCTACCACTTCTTTTTGTTGCAGGCATATGCCAAGAGCCATCTATTATTTTTACATTTGAAAGATTTTTTTCTAGCCACTCAGTTGATATAAGTGACATTAGAAACTTTTTTCCAAATATTTCTGATGATAATCTTCAGCTTTGTTATAATTTTTTGATTTTGATATTTTGGTAACGATTTTACCTTTAAATTTTTCGTTAATTTCTTTCAGTACTTTGTTAGCTATTTTATTTTGATTTTCATCATGAACAAATATTTCACTTCTATACTGAGTACCTATATCTGGACCTTGCCGGTTCAAAGTAGTTGGATCATGAAATTCAAAAAAGTTTCTTATTATTTCCTCATAAGAAATTTTAGTATTATCAAATTCAACCTTAACTACCTCAGCGTGGTTGGTGTCACCATAACATACTTCTTTATAAGATGTCTGCTCGGTATTGCCCCCACAATATCCAACCTCCGTATTTATTACTCCATCTAACTTGCTAAATTTTATTTCGGGTCCCCAAAAACATCCAAGTGCTAAAGTTGCTATTTCCATTGCTAAAAATTTTAATTAATCTAAAGTTATTATCATGCTTTCCAAAAATCAATTAGGCTTTTTTTACATGTTTTTATCAATATGTGCCTTTTCATTTATGGATGTAATAGTCAAGTGGTCATCAGATTATCCAATTGGACAGGTAATGTTCTTTAGAGGTCTATTTGGTATTTTGCCAATTATTTTTTTAGTTCCTAAGACAAGATTTAGAGATTTTTACAAAACAAATAGACCAGGATTACATTTAATTAGATGTTGTTCAGGACTGATAGCTTTAGCTGCAATATTTTTGGCATTAAGAAACCTACCACTTGCAACAGTGACAAGTATTTCATTTGCTGCACCTATATTTACAACTTTTCTATCAATATTTTTACTAAGTGAGAAAGTAGGAGTATATAGATGGGCCGCGGTATTTGTTGGTTTTATTGGTGTTTTAGTAATTACCCAACCAGGATTTTCTAGCTTAAATATTTATTATTTATTTCCAATAATCTTTTGTATTGGAATGTCTTACGTTGCAATTACAATTAGAAAACTTTCATCCACAGAACCAGTATGGTTGATCTCATTTTTTTTTTCTTTTGCAATTACAATAGTTGGAGTTTTATCAATACCATTTGGTTGGATCATGCCATCTTTCAATGATTTTTTACTTTTATGTACAATTGGCTTGTTAGGAGGAACAGCTAACTTATTGTTAAGTCAATCTTATAAATTATCTGAGGTTTCTTTGGTTACACCTCTTAAATATTTAGGATTAATATTTGCAATATCTTTTGGATATTTTATTTGGGATGAAATTCCTACAATTAAAACATTGATGGGTGCTTCACTGGTAATAATATCATCTATCATTATATTTCGAAGAGAAATATATTTAAATAAACAAGTAACGGTAAGTAGAAATGAGTAAGGCACCACCATATTGGACAAAAGCTAGAAAACATCTTTCAAAAAAAGATAGTATCATGAGATCATTGATTAAAAAATATAAAGATAATAATTTAACTACTAGAAAAGATGTCTTTTATTCTTTATGCAAAAGTATAATAGGACAACAAATAAGTGTTGCTGCTGCAGACTCTGTCTTTAAAAAATTTGAATTGGCATGTAAAAAAAAAATTAATCCAAAAATTGTTTCAAAGCTTAAAACATCGCAACTAAAAAAATGTGGTCTTAGTCGTCAAAAAATAAGGGGTATCTTGGAAATGTCTCAAAAATTTAAAGATAAAACTTTTAATCCAAGATTAATTCCGAAAATGAACGATGAAGAAGCCATTATATATCTATCAACTTTAAGACAGATAGGAAGATGGTCAGCAGAGATGATTTTGTTATTTACTTATAATAGGTCAAATATCTGGCCAATTCAGGACATTGGATTATTAAGAGCAATATCAAATAACTATAAAAAAAAATATTTTCCACCTGAAACTTTTATAAAAAAACTTCAAAAAAAATTTTCTCCATATTGTTCTGTTGCAACTTGGTATTTGTGGCGTTCAATTGACGATGATACTATTCAGTATTAGCGCCCTCCACGATAAACATATGTCTTTTTGTGGTTTGTTCTGCATAAGACCAAGCTTTTAAATAATCTTCTGAGTCATGACAAGATATGGCTTTGTCATAACTGGGAAATTCCCAAATGACGGTTCTTAATACTTTATCACCACTATAATATTTTAGTTTTCCTCCTCTAACTACAGGAGTTCCACCAAATTTTTTTATAACTGGTATTGCATTTTCACCATATTTTTTTAAGTTATCTTGGTCTAAAATCTCTGTATACAAACTCACCCAATATGCCTTCATATTTGCCCCTTTTCTGTGTTATTCCATTCCTTCAAATATCATATGTTCTCTAATTACATTGTCTTTAAGATATGTTCTTGCCTCAACATATTCCTCAGAATCATAGCATTTTTTAGCAGTTTCCACGTCAGGGAACTCTGCTAGTGCTATTCTAACCATTTCTCTACCCTCAAGTGCAATGTTATTAGCACTACGAGCTAAAATTTTTCCAGAATGTTTTAATACAGCTTCCTTTGCTTTATCTGCATATTTTTTCATTCTTTCAGGGTCTTTAATTTCACTGTAAGTTGCAATCCAGTAACCTTTCATAATTCTCCTTTTTAATTTTTTTTTTTTATGTTACCAAATTTTATGGCAGAAAAATTAATAATCAATTATGAAGATTATAAATTAGCAGTTGAAAAGTTAGCTCTTACAATTGAAAAAAATTACAAACCATCTGTTTTAGTCGGAATAATGAGGGGTGCAGCTCCTATAATTGATATGCTATCAAGAATATTTAAATTGCCCACTGCTTATGTTGTTATTCAGAGTTATTCTGGAGAAACTGTAGAAAATAAACAGGGTGAACTTATTTTTGCAAGAGACATAAGCTCAATAGCTAAAAATGAAGATTTTAAAAATGTTTTATTAGTTGATGACTTATCTGATACTGGGCTTACTTTGAATGAAAGTATTAAATGGTTAAAAAAATATGCTCCTGTAAAAAACCATATTGAAGAAATTAAAACAGCTTGCCTTTGGAAGAAAAAGTCTTCTTCTTTTACACCAGATTTTTGTCCAATTTTACTAGATGGTGATCCGTGGATAGTTCAACCATCAGAATATTACGATGAAATAGACATCAATGGTTTAAAGAAAAAACATTCATAAAAAAGGCTAACTTAATTAGTTAGCCTTTTTAATTTTTTATCTAAAATTATTTTGGAATATCTCCCTCTACACCTTTAACATAAACATTCATTCCTAATAACATTCCATCGTCAGCAACTTTTCCTTCTGCAACAAGGATGTTACCTTTTTGATCGTATATAGGACCTGTGAAAGAGTGAATTTTTCCTGATGCTAGATCTTTTTGAAGCTGTTCTGCTTCTTTAACAAGATCAGCGCCCATTCCTTTGTTATATGGTGACATCGCAACCATACCTTCTTTTAGACCATGCCAAGTATCTTGTTGACTCCATGTTCCATCTCTTGCAGCAATCGCTCTTTCAACATAATAAGGAGCCCAATCGTCTATAATTGATGTTAAAATTGATTTTGGAGCAAATCTCTGCATGTCGCTTGCTTGTCCAAAAGACCAAATTCCTGCCTTTTCTGCAGTTTGGACTGGAGCTGTACTATCTGTATGTTGCATTATGATGTCTGCACCTTGATCGATTAATGCTTGCGCCGCTTCGGCTTCTTTACCAGGATCATACCAACTAAATACCCAAACTATTTTTGTTTTGATATTAGGATTTACTTTTTGAGCAGCTAAAGTCATTGCGTTTATTCCTCTTATAACTTCAGGAATAGGAAATGATGCTATGTAGCCAATAGTGTTAGTTTTTGTTAATTTACCAGCAATATGGCCCAAAATAGTTCTTCCTTGGTAAAATCTAGCAGAATATGTTGAAACATTTGAATGTTCTCTCTTGTATCCAGTTGCATGCTCAAATTTCACGTTTGGAAAGTCTTTGGCTACTTTGTTCGTCGCATCCATATATCCAAAGCTAGTGGTAAATATTAGGTCATGGCCTGATTGAGCAAGTTGTCTGATTACTCTCTCTGCATCAGCACCATATTTAACACTTTCCACATAAGTAGTTTTTATCCCTGCAGCTTCAACAGCTTTTCTTCCTTCATCATGTTGGTATGTCCAACCATGGTCTCCTGTTGGACCGATGTAAACGAATCCAACCTTAAAGTCTGCTTTTGCACTTATACTAAAAGTAATTAAAAAAATTGCAGAAATTAAGTATCTCAAAAAGTTTTTATACATTTGATTTCCCCTTTAAATTTTTTTTTATGATGTTTTTAAGTTAATCAAAAAAATAAAAAAAAAAATGTTTATTTTCGAATAGCTAACATTACTTTTCTTTATAGAATATTCTTCCCAAAGAAGTTGGAGTGTTTAGTTTTATTTTTCTACTATCGCGGGAGATTACAACTAAAACTATTATTGTCATCAGGTAAGGTAGTGCAATTAAAAATTGAACTGGAATTCTAAATCCAACAGCCTGCATATGTAATTGTAATATTGATATTCCGCCAAAAATTATTGCACCAATTAAAACTTTTATTGGACTCCAGGTTGCAAATACAACCAAAGCCAGAGCTATCCATCCTCTTCCAGCTGTCATATTCTCAATCCACTGTGGAGTGTATATTAAAGATAAATAAGCTCCAGCTAAACCACACATGCCTCCTCCATAAAGAATACAACAGTATCTAACCAAAATAACATTAATACCTTGATTTGATGCCGAAACAGGCGAATCGCCAACAGCTCTAACAACTAAACCTAATTTAGTTTTTTTCAAAAAATAATTAGTTAAAAATGGTAAAGCAAAAGCAAAATATAAAACTATAGAGTGTCCAAATAATATTGGACCAAAAAACGGAATACTTTCTCTTAAACTTGAAAATAAAATTGGAAAATCTTTTCCAGGAATACCAACAAAATTTTTTCCTAACATTGCTGAAAGACCAATACCAAAAATTGTTAATGCTAATCCCGTTGCAACATGATTTGTCAGCAGTGATTGTGTTAAAAATCCAAATATTAATGAAATTATAACACCAGACAACATTGATCCAATAATTGCAATAAAAAGGTTATCTGTTATTACCATTAAAGCAAAACCAGAAATTGCTCCTATTATCATCATTCCTTCGACACCTAAATTTAAAACGCCCGATCTTTCAGTGATTAATTCACCTGATGCAGCTAGAATTAGCGGCACTGAAGATGCCATAATTGATCCTATTAAAACACCAATAAAACTAATGTCTAAGCTCATTTTTATTAAAATTTTGAAATTTAATTTTGAAAAAAAGTAAATAATCAGATGCGAGTAAGAAAAATAAGATCATACCCTGAAATACTTGACCAGTGTATTGAGGTATCTGTAAAAAAATTTGAGTCGTTTCTGCACCTAAGTAGGTCAAAGAAACTACTAATGACGCAAATATTATACCAAATGGATTAAGACGACCTAAAAAAGCAACAATAATTGCTGTAAAACCATAATCTGGAGATATCATTCTATGTAGTTGTCCAATAGGCCCAGTAATTTCACCAACACCAGCCATTCCGGCACAAGCACCACTAATCATGAAAACAATCAAAATCATTGTCTTTCCTTTAAATCCTGCATATTTTGCAGTTTTTAAACTTAGACCAGACACTTTAATCTGAAAACCTAAATAAGTTTTATAGAGCACAAACCAACTAACGAAGACTGCTGCAAGAGCGATAAATATTCCTGCATGAATTCTTAAACCCTCAAATAATAGTGGCATTCTAGCAGAGTCACTAAATTGTCTTGTCTCTGGAAAATTAAATCCCTCTGGATTACTCCATGGACCAACCACTAAGTAATCTAAAATCAACTTTGAGACATAAACTAACATTAGACTAACTAAAATTTCGTTAGTATTAAAATAAGTTTTAAGAATTGCAGGAATAAGTGCAAAAATCATTCCTCCAATTGCTCCTGCGATAATAATTAAAGGTAAAATGTAAAATCCTTCTTGATTATAAAATAAGAGAGCAACCCCCCCTCCTACAATTGCTCCAAAAGTTAATTGTCCTTCAGCACCAATATTCCAATTATTACTTTTGAAACAAAATGATAAACCAATAGCAATTAAACATAATGGAGTTGCTTTAAGTAATAATTCACTAAAACCATATAAATTAGAAATGGGGGTTATAAAATAAAACTTAAGTGCTTCAATTGGATTAAAACCTAAAGTATAGAAAATAATACCACCACCTATAATTGTTAGAATGATTGCAATAAATGGAGTAAAAAAATACAATGTCGTTGGAACATCATTCCTTTTTTCAATTTTAATCAATAGATCCTCCACCCATTAGGATTCCTAATTTTTCTGGAGTCACTTCCACCGAAGGCATTATTTTTGAAAGTTTACCTTTATAAATAACTGCAATTCTATCGCTAAGTTTTAACAGTTCCTCTGTATCTGTAGAAATTAAAATCGTTGATTTTTCTTCATCATTAATTTTTATAAGCGTTTCATGAATATAATTGATTGCACCGACATCAAGACCCCATGTTGGATTATAACAAATTAATAATTCTGGAGCTGTAATTAACTCTCTCCCTAAAATAAGTTTTTGTAAATTTCCACCTGATAGAAATTGACTTTTTAATTCAACATTGTCAGTATTTACTGAAAAATCAGATAATATTTTCTTAGAATGCTCTTTAATTTTTCTTTCATTTACCAAACCCTTCTCAAAAAAATTAGATGATTTGAAATTATTTAAAGCTACGTTTTCATAAATTTTTAATTCAGGTACAGCTGCTTGAGATATTCTATCTTCTGGAGAAAAAGCCATTAAATACTCACGGCGTTGCTTTGGATTTAGTTTAGCAATTTCCTTATTTCGAAAAATGATTGATGCATCAGGTGTAATTATTTCCCCACTCAAAATTTGAAAGAGTTCGTTTTGACCATTGCCAGAAATACCCGCTATACCTAAACATTCTCCTTTCTTTAAAGAAAAATTTAGATTAACTAAATTTGTTTCAAAAGGATCATCGCTATAAAAATTTAAATGTTTTACTTTAAATATCTCATCTTTATTTTTGGAAGTATTAATTTTTTTCTTAATTTTTGCTAGTTTTTGACCAACCATTTTACTTGCGAGAGTTTCAACTTTTTCATTTTGTGTTTGACTAACAGATACAACCTTACCTTTTCGCATGACTGCAACCTCATCGCATAAAGACAAAACTTCTTTTAATTTGTGAGTTATGTAAATAATTAATATTCCTTCATCACAGAATTTTTTTAAAGATATAAATAATTCCTCTGTTTCCTGCTCAGTCAAAACAGATGTAGGCTCATCCATGATTAGAACTTTAGGGCTTCTTAAAAGGCATCTTATAATCTCAACTTTTTGCTTTTGCCCTGCTGATAAATTTAATACAGGAACATCAAGGTCAATACTAAAGTTATATTTTTTTAATATTTCATTTATTCTTACCCTTAAACTTTTGTTATCCTCAGTTGCATCTATGCTTAAGTTTTCAAATACTGATAAAGTTTCAAATAAATTGAAATGCTGAAAAACCATTCCAATTTTATTTTTTTTGGCATCGAGTGGAGAACTTAATTTTAAATTTTTTTCATTTAAAAAAACCTCACCATTATCTGGGCTTATTATACCAGACAAAATTTTTACCAACGTAGATTTTCCAGCTCCGTTCTCTCCTAATAGTGCGTATATTTTTCCACTTTTAAATTGAAGGGATACATTATCATTAGCTATACACCCTGGATATATTTTTGATATATTTGATATTCTCAAGTCTGTTGCCATAGCATTTCTTTAATATAATAAATCAATAACTCAATAATCTTTAAAATTTCCTATCTTTTCAAATTTGAATTAAATTCAAACAATTTAATGAAAGTTTTGAACAAATTGTTAACATAATTCAACTTTAGGTATGTATTAATGATTATTGCTTTTAAAAATAATACTTTATCAAAAAAATTTATTGCTCTGTTTATCACATTAACAATAATTTTTTTAACTGGATGCCAAACAATTAAAAAGAAATCTGATGAAGTGGCTGAAAAAGAGAATGAAAAATTTGGTCAATTCGTTGGAAAAGAAGTTAATGAGATGAGATTAGAATTAGGCTCACCTTCAGAAGATTTTGTCAATGAACTTGGAAATGAAATGCTTATCTACAAAACAAAAAAATATGGAATTCCTTGTGAAAGAAAATTTGAGGTGAATGCATCAGGGGTTATTATCGGATTTAGCTCTAGTGGATGTATTTAGTCTTGTGGGGACTAGCCCCACAAGCAAGGTACTTATTTAATTTCAATAAGTTTCTTTTTTTTATGTTCCGGGATAATCCTTTCACATGCAATTGTTAAAAGACCATCTTTTAACTCTGCACCATTCACTTTTACATCATCAGCAATTGTAAATGATCTCGCAAATTGTCTTTGCGATATACCTTTGTGGATTATCTCTCCATCTTGGTTTTTGTTTTCACTTCTATCAACTTGTTTAGTTCTTACAGTCAATAGATTATCTTCAAACTCTACCTCAACATCTTTTTTGCTAAAACCAGCTAAAGCAACCTCAATTGAGTAGTTATCTTTGCCAGTTCTTCTTATGTTGTAAGGCGGGTAGTTTGATTGCATACTTAAACCACCATTGCCCAACATGCTTTCGAATTGGTCAAACATATCGTCAAAACCAATTGAGAAAGGCCGAAGTGAGTTGAAAATTGATAGATCCTTACTTGTCATATTATCCTCCTTTAATTAAGCAAGTTTATTTACCGCTAGCCCCATTAGGCGACTAACAAAATTTATATGGTAATTAATTTTGATATTTCAAGATCAAGTGTTTAATTTTCCAGCTATTTTCAAAGCGAACGCGTAGTCAACTGCAATCTCCTCAATTGCTCCATCTCTTCCAGATTTTCCTCCATGACCTGCATTCATTTCTGTTTTTAATAAAAGTAAATTGTTATCAGTTTTGTAATCCCTTAATTTTGC
>CACEIC010000012.1 GCA_902559605.1 uncultured Pelagibacteraceae bacterium | reverse complement strand
AATATCCTGAACATACCATTCCTTTTGAAAAAAGCTCAATGTATATTTTTACAGATGGAATTACTGAGATAAAAAATCCAAGTGGAGAAATGTTAGGATCTGAAGGATTTGAAAATTATATTAAAAAATACCAGTCAACTCCAATTAACGAGAGGCTTAAAACAATGATTGATGATATTCTTGGTGCAGGCCACATACAAAAAGATGATTTAACAATTGTTGCTATAGATGGAAAATAGTTAATAAACTGATATTTGTTCCTGATTATAAATTTTACAACTCATAACAATACTCAATCCCAACATAATAGATAATAAAGATGATCCACCATAAGACATTATAGGTAATGGTGCGCCAACAATTGGTAGCATTCCTAAAACCATTGCTATGTTAACAAATACATATAAAAAAATTGCTGTAGCAAAACCAAAGCAATATAATTTTGCAAAGAAACTCCTTGAGACTAGCCCAACATTTATTATTCTATAAATTAATAATATGTATAAAAATAAAAGTATAATTGAC
This sequence comes from uncultured Pelagibacteraceae bacterium, assembly GCA_902559605.1. Classification (GTDB taxonomy): domain Bacteria; phylum Pseudomonadota; class Alphaproteobacteria; order Pelagibacterales; family Pelagibacteraceae; genus Pelagibacter. Next base: position 16,277 of record CACEIC010000012.1, on the reverse strand, counting down.
CCAAGAAACCCGAACTCCTCTGAAAAAAGTGTAAATATAAAGTCGGTATGTTTTTCAGGTAAAAATTCTAAATAGCTTTGAGTTCCTTTTAGATATCCTTTTCCAAAAAAACCGCCAGATCCAATAGCTATTTTAGATTGAATTATTTGATACCCAGCTCCTAGAGGATCTCTATCAGGATTAAAGAAAGTTAGAATTCTCGATTTTTGATAAGGTTTTAAAACGGAAATAACAAAAGGCAATGATACTAATAACAACAATCCAGAATAAACAAAATATTTAATATTAAGACCTGCCAACCAAATTATAGCAATACCACTTCCTGCAATTAAAATAGAAGTACCTAAATCAGGTTGCTGTATAACAAGATAACAAGGAATTATTAAAAGTATAATTGGTTGAATTAAAAATTTATAGCTTTGAATATCTGAGCTTTGTATCCTATGATAATATCTAGCAAAACATATTATTACTGCAATCTTCATTAGCTCTGAAGGCTGTAAATTCAGAAAGTATAAGTTTATCCATCTTGTTGCTCCTGAGGCTGAAATTCCAAAAAATAAAACTGTTATCAATAAAACTAATCCAACAATATAAAATAAGTAAGCATTTTTATACCAGGTAGAAACTCTGACAAATGATAAGACTAAAAATAAACTAAAAAATACAGATAATCTTATTATGTGATTTTTAGTATAAAAAGAAAATTTTCCTCCCTCTGTTGAGTAAATTGCAAATACACTAATTGACCCAATAGCAATGATTAACAATATCAATAAATAATCAATAGATCTTAACTTGTCTAAAAAACTGTAATTACTAGATTGTATTCTCTCTCTTAACATTACGCTAAACTTGTATTTCCGTTATTAAATTGTTCTCTTAATTTATGTCTGTCGATAATTCTTTTGATCAATTTGCTTGCAAGCGGAGCAGCTGCTTTACTTCCAGAGCCTCCATGTTCAATAATAACACTTATTGCATATCGTGGATCCTTATATGGCGCAAAGGCAACATACAATGCATGGTCTCTTTTTTTATACTCAATTTGATCAGTATCTAAATCTAGTTCTCTATCAAGATCAGTTATTCTTCTAACTTGCGATGTTCCAGTTTTACCAGCAAATTGATATTTGGGATCATCATAACGAGATTTGTATGATGTTCCATATTGCTCATTTGTAGAGCCAAACATCGCATCTAGAACAAAATTAATATTAGACTTTTTGTGATACATTCTTTGATAAAATTCGACTTTTATGTCATCTAAGTAATTTCTTTCATGCAATGGAAAATTAGATTGATCTAATTTAATTTTATTTATTACATCCTTATAATTTATAGACTCGTCTTTTATGATGTGAGGCTTTATTTTATATCCTCCATTTGCAATTTGTGCAGTCATTAGACAAAGTTGTAGTGGTGTAGTTTGAATATAACCTTGTCCAATACCATTGATAACAGTTTCTCCTAAATACCAACTTTGCTCCAATGCACGTCTCTTCCATTTAGTATCTGGAACCAATCCATTTTTTTCGTCGTTATAAAGATCTCCAAGTACATTAGTCCCTAGCCCATATCTTTTTGCAATTACAGATAATTTATCAACACCTAGTAATCTTGCCATTTCATAAAAGTAAATATCGCAAGATTGTTTGATTGCATTTCTCAACTTCATATAACCGTGACCTTCTTTTTTCCAACAATGATATTTAACTCCATATAGTTCATATGGATGCTTATGACCTTTGCATCTTATTGTTTTATTTGGATCTAATATTCCATATTCAAGAGCTGCTAAAGCAACTAATGGCTTAAAAGTTGAACCAGGAGAATAAAGCCCTGCAATAGACTTATTTATCAATGGTTTTAGAGGATTATTTTTAATTTCTTGCCAATCTTTTTGATTAATTCCGTGTGTAAATTTATTTGGATCATAAGTTGGTGATGATGCCATTGTAACAACTTCTCCAGTATATATGTCCATTGCACATATTGAACCTGCTTTTCCTTTAAGCAGCTCTTGGGCATATTTTTGAATTTCTATATCTATAGTTAAGTTAACTTTTTTACCTTGTCTTTCTTTAATATAATCTATTTGGCTTATTCTTTTTCCAGATGCATTGACTTCATATCTTTTAATACCGTAGTTACCTATTAACATTTTCTCTTGAGAATTTTCTATTCCATATTTCCCTACTTTTAGACCTGGAACAAAATTTTCTTTTATCTCTGGTTTTTCAAGATCTTTTGGACTAGCATCACCAACATAACCAACTATATGTGCTAAGTCATTTGCATAAGGATAGAACCTGGATGTCGATAATACAGGTTTTGCACCTTCTAATTCATGTAAATATAAATTAATTTTTGAGAATTGTTCCCAAGTTAAATTGTCCGAAACTACTAATGTATCCCAAGGTTTTAATCTTTCCTTCTTTTTATATAATTTTTTAATTTCAAACTGATCTAATCCGATTATATTTTTAATTTTAAATATTGTTACATCAAAATCATTAATTTCATCTAATATTAAGTGTAGCTGAAAAACTCTATCGTTGCTTGCTAGTACTTTATTAAAGTTATCAACAATTATTCCTCTCTGAGGAGGAGTTTTCCATTCACGTATTCTATTTTTATCAGATAAAATTTCATATTTTTCTCTATCAGAAATTTGTAAATTATATAATCTTGATGAAATACCTGCGAAGAGTAATATTTTTGCTGCAGCCAGTATAAACATCCTCCTTGTTATAACTCTGCCTTTCTCTATGTTTCTCCCTCTATTCAACATTTTCTTGCTTTAAACCTAATAAATAAATTTGATTGAATAATTTTGCCACTGCTGGATAAATTAAAAATGAAAAAAAGGCCGTTGACATTAAAGCCCCATAACTAATACTTCCATCAAAAAAAATTGCTAATACTGAGAAATGAATTGAGCTAATAATTAATATTGCGATAAAGAATAGTATCCAATCATAAATTAGATTAGGAACTAAAGTTCTAGTCCTAAAAAAAGATGCAATGACACATAGTAAAAGATAATTTATTGATGAAACTCCAATTGGTAGGTTTTGTACAACATCATTAATTACACCTGCAAAAAAAATAAGGCCATAACCAAGCATTTCAGGTTTCCTTAAAACCCAATAAAAAACAATTAAGTGAATAAAATTAAAAGATATATTAATTTTGAAAATCTGGAATGAAAATGAATAACCTGTCAAAGCAAAGAAAAATAATAAAATAATTGGAAAACCATTTAACAAAAATTGATAAAATTTTGTATCTCCTCTAGCCATTTTACTTATTTACCTGTACATAATTTAGTTGATTTAAGTTACTGTAAAATTTCACATACTTTTTATTATCTTTTATTATTATTTTTCCAACAGGAATTGATGCTGGAATTGTGCCATCTGAACCTGAAGTATACACAATTTCATTCTCTTTTATTTCATTGTCTTTCGGTAGGTACTCTAGTTCTGCATATTCATCATTTCCATTTCCTGAGAGTATTGCATTGATGCCACTTGGCTCGATAATGATTGGAATTTTGCTATTAAGATCATTAGCCAGTAATACTCTAGAGCTTAAAAAGTTAACATTTACAACCTTTCCAATGTAATATAATCGATCTTTAACAGCTGATCCTAATTTAACTCCACTTTTTTGACCTTTATTAATTATCAAAGACTTTAAATACGGACTTTGTTTGTCTAATAAAATCTTTGTTAACATATACTCTTTGGAAAAGAGATCTCTTTCTTCTATCAATTTTTTTAAGAGAGCATTTTCTGATTTATAAAAATCAACCTCTTTTCTAAGTGAGTCAAGATCTAGGTCTTTATCTCTTAAAACTGAAAACTCTTCATACATACTCATATGATCTTGGAAGAGATAATATTTATCTTTTACATATTTAAATGGGCTTGATACAACGTATGAGCCTCTAAATATAATATCTTTTGTAATTGACCTAAATTGATTAACTGGTCCAGTTTTAAAATACTCTAATGATAAAACTAAAATAGATATAATTATTAAAGTGAATAATGAAAATTTTTGTCTATTTCCTTTTTTTAAAAATGCTGAACGAATAGCAATAATAAAATCGTCTCTACTCGTTTCTGTTGACATAATATTTAATACTCAGATAACACAGTAGAAAATATTTCTTGATCGTCTAACGCCTTTCCTGTTCCTATTGCAACACATGACAATGGGTCATCAGCGATATTTACTGGTAATCCAGTTTCTTTAGAGAATCTTTTATCTATATTTTTTAAAAGTGACCCTCCTCCTGTCATTGTTAAACCCATATCAACTAAATCAGCTGATAACTCTGGCGGTGTATTTTCTAGTGCTTTTTTTATTCCAGATACAATATCTTTAAGTATCGGATTTAAAGCCTCTGAAGTGTCCTGTTCTGAGATATTTACCTCTTTAGGGGTTCCAGATCTTAAATCTCTACCTTTGACTGCATAAGTATTATTATTTGTTGGAATTGCTGTTCCAATATCTTTTTTAATTTTTTCTGCAGTACTGTCCCCTATCATCAAGTTATATTCTTCTCTCATATAATCTTTTAACGAATTATCCATAGCGTCTCCTGCAACTCTTAATGATTCTGAATAAACAACGCCCCCTAATGACATAACGGCAATTTCCGTTGTTCCACCCCCAATATCTACAACCATTGATCCTGTTGCTTCTTGAATTGGTAGGCCTGCTCCGATTGCAGCTGCAATTGGTTCTTCAATTAATTGGACTCTTCTAGCTCCAGCTGCAAGTGCACTATCTTGAATAGCTTTTCTTTCAACTGGCGTTGATCCAGTTGGTACACAAATTAAAATTCTAGGATTGGCAATTGTTTTTTTATGAACTTTTTTAATAAAATGTTTAATCATTTCTTCTGTCACAATAAAGTCTGCAATTACACCATCTCTCAAAGGTCTTATTGCTTGAATATTACCTGGAGTTCTTCCTAACATCGTTTTAGCTTCATCACCTACTGCTAAAACTGATTTTTTTCCTTTATTATCAACAACTGCTACAACAGATGGTTCATTTAGAACTACACCTTTGCTTTTTAAAACTACTAACGTATTAGCTGTTCCTAGATCAATTGCCATATCTTGGCTCCAAAACTTTCTTAAGTTGGCAAACATTGACATTTAATTATATTCCTTTCACTTTTTGATGTTTAATATTTTGAGAAGGTGCTTTTTTCTCACGTTTTATAAGCATTTTATTCAATGCATTTAAATATGCGTTCGCTGATGCAACTAAAGTGTCGGTATCAGCTGATTGACCCACTGTTGTTCTATCATTTTCTTCGATTTTCACGCTAACAGTTGCTTGAGCATCTGTGCCTTCGGTTACTGCATGAACTTGGTATAAAGATAATTTTACATCGTGAGGAAATAATTTCTTTATACATTTAAATATTGCATCAACTGGTCCATCCCCTGTTTCAGTTGTATTCTTAATATCACCATAAACATCTAATGTCATTTCAGCTTTTTGTGGTTCTCCTGTACCAGCAAATACTTTTAAAGATTTTAAATTAATTGCATTTATTTTATTATCTACAATTAAACTATCATCAACTAAAGCAACTATATCTTCATCATAAATATGTTTCTTTTTATCAGCTAATACTTTAAATTTTCCAAAAGCAGCTTGGATAATATCATCAGTAAGATCTGAATAACCTAAGTCAGATAATTTATCTTTAAAAGCATGTCTTCCAGAATGTTTACCCATAACAAGAGAAGTTTTCTTAACACCTACACTTTCTGGTGTCATAATTTCATAAGTCTCTCTATTCTTTAACATTCCATCTTGATGAATTCCTGACTCATGAGCAAAAGCATTTTTTCCAACTATAGCTTTATTAAATTGAACTGGAAAGCCTGTTGCATTTGAAACTATTTTAGAGGCTTTGCTTATTAGTTCTGTTTTAATGCCAGTATCGTAAGGCATTAAATCATTTCTAGTTTTAATTGCCATAACTACTTCCTCTAATGCAGCATTACCTGCTCTCTCACCTATTCCATTAATTGTACATTCTATTTGTCTTACGCCCTCTGAAACTCCTGCTAATGCATTTGCCACTGCTAAGCCAAGATCATTATGACAGTGTGCAGATAATATTGCTTTATCTATGTTTGGAACATTATTTTTTAAGTGTTTAATTGTTTTTGCAAATTCTTCGGGTATAGAGTATCCGACAGTATCTGGAATATTTATAGTCTTGGCTCCACATTTGATTGCAAGTTCTACAGTTTTACACATAAAATCCATATCAGTTCTTGTCCCATCTTCGCATGACCATTCTACATCATCTGTAAAATTTCTTGCATAGGTAACACTTTCTTTAATTGCATCTAAAACTTGATCATTTGTCATTTCAAGTTTGTGTTTCATGTGTAGTGGGCTTGTGGAAATGAAAGTATGAATTCTAAATCTTGGAGCATGTTTTAGTGACTCGTGGCATGCATCAATATCTTTTTTTAGTGCTCTTGAAAGACCGCATGGAATTGAGTTTTTCATTATTTTACTTATTTCAGAAACTGCCTCAAAATCTCCTGGTGATGCTATTGGAAAACCTGCTTCAACAATATCTATTCCCATTTCATCAAATACTCTAGATATCTGAATTTTCTCTTCTACACTCATAGATGCTCCTGGCGATTGCTCGCCATCTCGCATAGTCGTATCAAATATGTATAATTTTTCTTTGTCTGACATTGTAATTTTTTAGCTCGTGCATAATACATGCTCTCGCTCAGATTGCAAAATAATTTGGGAGAATTAGTCCAATTTTAACATCAAGTTATTTCTTATCACTATCAACAAGCTTCTTCTTAGCAATCCAAGGCATCATTTCTCTTAAAGTAGCACCAACTTTTTCAACTGGATGCTCTGCCAGTTTTGCTCTTGTAGCCAAGAAATTTTTCTGACCATTTTTACATTCATCCATCCATTGTTTGGTAAATTTACCTGACTGGATATCTGCTAAAACTTCTTTCATTCTTTTTTTTGTTTCTTCTTTATTAATTATTCTAGGGCCAGATTCGTATTCTCCATATTCTGCAGTATTAGATATAGAATAATTCATGTTTGCTATTCCACCTTCATAAATTAAATCTACAATAAGTTTAACTTCATGAACTGTTTCAAAATAAGCCATTTCAGGTTCATAACCAGCTTCAACTAAAGTTTCATATCCATTTTTAATTAATTCAACAAGACCTCCACATAAAACTGTTTGTTCGCCAAATAAATCTGTCTCTACTTCATCTTTAAATGTTGTCTCAATTATACCTGATCTTCCTCCACCAATTGCTGATGCATATGACATAGCTAGATCTCTAGCTTTACCTGATCCATTTTGATGGACAGCAAATAAACATGGAACTCCACCACCTTTTTCATATTCACTTCTAACTAAGTGTCCTGGTCCTTTTGGTGCTACCATAAATACATCTAAATCTTTTCTAGCTTTTATCAAATCATAATGAACATTTAATCCGTGAGCAAAAGCTATGGATGTCCCTTCTTTTACACGTTGCTCAATATGATTTTTATAAATAGTTGCCTGTAATTCATCTGGAGTTAAAATCATCACAACATCAGCCCATTCAGCAGCATCCGAAAGGTTCATCACTTTTAATCCTTTAGATTCTGCTTTTTTAATACTTGAAGACCCTTCTCGAAGCGCTACAACAACTTCTTTTACTCCACTATCTTTTAAGTTTAAAGCGTGAGCATGCCCTTGGCTGCCGTATCCAAAAATTGCAATTTTTTTATCCTTTATTAAATTTGCATCGGTATCTTTTTCATAAAACATTTTCATTATTTTTCTCCTAATTAATTATTTAAATATGTCTGCACCTCTTGTCATAGCTACGGCTCCTGTTCTTGAAACACTCACCAATCCAAATTTTTTTAAAATATTCGACATTTTATCTATTTCTCGTCTTAATGCTGTTATTTGAATAACATTCGATTTTTTTGTTTTATCCAGTAATACAGGATCATATTTTTTACAAGCTTTCATTGCATCTTTTAATTTATTATTTGGACCAACAATTTTAAATAATGCCATCTCCTTAAAGATAACCGATTTATCCTCTCTCTTAAAATCTGCAACTTTATGAACAGGCACAAGTTTTCTCAATTGAAGTTTAATTTGATTAACAACTTGCGGTGTTCCTGTAGTTACTATTGTTATCCTTGAAATCTTTAATTTTTCATCAACTTGGGCGACAGCTAAAGATTCAATATTATAACCTCTACCAGAAAATAAACCAACTACTCTAGCCAATACACCAGTCTCATTATCTACCCAAACGACTATTATATGTGTATCAAGTTTCTCTTTTTTGTTTGAAAAACTATAAGCTGATTTTGAATTAGGCATTAAACTAAGGACTTACCTTTTCCAGAAATTTTATTACTTTCTTTATCTTTTGGCCCTAAAATCATCTGATTATGTGGCTTTCCTGATGGTATCATTGGAAAACAATTTTCTACTTTATCAACCATGCAATCAAATATTACAGGTCTGTCTGTATTCAACATTTCAATAATTTTATCATCTAACTCTTCTGGTGTTTTTGCTCTTATCCCAACGCAATTATATGCTTCTGCTAATTTGACAAAATCTGGTAGAGCGGCAGTGTAACTTTCAGAATAGTTTTTATCATGTAATAGTTCTTGCCATTGTCTTACCATACCCATGTATTGATTATTCAATATAAATATTTTAATTGGAAGGTTGTATTGTACCGCTGTAGACATTTCTTGAAGTGTCATTAATACTGAGGCTTCACCAGCAATATCAATAACTAATTTTTTTGGATGAGCAATTTGTACACCAACGGCTGCAGGTAAGCCATAACCCATTGTGCCTAAACCACCAGATGTCATCCAACGATTTGGTTTGTTAAATTTATAATGTTGTGCAGCCCACATTTGATGTTGTCCGACTTCTGTTGTTATATATGCGTCTTTATCTTTTGTTAATTCGTATAATCTCTCAATTGCATATTGAGGTTTTATGGATTCCTCGCTACCAATATAATCAAGGGATTTAACAGATCTCCATTTTTGTATTTTTTCCCACCATTTAGAAGTTTGTTGTTTATTAGATTTCAAGAATTTTGATTTTTTTTTTTTTAAACTTTTTAAAGTTGAGGAGAGAACAGTTTTCACATCACCAACAATAGCCAAATCAACGTTCACATTTTTATTTATGGATGATGGATCTATATCAATATGAACTTTTTTTGACTTTGGGGAAAATTCATCTATTGCTCCAGTTATCCTATCATCGAAACGTGCACCAATGTTGATCATCAAATCACAGTCGTGCATTGCATTGTTTGCTTCATATGTTCCGTGCATACCTAACATTCCAAGAAACTGACTATCATCACCAGGAAACGAACCAAGTCCTTGTAAAGTTGATGTGATTGGAAATCCTGTTGCATAAACTAGTTCTCTTAAAAGTTCGCTCGCCTTAGGACCTGAATTAATAACGCCTCCACCAGTGTAAAAAATAGGCTTTGCTGATTTGCTCATTAAATCAATTAACTCATCAATACTATTTTGATTAAAATGATTATGGGAATTACCATTTAGTTTATTTTCTTTTTTATATTTTTTATATTTTGTTTTTTTAAATTGGATATCTTTTGGTATATCTATTAAAACTGGTCCTGGTCTACCTGTTGTAGCTACTTCAAAAGCTTTATGAATTGTATAAGCTAAATCTTTAATATCTTTAACTAACCAATTATGTTTAGTGCAAGGTCTGGTTATGCCCGTTGTATCGCATTCTTGAAAAGCATCTGTGCCAATTAAGTGTGTTGGTACTTGTCCAGAAATACAAACTAACGGAATTGAATCCATATATGCATCGGTCAAAGCTGTAACTACATTTGTTGCACCTGGACCCGAAGTTACTAAAATAACACCTGGTTTACCTGATGATCTTGCATATCCTTCTGCTGCATGACCTGCTCCTTGTTCATGTCTAACCAATATATGTTTGATTGATTTAAAATTTTGCAACTCGTCATAAATTGGTAACACGGCGCCGCCTGGATAACCAAAAATATGATCAACATTTTGATCCTCCATACATTTAAATACAATTTCAGCTCCAGAGTATAATTTTGACATTCAGACAATCTAGCTGAAGTTGTGCTAATAGGTCAAGCAATCTATGCTGATTTAGGAAATTTTTTTAAATATGATTTAAGAGTATTAAATTTTATTTTTTGCCAGTCAGACATTTGTCCTCTTGCCCAAGTGGACTGTCTCTTAGCATATTGCCTTGTTTTTATTGATATTTTTTCTTTAAGTTCATTAAGATTTATTCTTTTTTCCAGATAATCTTTAATCTCACCTAGACCAATAACTTTATTAGATGATAAATCTTTCTTTACTCTTAATTTATAAAACCTCTTAGCCTCTTTTATTGCTCCATCTCTTAACATTTCATTTGTTCTAAAAGAAATTCTCTCAATTAACTTCTCTCTAGGATAATCGATATGTAGCTTTATAAAGCTGTCCTGATTAAAATCAGAGTATGTTTCACTGTACCAATCAAACAAAGATTTATTTGTAAACTTTTTTACTTCATAGGCTCTTATTGATCTTTGGGTGTCATTTTTATTGATTTTTTTTTTGCAAAGTGGGTCTAGCTTAATAAGTTCAGAATAAAATTTAATTTGTCCTATTTTTGATTGTTTTTTTCTTATTCTATTTCGAATAGTGAGTGGAATATCGGGAATTTTAACAATACCATCGATAAGTGCTTTAAAATATAAACCTGTACCACCAACAAGAATTGGAATTTTGTTCTTTTTCTTAATATTGTTAATTTTTTTCTTGGCATCCTTAAGCCAATTTCCTGTAGAATAATTATTTTTTACACTTTTAAATCCATATAAATGATGCTTTATATTTTTTAAATCATTTTGCTGAGGTCTTGCAGTAAGAATTTTGAGTTCTTTAAATATTTGCATACTATCTGCATTTATTACTTCACCATTAATTTTTTTTGCAAGCTGAACAGCGAATTTTGATTTTCCAGATGCCGTTGGTCCTGAAATAAGAATTATTTTGGACTTTAGGTCCATTAATTTAGTTTAACACCAATATATCTTCTTTGGTTATTGTTATTGTAAATTGCGATAAGTAGACTCCTATCATTACTTTTTAGAGCTAGTTTTACAATGTTATCTAAATCTCCAATGGTATTGATCTTTTTCTTTTGTGCTTCAACAATAATATTGTTTACTTGAAGATAATTGATTGGGCTATCTTTATCAATTTCTGTGATAACTAATCCTGTTGTATTTTTTGGTAAATTTCTTTCTTTAATATCATCTTTACTTAGTAATCTTACTTTAATTTTCAATCCATCTATTGTATCCTCTTTAGGTTTTTCAGTTACTAAACCTTGAGATTTAAAATCTTCAGATGTTTCTAGTCTTCCAAGTATAATTTCCTTGGTTATTTCTCTTTTATTTCTCCAAACTTTTAATTTTACCTTTTTTCCAACTTCAGTTTCTGCAACTATTCTTGGAAGCTCGCTCATTTCATTAATTTTTTTGCCATCAAATTCTAAAATTATGTCTCCAGCTTTAATTCCACCCTTATCTGATGGACTATTTTCAGCTACACTAGCAACAAGTGCCCCTCTTGGTTCATCTAATTTTTCAACATCTGCAATATCTTTTGTGACTGTTTGGATCCTTACGCCTAACCATCCCCTTTTAGTTTCACCAAACTCAATTAATTGATTAATTACTCTTTGAGCACTATTAGATGGAATTGCAAAACCAATTCCAATCGAACCTGATTGACCTAATATTGCAGTATTAATTCCGACTACATCACCATCCATATTAAATAATGGTCCTCCTGAATTACCTTGGTTTATTGATGCATCAGTTTGAATGTAGTCCTCATATCTAGAAAGACCGATACTTCTATTTCTTGCAGAGATTATTCCTGCGGTAACTGTTCCACCTAAGCCAAATGGATTCCCAATTGCAATAACCCAATCACCAATTCTTGCAGTATCAGAATCTCCAAATTTAACTGGGGTGAACTTTTGATCTGACTCTATTTGAAGAACTGCCAAATCCATACCAGGATCAGCTCCAATTACTTTTGCCTTTATATTTTTTTCACCATTAACTCTAACATAAACATCCTCTGCACCTTGAATTACATGGTTATTTGTTATAACAATTCCTTTTTCATCAATAATAAACCCTGATCCAAGTGCACTTGTCTGTCTCTTTTGAGGAGTTCCATAATCTTTAAACATATCTTCAAAAGGAGACCCTGGGGGAAATTCAAATGGAAATGGGTTGGACCTTGTTGTTACTGTTGTTGTCGTCGAGATATTTACCACTGACGGCATTAATTTTTCAGCTAGATCTGCAAAAGACGCAGGCATATTTGCTGCGCTAGAATTATTTTGAATATTAATTGAAAATAATATTAATAATAATATCTTTAAAAATCTCATCTTTTTAAATACCAAATAATAAAAAAACCAATCACTGCAAATACTAATCCACCAGTTCTCAGTTGATTATCAGTGGCTTCTTTTAATTTCATTATCATATTTTTCATTTTTGATGGAAATATGGCGTAAAGAATACCTTCAATAAAAAGGAATAGACCAAATGCGATGATCAATTCTCTCATTAAACTTACTCTACTTTTTGATCAATATTTCCGAAAAATTTAAAAAATTCACTATCTGGAGAAAGTATCATTGAAGTTTCACCACCAATTAAAGCTTTTTGGTATGCCTGCATAGCTCTATAGAATGCGAAAAATTCAGGATCTTGTCCGAAGGCATCAGCAAAAATCTTGTTTTTCAAACCATCACCTTCACCTTTCATAATCTCAGATTTTTTTTGTGCGTCTGCAAGTATAACTGTAACTTCTTTATCTGCAGTTGAAGTAATTGTTACTGCCATCTCTGCACCTTTTGCTCTAAATTCTTTTGCTTCTCTTTCTCTTTCAGTTTGCATTCTTCTAAAAATTGCATCACTGTTTGCTTGAGGAAGATCTGCTCTTTTAATTCTTACATCGACAATACTAATACCAAAATTTTCTGCTTCATTATTTACACCTTCTTGAATTAACGACATTTGTTTTGTTCTATCTTCTGATAAAAGTGTTTGTAGTTCTTGCTGACCAAGCACGTTTCTTATTCTAGAGTTTATAATTGTAGCCAATCTTGATCTTGCAACTCTCTCATTTCCAACCGATATATAAAATTTTAGAGGATCAATTATTTGAAATCTTGCAAAGGCATCGACAATAAGTCTTTTTTGATCTGATGCAATTACTTCTTCCGGTGGTGTATCAAGATTTAAAATTCTTTTATCTAAAAATACAACGTTTTGTATGAATGGAATCTTAAAATTAATTCCAGGTTTTGATATAATTCTTTTAGGATCACCAAATTGAAGTACTATTGCTTGATTAACCTCTTTTACTATAAATACTGAAAAGTAAATTGTTGCAGCAATTAGAATTATTATTGGTAATAAAAATTTTCCAGCTTTCATTTTAATTAGTCCCTGTCTTTAATTCTTGTAACGGCAGATACGGAACTACACCTTCACCTGAATTTTTGTCGATTATTATTTTATTAATATCAGCTAATACTTCTTCCATTGTTTCAAGATACATTCTTTCTTGAGTTACTTTTTTGGCTTTTGCATATTCGTTATAGATTGATAAAAATCTACTTGCTTCTCCTTCTGCCTTTGCAACAACTTCTTTTTTATAAGCTTCTGCTGCTTGGAGAATTTTTGCGGCCTCTCCTCGTGCTCTTGGAATTACATCATTAGCATATGCTTCTGCTTCATTCTTTGATCTTTCCATATCTGCTCTAGCTGCCTGGACATCTCTGAATGCATCAATAACTTGGTCTGGTGGATCGGCTTTTTGTGTTTGAACTTGTGTAATTTGAATTCCACTTGTGTATTCATCTAAAATTTCCTGAATTATTTCTTGAGTATCAGCTTCTATAAGAGATCTACCTTCTGTCAAAATTGGTTGAATATCAGATCGCGCAATAACTTCTCTCATAGCTGTTTCTGCTGCTGCTTTAACTGTTCCTTCTGGATCTTGAATTTTGAATAAAAAATTACCAGCATCTTTAATTACCCAAAATACTGAAAAATCTATGTTAACTATGTTTTCATCACCTGTTAACATTAAGCTTTCTTCTGGAACATCTGCAACTCCACCTGATGAAAATCCACTATCTCTTTCTGACCTAAATCCAATATCCATTCGATTAACTTTTGTAACCTTAGGGGTTAATACATTTTCAATTGGAAAAGGAAGATGATAATTTAATCCGGGTTGTGTAGTTTTGACAAATTTTCCAAATCTTAATACAACGCCTTGTTCATCAGGTAAAACTCTATAAAGACCACTTAAAGTCCAAACAATTAGGAGAATTATTAGACCAATTATTATTGGCTTAGCGCCACCTTTACCGCCACCTAAAAATCTATTTATTATTGATTGTAGTTTACTTATAACTTCATCAATATTTGGGGGAGTAGGACCTTTTCTAAATCCACCATTTCCACTACCACCTCCACCTGGTGGTGTTCCCCATGGACTTTGATTTCTAAAATCATTCATAATACGACACTCTATATAGTGTCTTTATTAGTAAAAACAAGGTAATGGTAAATTATGGACAATAAAAAAGTAGGCTTAAGTGACACAACAAAGGCAAAAACTGAGCCAAAAACCTTTAGAAGGAAACCGATTGTTGGAACAAAGTTCACAATTGCAATCTCAAGTGCAAAAGGAGGAGTTGGAAAGTCAACATTTGCCTCGAATCTTGCTTTGGCATTAAAAAAAATTGACTTAAATGTTGGTTTGCTTGACGCGGATATATACGGGCCATCATTGCCAAAATTATTCTCAATAAATGAAAAGCCTGAAAGTGACGGGCAAAAATTAAAACCAATTTTAAAATATGGCATTCAATGTATGTCCATAGGATTTTTAACAGAGGAGCAAACACCAATGATTTGGAGAGGTCCGATGGTAATTTCTGCTATAAAAACTTTCACACAAAAGGTTTTGTGGGATAATTTAGATTTTTTAATTGTTGATATGCCGCCAGGGACTGGAGATACACAATTGACTTTTGCGCAAGAAATTAACATGGATGGAGTAATAATTATATCTACACCACAAGAGATAGCCTTACAGGATGTAAAACGTGGAATTAGAATGTTTGATAAACTAAAAGTAAAAATATTAGGACTTATAGATAATATGAGTTATTTCATCGGAGATGATGGGAAAAAATATGCAATTTTCGGTGAAGGCGGTGTCAAAAAAACCGCTGATGAATTTAAAAAAAATTTTCTAGGTGAAATACCAATTGATCCAGAAGTTGGAAAACAAGGGGATTTGGGTTCACCTATTGTTGAAAGTAAACCAGAGCATGAGATATCTAAAATATATTTTAGGTTTGCTGAAAAAATTAAATCAATTTATCTTTAAGATCGAAAGCTTCCATAAGTTCGTTCCATTCTCTTTTTGATAAACCTGTATCATCTATAGAAACATTTTCACCTTTTATAAGTTTTTGAATGATTAATTTTCCTTTTGCAGAAACTTCTGTTCCACCAACCCTATAATCCATAAAGGCTTCATAGGTTATTGGTACCCATTTTTTAACAGTATCAAGCATAGCATCAGCGTAAGCTCTTATTTCATACTGTGCATGATGATCTGCTCTTAGTCTCAAAAAATTCATCAGATTTAATAAATCTGTTTTCCAATACCATTGAGTGTAAGTATTTAATGTTAAGTTCATTCTAGCAAGCTCTCTTGCTAAACCTACGGCATTTTCATCTATAGTTGTTCCATCATATCTTTCATTAAGCATAGTTTCATAATTATTATAAGTTTGTTCAGCATCTCCTTTTAATAAATTCAAAACTTTTTTCGCTTTTTCTCCATCTAAAATATCGCCTCTACCTTGTCTATTACTTTGTGATTGAGCAGCAAGATGTTGCGGCTCAGGTAGATAAAATTCTTTATCTAAAATTGAGTATCTTGCAGAGTATTCATTTACATTTGCTGTTCTATGTCTAATCCATTGTCTTGCTATAAATATAGGTAGTTTTACATGATATTTTATTTCACACATTTCAAAAGGAGTACTATGCCAATGCCTCATT
>CACEIC010000011.1 GCA_902559605.1 uncultured Pelagibacteraceae bacterium | reverse complement strand
TCTTTACCAGCTGGTATAGAAATACCTGGTAAGCCTGCTAGATTGATTGGAACTGTAAATATATCATTTAAATACATTGATACTGGATCATTTGTTTTTTCACCAATTTTAAATGCTGAGCTTGGAGTAGATGGAGTTAAAATTGCATCAACTTTAGAAAACGCATCGTCAAAATCTTTTTTTATTAATTGTCTTACTTTCTGAGCTTTTAGATAATAGGCATCATAATATCCGGAAGATAAAACATAAGTTCCAATCATAATTCTTCTTTTAACTTCATCACCAAAACCTTCAGATCTAGTTTTTTCGTACATTTCTATTAAATTTTGACCAGGAGATCTAAAACCATATTTAACACCATCATATCTAGCTAGATTTGAAGATGCTTCAGCTGGGGCAACAATATAATAAGTTGGTAATGCGTAATTAGTATGTGGAAGCGAAATATCAATAATTTCTGCTCCGCAATCTTTTGCATATGAGATACCATTTTTCCATAGCTGTTCAATTTCGTCAGGCATATTGTCAACTCTATATTCTTTAGGAATACCAATTTTCTTTCCTTTAATATCTTTTGATAATTCTTTAGAATAATTATTTCTTTTGTAATCAATTGAAGTTGAATCTTTTTGATCAAATGAAGAGATTACCTCTAATAGCATAGAACAGTCTCTAACATTTTTTGTCATAGGTCCTGCCTGGTCTAAAGATGAAGCAAATGCTACAATTCCATAACGAGAACAACTTCCATATGTAGGTTTAAGTCCAACAGTTCCTGTAAATGATGCTGGTTGACGAATAGATCCACCTGTATCTGTTCCAATGGTAACTGGAGTTAAATTTGCAGCAACAGCTGCAGAAGAACCTCCTGAAGATCCACCAGGGACTAAATTTTCTCCTACCGGATTTTGAACATTTCCAAAAAAACTAGTTTCATTTGAAGAACCCATAGCGAATTCATCACAATTAAGTTTACCAAGAAGTATTGCTCCTTGACTCCACAAATTTTGAGTAACTGTAGACTCATATGTGGGAACGAAGTTATTTAATATTTTACTACCTGCTGTTGTTCTAACTCCATTTGTACAAAATAAATCTTTAACGGCAATAGGAATACCTGGTAGTTTAAAATCTAAATTAGGATTAGAATCAAATTTCTTTGATTGATCTATTGCTTTTTCAAAATTATCCGTAACATAAACATTTAATTTTTTTGATTTTTCAGCGCGGTTTATAAATGCTTTTGTAATTTCCTCTGAAGATAGTTTTTTTTCTTTTATATTCGATGTTAATTCGAATAAACTTTGACTTGTTATATCTGACATTATTCAACAACCTTTGGTACAACAAAAAAATCTTTATTTTCTTCAGGTGAGTTTTTTAAAATTTTTTCTCTGATATTTTCTGATTTAATTTCATCTTTTCTAAATCTTAGGGTGGTCTCAGCGATTGATGTTAAAGCTTGAACATTATCAGTATTTAATTCATTTAATTTTTCTATAAATTTAAATATATTATTTAAGTCGCCCTTTAATTTATTAGCTTTTTCATCATCAATAGAAATTCTTGCTAATTTCGAAATGTGCTTTACTGTTTTAAGATCTATACTCATATGGTAAAAATATTGCCGCAAACTATCACTTAAGTAAATAATATACAATATGATCACAATAGAGGAATTTAAAAAGAAACAGCTAAATACATCTAGATTAATTGGTCTTGATTTAGGTTCAAAGAGAATTGGTGTAGCTATATGTGATGAAAATCAAAAAATTGCCACACCGCTTAAAACAATAAACAAATCCAAATTTGAGGATCTTATCAATGAATTAGAGGATATTATTAAAGAAAATAATATTAAGGGAATAATTATTGGTAATCCAATAAATATGGACGGAACCTTTGGTAAATCTTCTCAATCAGTCAATGATGTGTCAAAAGCTATATCAAAAGAAATTGATCTTCCAATAAGTCTTTGGGATGAAAGATTATCAACAGTTGGGGCGTTTAAATTAACTAAAAATTTAGGTATTAACGTAACTAAAAGAGAAAAAAATATAGATAAAAATGCTGCTGCATTTATCTTACAGGGTGCCATAGATTTTATTAATAATTAATACTTGCATTAATCAACCTTTGTGGCTATAGAGTTGGTTTTAATGGCAACTAAAACCAAAGCTATTAAAATTTCTCAAAAACATCTCCTAGGTATTCAAGATTTATCAATAAATGATGTTAATTTAATTTTAAAAGAAGCTGAAAAATTTATTGAATTAAACAAAAGTAAAAATAAAAAATTAGATTTACTTAAGGGAAAAACACAAATTAACCTTTTTTTTGAACCATCAACAAGAACCCAAAGCTCATTTGAACTAGCAGGAAAAAGATTAGGTGCAGATGTTATGTCAATGAATATAACAAACTCAGCAATTAAAAAAGGTGAAACGCTAATAGACACTGCAATGACATTAAATGCAATGCATCCTGATATAATAGTTATTAGACATCAAGATTCAGGAGCTTGTAATCTTTTATCTCAAAAAGTTAATTGTGCTGTTTTAAATGCTGGTGATGGAAGGAGAGAACACCCTACCCAAGCATTACTTGATGCATTAACTATATTGAATAGGAAAAAAAAAATTCAAGGATTAAAGGTTGCAATTTGTGGAGATATTCTGCATTCAAGAGTAGCAAGATCTAATATTTACTTGCTAAACATGTTGGGAGCCGAAGTTAATATTGTAGCTCCTTCTAACCTTTTACCAAAAGATATAGAAAAATTTGGAGTTAATCTTTTTTCAAATATGAAGAAAGGTGTAAAAGATTGCGACATAGTAATGATGCTTAGACTTCAAAATGAAAGAATGAGTAGTTCATTCTTGTCATCTAATAGAGAGTATTATGAATACTATGGACTAACACAGGATAAATTAGAATATGCTAAATCAGATTCAATTATTATGCATCCTGGTCCAATGAACCGCGGTATTGAAATTGATACAAAACTAGCTGATGACACCAATATGAGTGTTGTAAAAGAACAAGTTGAATTAGGTGTTGCTATAAGAATGGCATGTTTAAAAATTTTTTGTGAATAATGAAAAAAAAATACTTTATTAACGCAAATATAATTGATCCTCACAACAACATAAGTGAAATTGGAGGATTAATAATAGGTGAAGATGGAAGAATTGAAGGTGTTGGCAAAAAGGTAAATAAAAACAACATTCCCAGTAGAGAAAAAGTTATTGATTTAAAAGAGAATTATATTTTCCCAGGTATGGTTGATATGAGAGTATTTGTCGGTGAACCAGGTTATGAATATAAAGAAAATTTTAGAACTTTGAGTAATGCTGCATTATCTGGAGGCGTAACCTCAGTTGTAACAATGCCTAATACAGATCCAATAATCGACAACGTTTCAATAGTAGATTTTTTGAAAAGACGAGGCAGAGATAAATCAAAAATAAATATATTTCCAACAGCATCTCTAACAAAGGGTACTGAGGGTACAAATATGACAGAGTTTGGTCTTCTGCAAAGCAAAGGGATAATAGCATTTACAGATGGAATTAGAACAATTCAAAATACAAGAGTTATGTCCAGAATAATGAATTCAGCAAAAGATTTGGGATCTTTAATAATGCAACATGCAGAAGATCAAGAATTAGCTGAGAATGGCATGATAAATGATGGAATAATTTCGACAAAACTTGGATTGCAAGGTATCCCTGAAATAGCAGAATTAATAATTATAGAGAGAGATTTAACATTATTAGAAGAATATAATTGTCGTTATCACATTTCTCAAATTTCATCAGGAAAAGCAGTTGAAATTATTAAAGATAGAAAAGAAAAAGTAAGTTTTTCCTGTGGGGTATCAATAAATAATTTATCTTTAAATGAAAATGATATTGGTGACTTTAGAACTTTTTTAAAATTATCACCTCCACTTAGAACTGAAGATGATAGATTAAGTTTAGTGCAAGGATTAAATGATGGCACAATCGATGTTATAGTTTCAGATCACAAACCTGAAGATGAAGAGCAAAAAAGATTAACATTTGCTCAAGCAGCAACAGGAGCAACTGGTATTGAAACGTTATTATCTTTGTCATTAGAATTATATCACAATGGATCTGTAAAACTTGAAAAAATTATTGCTGCATTAACCTCAAATCCAGCAAAAATTTTGAAAATTAATAAAGGTAATTTATCCGTAGGTAATGATGCAGATTTCTGTATTGTGGATATAAATAAACCTTGGATAGTAAAGCAAGAAAATTTGGTTTCTAAATCAAAAAATACGTCAATTGAAAATAAAAGATTACAAGGAAAAGTAACCAATACATACGTAAAAGGACAAGAGCTTTACAATAATTAAATGGAAATTTTTATTTTATCACTTTTATCATATTTATTAGGTTCTATTCCTTTTGGTTTTTTATTAACAAAAATTTTTTTAAAAAAAGACATAAGAGATACAGGATCAGGTAATATAGGCGCCACCAATGTTTTAAGAACTGGTAATAAATTTTTAGGTTACTCAACTTTATTATTAGATATTTTAAAAGCAGTTTTGCCAATAATTTATGTAAAATTAAATTATGCAGAATTTATTTACATTTGTTCATTATCTGTTTTTTTGGGACATGTTTTTCCAATATGGTTAAAATTTAAAGGCGGTAAAGGTGTTGCAACATATGTTGGAATATTGATTATTTTAAATTATTTTTTGGGTATTGTTTTTGGCGTCGTTTGGGTAATTACATATTTAGCTTCTAAATACTCATCATTAGGATCAATTCTTGGATCATTAAGTGTTCCTATATTTATATTATTTTATAGCAATGATAACATTATGTTTTACTTCATAATGTTTATTTTAATTTTTTACACTCATAGAGAAAACGTTAAACGCTTGATAAATAAAGAAGAAACTAAGACAAAAATTTAATAATTTGACAGTTTAACTGTTTTAAGTACGTTCTCTAAATATGAATCTAGTCATTGTTGAAAGTCCAGCAAAAGCAAAAACAATTAATAAATATTTAGGATCAGATTATACAGTTCTTGCAAGCTATGGACATATAAGAGATCTACCTTCGAAAAATGGTTCTGTTGATCCTGAGAATGATTTTAAAATGATTTGGGAAGTAGATAGTTTTTCAAAAAAATATTTAAAAGAAATTACAGATAGTGCTAAAGATTCAAAAAAAATTATTCTAGCAACTGACCCTGACAGAGAAGGTGAAGCAATAGCTTGGCATGTAAAAGAGTTTCTTGAAGAAAAAAAATTATTAAAAGATAAAGAAGTTGAAAGAGTTGTTTTCAATGAAATAACAAAAAAAGCAGTTACAAATGGAATAGTTAATCCAAGAAAAATAGAGCCACATTTAGTTGATGCTTATATGGCAAGAAGAGCTCTAGATTATCTAGTAGGTTTTAATATCTCCCCCATTCTATGGACAAAATTACCAGGTTCGAAATCTGCTGGTCGAGTTCAGTCTGTAGCTCTAAGACTTTTAACCGAAAGAGAACAGGAAATAGAAGTTTTTCAACCAAAAGAATTTTGGACTTTAAATATAATTTTTAAAAATAACAAAAATGAAAAAATAAATACAATTATTTCACAATTAGATGGAAATAAGGTTGAAAAATTTTCATTTAAAAACAAACAAGATATTAATGACGCTTTATCTAAAATAAAAAATAAAAAATATAAAATAACAGATATAAGTTCAAAAACTTATAACAGAAATCCATCAGGACCTTTTACTACGTCAACATTACAACAAACAGCATCGAGTAAACTTGGTTTTGGAGCCTCAAGGACAATGCAAATTGCTCAAAGACTATATCAAGGAATTGATATTGAAGGTGAAACCGTAGGATTAATTACTTATATGAGAACAGATGGAACCAATATTTCAAAAGATGCGGTAACATCTTTTAGAGATTTTATAATGCAGAATTATGGTGATAAATATTTACCAGAACAACCTCTAAATTATAGTGGTAAAAAAGCAAAGAATGCGCAAGAAGCTCACGAAGCTATACGTCCAACAGAAATAATCAGAAAACCAGAAGATATGAAAAAATACTTAAGTACTGATCAATATAAACTTTATAATTTAATATGGTCTAGATCTTTATCATCACAAATGCAGTCAGCAAAATTTGATAGAAAAACTATTACCATCAACTCAGATGATAATAAAAATATATTCAAAGCTAGTGGTTCAACATTAAAATTTGATGGTTTCCTTAAACTGTATAAGATCGATGAAAATGATGATGACAATGAAAATATTTTGCCAGATGTCGAAAAAGGTGATGTAATTTTTGAAGATCATATTGATGAGCAGCACTATACACAACCACCACCTAGATATTCAGAGGCAAGTCTAGTTAAAAAATTAGAGGAGCTAGGAATTGGAAGACCATCTACTTATGCAAGTATTATTTCAGTAATATCTAATAGAGGTTATGCTGACATAAATAATAAAAGATTTTTTCCAACTGATAGAGGGAAATTACTTTCTGCATTTTTAGAAAAATTATTTACCAAATATGTTGATTATGATTTTACTGCAAAATTAGAAAATCAATTAGATGATATAACATCAGGTAAAGAAAATTGGATAAAAGTTTTAGAGAACTTTTGGAAAGACTTTAATTCTAATGTTTCAGGTGTGAAAGAAAAAAGAACCAGAGAAGTATTAGACCTATTAAATGAAAGTCTTGGATCACTAATATTTGAGGTCGATAAGGAAGGAAATATTGATAGAAAATGCAAGCTTTGTGAGTCTGGGCAATTAAGTTTAAAAAATAGTTTTAGAGGTGGTGCTTTTATTGGGTGTTCAAATTATCCGGACTGCAAATTTACAAGACCACTATCAAAATCTAAAGCAGCACAACAATTGACGCTAGCAGAACCTAAATTCATTGGAAAAAATGACAAAGGTAAAGATATTTTTCTTAAAAATGGAAGATTTGGCCCATATTTGCAATTTGAAAAAGAAATCATAGAGGAAGATGAAAAAACTAAAAAGAAAAAAAGAAAATTAAAGAAAGAAGAAAATAATTTAAAAAATGTTTCTATCCCTAAAGGAATTGAGATTGAAAATATTGATTTAGAAAAGGCAAAATACTTATGCTCATTACCATTAAATTTAGGTAAAAATCCTGAAAATGATAAGGATATTACAGTGAATGTTGGAAGATTTGGTCCTTACCTTAAATGTGAAAATAAATCTGCTAGACTAGAAAATGTGGACGAATTATTCACAATTGGATTAAATAGAGCTGTTACATTAATTGCTGAAGCTAAACCAGGAAGAATTTCATCATCTATGATAAAAGATTTAGGAGAACACCCTGAAGATAAAAAGCCAGTTAGAGTCATGAAAGGTCAGTATGGTCCTTACATTAAATACAAATCTTTAAATGCGACTATACCTGAAGAAAAAGATCCTGTTGAATTAACTATGGAAGAAGCATTAATTTTAATTGAGAAAAGAAAAGAATACGATAGAAATAAAAAGAAAAAGAAAGGCAAATAATGTCAGCAGATGAAAATTTAAGAAATTTAAATATCAAATTACCAAAAGCTAATGATCCTGTTGGATCATATGCTGCTACTAGAATATCTGGAAATTTACTATACATATCCGGTCAAATATCAATTGATGAGGATGGAAATTTAATTAAGGGAAAACTCGGAAAAGATTATAATACTGAACAAGGTTATGAGGCAGCTAAAAGATGTGCATTAAGCATAATATCTCAAGCAAAAAAAGCATGTGGTGATGATTTATCCAGAATTAAATCATGTTTGAAACTTACTGGATATGTTAATTCTACTGATAATTTTACTGAGCAGCCAAAAGTCATTAATGGAGCCTCAGATCTAATAAAAAGTGTATTTGATGAAGCTGGTTCACACGCAAGAGCTGCTGTCAGCACTAATAGCCTTCCATTGGGTGTTGCAGTTGAAGTTGATGCAATATTTGATCTTAATTAATTATCTACCAATACTAAAATAATTTATTTTATTTTTTTTCATTTCAGAAGTTGAATAAAGATTTCTCATATCAAAAACTTTAAAATTTCTTTTTTTTGTAATTTTTTTAAAGTTGAGTTGCTTAAATTCATTCCATTCTGTATGAATAATTATTAAATCTGCACTTTTACAAGCATCTTTTATATTTTCAAAAAAGTTTATTTTTTTAGATTTTAATTCATTTTTCTTGCCGGTTGGTTCGTAATAATTTACCTGTGCACCCTTCCTTGTCAAAGATGGTATCATTTTTAATGAAGAGGACTCTCTCATATCATCAGTACCTGGTTTAAAGGTAACACCCAAAAATGTAATATTTTTATTTTTAATTTTGTTATTCATTATTTTGCTGATTTTATTTAATAATAAATTGGTTCTTTTATCATTTGAATTAATTACTGATTTTACAACTGAAAGATTTGTTTTAAACATTCGACCAGTTGAAACAAGTGCTCTTGTATCCTTTGGAAAACATGATCCACCATAGGCTGGGCCAGCTCGTAGAAATCTACTTCCAATTCTTTCATCTAAACCCATACCAATTGCAACTTCTTTAACGTCTATGTTTGATTTTTCACATAAATTGGCTATTTCATTAATAAATGTAATTTTAGTTGCTAAAAAAGCGTTTGATGCATATTTAATTAGTTCTGCCGATCGTCTAGAAGTATGAAAATATCTTCCACCCTTCTTAATTAAAGGTAGATATAATTTTTTCATAATTTTATTTGCTTTATTGCTGCTAGTACCGACAACAACTCTATCTGGGAATTGAAAATCTCTAATAGCTTCACCTTCTCTTAAAAATTCAGGATTAGATACAACATCGAACTTATTTTTATTTTTATTTGATTTTAAGATTTTTGTAATTTTATCACCTGTGGTGACTGGGACTGTAGATTTAGTAACTATTAATTTATACCTGTTTAGATTGGATTTTATACTTTTTGTAACATTAAATACATATTTCAAGTCAACTTTATTATTTTTGGTAGGAGTTCCAACACAAATAAATATGATATCTGAATTTTTTATTGAACTTGAAATATCTGTTGTAAATAAAAGTCTTTTTTTTTTTAAATTTCTTACAATCAATTCCTGAAGACCAGGTTCATAAATTGGCATTATTCCTTTATTTAATTTTTTTATAATTTCTTTATTAATATCAACACATGTAACCGTATTACCTAAGTCAGAAAAACAAGCTCCAGTAACTAAGCCAACGTAACCAGATCCTATAATGCAAATTTTCATAACTTAGAAATTTCAATTCCGGATTTAATATAACCTTTCATAGATCCACAATCTAAATAATTACCTCTAAATTTATGTCCAATGAATAAATATTTATCTAATATCATTCGTCTAATTGCATCTGTAATATGTATTTCACCACCTTTACCTTTTTTTTGATCTTTTAGATAATGAAAAATTTTCTTTGACAATATGTATCTACCTATTACAGCGTTATTTGAAGGTGCATCTTTAGTATTAGGTTTTTCAATTACATCTGCAATTTTAAAATTTAATTTGTCAATATTTTTTTTAATTGAATAAATTCCCCAACGATCTACATTGTTTTTTTTAACTTTCATGCTGGCCATTACAGATCCTTTTAATTTCATATGCATTTTTATCATTTCTTTTGAACAATTCTTTTTCATAATTAAATCATCAGGTAACAACATTAAAAAATAATTATTTTTTATAAACTTTTTAGTTTTTAGTACAGCATCTCCAGTTCCCAGGGGTTTATTTTGATAGACAAATTTAATTTTTTTTCTAAAAAAAAGGATTTTTTTGTACTCTTTAATTATTCTTGGATCTTTCTTTTTTTTTAAAATTGATTTGTAAAAATTATCATTATTGAAATATTTCTTTATCATCTCTTTTTTTTTTGAAATAATAAAAATTATTTCACTTACACCAGCCTCAATACATTCATCTAAAATATACTCAATTCCTGGTTTTCCATTTATTGGAAGCAGTTCTTTAGGAAAAACACTTGTCAAAGGTAGCAGACGTGTACCCAAACCAGCAAGGGGAATAATAGCTTGTTTAATCATTCAGATGTTTTACTTATAATCATATTTATTAAAAATGAAAATTTTAAAAAATGTTTTTGAACTAAATAAGGCAGTAAAAAATTACAAAAATGTTGGATTTGTACCTACAATGGGGGGAATTCATAAAGGCCACTTATCTTTAATAAATATTTCACAAAAAAATAACAAAGAAACAATAGTAAGTATTTTTGTCAATCCAAAACAATTTAATCAAAAAAAAGATTTTAAGAATTATCCTAGGAATATAAGAAAAGATATTTCGATATTAAAAAAACTCAAAGTTAATTATTTGTTTTTACCAAAGGTAAATGAAATATATAAAAATAAAATGAAAAATTTTAAACTTAATAAATCTGATAAAATTTTATGTGCTAAATATAGAAAAGGTCATTTTGAGGGTGTATTAAACGTGATGAATAGACTGTTATCTATTGTTAAATCAAAGTATGTTTATATGGGTGAAAAAGATTTTCAACAATACATTTTAATTAAAAGAATATTAGGAAAAAAATTTAAAATAAATATTGTTGGTTGTCCTACCATTCGTGAAAATAATAAAATTGCCTTATCCACAAGAAACAAATTGTTAAATAAATCATCTATAAAAAAAGCATCAAAAATAGCCATTATATTAGATGAGATTAAAAGACTCTCACAAAATGATAAATTTGTGGATTTGTCAAAATCCAAATATGAGCTTGAAAATAAATTTAAAATTAAAATTGATTATCTTGAATTTAGAGATGAGAAAAAAATGAAATTAAATAATTTTAAATCTAAATATAGACTATTTATTGCCTATCATATTAATGGAGTAAGATTGATTGATAATTTTTGATTATAAGAAATAAGCTCCTACACCTAGGAAAGAAACAAATCCAATTACATCTGTTATTGTTGTAACAAATACACTAGAAGAAATTGCAGGGTCAATTTTCATTTTATTTAATGTAACTGGCACTAAAATACCAAAAAGACCAGCAACTATCATAGTTAAAACCATTGAAATTGAAATTATTAGGGAGAGCTGGATATCATTAAACCATAGTTGAACTATCAAAGAACTTATAATTGCAAAAATAACTCCATTTAAAATTCCAATATTGAATTCTTTAATAATATTATTCGTAAAATTATTTTTTGTTAAATCCTGTGTCGCTAAAGATCTTACTGTTACAGCTAATGTTTGCATACCAGCGTTACCACCCATTGATGCTACTATTGGCATTAAAAAAGCCAATACTACCATTTGCTCTATAGTGGCTCCAAATAGACTAATGCAATAGGTTGCCAGAAAAGCAGTAAACAAGTTTAATAACAACCAATTAAATCTTCTCTTTGTTTTTGTTATTACTCCATCGGTTATTTCTTCATCACCTACTCCTGCTAATCTAAGTGCGTCCTCTTCAGCTTCCTCTTTTAATACTGTTAGAACATCATCATAAGCTATCATCCCAACTAATTTGCCAGACTTATCTACTACAGCTGCTGAACTCAAATTATAATTTTCAAATAAATTACCGACTTCCTCTCTATCCATATCAACCGGTATTAATGTTTGAGATTCAGCCATAATAGACATCATTTTTGTGTCTCTTGGAGTTCTTAATACTCTTGATGAAGGAACTGTACCAATGGGTTTGAATTCTTGATCAACTATAAAAATTTCGAGAAATTCTTCAGGAAGTTCTTTATTTTCTCTTAAATAGTCTATCGTTTGTCCTACAGACCAATTACTAGGTATAGCTGTAAATTCACGCTGCATTAATCTAGCAGCCGAGTCTTCTGGATAACTTAAACTTTCAAGTAATGCAAAACGGTCCTTTGGAGGTAATGAGCTAAGGATTGTATTTTTATCTTTTTCATCAACATTTTCTAAAATCTTAATTGCATCATCTGACTCTAAATTTTTTAATATATTCACTATTGAATCAGATGATAAATAAGCAATCATCTCAGACTGGATTGATTCATTTAATTCAACAAAAACTTCAGGATCAACTTTGAAACTATTTAATTTTATTAAATTTTCTCTATCATTTTGACTTAAATGTTCAATTATATCAGCAGCATCTGCTGGATGCATAGCATTAAACGAATTTGTAATAAATCCGGCGTCATTTGAGGCAATTTTATCTGTGACAACTTTGATGAATTCTTTGTTAAATTCAAAGTTAACTTTTTTATCTTTTATTTTTTTTACTATAGTCATAAAATTTACCTATAATTTAGTTGGCACTATTAATACAAAATTAAAATAATACAAATTTATAATGACAATAGAGATCAAAAAGTCAGTAAAACCAATAAAATATAAATCTGCGATAGATATACTTGAAGATAGATTAGAACAAATCAAAGTAAATAAAAATAAAGAACTTATTTGGATACTTGAACATGAAGAGATTTATACAGGTGGAACAAGTTATAGTGATAATGAGATTTTAGATAAATCTATAAAATTTATTAAAACAAATAGAGGTGGAAAAATAACATATCATGGTCCTGGTCAATTAGTTTTTTATTTTGTGATCGACCTAAACAAAAGAGGTAAGAATATTAAAAAAATTATAACTGCAATCGAAAAGACAATTATAGATACTTTAAAAAATTACAATATAAAATGTTTTGCTGATAGAAAAAATATTGGAATTTGGTTTGAACACAAATCTGGTAAAATAGATAAAATCGCAGCAATAGGTATAAAAGTAAAGAAATGGATTGCTTATCACGGTTTTGCATTAAATATCTCTAATGATCTTAATGTTTATAAAAAGATAGTTCCTTGTGGAGTTAGAGATAGAGGGGTTTCAAATTTATCTAAGATAAAAAAACAAAATTATAAAAATATTGAGAACGATTTGATAAAAAATTTTTTATCAAATATTAAAAATTAAGTCTTTTAGTTTTTAACATATTTCTAAAATATTCTGGAGGGGTAGCTCTAAAAGTATATTTTTTCTCATTTATTTTAAATTTTATTTGATAAGAATGTAACATTAGATTTTTATTAACTATTTTTGAGTTATTTGTTGAATTATATTTTTTATCACCAATAATAGAATTTCCTAAATTAAATAATTGTTTTCTTAATTGGTGCTTTCTACCAGTTATTGGATTTAGTTGAATGAAGGTCGCATTATTATTTTTATCTAAAATTTCATATTTTGTTTCAGCCTTTTCAATAATTTTTTTTTTATTTTCAAATCTTATCAAATCATCTTTTATTACACCTTTATCGATTAAAATTAATTCACCATTACATATTGCTAAATAGGTTTTATAAACCTTTCTTAATCTAAAAAGTGATGTAAGAAGTTGAGCTGTTTCTCTATTCTTTGCAATTATAAAAACACCAGAGGTATCCTTATCTAATCTATGAACAGAATAAGGTTTCTCGTCTCTAAATAAATTACTTTTTGCAAATATATCAATAATATTCTTTTTAGATTTTGTACCACCCTGCACTGAAATTCCTGATTGTTTATTTAAAACAACGAAATTTTCATTATTTTCAATAATTAAATCTTCATTTTCTTTTATAATTTCATTACTAGGATTATATTTTTTTTTGTGTTGCTCAATTTTTTCTTCAAAATTTAAATTATAAATATTAAGTTTGTCACCAGTTTTAACTTTTTGAGAGCTTTTTACTTTTTTTTGATTTAATTTTAATTTTCCATTTCTTAAGTTTTTTTCAATAAGTCCCTGTGGAATTTTTCCTAAATGATTTCGAATAAATCTATCAATACGCATGTCATTAAAAGATTTATCTACGTTAATTGATTTTTTCATTTTTATTTTAATTTTTTGCAACTATTGTTTTCTTCATCTAGCCTAAGGTCTTTACACTTTTTACCTATAGCTATAGAGTCATAATATACAATGGTATCAGCTCTTTTTGGAGGATTACCTTTGTGCATTATATTAAACCTATTAATATTACTTTTGTATATTCCAAACTTCATATACGGCTGTTTGCTTATATTATTATTAGTTAATCCATAGTAATTAACTACAAGTTCGTTATTTACCCAAATCTTAATAAAACTCTTATTTGGCCAATCAACAAATTCCATATTAATAACAAAATCATTCCATTTACCTTTTAAATTATTTGCTTCTAAAATTTTATAAGTGTCAAAACCTCCAAAACTATGATTTACAAAATCTGTCCATTGTAAATCTCCATTTGGAGCAATTCTAAACATAAAATTTACTGGACCCGCTTTAGAATGTATTTGCCAAATAGTGTTACTTATAGGAATAGTAAATTCACTATTATCAGGGATATAAATGCTAAATTTAAACCATGTATTTTTAGACTTTAATCCTAACATGCTAACTTCAGATCTTTCTCTAAAAGTATTGCACTCATCTGATTTTCTTTGTTGACCACAGTCACCATCACCATTTTTAAATTTCCAAGCAAATTTGCCAGATCTAACAATTTTATTTTGAATTAATAATCCATCTTTTGGAAAGTTATATAAAGGTGATAAGTGCATTCTACATTTGGTTTTTTTTCCGTGACTCCATTGACAGTCAATATTTGATAAGTCTATTAAATCTTTTTCATTATCTAAATTAAACCAAGGCATATTATCGTCATCCAACGTATAATATTTTATACCTTCAATTTTTGGTGGGCTTGCTTCTAAAACATTAATTGTAAAAAAAAATAATATAAATATTTGAAAAATTATATTCCTCATTTCATTAATATAAAATATTAGATAATTGTTTTACAATATCAATTAAATAAAATATGAATTAAAGATTAAGCTGTAGCTTGTTTTTTATCTTCTACTTTCGGTGTATCTTTAGTTGGGTTCTTTTTCTTTTTATCAATTCTTTTTGCTTCAACATCTCTGTCTACAAATTCAATTACTGCCATTGGCGCATTATCACCATATCTAAAACCAGCCTTAATAATTCTTGTATATCCACCTTTTCTATTTTCATATCTCTTAGAAAGAGTTTTTTTAACTTTATTTGTAGATTTAACGTCTTGAAGTTTTGAGATTAAAGTCTTTGTATTAGATAATGTATCTTTCTTGCCTAGTGTAATGATTTTGTCTGCTTGAGGCTTTAAAACTTTAGCTTTGGGCAATGTAGTTGTAATTTGCTCATACTTTATTAATGAGTTAAGCATATTTTTAATTAGAGCTTTTCTATGTTCTGAAGTTCTGTTAAGCTTTTTATAGCCCATTTTATGTCTCATTAGATAGCTTCCTCAAGTTTTTTAGATAATTCGGCAATATTATCTGGAGGCCAGTTTGGGATTTCCATACCAAGATATAATGACATTCCGGTTAGAACTTCTTTAATCTCATTTAAAGATTTTCTTCCAAAATTAGGAGTTCTTAGCATTTCGCCTTCTGACTTTTGAACTAAATCACCAATATAAATAATATTATCATTTTTTAGGCAGTTCATTGATCTCACTGAAAGTTCCAATTCATCAACTTTTCTCAATAAATTTTTATTAAATTCTGGTTCTGAAGGTTGTTCTTTTACTATAACCTCTTGTGGCTCATCGAAGTTAACAAACATTCCCAATTGATCTTGAAAAATCCTAGCAGAATACGCCACTGCATCTTCAGCTGAAATTGATCCGTTTGTCTCTACTTCCATTGTTAATTTGTCATAATCTAAAGCTTTTCCTTCTCTAGCAGTGCTAACTGAATAAGACACTTTTTTTACTGGACTAAATAATGAATCTATTGGTATTAAACCCAGAGGTGGTTCCTCTGGTTTATTCATATCTGCTGAAATATAACCTTTACCTGTTCCTACTGTCATTTCCATATGAAACTTGGTATTTTCGTCCAAGTTACATATAACTAAATCTGGATTTAAAATTTCAATGTCAGCAACTGGAGTTATATCAGATGCTTTAATCTCTCCTGGCCCTTTAGCATCAAGTATAAGTTTTTTTGGTTCATCTGATGTACTTTTTAAAGCTAAAGATTTTACATTTAATACAATATCAGTGACATCTTCTCTCACACCTTTAATAGACGTAAATTCATGTAACACACCATCTATTTGTATTGAGGTAACTGCAGTGCCTCGAATTGAAGATAGAAGAATTCTTCTTAATGAATTGCCAAGTGTTAATCCATAACCTTTTTCTAATGGTTCAGCAGTAATTTTTGCAAAAGAATTATCTTCGCTTAATTGAACGTCTAACTTTGCTGGTTTAATTAATGATTTCCAATTTTTTGTATTTACTTCAGATTGTTCCATTAAACTCTCCTTTTTTTTGGTGGTCTTGTTCCATTATGTGGCATTGGTGTTGTGTCTTTAATTGATATAATTTTAAATCCTCTTGCTTGCAAAGCTCTTAAAGCGGTTTCTCTACCAGAGCCAGGTCCTTTAACTTCTACAGATAGTATCTTCATTCCAACCTCTAAAGCTTTTGCAGCCGCAGCGTCAGCAGCAACTTGAGCAGCATACGGTGTTGATTTTCGAGAACCTTTGAACCCTTTTTGTCCAGCAGATGCCCAAGAAACGACATTACCATTTGTATCTGCGATTGAAACAATAGTATTATTAAATGTTGATTGAACATATGCAATTCCGTTCAGTATATTTTTTTTTCCTTTTTTCTTTTTGGAGTAAGAACTTTTTTTAGACTTAACATCTGATTTCTGTTCTTTATTTTCAATTGTTTCTTTTTTCATTATTTTTTAAGTGGAGTTAATTTCTTACCTGCTATTGCAATTGCTTTACCTTTTCTCGTTCTTGAATTACATCGTGTTCTTTGTCCTCTAACTGGTAGTTTTTTTCTATGTCTTGATCCTCTATAAGTCGCAAGATCAATTAGCCTTTTTATACTTAAAGACGTTTCTCTTCTTAGATCGCCTTCTACTATAAATTTTTGATCTATATATTCTCTAATTTTCAAAATTTGATCATCTGTTAATTCGTTCACTCTTTTTGATTTTGGTATTTCTAACTCGGTACAAATTTGTTTAGAAAATTTATTTCCAATACCGTAAATATATGTAAGTCCAATATGAACTAATTTATTTTGTGGTATGTTTACACCTGCAATACGAGCCATAATTTTTGTGATAAATTGTGCCTTTTATATAAGAAGATTAATCAAAGTCAATGTCTTAAACATTCAAAAAAGCCTCTATTTTTCTAGTTATTTCATCAATTTCCAATGTTCCGTCAATCTCATGAAAATTTGAATTTTTAGAGTAGTGATCCAATACTGGTTTAGTTGTTTCTATATAAGTATTAAAACGCTTTAATATAGTATCAATGTTATCATCAGATCTTTTTTCTAAAACTTTTCTTTTTTTTATTCTTTTTACAATTGTTTCTTTATTTACATTTAAGAAAAAAATATGATCAATCTTCTGGTTTGAATCATTTAATAATAAATCTAAATTTTTAGCTTGCCTAAGAGATCTAGGATAACCGTCAAAGATTAATTTTCCCTTTTTATTTGGATCAAAAACATAATTTTTTAGAAGACTATTTACAATTTCATCACTAACAAATTTTCCCTCATTCATATTATTTATTATTTTTTTTCCAATGTCTGTATCTTTTTTTATTTCCTCTCTTAAAATATCACCTGTGGAAACTTGATACCCTTTCAATTTTTTTACAAGATATTTGGCTTGAGTGCCTTTTCCAGCTCCTGGAGGACCAAATAGAATTATATTCACCTATCTACCAAATTTTGTTTTTTTTATGAGTTGCTCATATTGAGAACTCATCATCCTTGTTTGAATTTGTGTGACAGTATCAATTGCAACAACAACAACAATTAAAACTGAAGCACCTCCTAAATAAAATGGAATAGGATAATTTGCAATTAGAAATTCTGGCATTAAACAAACTAGTGCAAGATACAATGCACCTATAGTTGTTAGTCTTGTCAATATTGTGTCTATGTAAAGCGCAGTGCTTTCTCCAGGTCTTATTCCTGGGATAAAACCGCCATATTTTCTTAAATTTTCGGCTGTTTCAGTTGGATTAAATGTTATCGAAGTATAAAAAAAAGTAAAAAATATTATTCCTGAAGCGTATAACAACATATACAAAGGCTGTCCTTGAGAAAAGTAAGATGAAATATTTAAAAATGTTTCATTTTGAGAAACATTAAAATTTGAAAAAGTAACTGGTAATAATAATAAGGCAGAAGCAAAAATTGCTGGAATTACACCTGCTGAATTAATTTTTAATGGTAGGTGTGATGAGTCCCCTCCATACATTTTATTACCCATTTGTCTTTTAGGATAATTAATAAGAATTTTTCTTAAAGCTCGTTCCATAAATACAATGAATATTATTGTTGCAACAAGCAGTAAAAATATAAAAATTATCATTACTGTTGAAATTGCGCCTGTTCTCCCCAGTTCAAATGTTGTGACTAAGGCTCTAGGAATTTCAGCAACAATACCTGAAAAGATAATTAATGATATACCATTACCAATTCCTCTCTGTGTAATTTGTTCACCAAGCCACATTAAAAATATTGTTCCAGCAACAATAGTTGTAACTGTTGATACTTTAAAAAATATTCCAGGATTAATAACTAAATCTGCTGACGACTCTAACCCTACTGCTAAACCATATCCTTGTATAGTTGCTAACAAAACTGTTCCATACCTAGTTATTTGAGTAATTTTTTGTCTTCCTATTTCACCTTGAGCTTTTAAGTTTTTAAAATATTCTGAAACCCCCGTGAGTAACTGTACAATGATTGACGATGAAATATACGGCATTATTCCAAGTGCGAAAATCGCCATTCTGCTTACAGCGCCACCCGCAAAAACATTAAACATTCCCAACAACCCTTTTTGGTTACCTTCCATCATTATTTGAAGCTGGTCAGGATCAATTCCTGGAAGAGGAACAAAAGTACCCAGCCTATATACCGCAAGGATGAATAGAGTAAATAGAATTCTATTTCTTAAATCATTAGATTGTGTTGAAGCACTCATTATTTAGATTGGTTTTTAACAGTAATTTGTCCACCAGCTTTTTCAATTTTTTCTTTTGCGATTTTAGATGAATAATCTGCTTCAATTTCAATTTTAGAATTAAATTCACCATTTGATAAAACTTTAAATTTAGTAATTGATTTTCTAAATAATTTAGAATTTTTAAATGTATCTATATTTATTTTCATATCTGGATTAATTTTTTTTTGATCAATAAGTTTTTGTAAATTTCCTAAATTTATTACAGCAACATCATTTTTATTTACTGGATTAAAACCTCTTTTAGGCAATCTTCTATATAATGGCATTTGGCCACCTTCAAAACTTTTTATAGCTACTCCAGATCTTGATTTTTGTCCTTTTACACCTCTTCCAGATGTTTTTCCTTTACCAGATCCTATGCCTCTCCCTACACGAATTTTTTTTATTCTATGATTTTTTAAAGAATTTAAAGATGTCATTATCCTCTTTTCTCTATTATTTCTGATATTTTTTTATTTCTTAAATTAGAGATGTTTTTTGGAGAGTTTTGTTTTGATAAAGCCTTTATACATGCTCTAATTACATTATGTGGATTTGCTGTACCTAAAGATTTAGCTACAATATCTTTTATACCGAGTACTTCGCATACGGCTCTAACTGGGCCACCAGCAATTATACCAGTCCCCTTAGGAGCAGATCTTAATTTAATTTTACCAGCTCCGTCCTTGCCATATATATCATGATGAATTGTTCTTCCATCTCGTAATGGAATTTGTATTAAATTTCTTCTTGCAAGTTCATTTGCTTTTTTTATTGCATCAGGAACTTGTTTTGCTTTTGCGTGAGCAATACCAATTTTTCCATTCTGATTACCAACTACAACTAAAGCAGAGAAACCAAATCTTCTTCCTCCTTTTACAACTTTAGTTATTCTGTTTATATGAACTAACTTTTCTACAAACTCAGTATTTTTTTCCATATTTAAAATTCCATTCCATTTTTTCTTAATGTTTCAGCAAATATTTTTACTCTTCCATGATATTTATAAATACCTCTATCAAAATAAATTTTTTTAATATTTTTTTCATTTGCTTTCTTTGCTAAACTTTCAGCAACAATAGTTGATAATTCTGACTTATTTTTTTTTTGTCTTTTAATTTCCTTATCTATTGATGATGCAGACACTAGAGTAATATTCTTAACATCATCTATTATTTGAGCACTAATATTTTTTGTAGATCTTGATACACTTAACCTATATCGGTCTTTTGATACTTTTTTAAGTTTTCTTCTCACTCTAAATCTTTTTCTTTCAATTGTATTTAATCTCATTATTTTTTCTTACCTTCTTTTCTAAGAATATATTGACCTTTTTCTTTTATTCCTTTTCCCTTATATGGTTCTGGAGGTCTTATACTTTTAATTTGAGAAGCAACCATACCTACCTGTTGTTTATTTGAGCCACTTATTTTAAGTGTAGTTTGTTTTTCAACAGCAATTTTAATACCATCTGGAATATCGTAATTTATGTCATGACTAAAGCCCAGCTGCATATTTAAAATATTTCCTTTTAGAGCAGCTCTAAAACCAACTCCCGTAAGTTCAAGGATTTTTTCATAACCACTGCTCGCACCAATAATAGCATTATTAAGCAAGCTTCTGTTCATGCCCCACAATCTTTTTGAGTTATCATCTAGTTTTTTTGGTTTTATTGATACATCTTTGCCTTCTGTAATGTTAAGTTCGAACATTTCTAAATCTAATTTTATTTCTTGTTTTCCTAACGGCCCCTCAATATTAATTGTATTGCCAGATAGTAAAACTTTTACTTTTTCTGGTATTGGTATGTTTATTTTTCCTATTTTAGACATTAAAATACCTTACAAATAATTTCGCCACCAAGTTTTTTCTTTCTTGCATCAACATCAGTCATTACACCTTGTGGTGTAGACACAATAGCTATACCGAGACCATTATTAATTTTTGGGAGACTGCTTGCGCTAGAAAAAATTCTTCTTCCAGGTTTGGAAACTCTTTCTATTGTATTTATGACTGGATTTCCCGAGTTATATTTTAGGTTTATCTCAATTGAAGGTTTTTTATCATCATTAACTTTGTAATCAATAATATATCCTTCTGATTTTAAAACATCTGCAATTTTAGTTTTAAATTTTGATGATGGTAATGAGACTTTTCTATGATTTCTCACTTGAGCGTTCTTAATTCTTGCTAACATATCACCAATTGGATCACTTAAACTCATATTTTCCTTTCTACCAGCTCGATTTTACCATTCCAGGAATTTTACCTTCTAAACCAAGTTGTCGAAGTGCTATTCTTGAAATTTTTAATTTTCGGTAAACTCCATGTGGTCTACCTGTAATTTGACAACGATTCATTACTCTAACTTTTGCAGAATTACGTGGTAACTTTGATAATTTTTGTTGTGCTTTAAATCTTTCTTCTAATGATAGTTTTTTATCCATTATTATTTTTTTTAACTTCAATCTTTTTTTAAAGAATTTGTCTGATAACTTAATTCTTCTATTATTCTTATTAATTGCGCTCATTTTAGCCATTAATTACTCCTTGTTTCTCTAAATGGAAAATTTAAATGTTTTAATAATTCAAAACTGTGAACTACTTTTTGCGTTTTAATCACAATTGTAATGTCTAAACCTCTGATTTTATCAACTTTATCAAAATTTACCTCTGGAAATATAATATGTTCTTTAACTCCAAATGTATAATTTCCATATTTATCAAAACCATTTGGATTTAACCCTCTAAAATCTTTAATTCTTGGTAAAGCTATATTTGTTAATCTATCAATAAATTCATACATTTTATTTTTTCTTAATGTTACCTTCAAACCAGAGTTGGTATTTTTTCTAGTTTTAAAATTTGCTACAGATTTTTTAAATTTAGTTACTACTGGCATTTGACCTGTTATATTTGCTAAATCTTCTTGGCAAGATTTTAAAATCTTTTGATCATTTCCATCAAGTCCTAAACCCATATTTAAAACTATTTTTTGTATTCTTGGTCCCATATATAAATTTTTATAACCAAATTTTTCCTTTAATGCTGGTTCAATAACTTTAGTTATGTTTAGTTTTAATCTAGGTGTCATTATTTTTTAGCCTCATTTTTATTTTTGTTATTAAAGATCGCTAAATTCGAGAGATTTATAAAGTTTTCTTTTGAAACTATTCCACCTTTTTTTTCTTTTGTAGTTTTCACATGTTTTTTTACCATGTTAATACCTTTAACCTTTGCCCTATTATTT
>CACEIC010000010.1 GCA_902559605.1 uncultured Pelagibacteraceae bacterium | reverse complement strand
TTGCTGATCTTTTATTTCTTTTATTTGTTCGTCGGTTAACTTCATGAATAATTTATTGAATCTATTGAATTTGGTTTTATATTATTAATGTTGGTTTTCCAACTATGACGATAAACGAATTTCGTAATAACCATTACGGACGTGGGGGCAGTACCCACCACCTCCACCATTTTCAACTTATGGGGGTGAATTAGGATCGACGGATGACTAAAAGTTATTCTTTCGTTCGGTATTGTTCCGCCGTGACGGGCTAATTTATAAATGCTAACGAAAGTTACGCACTTGCAGCTTAATTAATTTATTAATTAAGTTACGGGGTTTGGGGCACCTGGCAACAGAACGCCCCTTAATAAATATTTGTTTTTGGTGCGGTCAGAGAGACTCGAACTCTCATGGGCTAGGCCCACACGGCCCTCAACCGTGCCTGTCTACCAGTTTCAGCATGACCGCGCCTGTAATGCGGCAGATTAAATGAATGACAATTCTATTTCAAGTTGATAAGTTTTTTTTATGGAATTTACTAGTGAAATAAAAAAAGCAACTAACTCAATTTATAACAAAGTATCAAAAAAAATTCCGGAGATAGAGTGGGCTACACATGCCCCTTATATTTATAAAATTAATAAACTAAAGAAAGAGAAGAATGCAGTAATTCTTGCTCACAATTATCAAACACCAGAAATTTATCACGGCATTTCAGATTTTTCTGCAGATTCTTTAGCATTAGCAGTAGAGGCTGCAAAAACAAAGGCAGACATAATTGTAATGTGTGGAGTTCATTTTATGGCTGAAACTGCAAAATTAATGAGTCCTGAAAAAAAAGTTTTATTACCAGATATGAAAGCTGGCTGTTCACTCTCTTCGTCTATAACAGGAGACGATGTTAGAAACCTCAAAAAACAATATCCTGGTGTTCCAGTAGTCTCATATGTAAATACATCTGCTGATGTTAAAGCTGAAACTGATGTTTGCTGTACATCTGCAAATGCTGTAAAAATTGTACAATCATTAGGAGTAAAAAAAGTAATATTTTTGCCTGATGATTTTTTAGCTAAATATGTGGCATCACAAACTGATGTAGAAATTATTTCTTGGAAAGGAACTTGTGAAGTGCATGAACAATTCAATGATCAAGAAATTAATGATATTAGAAAAGCTAATCCAGGCATAAAAATAATAGCACATCCTGAATGTCCTCCTGATGTAATACAAGCATCTGATTTTGCAGGTTCTACAAGTGGAATGATTAAATATGTAAGGGATAATCAACCAGAAAAAGTTATGATGGTTACAGAATGTTCGATGAGCGACAATGTCCAAATTGATAATCCTAAAGTTGAATTTATTAGACCATGCAATCTGTGTCCTCATATGAAAAGAATAACTTTGCCTAAAATATTAGATTGTTTAGAAAATGAAACTAACGAATTAATAATGGACAATGAGACAATCGAAAAAGCAAGAAAATCTGTAGAGAGAATGGCAGAAATAGGCAGATAAAATCTGTGTCTAAAATTCAATTAAGTAAAAATTTTATAAAATCTTCATGTAAATTAGCTTTGAATGAGGACTTATATCCATCAGGCGATATTACTTCAGAATTAATTAATAAAAATATTAAAAAGAAAGTTAAAATGATAAGTAACCAAAAAGGTATTTTGGGTGGTATAGAATTTGCAAAAGAAACTTTCAAATTAATTGATAAAAAAATAAAATTTAAAAAAAAAAAAAAAGATGGATCTCGAATTAAAAAAGGTGAGGTAGTTGCG
This sequence comes from uncultured Pelagibacteraceae bacterium, assembly GCA_902559605.1. Taxonomy (GTDB): domain Bacteria; phylum Pseudomonadota; class Alphaproteobacteria; order Pelagibacterales; family Pelagibacteraceae; genus Pelagibacter. The sequence goes on along the minus strand of CACEIC010000010.1, from coordinate 22,617 downwards.
ACTATTGATGGTGACCTAAAAAATATTTTAACTGGTGAGAGAGTAGCATTAAACTTTGTTTCTCATATTTCTGGAATAGCAACGAAAACAAATATGTTTGTAAAAAAGGTAGGAAAAAAAACTAAAATATGCTGTACAAGAAAAACGATTCCAAATCTTAGAGTAATTCAAAAATATGCTGTTAAATTAGGTGGTGGAACAAACCACAGATTTAACTTATGTGATGAATACTTAATAAAGGATAATCATATAAGTTCTGAAAAAAATTTTGAAAATTTAATTCAAAGAGCCATCAAAAATAAGGGTAAAAAAAAAATAACAGTAGAGGTTGATAATTTATCTCAGTTAAAAAGAATTTTGGGTCTGAAATTTGATAGAATTTTATTAGATAATATGAATTCAAAAAATTTAAAAAAAGCAGTCAAAATGTCTGGGAAATTTTATGAAACTGAAGCATCAGGAGGAATTAATTTAAAGAATGTTAAAATTGTTTCCTCTACTGGAGTAGATAGAATTTCTATAGGATCTCTAACCCACTCAGTGAATGCTTTAGACTTAAAATTAGAAATCTAGAATTTAATTTTGTTTTTTTAATTGAGCTTGAGCGGCAGCAAGTCTTGCAACTGGCACTCTATAAGGTGAGCAGGATACATAATCTAATCCAACTCGTGCACAAAAATCGATACTTTTAGGATCGCCTCCATGTTCACCACATATGCCAAGTTTAATTTTTTTGTTAATTTTTTTACCTTTTTTTGCTGCAATTTCTATCAAATCCCCGACTCCGTCATCTATAGAAACAAATGGGTCGATATCGAAAATTTTATTATCAATATAATCATTTAAAAACTTACCACTATCATCTCTGCTAATTCCAAAAGTTGTTTGTGTTAAATCATTTGTTCCAAAACTAAAGAATTCTGCATGTCTAGATATATCATCTGCTTTAATTGCTGCTCTTGGGAGCTCAATCATTGTCCCCACTAAAAAATTTAGTTTTGTTTTGGTTTTGTTTTCAACTTCTTTGGCAACTCTAATTACTAAATCTTTCATTATTTTTATTTCTGCTTCAGTAGATACCAAAGGTATCATGATCTCCGGAATTATAGATTTTATCTTGAGTTGTTTACATTCTGCTAATGCATGAAAAATCGCAGTGCACTGCATCTCATATATTTCTGGGAATGATATACCTAATCTACAACCTCTATGACCGAGCATTGGATTTTGTTCATGAAGTTCAGTTATTCTACCCTCTAATTCTGAACTTTTGATGTTTAAAGCATTTGCTACATCGCTAATTTCTTTTTGATTTTTCGGTAAAAATTCATGAAGCGGTGGATCTAATAATCTAACTGTAACAGGTAGACCATTCATAATTTTAAAGATATCAATAAAATCCTTTTTTTGAAAAGGAAGTAGTTTCTTTAAAGCACTAGCCCTATCTTCTTTTGATTTTGATAAAATCATTTCTCTTACAGATAAAATTCTCTCTTCATCAAAAAACATGTGTTCTGTTCTACAAAGACCTATTCCTTCAGCTCCAAATTCTCTAGCAGTTTTACTGTCAAGAGGTGTTTCAGAGTTAGTTCTAATTTTTAATTTTCTAAATTTGTCAGCCCAACTCATAAGTTTAGAAAAATCTCCCGAAATTTCAGGTTTAACAGTTTTAACTTCTCCTTTTATAATTCTACCAGTTGATCCATCAATTGTAATTAAATCACCTTCTTTAATTTCATTATTTTTTGTTTTAAAAATTTTATTTTGATAATCTATTTCTATTTCGCTTGAGCCAGATACACAAGGCCTACCCATTCCTCTTGCAACTACTGCGGCATGGCTGGTCATTCCTCCTCTTGCAGTAAGAATTCCTTTGGCTGCATGCATTCCATTGATATCTTCAGGTGATGTTTCTACTCTTACTAGGATTGTATTTTGCATCATTCCATTTAGTCTTTCCGCTTCATCAGATGTAAATACTACTTTTCCACTAGCTGCTCCCGGCGAAGCTGGAAGGCCTTTGGCTATTACTTCTAAATTCGCTGCTTCATCTAAAGTTGGATGAAGCAAAGTATCTAATGAATTTGGTTGTACTCTAAGAACAGCCTCTTTTTTTGTAATGAGTTTTTCTCTTTCCATATCGACAGCAATTTTGACTGATGATTTTGCAGTTCTTTTTCCTGATCTAGTTTGCAACATCCACAACTTATTATTTTCAACTGTGAACTCTACATCCTGCATATCTTTATAATGTTTCTCTAATTTAATAAGAATATTTTTTAGTTTTTTGTAAACTCTAGGCATAGACTCTTCCATTGAAACAAGTGTTTCTTTTGCATCTTTTCTAGCTTTCTTAGTTATATGTTGGGGAGTTCTAGTTCCCGCAACAACATCTTCTCCTTGAGCATTTATTAAATATTCGCCATAGATTTCATTTACTCCATTTGATGGATTGCGTGTAAATACAACGCCTGTCGCACAATCATCACCCATATTACCAAAAACCATGGACTGTACATTTACTGCAGTTCCCCATTCTGATGGGATATGATTTAATTTTCTATAAACCTTTGCTCTGTTACTCTCCCAAGACAAAAAGACTGCACTAATTGCACCTAGTAATTGTTCATTAATATTTTGAGGAAAATCCTTTTTGGTTTTTTCTTTTACAATATTTTTAAAGTCTTTAATTAATCCATCCCAGTCATATTCATCCAAATCAGTGTCTAACAATACACCTTTTGTAAGTTTATAATTTTCAATTAGTTCTTCAAAATTATAACTTTCAACACCCATAACAACATTTGCATACATTTGTATAAATCTTCTATAACTATCTTTTGCAAATCTCATATTTGATGTTTTATTTGCCAAAGCAATCACAGTTTTATCATTGAGTCCAAGATTTAAGATTGTATCCATCATTCCTGGCATGGAAACCCTTGCACCAGATCTTATAGATAACAATAAGGGATTTTTCAGATCTCCAAATTTTTTACCAGAATCTTTTTCAACTTTTTTTAACTCTCTATTTATTTCATTTATGATTTTTGGCTTTAATTTCTTTTTATTTTTATAAAATAGATCACAAACTTCAGTAGAAATTGTAAATCCTGGTGGGACAGGTAAACCCATCCTTCCCATTTCTGATAAATTAGCACCTTTGCCACCTAAAATATTTTTTGGGTTTTTTATTTTTTTTGTGTCTTTAGATTTAAAATTAAATAATAATTTTGGCATTTATGCTTCTATTTTAGAAAAGTTAAAATAATTATCGAAGCTTTTACACAACATTTTTAAAAGTTCTAGTCTGTTTTTTTTAATTATTTCTTCTTGATCATTAACTATTACGTTATCAAAAAACTCATTAACCTCTATTTTGGCACTTGAAAGTGTTTTAAGACTTTCATCATAATCCTCGTCTCTACCTATACTTGAAAAATACTTTCTTATAGTATGTATTTTTTTATAAAGATTTTTTTCATAATCATTTTTAAAGAGACCAGGATCGGCAGAACCTACAATTTCTAGTTTTGATTTACTTTCGCTATTTAAAATGTTTGCAGATCTTTTATAAATTGCAATAACATCAAGACCAAAATCTTTTTTAATATTTTTATTCAAATTTAAAGATTTATTAAAAATTTTTAGTAAATCATCTATTCCATATGAATTAGTGGAGCACTCAATAATATCTGACCTAATATTTTTTTCTTTTAAATAATTTTTTAATCTTTCTAAAATAAAATCTCCCAGTTCATCATTTATCAATTTTGAATCAAAAGAATAATTTTGATCTTTGTATAAATTTATTGAATAATTTATTAGATCTCTTAATTTTATTTTTTTTTGATTTTCAATTATTAACCTTAATAAACTAATTGCCATTCTTCTTAAGGCATAAGGATCTTTTGAACTAGTTGGTTTGAGATTAATTCCAAAAAATCCAACTAAGGAGTCTATTTTGTCACTTAACGATAATGCTATGCTGTATGGTTTTTTTGGAACTTTACTATCAATACCACTTGGTAAGTAATGCTCTGAAACAGCTAAACTTATTTCTTCGTCAAAACCTTGCTCTCTTGCAAAGTATCCACCCATCACGCCTTGCAATTCGGGAAACTCTGCAACTAAATCCGACATCAAATCAACTTTGCAAATTGAGGAGGCAATTTCTATCTTTTCTTTACTTATTAAAAGTTCATCTGATATTATTCCACTTAATTTTCTTACTCTTTGTATTTTATCAAAATAGCTTCCCAATCCTTTAAAATAATTAATTTGCTTCAATCTAGATACCTGTTTAACTAAATTTTGAGACTTATTTCTGTTCCAAAAAAATTCTGCATCTGCCAACCTTGCATTTACAACATTTTGATTTCCTAATTTAACTAATCCTTTTTTGTCCTTGCAATCTGCCACAACTATAAAATTATTTGTTATTTTGTTTTTACTATCAAATGTAGGAAAATATTTTTGGTGATGTTGCATTGTTATAATAAGTATTTCTTGTGGAATTTCTAAAAATTTCTTATTAAACTCACATACTAAAATTTTTGGTTTTTCAACAATATTTATTATTTCGTCTATAAGTTTTTCATTCACATTTATATGAATTTTTTTTTGATTAGTTGCTTTATTTATTTCTTTAATTATAAATTCTTTCCTTTTATTATGGTCAATTGTTACTCCTTTTTGTTTAAAAAATTTTATATAAGATTTAAAATCAACAAAACTTTTTACTTCATCTTCTAGATCTTTATCTGTAAAAGTTTTATTTGAACTCTGTAAATGGTTTAATTTAAATTCAATTATTTTTTTATCAAATAAAGCTAATATTGATTTTAACGGTCTCCCCCAATATAAATTATGATTGCCCCATTTCATTGATTTTTTCCATGAAATTTTTAAAAGCAAACTTGCAATATTTTCTTTTAATAAATCGTATGTTTTTATTTTTTGTGATGGTTTGTTGTAAAAGTAGAATATGCCTTTTTCAGTGCTTTTTTTGAAAACTTTTTCTTTACTTATTTTATTGGATTTTAAAAATCCTTCTAAAGCCTTTTCTGAAGCATTTATATTAGGACCTCTAATTTCCTCTTCTTTTTTTATTAAATCTTTAGGTATCTTATTTATATAAACAATGAGCCTATTTGGAGTTGAATAAGTATTAATTTTACCTTTAACTATAATTTCATTATCTTCAAAAAATTTTTTAAGAATTTGTGTTAAATCATTTCTAGCATTGATTTGTAATCTGGAAGGTATTTCTTCACTAAATAATTCAAGGAAAAATTCAGACATTTTAATTTTGTGTTTCTACCCAAATTTTTCCAATTTCTCTTGTTAGATCTCTTATCCTTGCAATATATTCTGCTCTTTGAGCAACGCTTATAACTCCTCTAGCATCTAGAATATTGAACACATGACTTGATTTTAAACATTGATCATATGCTGGAAGAGAAATTTTCTTTTCAATTAATGATTTTGCTTCTTCTTCGAGCATATCAAAAATCTTAAATAGTTTATCTGTGTTTGCATACTCAAAATTATAGGCAGAAAATTCTTTTTCAGCTTGATGAAAAACATCTTTGTATAAAACTCCTTCATCATTCCAAATTAAATCAAAAACGTTTTTTTTACCTTGAATAAACATGCATAATCTCTCTAAACCGTAAGTAATTTCAACAGATATTGGATTGCATTCTATCCCTGCCATTTGTTGAAAATAGGTAAATTGAGTAACTTCCATGCCATCACACCATACTTCCCATCCAAGTCCAGCAGCACCTAGGGTTGGACTTTCCCAATCATCCTCTACAAATCTGATATCGTGCTCTTCGTATTTAATACCTACTGATGAAAGGCTATTAAGATACATTTTTTTAATATCTTTTGGTGAAGGTTTTATTAAAACTTGAAATTGATAGTAGTGTTGCAAACGATTAGGATTTTCTCCATACCTTCCATCTGTTGGTCTTCTTGATGGTTGGACGTAAGCTGTTTTCCATGGTTTGGGACCTAATGATCTCAGAGTTGTTGCTGGGTGAAATGTTCCTGCCCCAACTTCTAAATCATAAGGTTGTAAAATAACGCAACCTTTTTTTGACCAGTACTTTTGAAGATTTAATATTGTATCCTGAAAAGAAATAAATGATTTTGGATTTTTTGTTTTTTTTTTAGAAACCATACTTTTGCCAAATAGATCTTTCCTCTAAAACACTTATCAATTTATCCGCATGGTCTTCTGAAGACGAAAGTTTTTTGGCAAGCCATCCTTTAGACTTTTCAAATTTTTTAATTTCAACGTCTTCACCAAATTTTTCTCTCAATATCTGTTCTGCATTCCCTATTCCATCTATCAAACCAAGTTTTAAAGATGTTTTGCCAGACCAAAATTCTCCAGAAAAAAGTTCAACATCAGTTTTGTTTAATTTTGTTGATCTACTTTCTTCTACAACATTAATAAATTCTTGGTGAAGTTCCAGTTGAATATTTTTTAATCTTTGAATGTCCTCTTCTTTCTCGTCTAAAAAAGGATCTAGAGTACTTTTATTTTTTCCAGCTGTATAAACCCTTCTTTGAACTCCGATTTTTTGAATTAAATCTTTAAAACCAAAAGAAGAATAAATCACTCCTATTGATCCAATTATTGAACTTGCATTAGCATAAATCTCATCACCTGCGCATGCAATTAGATAGCCTCCAGATGCAGCAACATCTTCAGCAAAAACTATTACTTTTTTTTTGTTTTTCTTAGATTGTTCTCTAATAAATTTATATATTAGATGTGATTGAACGGGTGAACCACCTGGTGAATTAATTGAAATTGCAACAGCCTCTGCTTTTTTTACTGAAAAAGCTTTTTTTATCATTTCTTCTTGGGAGGAATATTCTATTCCTTGTTTAAATTTTCCAACATTCCCTATGACGCCGGTAAGTCTTAAATGACTAACAATTTTTTTTTTTTTAAAAAATGAAAACATACAAATGATTATAAAAATTTTACTTAATTATAAAGCTACTTATAGTTGAAGAATTAGGTGCGTCAATTGATAAGTATATTAATAAACTTAATGTAATATTTTGAATTTATGGGTTCAGTAGTTCGATTAAAAAAGCAAATAACTAATGCGTATACAGATTTAGTAAATTCTGTTGATGAAAAACTAAGTTTAGTTGAAGACAAAATTTCTTATAAATTAGATAGTAAAGTTGAGCTCGTTAAAGAAATGACAGCTTACCACATGACTAGTGGAGGTAAAAGATTAAGAGCGTTGCTTACTTTGGAAAGTGCTAAATTGTGTGGATATACAAAAGGTAGTAGAGATGTGAACCTAGCTGCATGTGTTGAACTTATACACGCAGCAACTCTTATGCATGATGATGTAATTGACAGCGCAGATTTAAGAAGAGGCAAAAAAACTACAAATAAAATTTGGGGAAATCAGTCATCAATTCTTGTTGGGGACTATTTATTAAGTAGATGTTTTGAAATGATGGTTGAGGATGGAAGTATTGAAGTATTAAAACTTTTATCTTCTACATCATCAACTATTGCTCAAGGAGAAGTTTTGCAATTACAACATAAAGGTGACTCTGAAATGTTAGAAGATACATATTTGAATATAATTTCATCTAAAACTGCAGCTTTATTTTCAGCATCTTCAAAAGTTGGGTCGATAATTACTGATAAAGACAATAAATTTAAAGATGCACTAGAATTCTATGGAAAGAACCTTGGATTAACATTTCAGATTGCAGATGACACACTTGACTATAACTCAGAATTAAAAATGTTTGGTAAAGAGATAGGGAAAGATTTTTTTGAGGGCAAGGTAACTCTCCCGATTATTCTATTAAATCAAAAATTATCTTCAGATGAAAAATTAGTTTTAAAAAAAATATTTGAACAAAATATCAGATCTAAAGAACAATTTGACTATGTGCTTACATTGGTAAAAAAATATAATATAATTAATGAGTGTTACAAAAAAGCGGAGCACTATATAAGTTTAGCATCAAATTCATTAAGTATATTTCAAGATTGCGAAGAAAAAACTATACTCAAAAATTTAACTTCATTTAGTATTAATCGAAAATTTTAAGGTGATAAGAGAATTTTTTTCCAATCATTATTTTCTTTAATATATTTTAATCTTTCGTGAATTCTATTTTCACCATCTAACCAAAATTCAATTTCGTGGTGTTTTAACCTCCATCCTGACCAATGATCAGGTCTTGGAACATTATTTTCATCTTTATAGAGATCTTTAAATTTTTTTATAGATTGGTTTAGCTCTTCTCTATCTTTTAAAATCGAACTCTGATTTGATGCCCATGCACCAATTCTACTTCCATAACTTCTGGATTTATAATAATTATCAGCTTCTTCATCAGAAACTTTTTCAGCAGTACCAACTATTCGAATTTGTCTGAGTAAACTTTTCCAATGAAAGCACATCGAAATGTTTGGATTCTGCTTTATAGAGTTTCCCTTATTGCTATTAAAGTTAGTGTAGAAAACAAATCCATCCTCTCCATAATCTTTGAGCAATACCATTCTTACATTCGGAAAACCTTTTTCGTTAATAGTGCCTAGAGCTAATGCATTTGGATCATTTATTTCTGTTTTCTTTGCCTCATTGTACCATTCAGTGAATAATAGTATTGGATTATCTAGATCTAGAAAGCATTTATCTAACCCTAAAGAATTTTTTTCGTTCATAATTTAACCAAAATAATTTATATAATAATATAATGTCTTTTAATACATTTGGAAAATTTTTTCGATTTACTACTTGGGGTGAGTCTCACGGTCCAGCAATAGGATGTGTTGTTGATGGTTGTCCTCCGAATATTAAGCTTAATATCAGAGACATTCAATTAGAATTAAATAAAAGAAAGCCTGGTCAGTCAAAATTCACAACCCAAAGAAAAGAGGATGATAAAGTAGAAATTTTATCAGGAACATTTGAGGGCAAAACAACTGGTACACCTATCTCAATGATTATCTTTAATAAAGATATGCGTTCTAGGGATTATAAAAATATAAAAGATAAATTTAGACCTGGGCATGCAGATTATACATATTTTAAAAAGTATGGAATTAGAGATTATAGAGGTGGAGGCAGACAATCAGCGAGAGAGACTGCTTCAAGAGTGGCAGCAGGGGCGATAGCAAAACAAGTTTTGCAAAATATTATTGGTAAAAAGTACAGTGTAATTGGAGCCGTAACACAATTAGGAATACTAGGATGTGACACAGAAAAATGGAATGACACTTTCATCACAAAAAACCCTTTATTTTGTCCTGATAAAACAGTTTTAAAATTATGGGAAAAATATTTACTTGGGATAAGAAAAGCTGGCTCATCATGTGGGGCTATTATTGAAGTAAGAGCAAGAGGTGTTCCTGTCGGATTAGGAGCACCAATTTATTCAAAATTAGATATGGATTTAGCATCAGCAATGATGAGTATTAACGCAGTAAAAGGGGTAAATATAGGATCAGGAATGAACTCTGCTCAACTTTCTGGTGAACAAAATTCTGATGAGATGTCCCAAACAGGAAAGAAAACAAAATTTAAATCGAATAATGCTGGAGGAATTCTTGGAGGTATTTCTAGTGGTCAAGAAATAATAGTTTCTTTTGCAGTAAAACCAACTTCATCAATTCTTTCTCAAAGAAAAACAATTAATAAATTTGGAAAAAATACTTCAATTTCAGTCACAGGGAGACATGATCCATGTGTAGGTATTAGAGCAGTGCCTATTGGTGAAGCAATGATGCATTGTGTAATTCTTGATCACTACTTAATGAATAAAGCTCAATGTGGCAATTAATTAGTTTTTTTAATTAAAACTTTAGAATTTAGAGTTTCTAAAACCTTCGCTTCAATAGATTTAGCATCTAGACCAGCTTCTTTATACATTTCTTCTGGTTTATCTTGGTCTAAAAATTTATCAGGCAAAATCATTGATCTAAATTTTATATTATTATCTAATAAATTCTTTTCATTTAAGAAATGATTTACATGAGCTCCAAAACCTCCTATAGAGCCTTCTTCCAACGTAATTAGCACTTCATGATTTGTTGCAACTTGCCACATAAGATTTTCATCCAGAGGTTTTGCAAATCTAGCATCTATAATTGTTGGATTAATTCCTATTTTTTTCAAACCTTCTTCAGCAAATAAACATTCTCTTAATCTGTTACCAAAACTTACTAAGGCAACTTTCTTACCTTCTCTTATAACTCTACCTTTTCCAATATCAATTTTTTCGTTGATATCAGGCAATTCTAAACCTGCTCCATTTCCTCTTGGATATCTAAATGCACATGGTTGATTATTAATATCTACTGACGTATTGACCATTCTTACCAATTCTGCTTCATCACTTGCTGCCATAACAATAAAATTAGGTAAAGTTGATAAATATGTAATATCAAAAGCACCTGCATGAGTGGCTCCATCGGCGCCAACTAAACCAGCTCTATCAATTGCAAATCTTACTGGTAAACTTTGAATTGCAACGTCATGAACTACCTGATCATAAGCTCTTTGTAAAAATGTTGAATAAATTGCTGCATAAGGCTTATAACCCTCTGTTGCTAAACCTGCAGCAAAAGTAACAGCATGTTGTTCAGCAATTCCAACATCAAATGTTCTGTCCGGGAAAACTTTATTAAATGCGTCCATTCCTGTCCCAGATGGCATAGCAGCAGTTATACCTACAATTTTACTATCTTTCTTTGCATGCTCTATTAATGTATTTGCAAATACCTTTGTAAAAGCAGGAGTCTTAGTTGTTGATTTTTGTTGAACTCCAGTTTGAACATCAAATTTTGTAACTCCATGATACTTATCATCAGATTTTTCAGCAAAACTATATCCTTTCCCCTTTTGAGTTTTTATATGAATTAGTATTGGACCATTATGATTGCTCTCTTTTGCATTTTTTAAAATTGGCAATAGTACATCTAAATCATGACCATCAATTGGACCAACATAATAAAAACCTAATGAATTAAATAATGTACCACCTGTGACAGCCGATCTCAAAAAATCTTCAGCCTTTCCAGCCTTTTTGCTAAATCTTTTTGAAAATGATGAAATAATCATTTTAACTGTTTCTCTAAAACTAAAATAAATCTTACCTGAAAAAATTTTAGCAAGATAAGATTTCATTGCGCCAACTGGTTTTGCAATTGACATATCATTGTCATTTAAAATTACGATCATTTTTGTTTTTGAGTCTCCAGCATTATTCATAGCTTCATATGCCATTCCTGCGCTCATGGCACCGTCACCAATAACTGCTATAACCTGATCTGATTTATTTGATAATTTATTTGCTGTTGCAATGCCAAATCCAGCAGAAATAGAAGTGGAACTATGAGCTGCACCAAAAGGGTCAAATTCACTTTCTGATCGCTTTGTAAAACCAGATAATCCACTTCCTTGTCTTAAAGTTCGTATTTTATCTTTTCTTCCTGTTAAAATTTTATGAGGGTATGATTGATGACCAACATCCCATATCAATTTGTCCTTAGGTGTGTCAAAAACATGATGAAGTGCTACTGTTAATTCTACAACACCTAAGCCCGCACCTAGATGACCACCTGTTTTTGAAACAGCATCAATCATTTCGCTTCTTACTTCTTCTGATAGAACTTTTAATTCTTCATTATTGAGTTTTTTTATATCTGAAGGAAAATTAATATTATTTAAATATTTATAATTCTGCATTTATTTGTTTCTACTTAATATAAATTCAATTGTCTCTTTTAAATCACTAGCATTATTTCCATAGCTAACTAAACTATTGAATATTTCTTTTTTTAGTTTAGACGCATATTTAATAGCATTTTTATATCCTAGTAAACTTATTAATGTTGCTTTTCCCCTTTTTGAATCTTTATTTGTTTTTTTTCCTGCAGTTTTTGATGTACTGCTATAATCAATTAAATCATCTGCAATTTGAAAAAGTAAACCAATTTTTTCACCAATAATTGAGAATTTTTTTATTTGATCTTTTTTATTTGTCAAAATAACTGGAGACAAACAACTGAATGAAAATAATTTTCCAGTCTTTTTAATCTCCATATTTATAACTTTTTGTTTAGAAACTTTTTTTCTTTCATAATTTAAATCCAAAAATTGACCTCCAGCTATTCCTTGGTGACCTGATGATTGAGATATTAGATTTATTAGGGATATTTTTTTATTGTTATTTATATTGAACTTTGGATCAGATAAAATTTCAAAAGCTAATGTCAAAAGGGAGTTTCCAGCTAAAACAGCCGTTGATTCTCCAAATTTTTTATGTGTAGTTGGTTTACCTCTTCTAATATCATCATCATCCATACATGGTAAATCGTCATGTATTAGTGAATAAGCGTGTATACATTCAACAGCTGAACTTAAATATAAAAGATATTTTTTTTCGACATTAAAAATTTTTCCAACATCAAAAATAAGCTTAGATCTTATTTTTTTTCCCCCAGGAAATAAACCATACTTAATAGGTATAATTAGATCTGTTTTTTTTTGTTTTGCTAAGTAATTTTTTAAAAATTTATTTACTTCATTAACAGTTTTAACTAATTTTTTTTTCATTTTTTTTTGAGGTTAATTCTTCAATTTTTAGCTTGGTGCTTTCAGATATATTTTTTGAATCCTTTTGAAATTTTTTCTCTATTAAATTATTTAACTTTATTAAATATTGATAATCATCAATAGATTCTTCCAAATTTTTTTTACTTTCTAATTCTTGTATTAAACGATCTGCTATATCTGTGAGTTCACTCAAAGATTTTGACTCAATATCATCTGGCAAAATTTTTTCATTCATATAATAATTTGTAATATTATATGAAAATTAATGATTCAAATATTAAAAAAGCAGTAAAATATTTAAATAATCACGAATGTATTGGAATACCTACGGAAACTGTCTATGGATTAGCTGCTAATGCCTATTCTGATAAAGGCACTAAAAAAATATTTAAATTAAAAGGAAGGCCTACTGATAACCCCTTGATAGTTCATTATTATAATATTAAAGATTTGGAAAAAGATTGTGAGACAAATACTTTGTTTTATAAACTTTATAATTCATTATGCCCTGGACCAATTACCTTTATATTAAAACTAAAAAATGAAAGCAAAATTTCAAAAAACGTTACTAATAACAAAAAAACATTAGGTGTAAGATTTCCAAGTCACCGAACCGCTAGAATATTATTAAAATCTTTAAAATATCCTTTAGCAGCACCAAGCGCAAATATTTCTGAAGGGATAAGTCCAGTGACATCAGATGATGTATATGATGAATTTGGAGAAAAAATTAAATTTATTCTAGAAGGTGGAAGATCAAAAGTTGGTGTTGAATCTACAATAATAAGTTTAGTAAAAAAACCCCAAATTTTAAGATTGGGCGGTTTAGATATTTCTATATTAAAAAAAAAATTAAAAATAAATTTAAAAACTAAATTGCATGGTAAAAACAATATTAATTCTCCAGGAAGAGGGAGGGTTCATTATTCACCAGGTATACCCATTAGATTAAACGCAATTAAAATAAAAAAAGATGAGGCTTTTGTCTTAATCAAGAAGAAAAAAGAAAGTAATAAGAATTATTTTTATTTAAGTAAGACAAATAATCTAATGGAGAGTGGTAAAAATTTGTATAAAACATTAAGAAAAATTAAGAAGCTAGGTTACAGAAAAATAGCTGTGCAAAGAATTCCAAAACGAAACTTTGGATTAGTGATTAACGATAGACTTCTTAGAGCATCAAAAAAATGAAAAATTTAGTCGAAGTAAAAAATATTAAAAAAAAATATGGAAAGAATGATGCTGTAAAAGGCATAAGCTTTAATATAAAAGAAGACGAAATTTTAGGCCTATTAGGTCCAAATGGCTCAGGCAAAACAACCACCATTGGTATGTTATTAGGACTTTTAAAACCAACTAGTGGAGAAATTTTGATAAATGGTCAAAAATTGGAGGAAAATAGAATTCAAATCTTGGAACAAATAAACTTCATATCTCCATATATTGAATTACCAAAAAAACTTACGGTTAAACAAAATCTAACCGTTTATGGAAAATTATATAAAATAAATAATATTAATGAGAGGATTGAATTTTTATCAGAAAAATTAAGATTGGGAGGATTACTTAATAGCATTACAGGCGAATTATCATCTGGACAAAAAAATAGAGTTAGTTTGGCAAAAGCATTAATCAACGAACCAAAAGTATTACTACTAGATGAGCCAACTGCATCATTAGATCCAGAAGTAGGCGATTTTGTTAGATCTTTTTTGGAAGATTATAAAAAAGAAAAAAAAATATCTATACTTCTTGCTTCTCATAATATGAATGAAGTCACTAGGCTTTGTAAATCTATTCTTATGATGAAAGACGGAATTATTATCGATAAAGGAAATCCTGAAGAATTAATAAATAAACACGGCAGAAAAAACCTTGAGGAAGTTTTTTTAAAATTATCAAGGAGTAAAAATGAGCTTAACTAGAATGTATGGTCTTTTTTTAAGACATTTTTATTTAATTACCAGATCTTTCCCAAGGGTTTTGGATCTTGTTTATTGGCCTACTATCCAAATTACTTTGTGGGGATTTATCTCAAATTTTTTTGCTACACATACAACATATTATAATAATGCAGTTGGAGTTATATTAACTTGCGCGATCCTTTATGATTTTCTTTTTAGAACTAGTATTGGATTTAATATGCTATTTCTTGAGGAAATTTGGAGCAGAAACTTTACAAATTTATTTATTGCGCCAATGAAAATTGGTGAAATATTAACTTCACTTGTTGCTACAGCTTTAATAAGAGCTCTTATAGGTTTAATACCAGCAGTTCTTTTAACCTCTCCGTTGTTTGGTATTTCTATTTTAGATTTAGGAATATTTTTATTCTTTTTATTTTTGAGCCTTTATTTATTTGGAATAACACTTGGCATCCTTGTGTCAGCTGGTCTATTGAGATACGGACCCTCTTTTGAAAATATAGCATGGTCCACAATGTTTCTATTAGCACCCTTTGGATGTATATATTATCCAATAGAAATATTGCCAGAATTATTTCAAAAAATAGCTTACTTATTACCATTGGTATATATTTTCGAAGAAGCAAGAAATATTTTGATTAATCAAACTGTAGACATTCAAAATATCTGTTATGCATTCATTTGGAATGGGGTTTACTTTGTATTATCAATTGCATTATTCTATTATTCTTTCAATGTTGCAAAAAAAAAAGGAACGCTTATTAATATGGGTGAGTAGTGGTGCGCCCGCAAGGAGTCGAACCCTGAACCTCCAGAGCCGAAATCTGGCGCTCTATCCAGTTGAGCTACGAACGCATAATAATTTAATATAATAATTTATGAAAAATTTCATCAATTTTATTATTAAAGAAGATGATAATAACAAGAGAGTAGACACAATATTAGCAAATCATGATAAGAGGTTAAGCAGAACTAGAGTAAAAAATTTAATTCTAGATAGTAAATTAAAAATTAACGAGAAAATTATAAAAGACCCTTCAGTTAAAACAAAATTAAATGATAAAATTGATCTTGAAATTGTTGAACCTAAGAAACAAAGCTTAAAACCTTATAATTTTAAATTAAACATAATTTATGAAGATGAAGACTTAATTATAATTGACAAACCTTCTGGAATTTCAATGCATCCTGGTGCTGGTAATTACGATAATACAATAGTTAACGCATTAATGAATTATGATAGTAAAAATTTATCTGATATTGGAGATGAACTTAGACCTGGTATAGTTCATAGAATTGACAAAGATACATCAGGATTAATTGTAATTGCAAAAAATAATTCAACCCATGAAAAATTATCGCTTCAGTTTTCTGAACACACTATAACAAGAGTTTATCAAACTTTAATATGGGGGAAATTACGACCTCAAAAAGGAACTATTGAAACGTTTATAACTAGAAGTTCTAAAAACAGACAGATGATGGAGGTCTCATCTAGCAAAGGTAAAAAGGCAATTACACATTATGAAACATTAGAAGTTTTCGAGAATGATAAAGTTCCAACTTTTAGTTTTATACAATGTAAATTAGAAACTGGGAGAACTCATCAAATAAGAGTTCATATGTCATACAAAGGTAACAATATTCTTGGAGATAAAAAATATAAAAAGAAATTTAAGAAATTTAAAAACATTGATGAAGATCTTAATAATAAAATTTTAAATCTAGATAGACAATTTTTGCATGCAAAACAGTTAGGTTTTGACCATCCAAGGATAGGAGAAAGATTAGAATTTTCATCAAATATTCCAACCGAATTAAACGATATCTTAAAAAAACTAAGAAAATTGAGTAAATAAAACGATTGTAAAAAAAAATTTCTCTATTACATAAATATTTCCGATGAGTAATAATACATACAATTTACCAACTCTTTCAAATGAAGGTGGCTTAGCAGCTTATCTAGCTCAGATAAAAAAGTTTCCTATGCTAGATGCAGAAGAAGAATATATGCTTGCTAAAAATTGGCAAACTACAGGAAATGTTAAATCAGCTGAAAAACTTGTTACAAGTCATTTAAGATTAGTTGCTAAAATAGCGATGGGTTACAAAGGCTATGGTTTGCCTCTTAATGAAATGATTTCAGAAGGTAACGTAGGTTTAATGCAAGCTGTTAAAAAATTTGAGCCAGAAAAAGGTTTTAGACTTGCAACTTATGCAATGTGGTGGATTAAAGCTTCTATTCAAGAATATATTCTAAGATCATGGAGCTTAGTAAAAATTGGAACTACAACAGCTCAAAAAAAGCTTTTTTTCAACTTGAAGAAGTTAAAAAATCAAATTGCACCTAGAACTGAGGGTGACTTACGTGATGAACATGTAAAAGATATAGCAAACAGGTTAGATGTTAGTGAACAAGAAGTAGTATCTATGAATAGAAGGCTATCAGGAAAAGAACAATCTTTAAATGCACCTATTGGAGAAGATGGTGATGAATGGCAAGATTGGGTTGTAGACAATGATATGGATCAAGAGCTTAAATTTGCACAAAATGAAGAAATGGAACAACGAAAAGATCTTCTTCAGGATTCTATTAAAATTTTAAATGAAAGAGAAAAAGAAATTCTTTACTCTAGAAGATTGACAGATGATCCTATAACTTTAGAGGATTTAAGTAAGAAATTCAAAATAAGCAGAGAAAGAATAAGACAAATTGAAAATAAAGCTTTTGAAAAACTTCAAAAACATATGCTGAACTCTGCTAAATCAAAAAATCTACTACCAGCAAATTAATACTGCTGATTTTTAATAATTAAACGGATCTACTAAAAGAATAGTATCTTTTCTCTCTGGGCTTGTTGAAATACTGGATATTTTTGTTTCAATAAACTCTTCAATAGCTTTTACATAAATTTTTGCATTATTAGGTAAATCATCAAATTTTTTAATACCTTGGGATTTAGATTTCCAACCTTTGAATGTTTTATATACTGGTTTGACATTTAATTGATCTTCAACGGCAGCAGGGAAAAAATCTATTTCTTTTCCATTTAGTTCGTAAGCTACGCAAAGATTTATTTCATCAAGTTCATCTAATACATCTAATTTTGTTAATGCTATACCATTAATGCCTGAAATCTTAATAGTTTGTCTCACTAGAACTCCATCAAACCAGCCACATCTTCTTTTTCTACTAGTTACAGTTCCAAATTCATGTCCTTTTTCGCCTAAATGATTACCAATATCATCTGTTAATTCTGTTGGGAAAGGTCCTTCACCTACCCTTGTTGTATATGCTTTTGTAATTCCTAACACATAGTTTATTGAATCTGGACCGCATCCAGATCCTGTTGCTGCTGAAGCTGCTACTGTATTTGATGAAGTTACATATGGATATGTCCCATGATCCACATCAAGTAATATTCCTTGAGCTCCTTCAAATAATATTTTTTTATTTTCTGATTTAAATTGATCTATCTTTCTCCAAACAGGAGCTGAATATTTTAATATATTTGGGGCTATTTTTAATAAGTCCTCAACTAGTTTATCTTTTTCATATATTGGCTTACCCAATCCCTTTCGGATAGCATTATGATGTTCTAAAACCACAGCTAATCTATTTTCTAGATTTTTTTTGGATGCAAGGTCCATTACTCTTATAGATCTTCGTCCGACTTTATCTTCATAAGCTGGACCAATTCCTCTTCGTGTAGTTCCTATTTTTGATTTGCCAGCAGTATCTTCCCTTATTTCATCCATCTCTCTGTGAAATGGTAAAATTAGTGTGGCAGCCTCAGATAAAATCAGATTATTTTCATTGATTTCTACAGCTTTAGATTTAGCTTCCTCGATTTCATCTAGCAACGCCCATGGATCTACAACAACTCCATTTCCTATAATAGAAATTTTTATTTTTTCTGACAATCCCAGATGGTAACAATCTCAGTTTATAAGTAACGCCATCTATGACTAAGGTATGACCAGCATTATGTCCTCCTTGAAATCTTACAACTACTTCTGCTTCGCTTGATAACCAATCAACTATCTTACCTTTTCCTTCATCTCCCCACTGCGATCCAACAACAACTACATTATTCATCTAAATTTCTTATCTATAGTAAAACTATTTAAATGGTTAATTGGTCCATTTCCTTTTCCAAAGTTTGGTCTTGTTTTAATGGCATTGTTTACATATCTAATACCTAACTCACAAGATTTCTTTAGAGTTTTTCCACATCCATAATATGTTGCAATTGCACTTGATAATGTACAACCAGTTCCGTGAGTATTTTTTGTATCAATTTTTTTATTAACAAATATTGCAGTTTCTTTTTTATTTACAAAAATATCTTTTAAGTTTTTTAGAGCTTAAATGACCACCTTTAATTAAAACATTCTTAGCACCTAAATCTAATAATATTTTAGCAGCATTTTTCATATCCGTTATAGATTTAATTTTTATTTTTGTTAGTATTTCTGCTTCAGGAATATTTGGTGTTATTAAATCAACTTTTTTTATTAGTTTTTTTTTCAATACTAAAATTGCTTTATTGTCTATAAGCTTGGTTCCACCTTTAGCTACCATGACAGGATCTAATATTATTTTTTTTAATTTTGATTTTTTTATTGATTTTAATACTGAATTTATAACCTCAGTAGAATGCAACATTCCTATCTTTACTGAATCTGGCCTGATATCTTTTGAGGTAAATTCAATTTGATTAGAAATTTCTTTACTACGCATTGGTATTATAGACATTACACCAGTAGTATTCTGAGCTGTAACTGCTGTTATTGCTGTCATACCAAAAGAGCCAAGAGAAGTAACTGATTTAATATCTGCTTGGATGCCCGCTCCTCCGGAGGAGTCTGATCCTGCAATAATTAATATTTTAGATTTGATTTTCAATTTACTGAATAGATTTTTTAATTATATTAACACACAGTTTATTTAAATTTGAGTCCTCTGACTCGCTCATAATTCTTATTTTTGGTTCAGTACCAGATTTTCTAACTAAAATTCTACCTCTGTTTTTAATTATTTTATTTGCTTTGTTAATTGCTTTTTTGCATTTTGTAGTATTAATAATTGATTTATCTTTAACTTCAACATTCTCTAATATTTGAGGGGTGGGTTTAAATTTGTCAAAAAGCTTACTTGCTTTTTTTATTTTTCTTAAAGAAAAAAGAATTTCTAGTGCGACTAATAACCCATCACCAGTTGTCGCAAACTTTCCAAGAATTATATGACCAGACTGTTCCCCCCCTAAATTAAATTTATTTTTTTTTCATTTTTTCTTTTACATATCTATCTCCCACATCTGATCTTAAAAATTTAATTCCATTGTTTTTAAAAAAATTTTCTAAACCATAATTTGACATTAATGTACCGATGACTCCTCCTTTTAAAATCTTTTTTCTTTTCCATCTCTCGCCTAACATTGCAAGAATTTTATCTCCATCAATAATCTTTCCTTTTTCATCACAGACTATTATTCTGTCAGCATCCCCATCCAATGAAATACCAATATGAGCTTTATTTTTTTTTGTCATTTGACAAATTTTACTTGGGTAAGTAGATCCAGATTTAAGATTTATATTTAAACCATTGGGAGATGTGCCAGTGTCATATACTTTAGCACCTAATGATTTAAATAAATCTGGACCAGCTTTGTAGCCAGCTCCGTTAGCACAATCTAAAGCAATTTTGATACCTTTTAAACTAAATGAGGATGGGAAATTTTGTTTTAAAATTTTAATATAACTATCGTTAGCATCCTCTAATCTTTTAACTCTCCCCAATTCTATTGGTTTTGATAGATTTTTTAGTAATCCTTGAGTCAATTAGCTTTTCAATTTTCTTCTCAATTCTATCAGATAATTTAAGTCCATCTGGTCCAAATAACTTTAGTCCATTGTCGTGATATGGATTATGGGATGCAGTAATCATTATACCCATATTAGCTCTCATTTTTTTTTGTTAGCATCGCTAAACCATTTGTTGGTAGAGGTCCCAAAGTATAAATATGCATTCCTGCTGATGCCAATCCAGACACTAACGCTGGTTCAAGCGTATATCCTGATAATCTAGTGTCTTTTGCAATAATTGCTGTTTGTTTACTTTTTTTTAAATTTTTAAAGTATGTTCCCGCTGCTAAGCCAAATTTGAAAAACATTTCTCCATTTATTTTAGATCCATTAACTTTTCCTCTAATTCCATCTGTTCCAAAATATTTTTTAATCATTTTTAGTTTTGTAATTCTTTAAATACTTTAAATGCTTGATTAATTTCTTTAATATCATGAACCCTTAGAATTTGAACTCCTTGAAGGTATGCTTGAATGCATGAAGATACAGTTCCACCAATCCTTTCTTTAGTATCATTTTCTCTTGAAATATCCTTAATAAATCTTTTTCTAGATAAGCCCAACATTATAGGAAGGCCTAATGAATGAAAAATAGAAATATTCTTTAGAAGAGTAATATTATGTTTCAAATTTTTTCCAAATCCGATGCCTGGATCTAATATAATATTATTATGCTTAATACCTTCGTTTCTTAAGTATTTTAATTTATTTTCAAAGAAATCATAAATATCAAGCAATACATTATTGTACGATGGTTTAAATTGCATATTTTTTGGTGTTCCTTTCATGTGATGAATGACGAAAGGTTTTTTTGTTTTTTTTAAATAGTTTATAGTCTCAGGATCATAACTTAGTCCAGACACATCATTTATAAGATCTATTTTTATTTTAGAGGCATTCTTCATCACAAAACTTTTCCTAGTATCTAATGAAACAAAACTTTTTTTATTTTTTAAAATTTTTAAGATAAACTTTATTCTATCCCATTCTTTTCTAGGATTAATATCTTTTGCACCTGGCCTTGTAGACTCTCCACCAACGTCTATTATCTTTGCGCCATTTGATAATAAGTTATTTACATGTTTTAACGCTAAATTTTTTTTATTATATTTGCCACCATCTGAGAAACTATCTGGAGTTAAATTAACTATGCCCATCAAAATAGGGACATCCGATAAATTTATTCGTTTAAAAATTTTCTTTTTTTTTATATTTTTTAAATCTCTATTAACTTTATTTTTTATTTTGATTGGAAGTTTACTAATATCTTTAATATTGATTATTTTGTTTTTTTTTCTGTCGATGATTTCTAATTTATCAAAAGAAATATGATTGTGTCCATTGAGAGGAATAGATTTTTTTTTTTTTATGTATGTTTTTGATGTTGTTCCGTAATAAAAATTACACGCTCTAGTGTAATATTTATTCATTAACGCTTAGTGCACTATCTTTGGTTTTAGGCCCATTGAACCAAGTGCTGAGCTTTGATCATCATCTTCAACTTTTAGATCTTCTTTATTCTTAGGATATATATTTTTATTTATTAAATCTTCAATTTCGGCGCCTGTTAAAGTTTCGTAAGTAAGTAAAGCTTTTGCTAGTTTATGCAGATCATCAATTTTTTCAGTTAATACTTTTCTTGCTCTCTCGTAACCCATATCAACGAATTTTCTTATTTCACTATCAACTTTTCTAGCTGTTTCCTCTGACATATTTTGCTGTCTTGCAACAGATCTTCCTAAAAATACTTCTTCTTCGTTTTCACCATAAGCAACTGGTCCCATTTCTTTACTTAATCCAGCTCTCATAACCATGGCTCGTGCTCTTTTTGTTGCCTGTTCAATATCGCTTGCTGCTCCTGTAGTGACTTTGTCATCTCCAAAAATAATTTCTTCCGCAACTCTTCCACCCATAGCAATAGCCATTTGTGCATGAAGTTGTTCTCTTGTTTGAGAAACTTCATCTCTTTCTGGTAACTGCATAACCATTCCTAAAGCTCTTCCTCTTGGTATTATTGTTGCTTTATGTATAGGATAAGCAGCTTTTTCATTTATTGTAACAATTGCATGTCCAGCTTCATGGTAAGCAGTTAATTTTTTCTCTTCTTCCGACATTACCATGGATCTTCTTTCAGATCCCATCATTACTTTATCTTTAGCTTCTTCAAATTCTTGGTATGTCACAATTCTTTTATTTTTTCTT
>CACEIC010000009.1 GCA_902559605.1 uncultured Pelagibacteraceae bacterium | reverse complement strand
TTCCATTTTATCCGTAATAAAGGTTTGTAATAATTCCAGGTGGAAATCGTAATCCTAAAATTGTTTCAAAAAATACAAAAACAATTAAAGGAAATATAATTGATACGATTATTAAATAGGCAACTCTTCTTTCTCCCCAAAAGTAAGAAACTATGATTGAAAGTAATGCTATGCCTAAAAAGAAATCTAAAAATTTTGAAACAGTTATAAAAACAACAAATGAAAGCAAAGTGATGTAAAATGAATTAGGTAATTTTTTTTCATTTTTCCAGGGATTTTTAAGAGAAATAAAATAAGTTAATAAAGTTAGCGCAATAATTAAAATTAATAGGGCCTTTGGAAACGTTGCTGGCTGTATACCTCTATTTAATATAGGAGGCACTATGTCAAAAGTAAACGTAAAGTATAATAGAATTGAAGAAATTAATATTATTACAGCTGAAACAATGAATGAACTTTTAAAAAAAAGGGACAAACTTTTGTTTGTCCCTTTTTCGTTATGTACATCATTCATTTAAATGTACAAAATTTATTAATTAATGTAACCCAATGCTTTGAGTTGAGCTGTCATTTCAGCAAGCATTTCTTCCATTTGCTTGCCCCATTCATCTGCGCCTACAACACTAGATTCATCAAGACCAATTTCTGTTAGGAAATTTTTATAGTAGTTGTGGCTCATAGCTTTCATCATTCCAGCTTCTAGTTGTTTAACTCTGTCTGCTGGAGCACCTTTTTTAGTTACGAAACCTCTAACAGTAGATAAAGAAACAGGTATCCCTAATTCTTTTGCCGTTGGAGAGTCTCCTATTTTAGCCATTCTATTATTTGCTAATACAACTGAAACACAAAGTTTGCCTTCATTAATTTCAGTTAGGGCCTCACCTAAATTTAAAACTCCTACATCAATATCTCCCTTGATTAGGTTAGTTTTAATTGGCGCAACACCTTTGTAAGCAACAATAGTTGGATCTTTTAATCCACCTTTTTTAGTAAATGCAATTGCACTAACATCATCAATTCCACCAGTGTGAGTTGTTCCATATTTTAGTGATTTTGATTTTTGAGTGCTAATAAATTTCTTAGCATCTTTGATGTCATTATTACAATTAACAACAAATAGTTGAGGATCATCAGTTCCTCTAGCTAGCGGTTGCATATCGCTTATTTTGACTTTTGTTTTACCTAAAGCCATTGATACTGCGTGACCAGTAGTCCAAGTCAAAGTGTGATTACCGTCAGCAGGAAGTGTCATCATGTAGTCCATAGATGCAGCTCCACCACCACCTTTTTTATTAACTAATTGCATGTCTTGTTTTAAAACTCTTCTTGCTCTTAACAACATCATTCTCGTAGTAACATCTGTTCCACCACCAAAACCAGCATGAGTAATTGCTTGTATTGGATGACCATCTGCTTTTGCAGATGTAATCATAAGTGGAAGTGCTACAACAAAAAATTCAGTTACTAAAAAAGCAGCAGCTAAAAATAGTTTAAAGCTTTTTTTCATTATTTCCCTCTTAAGTTAATTTATATTTAAATATTTAATCATAATCTGTTAGAAACAGTAAGAAAAAAAATGACAAATAAGAAAAAAAATATTGCTTTATTGCTTGGAGATCCATCAGGTATTGGACCAGAACTTGTATCAAAACTTTTGACCCAAAACGAACTATCGAATGCAAACATTACTATAATTGGTGAAAAAAATATTTTAAATGCTGGAGATAAAATTTCAGGAAATAATTCAGACCTAGAAATTGTTACTGATTTTGATGAAATAAATTTTGATAAAAAAAGTAAGTATTTTTTAGATATCTCTAAGGGTAAAAACAAAGATTATAATTTATCAGAGTGCTCTGCCGAATCTGGAGAAACTGTTTTAAATGCATTAAATTTAGCACTAGAACTTGCGAAAGAGAAAAAAATTGATGCTATTAATTTTGGTCCTTTTAATAAGACAAGCTTAAAATTAGGTGGATGTAAATTTGATGACGAATTACATCATATGGCTGATAAATTAAATGTAAAAAGTTTTTTTTGTGAATTTAATGTAGTAGATAATTTTTGGACTGCACGAGTGACATCTCATATACCTATCAAAGAAGTTCCAGAACATATTAAGAAAGATAAAATAATGAAGCCAATAAAATTGATTAATGAAGCAATGAAATTAAACGGTATAGAAAATCCAAGAGTTGCGGTTCAAGCTCTTAACCCTCATGCAGAGTTTGGTAATGAAGAAAAAGATGAGATAATACCAGCAATAGAGGAAGCAAAAAAACTTGGTATTAATGCTGATGGTCCTTTGCCATGTGATACTTCTTTCATTACAGCATTTAAAAATAAAAATCATGATTGCATTGTTGGAATGTATCATGATGCTCTTCAATCTGGACTAAAGGCTTTTGGATTTGATAGAGGGGTAACAGTTCAAGGTGGTCTTCCAATTCCAATAACAACACCTGCGCATGGAACTGCGTTTGATATTGCTGGAAAAAATCAGGCAAATTTGGAGCCAACATTGCAATCGTTTAAAATTGCACTAAGAATGGCTCAAAATTTAAATTAAATGTCTAAAATTAAAGATATAAGAACAAAAGTATATCAATGGAATGGTAAAACAGTTCCTCCACAAAATAATTTTTGCACAAATGCATCAGATTTACTTTATGAAAAATCAGATGCCATGGGTTCTTTCAGATTTCATGAATGGTTAATTTGTGAAATTGAAACTAATGATGGTCATATTGGAATTGGTAATGCAGCTCTTGCACCTCAGTTAGTAAAAAAAACTATTGATGAGTATCTTAAACCATTAGTTATAGGAGAAGATCCTTTTGATTACGCTTACATCTGGGAAAAAATGTATAGAAGAACTCATGCATGGGGAAGAAGAGGTTTGGGTATGGTTGCAATATCTGCAATTGATATTGCTATTTGGGATATATTAGGAAAGTTAACTAACAAACCCGTATTTAAATTGTTAGGGGGTAGAACAAAAGAAAAGATACCTGTTTATGCATCAAAACTTTATAGCCAACCTATCAAAGATTTACAAAATGAAGCTGAAAAATATAAAAAACAAGGTTTTAAAATGTTTAAAATGAGATTTGGTTGGGGGCCAAAAGACGGTCCTGAAGGTATGAGAAAAAACATTGAACTTGTAGAAGCTGTAAGAGAAGTAATCGGGGATGATACTGACTTAATGTTAGAATGTTATATGGGTTGGAACCTAGATTATTCTAAAAGAATGATACCTAAATTGGTAAAATTTAATCCAAGATGGTTAGAAGAACCAGTTATTGCTGATGATATTCATGGGTATGCGGAACTGAATAATATGAACGCTATACCAATTTCTGGGGGAGAACATGAATTTAATCTATTTGGTTTTAAACAATTGTTAGACCTCAAAGCAGTTAGCTACATTCAATATGATAATAATAGAGTTGGTGGATTTACAATCGCTCAGAAAATAAATGCTCTTGCAGAGGCTTATCAAGTTCCAGTAATTCCACATGCAGGTCAAATGCATAACTATCATTTAACAATGTCGAATTTTAATTGTCCTATCTCAGAGTTTTTTCCAGTTCATGATGTAGAAATTGGTAACGAACTATTTTATTATATTTTTGAAGGTGATCCTGCTCCAATAGATGGAATGATAGATCTAGATGATAATGTTCCTGGTCTTGGGCTTAAGATTACAGATAAATATAAATCAGAATTTAAAATTATTGAGTAATTAATAATTTTCTACTTCATTAATACTTGGCATTGAATTTGCAGCCCCTTCTTTAGTTGTAGAAATGCCAGCAACTTTACTAGAAAATTCTAATGCATCAACAATTTTTAACGATTTAGCTAATGCCACACTAAAAGCTCCATTAAATGCATCTCCTGCTCCAGTAGTATCTTTTACATCGTCTTTTAATTTATGAGCATCTACAAAATGGCTTTCGGTTCCATTTGAAAAATAAACTCCTTTAGAACCTAGAGTTATTAAAATATTTTTTACTCCTTTTTTTAAAAATTCTTTAGCTGCATTTTCTATTTCAGATTTTGTTTCTATTTTCTTTTCTAAATAAAAACTAGCCTCAGTTTCATTTGGTGTAAAATAGTCTATGTTTTTAAAGTCATTCTCAGATATTTTTGAAGCCGGAGCTGGATTTAAAATTGTAATTGATCCAGTATCTTTAGCTTTTTGTAAAGCATAACTAGTAACATCATATGGTGTTTCTAATTGTGTTAAGAATATATCTGACTTCTCGATTGCTTTTAAATTATTATCTATATCAGAACTATTTAAAGTGCCAGCAGCGCCTGGTATAATGTTTATTGCATTATCACCTGTATTAGCATTAATCATAATACCAGCAACACCAGTTGAGTGATTTTTGTCTTTAATAATATAATCGGTATTTACTCCAGAGGATTTATATAAATTTAGTGCCATTTCAGCATTATTATCATCACCTATTTTTGTAATAAAACTTATGTTTCCGCCAAGTCTTGCTGCAGCAATGGCTTGGTTAGATCCTTTTCCACCAGGTCCTATTAAGTGTTTTGTTCCTAAAATAGTTTGCCCCACTTCAGGAATTTTTTCACCAATAAAACACAAGTCCGCAACAAATACTCCAAATACACATATAGATTTCATTTGATTAAGACCAGACTTTACCGTCAGGAAGAATAACTCCTTTAGTAATAATAAAACATCCAAAAGGTCGAGCATCTGTAGTGGTTACAATACAATATGCTTTTTTTGCTTCTTCATAAAAATTTTGTCTTGAAATTGATTCAACTTTCCATTGGGGACCAGAATTATTTTTTACCGCTTCAATAAATTCTTTATGAGTTTCAGTTAGTTCTTCTGGTTTATCATCTACTTCCATTCTAAGTGCAGGTGAGCCCCCTTGTGATACGGCAAAACTATCTAATGGAAAAACAGATAAAATTGCATTTGCTGCACTTTTAATATCTACCCCATCTAATCGTATTACATTCTTGTTCATAGAGTTTGCGGGAAAATTAGCATCAGCAAGAATAATTTTCTCACCATGACCCATAGATCTTAAATGAAAAAGTAAATCAGGGCTTAAAACTGGGTTAATATTTATTAACATTAAAAGATTATATTACATAAAAAAAAAGGGTGGAATAAAAATTCCACCCTTTTTTAAATGTTATAGACTAATGATTATTTAAAATCGTTAGCGTTTTCTTTTGTTACTAGTTGTGTTCCAGTATCAATGTTTGGATCAATACTTCCACCATTAGCTAGCTCAAGTGCATATTTAACACCGTAAGCACCCATGTTATATGAGAACTGAGCAATAGTTGCAGTCATTTCACCTTTTAAGATACTTGTAGCAGCATCTGGAGTTGCATCAAAACCAACAACAACAACATCATTCATATCTGCATCTTTAAGAGCTTGCATAGCACCTAAGCCCATATTGTCATTTGAAGCAAATATTGCTTTGATGTTAGGATTTTTCAAAATAATAGACTCAGTAACTGATCTACCTTTTGCAGTATCCCACTCAGCTGTTTGAGTAGCAACTATATTTAAACCGCAATTTTTAAATCCTTTAATTGCACCGTCTCTTCTTAGTAAAGCTGTTGATTGAGACTCTATTCCAGTCAAAATTGCAACATCTGAACCTTTTGGAGTTTTGTCACAAATGAATTTAGCAGCTAATTCTGCTCCATTCATATTGTTAGTTCCAATAAAAGTAACACCTTCATTGATCCCCTTTGTATCTACAAATACAACTGGAACACCACTTTTGATAGCGTCATCTACAATTGGAGCGAATGCATTTGGATCTCCTGGTGCAAGAGCTAAAGCATCAACACCTTTAGCAAGTTGGTCTTCAACTTGGTTAATTTGTGCTTGAACATCACCTTCTTGAGGTGGCGCAACCAAGATTAACTTAACACCTAATTTTTTAGCTTCTTCTTCAGCACCTTTTGTAACAGAAGCCCAGAAAGGATTTCCAGACCCAGGACCTTTAATACTGAACAAGATTTTTTTACCATGACCATCAGCAAAAGAAGCTGAAATCATGCTTATCGATAAAAAAATTGCTGATACTAAAACAACAATTTTTCTTGATAGTTCTCTCATAAATTTCCCCTTTAATAATTATTAAAGCTTAATTTAATAAAATTTTTAAAAAAAATTCAACTGTTTACAGGGTCCTTATGATAGCATCTATTCAACTTTGACGTGTTTATTTCCTCGTGCCGAAATCTCTTCTTAAAACATCCACGTAAACTGCTAATACAATGATCGAGCCAATCAATACTTGTTGCCAGAAAGAACTTACATCCATCAAATTAAGTCCATTTCTTAAAATTCCCATAATCATTACTCCAGCAAAAACTCCAAGAACAGTTCCTCTACCACCAAAGAAACTGGCTCCACCAATTATACATGCTGCGATAGCATCCAATTCAGATTGTAATCCTGCATTAGGATAACCAGAGTCTGTTCTTCCTGCTAAAATTAATGCTCCAATACCTGATAAAAATCCACAAAGTGAATAAACAATTATTAAAATTTTATTAACATTAATTCCTGAAGCTCTTGCTGCGCTTGGGTTTCCACCAATTGCATAAATCCACTTTCCTGTTCGACTATGATTCAAGAAAACCCAAAAAACAAAATATACAACCGCGATTAAAACTAAGCTTACAGGGAGATATTGAGATTTCTCTAATCCTAACCAAGTAAGATCTATTCTACCATGACCTAAGTACCTAACTTCATCGGTAAATCCACTTATGGGTGTTCCGCCTGATATTAAGTTTCCTGTTCCTCTAAAAATATATAGAGTTCCTAAAGTCATTATAAAAGGATGAGGCATTCTTAAAAGTGTTATCCCCAAACCATTTATCAACCCGCATAAAAATCCAGCAAATAAAGGTACTAGAACAACTATAAACCAAGGTGCTCCAGCTTTAGCCACTATTGCTAAAATCATCAATGAAAGCATCATTATTGAGCCAACTGATAGATCTATACCAGCAGTCACAATCACCATAAAAACACCTAAAGCTAACATTGATTGCCAAGATATTTGTTTGAATACGTTTGTTACATTTCTCCATGACAAGAAGACATCTGGTTGCAAAATATGCATTACCAAGATCATGATAACTAATAATAGTAAAATCCCATATTTTTCAAAATATGGAATAAGTTTTACGTATAAGCTATCTTGTTTTTTTTCCTTATCGTCCATTTTATTTTTTTCCCATAATCCAACCAATGACTTCATCTCTTGAAGTTTTATCTAATTGAGACTCAGCAAAGTTTGTTCCTTGAAAAAGTGCCATTACTCGGTCGCAAACAGTAAAAATATCATCCATTCTATGACTTATTACTATAACACCTACGCCAGTACTTTTTAATTTGTTAATTAAGTCTAATACTTTTCCAACTTCTTTTATTGCTAAAGCAGCAGTTGGTTCATCCATTATAACAACTTTAGCATTAAATGCTGTTGACCTAGCTATTGCAACCGCTTGTCTTTGTCCTCCAGATAATTCCTCTACTTTCTGATCAGCACTTTTAACATTTATTTTTAGTTTCTCTAAGTGTGCGCTTGTCATTTCTTGAATTTTTTTAAAATCTAGAAATTTTAAGAAGCCAATATTTTTTGTAGGCTCTCTTCCTAAGAATATATTTTCTCCAATGGGTAAATTACCTGCCAATGCAAGATCTTGATAAACCATTTCTAAGCCTAAATTTTGAGAGTCTTTTGGGCTATCTAACACATGTTCTTTGCCCTCAAAAAATAAAGCACCTGCACTTGGTTTGTATAAACCAGATAAAACTTTCATTAGTGTAGATTTGCCTGCACCATTATCTCCCACTACACCTAAACATTCACCTTCGTGCACTTTTAAATTTACATTTTCTAAAGCAGTTATTGTTCCAAAATACTTTGTGATACCTTTAGCCTCTAAGAGCAATTTATTTGTTGAAGTCATTTAATTTAAATTAAAAAAAAAATTAATTAATTGCAACAGGTTTTGACCTCAAAAGATGAACAGTTTTTCTTAGAGCTTTTTTACAAAATCTTGGATTAAGATTTTTTGAAATTAATTTCATGTCTTCAAAAACAATATTGCCCATTTCCTTGAATGCCTCGTCTAAAGCACCCGCTCTATGTGCTGAGAATAAAACATTTTTTAATTTTCTTATTGGGTCATTTTTTTTAACTGGTTCTTCGGGAAAAACGTCAAGTGCTGCATAAATATCACCTTTTTTAAGTCTATTTTTTAAATCTTTAAAATTAACGACTGCAGCTCTACTCATTAGTATAAAAAGTGAGTTTGATTTCATAAGATTGAGTAATTTTTTATCAATCAGTCCTTTGTTTTTTGTAGTAATTGCAGCAAGTACATAAATAACTTCACATTCTTTAAACATTTTTTTTAAAGTAATTGGTTTATATCCTTGATTAATTATTTTTTTGTTTGGTATCCAAGGATCATAGATATTTATTTTACTCGAAAATGGTTTCAATAATGGAACCAAAGCTCTCCCTAAATCTCCAAATCCCAACAATCCAATTTTTTTTTCTGATAACAATGAAGCCTTAAGATTTCCATCTAATCCATACTTTTCCTTTTTATTAATGAAATCCTGATTTGCTCCATGAATATTTCTAAGAAGAGAGAGTGTAAATCCAAGTGCAATCTCTGCAACTGGTTTTGAGAAAACAGGTGAAGTTGCAATAACGTGAATACCTTTATCAAAGCAATAATTATAATCCATATTATCTAAAAAGTTGCTTTCGACATTTATTACTGCTTTCAACTTTTTTGCTTTTATTAATAAAAATTTAGGAAGATCAGGCTGTCCAATTATAAATTTCGCTTTATGAATATTATTAATATAAAATTTCTGTTTATTTATTTTTGGTGCGAAAATAAGCTTAAATTTATTTTTTAACTCATTTAATTTTGGTTTTGAAAAAATAAGCTCCATAGTTCTTGGATATGGATCAACAATTGCAATATCTTTCATGATCTATAAGAGAATTTTTTTTACTTCTTCTTCTGTAAATCTTTTTGGTTTTTCACACTTAGTTTTAATTTTTTGAGGTACTCCAGTTGTTGCGGCTTTCATAGTAGATTCAATTATATCTAAAACATGAAGAGATAGCTCTCCTGAACATCGATGTTTTTTCTTTTTTTCTATTGAATATAACATCTCAGACATGCCAACACTTCTATAGTTTGCATTTGTTGGTGACTCATTGGATCTACCGCTTGCAGATGTAATATTTATTTTTCCTAAATGCATTTTATCGGTTTTATGTTCACCCCAACGACCACCTTCAGTAACAGAAATATAAACAGATCCACCAAACATATTTGGATCAGGAACAATAATTGATCCTTTAGTTCCATAAAGTTCCATATGATTTCTTTGATGATTAATAACATCAAAGGATAAAGTGACTTGAATAATTGCTTCATTATGAAATTGAATTGTTGCTAAATAAGTAGTTGGTGTTTCAACCTTGAATGTTTTTCCTTTATTTGGACCTGCTCTATAATTTCTTCTTTTAAATGCTGTTAATGTTCTTCCTTGCACCTGTTTAGCTGGCCCTAAAAGATTAACAAGTGTTGTAAAAAAATAAGGACCCATATCTATTACTGGTCCTCCTTCTTTTTTATACCAAGACTCTGGTTTTGGATGAAAGTTTTCAACACCAGGAAATGCAAAGATTGCATTTCCAAGTTTGATTTGTCCAATCAAATCAGAGTCAATTAATTCCTTTGCTTTTTGTCCACCTCCTCCAAGAAAAGTATCTGGCGCATTACCAATGTATAATTTTTTTTGTTTTGCCAAAGCCACTAGCTCTTTTCCTTTTTGAAAGTATGTTGCTAATGGTTTTTCTGAATAAACATGCTTGCCTGCATTTAATACTTTTTTTGACACAGAATAATGTGATTGAGGAATTGTTAAATTTAAAATTACCTCTATATCTTTATCTTTTAGTATTTCATTAACAGTCATTGATTTGATGTTGTATAATTTCGCACATTTTTCAGCTGCTTTTTGATTAATATCCGCACAAGCAACGATTTTGAAATTATTAAAATATTGGTGTCCCCTAAAATATGTTTCTGCGATATGGCCACATCCTATGAGACCAACCTTAAAAACTTTATTCATGAATTTTAGACACCTTGTCTTTGCTTTGATTTTCCTTCTTTATGAAGTTTTAATGCCTCTTCATTTTCTTTTGTTGATGGCATTTCTAAAGTAGGACTTTCCCAGTAAGCAGATCCTTCTAACCACTCATAAGAATGAGTTTTTATTGAAATTAAGTAAGTTACATCAGATTTTTTAGCTCTTTTAAATGCTTCCTCTAATTCAGAAATAGATGATACCTCCTCAGATTTTGCACCCATGCTCTCTGCATGTTTAGCAAAATTAACAGGGACTAGATTTGGAACTTTTGAACTATTAAATAGACAATTAAATTCTTTTCCGCCTTTAAACAATTGTAGCCTGTTAATAACGGCATGGCCTCCATTATCACATAAAACTATTATTAATTTATTATTTGTTATAACTGATGAATAAATATCTGAATTAAAAAGTAAATAAGATCCATCTCCTACAAAAGCTATTACTTCTTTATCTGGGTTTGCCATTTTAACTCCTAATGCACCAGAAATTTCATAACTCATACAGCTAAAACCCCATTCGGTTTCATGTGTATTTAATTCTTTTGGCCTCCAAATTTGCACAACTTCTCCAACTAATCCACCTGCAGCAGTAACAGCAATGTCCGTTGGATCTGAATTACGATATATTGCTCCTACAGCGTGTGCATAACTAGGTAGTTCTTGATTAGTTGGACCGCTTTCTTTATCTACATAATCATTCCAATTTTTTAATTCATCTCTTGATTTTTTATGCCATTCATCAGGTGCTTTCCAATCTCCCAAGGCATTTGATAGCTCTTGTAAGCTTACTTTTGCATCACCTATTACTGATTGCGCCAAATGTTTGCTAGCATCAAATCTAGAGACATTAACACTAACAAGTGAAAAGTCTGGGTTCTCAAAATTTGCCCACGACCCAGTTGTGAAATCAGCTAATTTTGTTCCAACAGCAATAGCTAGGTCAGTTTGTTTTGCTAAATTATTTGCTGCTTTGCCACCAAGACCACCTATGGGACCTAAGAAATGAGAGTGGTCTCTCTTCATTGTAGAGTAGCCCATAACTGTTTGTGTAACTGGTATATTGTGTTTAATTGCAAAATTACTTAGATCTTCCATTGCATCAGAGTAGAAAACCCCTCCACCTGAAATCAATAAAGGATTTTTGGATTTTTTAATTTGCTCAGCTGCTTGTTTTATTTGAAAATAATCAGGTCTTGGTCGTCTAATGTTGTGAACTCTCTCTTTAAAAAATTCTTCAGGATATTCATATGTTTCACCTTGAACATCTTGTGATAATGATAAGCAAGCTGGTCCGCAATCTGCTGGATCTAACATTGTTTGGATTGCTTGAGGTAATGTTTGTAAAATTTGTTCTGGTCTTGTAATTCTATCAAAATATTTTGTTACTGGTTTGAAAGCATCATTCTGAGTAATGCCAGGATTATTAAAATGCTCAACTTGTTGAAGAACTGGGTCAGGCATTCTGTTTGCATATGTGTCTCCAGGTAAAAATAAAATTGGTAATCTGTTGCTCATAGCAACAGCCGAGGCTGTAACCATATTTGTAGATCCTGGTCCAACTGAACTAGTTGCAACAAAAAATTGTTTTCTTCTTTTGGCTCTAGCATACGCTATTCCAGTCAGTGCCATATTTTGCTCATGATGCCCTCTATAAGTTGGTAATTTATCCTGATTTTCTTGTAGAGCTTGTCCTAAACAAGCAACATTGCCATGTCCAAAAATACCAAAAGCTCCAGCAAATAACTGCTCTTTTTTACCGTCTATTAAAATTTTTTGAGCAATAAGATGTTTTATTATTGCATGTGCACAAGTGAGCTTTATTTTTTTCATTATTCTATATATAAATCTTTAACTTTTAACAATTAAACACAATTTAAAAAATATGTATAGCAATTTTGGTCAATTCATTAATGGTCAGTGGCAACAAGCAGGAAAAAAAGAAACTTATAAAGTTATCAATCCAGCAACAGAAGAAGTTTTAGGAGAAGCATCAAAAGCATCGTCTGTTGACGTTCAAAAAGCATTAAAATCAGCAGAGAAAGGACTCGAAACTTGGAAAAATACTACTCCATGGCAAAGGTCTTATGTAATAAGAAAAATTGCAGATTTGATGCGTGAAAGAAAAGATGTATTGGCTAAATGGCTTACACTTGAAGTTGGAAAACCTCTTAAAGAAGCAATTGGAGAAGTTGGTGGTGGAGCAGATATATTTGAATGGAATGCAGAAGAAACTAAAAGAATTTATGGTGAAACGTTACAAAGTAGATTTCCAGAAACAAGAGTTCATGTTTACTATCAGCCAGTAGGTGTTGTAGCAGCACTTGTGCCATGGAATTTTCCTATAGTTTTAGCTTCTAGAAAAATTTCAACTGCACTGGCTGCTGGTTGTTCAGTTATTTGTAAGCCAGATGTAATTACACCTGGAGCAGTTATGGAACTTGTAAATATTTGTAAAGATGCTGGAGTTCCTGATGGAGTAGTCAATTTATTATCTGGAGACCCAGCTGAAATATCAAATGAATTACTTGATTCTGATATAATAAAAAAAGTTTCTATAACCGGCTCAACACGTGTTGGAAAATTAATTCTTAAAAAAGCTGCTGATAAAGTTCAAAGAGTTACAATGGAATTAAGTGGCCATTCTCCATTTATAGTATTTGATGATGTTGACATCAATAAAGTTGCAGATATGGCAATAACAGCAAAATTTCGTAACAATGGTCAAGTTTGTATATCTCCAAATAGGTTTTACATTCAAGAAACAAGAAAAGAAGAATTTGTAAATGCTTTTGTTGATAGAGCAAAAAAATTAAAAATTGGAAATGGAATGGATGAAGGCACTGACTTAGGACCTTTAACAACAGCAAAACGTTTGGAAGAAATTGAAAAATTAGTCGAAACTACAAAGAGTGAAGGCGCAAAAGTTGTTTTAGGTGGGGGTAGACCTTCAGGATTTAATAAAGGTTATTATTTTGAACCAACCGTATTTGATGATGTGCAGGATAATTTTACAATTATGAAAGAAGAACCTTTTGGTCCCTTAGTACCTGTTTTAACTTTCAAGGATTTTGACGAAGTAGTAGAGAGAGCAAATAATAATGACCTGGGACTTTGTAGCTATTTATATACAAACTCAATGGACAAAGCTAATAGAGCATCAGAGATGATGGAAACCGGTTGTGTTGCAGTAAATACAGCGGCTGTTGCAGTTGCTGAAGCTCCATTCGGTGGAATAAAACAAACCGGTTATGGTCGTGAAGGTGGATCTATGGCTATAAAAGATTACCTTAATATAAAGTATACCCATATGGGTCTCAAAACCTGAGTAAATGAGAAAAAATAAAGCCAAAGAAATAATTAAAAATGGCAACGCTGTAATAAATGGTTGGTTACAAATTCCAAGTACTGTTTCAGCAGAAACAATGGCTCAACAAGGATGGGACTCATTAACAATTGATATGCAACACGGGCTCATTGATTACACAAATGCAATGCCAATGATGCAAGTGATTTCAGCGACAGATGTCGTACCTTTGGCAAGAGTTAATTGGAATGAACCTGGTCAAATTATGAAAATTTTAGATGCTGGATGTTATGGAATCATTTGCCCAATGGTTAGTAATCGAAAAGAAGCAGAAAGATTTGTTCAAGCATGTAAATATCCACCACATGGATATAGAAGTTTTGGTCCAATGAGAGGGTTAATCTATGGAGGACCTGATTATGGAGATCATGCAAACGACGAAATATTAAAAATGGCTATGATTGAAACTAAAGAAGCTTTAGAAAATCTTGATGAAATTATGAGTACTCCAGGTCTTGATGGTATCTACATAGGGCCTGCTGATTTAAGTTTGGCTATAGGAGAAAAGCCTGGTTTTGACAAAGGTGAGGATACTAAAGCTTATTCAGAAATACTTAGAATATTAGAGCATGCAAAAAAAAATAATATATTTGCTGGAATTCATAACGGAAGTACTGACTACGCCAAAAAAATGATTGAAAAAGGTTTTCAATTTGTAACAGTTGGAGCAGACTCCAGATTTATAAGTGCGGGTGCGAAAAATACAGTTGAAAATTTAAAAGGCACAGTGAAATCAGAATTATCTAAAGCCTATTAATAAATAAAGTATAAACTTTTAAGTATGAAAAAAATCTTAATAATAGGATCGATACATAATCATGGTATTGATTTACTAAAAGGAAATAAAAATTTTGAATTTGAAGTTGTAGACAACACAGATACAGAATTTTTGAAAGATAAAATAAAAGACTGTGATGGAATAAGTATTAGAACATCTAAATTGTCAAAAGAAATCATAGACTCGGCTAAGAATTTAAAAGTGATATCTAGACATGGTGTAGGCTATGACAATATAGATCTTAAAGCAACCAAGCAAAACAATATCACATTAGCAATAACAGCTACAGCAAATGCTCAAGCTGTAGCAGAACATGTTTTATTCATGCTATTCAGCATTGCAAAAAGAAATAATATGTACAACGAGACAGTAAAAACTGGAAAGTTCAGTGATAGAACTAAGCTTCCTAAAACAATTGAGTTATGGAATAAAAGTATCTTAATTGCAGGTTTTGGTCGTATTGGAAAATGCTTACTTAAAAAATGTAAGGGTTTAGAAATGAACATTTTTGTTTATGATCCTTTTGTCAGCGAAGAGGAAATTAAAAAAGTTGGTGGTACTAAAATTAATGATTTAAATGAGAGTTTAAATAAAATGGATGCAATTTCAATTCATATGCCTTTAAACGAAAATACAAAACATTTAATCAATTATGAAATGATAAAAAAAATGAAAAAAAATTGTATTTTAATTAATGCTGCAAGAGGTGGTATTATTAATGAGGAAGATCTTAATAAGGCTTTAAATGAAAATTT
This sequence comes from uncultured Pelagibacteraceae bacterium, assembly GCA_902559605.1. Taxonomy (GTDB): domain Bacteria; phylum Pseudomonadota; class Alphaproteobacteria; order Pelagibacterales; family Pelagibacteraceae; genus Pelagibacter. Next base: position 11,117 of record CACEIC010000009.1, on the reverse strand, counting down.
AATTTTTGGTGCAGGGCTTGATGTTTTTGAAAAGGAGCCTCCATCTTTAGATAATCCATTGCTAAAAAATGAGAAAGCATTTTTAAGCCCTCATTCAGCGGTATTTACCGAAGAATGTTTGTCTAGAATGGGTATTGAAACAGTCCAAAATATTATTGATTTTTTTGATAATAAATTGGAAAAGTCAAAAATAGTAAAAATCTCATGAGCTTAAAATTAAAAAATTTTGGATTGTTAGAGTTTATTATCATTATATCAGCTGTTTATGTTGTAGGAATGTTGATATGGACAGCGAGTACAAGGCCTGAAGTTGAAGCTCGTGCAAATTTAGTAAAAGAAAATCATAAAAAAGTTGTCGATTTTATTAATGGCGAAATTAATAATTGTGGAAATAATGATGAAGGGAAGATAACAGTTTGGGGTGATCCATGTAATGCTGAATGGATAGCTGAAAAGGTTGTTAATCACATAAATGATAATCTTAAAATTGAAAATCCATTTTCAGATGACAATAAAGTTAAAACAGACCCTGACCCGAGAATAAAAGCAGAAGGAAAAGCTGGTCAGTCAGTAGAAATGGGTGTTATTTTTATAATGTCATCAAATTTTCTAGCAGAACCAGGATCAGAATGGATTGTTGGTACTTGTTTTAAATCTCCATGTGTGGCTGCTGGTAATAATGAATTAACTTCTTTATATAGATAGCTAATTATTTTCAATTTCTAAATTTGCACTTTTTAAAGTTTCAATTAGATATTTGTATCCAATTTTAGCATATTCAAAAGGATTTGCCTTTGCTGGATCTTGTTCCGCTTCTACAACTAACCATCCAGAATAATTTTGTTGTTTTAACAGTTCAAAAAAAGGTTTGTAATCAATGCAACCATCTCCAGGAACAGTGAAGGCTCCTTCCAAAAAAGCCTGTCTAAAACTATAATCGTGATTTAACGAATTATCTAAAACATTTTTTCTCATATCTTTGCAATGTATATGAATTATTCTTTCTTTAAATTCTTTATAAATTTTCAAACTATCTCCTTTTGCAAATAACATGTGTCCAGTATCTAAAGTTAGTTTTACACTACAATCTGTGTTTTCTAATAATCTTCTTGTATCTTCTTCACTTTCAATGCAAGTTCCCATATGATGATGGTAAGCAAGAGGCATGTCTTGATCTTCTAGATATTTTCCCATTTCTGAAATTTTTTTATAATATTTTTTAGACTCTTCTAAATCCATTCTAGGTCTTTTAGACAAATTTATATTTGGATCACCTTGAATAGAACCATAAACTTCGGCAAAAACCATGCAGGGTGCTTTACAATCTTGAAATAGTTTCAATTGGTTTTGAATTTTTAATTTTTCCTCCTCAAAAGTATTTTTTCTTAAATTTGCTCCATACCAACCTGAGCATAATTTTAAATTATATTTATTTAATATAGGAATTAATTCTTTTGATGTTTTTGGAAATTTTCCACCAGATTCTATTCCTTTAAATCCTGCTTCACTAGCTTCGGAAAGACATTGTTCAAGCGGAGTATCACCACCAAGCTCAGGCATGTCATCATTGCTCCAAGCTATTGGGGCTATACCTAATTTTACTGACATAAATAATAGTTTTGTTATGATATTAGATGCATCAAAAAATTAAACCTAAAAAATTTAAACTTGGAATTGTTGGAGGAGGACCTGGATCTTGGATCGGGCATGTTCATAGGATTTCATCTAGATATGATGACAAATACCAAATCGTTGCAGGGGTATTTTCTAGAAGTGTTGATAAATCTAGGAAATTTGGACAAAGTATAGGCTTAGATAAATCAAGATGTTATTCAAATTACAAGGAGATGTCTGAAAAAGAAGCGAAAAGAAAAGATGGTATTAATGTTGTAGCAATAATGACTCCACCATCAAGTCATCAAATTATTGCAGAGAATTTTATAAAAAAAAATATACATGTAATTTCAGACAAACCATTTGCTGGAAATCTTGAGCAGGGAAAAAAACTATATAAAGCGATTAAAAATAACAAAAAAATTAAATATGCGCTGACTCACAACTATTCATCTTATCCAATGGTAAGAGAAGCAAAAAATTTAGTGGAAAAAGGAAAAATTGGAAAAGTTGAATATATCAATGTTGAATATATTCAGGATTGGACAGATGGTAATAAAATTTCAAAAAAAAATTCAAAAAAGGTTTTTAAATGGAAAATTGATAAAAAAATTGTTGGTGTATCAGCGGTTCTCAATGAAATAGGATCACACGCATATCATCTAGCAATTTATATTACAGGCCTTAAAGGAGAAAAACTGATTGCCGATGTAAGTAAATATTCGAAGGACGTTAATATGGATAATAACGCACAGGTTTTTGTTAATTTTAATAATGGTGCTAAAGGAATTGTATGGACATGTGTAACGGCTAAAGGTGGTGTTTATGGTTTAAGAATTAGAGTATATGGGTCTAAAGGAAGTTTAGAATGGGTTCAAAATGATCCAAATTATCTAAAATTTAATCCAAGCAAAGGAGCAGTAAAGTTTTTAGAAAGAGGATATACAAAGGCAAATTTTTCAAAAAAATTTTCTAGAGTAAAATTTGGTCACCCTGAAGGATATTTAGATGCTTTTGCGAATATATATAAGGAATTTGCTGAATATTTAAAAACAAATACAAAAAAAAGATTTTATTTTCCTAACGAAGAAGAGGGTTTGGAGACTGCTAAATTCATTGATGCATGCAAGAAATCATCATTAAAAAAACAATGGGTAAAAATTTAATTAACGTAGCAATATTTGGTTTGGGAAGAATAGGACTAATGCATGCAAATAATTTAATAAATAATAAAAATTTTAATCTAAAATATATTTTTGATGTTAATAGAAAACTTGCAAAAAAAGTTTCAAAAAATCTAAGTTGTCAAAATATTGAAAGTCCTCAAATAGCATATAAAGATAAAAAAATTGATTGTATTTTTATCTCTTCCACTACATCAACTCATCTTAAATTTATATATGAAAGTATAAAAAGTAATAAAACAGTATTTTGTGAAAAACCTTTAGATTTAAATTTAAAAAAAATTCAAAATTACGAAAAAAAAATAAATAAATTTAATCACAAAATTCAAATTGGATTTAACAGAAGATATGATCCAGGTCATAGTTCTCTAAAAAATAATTTAATAAAAGGCAAGATAGGAAAGCTAGAGAAAATTATTATTACTAGCAGAGATCCGGCTGCTCCATCTATAAATTATTTAAAAGCCTCAGGTGGTATTTTTAAAGATATGATGATCCATGATTTCGATCTAGCAAGATATTATGCGGGTAAAGATGAATTTGTTTCTATATTTGCCACAGGGAGCAATATTTCTAATAAATACTTCAATAAACTTAAAGATTTCGAGCTTGCTACGGCAATTTTGAAAACAAAAAATGGTGTTCAATGTATTATTAGTAATTCAAGACATTGTAGTTTTGGATATGATCAAAGAGTAGAGCTCTTTGGAAGCAAAGGAATGATTATTTCTGATAATATCAAAGAAAATGAGATTAGTTTGTATTCTAATAAAAGTACGAATGCACGATCAAGCTTTAAACATTTTTTTTATAGAAAGATACGACCAGGCATACAAAGAACAGTTAAATGATCTTGCTAAATTATTCAGATCAAATTTAAGACCTAAAAGTGGTTTTATTGATGGAAAGATTTCAATACAAATTGCTGAGAGTGCTATTCGGTCATTAAAATCAAAAAAGTTTGAAAAAATAAAATATTAAAAATCAACTTTAGGTTGAATACAACCTGCTTCTTTACAATCTAAATAAATTTATGTTAGCTTTAATGTTTAAAAGTTAACTTTTATTTTAGAGAGGAAATTAAAAACAAGATAGCTTATACGTAAAACTTATTCCATATTTTGAAAAATATGGGATTTTACTATTATTAGTTATCATGATCTTGGTAATGCATATTTTGCAACCAGATGTCTTCTTGTCATGGAGAAATGTAACAAACGTATTCAAACAAATATCTTGGCAATCAATGTTAGCTTTAGGTGTTTTTATGGTGATTGTGACTGCTGGTATAGATCTATCAGTTGGCTCAATAATGATGCTTTCATTGATGATTTTAGCAATAGTGGCTAAAGCTGGAGCACCTTGGTTTATAGTTGTTCTAGTACCTTTATTTGCTGGATTTTTATGCGGGTTGATAAATGGTTTGGGGATAACACTTTTAAGAATGCCTCATCCTTTTATAATGACTTTAGGAACTCTATATATTTTTAGAGGAACAGGAAACTTAATATCAGGCGGAACACCCATAAGTGGATTTACCGATGAAGTTAGGTACTTAGGTCATGGTAGAATAGATCTTACTTGGTTAGGATTAGAGAAATCTCAATATCTCCCTGTAAGCTTAGTTTTAATCGCGGTTGTATATTTTGTTTTTTGGGTTTTCTTGAATCATAGTCGAACAGGAAAGTGGATTTATGCAATTGGTGGAAACCCAAGCGCAGCAAGAGCTTCAGGAATTAATGTTAATAAAATTTTAATAATTGTTTATTCACTTTGTGGATTTTTATCAGGTATTGGAGCATTAATTTTAGCAGGAAGAACAGACTCTGGTTATCCTAATGCAGGATTACAATCTGAATTGGATGCTATCGCAGCATGTATAATTGGTGGAGCCAGTTTCTTTGGTGGTAGAGGAACTGTTCTTGGAGTTTTTGCTGGAGTAATGATTATGGGAATTTTAAGAAATGGACTTAATTTGATGGATGTAAGTTCTTTCTGGCAACAAGTATTGATTGGCTCGATCATTGTATTAGCAGTTTACGTGGATGTTTTAAGAAGAGATTTCGGCACGAGGAAATAAACACGTCAAAGTTGAATAGATGCTATCATAAGGACCCTGTAAACAGTTGAATTTTTTTTAAAAATTTTATTAAATTAAGCTTTAATAATTATTAAAGGGGAAATTTATGAGAGAACTATCAAGAAAAATTGTTGTTTTAGTATCAGCAATTTTTTTATCGATAAGCATGATTTCAGCTTCTTTTGCTGATGGTCATGGTAAAAAAATCTTGTTCAGTATTAAAGGTCCTGGGTCTGGAAATCCTTTCTGGGCTTCTGTTACAAAAGGTGCTGAAGAAGAAGCTAAAAAATTAGGTGTTAAGTTAATCTTGGTTGCGCCACCTCAAGAAGGTGATGTTCAAGCACAAATTAACCAAGTTGAAGACCAACTTGCTAAAGGTGTTGATGCTTTAGCTCTTGCACCAGGAGATCCAAATGCATTCGCTCCAATTGTAGATGACGCTATCAAAAGTGGTGTTCCAGTTGTATTTGTAGATACAAAGGGGATCAATGAAGGTGTTACTTTTATTGGAACTAACAATATGAATGGAGCAGAATTAGCTGCTAAATTCATTTGTGACAAAACTCCAAAAGGTTCAGATGTTGCAATTTTGACTGGAATAGAGTCTCAATCAACAGCTTTACTAAGAAGAGACGGTGCAATTAAAGGATTTAAAAATTGCGGTTTAAATATAGTTGCTACTCAAACAGCTGAGTGGGATACTGCAAAAGGTAGATCAGTTACTGAGTCTATTATTTTGAAAAATCCTAACATCAAAGCAATATTTGCTTCAAATGACAATATGGGCTTAGGTGCTATGCAAGCTCTTAAAGATGCAGATATGAATGATGTTGTTGTTGTTGGTTTTGATGCAACTCCAGATGCTGCTACAAGTATCTTAAAAGGTGAAATGACTGCAACTATTGCTCAGTTCTCATATAACATGGGTGCTTACGGTGTTAAATATGCACTTGAGCTAGCTAATGGTGGAAGTATTGATCCAAACATTGATACTGGAACACAACTAGTAACAAAAGAAAACGCTAACGATTTTAAATAATCATTAGTCTATAACATTTAAAAAAGGGTGGAATTTTTATTCCACCCTTTTTTTTTATGTAATATAATCTTTTAATGTTAATAAATATTAACCCAGTTTTAAGCCCTGATTTACTTTTTCATTTAAGATCTATGGGTCATGGTGAGAAAATTATTCTTGCTGATGCTAATTTTCCCGCAAACTCTATGAACAAGAATGTAATACGATTAGATGGGGTAGATATTAAAAGTGCAGCAAATGCAATTTTATCTGTTTTTCCATTAGATAGTTTTGCCGTATCACAAGGGGGCTCACCTGCACTTAGAATGGAAGTAGATGATAAACCAGAAGAACTAACTGAAACTCATAAAGAATTTATTGAAGCGGTAAAAAATAATTCTGGTCCCCAATGGAAAGTTGAATCAATTTCAAGACAAAATTTTTATGAAGAAGCAAAAAAAGCATATTGTATTGTAACCACTACAGATGCTCGACCTTTTGGATGTTTTATTATTACTAAAGGAGTTATTCTTCCTGACGGTAAAGTCTGGTCTTAATCAAATGAAATCTATATGTGTATTTGGAGTATTTGTTGCGGACTTGTGTTTTATTGGTGAAAAAATTCCTGAAGTGGGGCAAACTATTTTAGGAACAAAACACTTAATAGGACCTGGTGGAAAAGGATCTAACCAAGCCATTGCTGCAGCAAGACTTGGCGGAAACATAAGTTTTATTACAAAAATAGGTGATGATAATAATGCTGAAATGGCACTAAATTTATATAAATCCTCTGGAGTAAATACCGATTATATTATTAAAGACAAAAATCACTCAACTGGTGTTGCTGGTATTATGATTAATGCTAATACAGGTGATAATGCAATAAACATTATACCAGGCGCTGCTGGCACTTTAAATAGTTCTGATATAGATAATAATTTAAAAGCAATCGAGAAGTCAGATATATTCTTAACACAATTAGAAACACCATATGATGTTACTAGTTATGCTTTACAAAAAGCTAAAGATACTGGATCAATTACAATTTTAAATCCAGCTCCGGCTTCAAAAATATCTGAGAATGACTTTAAAAACATAGACTATTTTACACCAAATGAAACTGAGGCTAGTTTTTATTTAGAAAAGAAAATAGAAACAAAATCTGAAATAGAAAATGCAGCTAAAGAATTTTTAAAAAAAGGAGTAAAAAATATTTTAATAACTCTAGGTTCTAAAGGAGTTTATTTTTCAAATGGAACCGAAAGCCATTTTGTAGATGCTCATAAATTAAAAGACGATGTAAAAGATACTACTGGAGCAGGAGATGCATTTAATGGAGCTTTTAGTGTGGCATTAGCTAAATCGTTAAAAATTGTTGATGCATTAGAATTTTCTAGTAAAGTTGCTGGCATTTCTACAACTAAAGAAGGGGCTGCAAATTCAATGCCAAGTATTAATGAAGTAGAAAATTATTAATTACTCAATAATTTTAAATTCTGATTTATATTTATCTGTAATCTTAAGCCCAAGACCAGGAACATTATCATCTAGATCTATCATTCCATCTATTGGAGCAGGATCACCTTCAAAAATATAATAAAATAGTTCGTTACCAATTTCTACATCATGAACTGGAAAAAACTCTGAGATAGGACAATTAAAATTCGACATTGTTAAATGATAGTTATGCATTTGACCTGCATGTGGAATTACTGGAACTTGATAAGCCTCTGCAAGAGCATTTATTTTCTGAGCGATTGTAAATCCACCAACTCTATTATTATCATATTGAATGTAGCTAACTGCTTTGAGGTCTAACAATTGTTTAAAACCAAATAGATTAAATTCATGTTCTCCCCCAGAAATTGGTATAGCGTTCATATTATTCAGTTCCGCATACCCATGAATATCATCAGCAATAACTGGTTCTTCTAACCATCTTGGATTAAATTTTACCAATTTAGGTATCATTCTTTTAGAATAATCTAGGTTCCAACCCATATAACATTCTAACATTAAGTCAGTATCATCCCCGATTACTTCTCTTACAGCTTCTACAAGTTCAATGTTTTTTCTCATACCTTCAGGACCGTCTTTTGGCCCCCAACCAAATCTCATTTTAAACATTTTAAAACCTTGTTTTTTATATTTTTCAGCTTCATTTTGTAAATCTTTGATAGGTTGGCTATAAAGTTTTGATGCATAAACAGGTATCTTTTCTTTTGTTCTACCCCCTAACAATTTAAATACGGGTTTGTTAGTTAACTTTCCTAATATATCCCAAATAGCAATATCAATTGCAGATATTGCAACCATACCCAAACCTCTTCTTCCCCATGCATGAGTTCTTCTATACATTTTTTCCCAGATGTAAGCGTAATCAAAAGGATCTTCTCCTATAACTAATGGTTTAAGATACTCATCAATAGTTTTTTTTACTAACTGAGGTGCAAGAGCTGCATTACCAATTCCAATATGACCATCATTAGTTTCAATTTCACAAATTAACCATTCATGAAATCTGAAAGAACCCATGGCATCTGATTTTTCATAAAGTAAATCTGATGCATTTGTGCAAAAATTATTTTGTGGAGGAACTGTTTTACCATTCCATTGATATACTTTTGTTCTTATATCTTTAATTTTAGACATTTAATTTAAATTTTGAGCCATTCTTAGTGCAATTTTAAACGATTGCAATGTTGGCTCCAAATTTGCCTGATTTTTTCCAGCAATATCAAACGCAGTTCCATGCGCAGGTGTTGTTATTGGAATTGGAAGACCACCTTGAACTGTTACCCCTCTATCAAATCCAAAAGCCTTTAGTCCAGATTGAAGAGCATCATGATACATTCCAACAATGCAATCATGATTTTTATTTTTAAATGCTGTAATGAAAGAAGTATCACATGGCAAAGGACCATCAGCATTAATACCAAGTTTTTTTGCTTCCTCTATTGCTGGTATTATCTCATCTTTTTCTTCATTACCAAACTCTGCATGAGGGTTAAGAGCTTGAACCGCAACTCTTGGATTTTCTATACCGTTTAATTTCATTGCTTCATTAATCAATTTTATTGGCTTCATTATTTTATCTTTCTTAATATGTTCTGGAACTTCTTTGATAGGTATATGAGATGTCACTCGTGCAGTCCAAAAATTATCTACTACATTAAATTCACAAAAAAAACTTTTTACATTTAATTTATCAGCCATATGATGTAATTCGTCATCAAATTTACATCCACCTAATTTTAAGCTTGTCTTATTAAAAGGACCAAAATTAATAGCATCAATTTTTTTCTCTTTCGCAAGTTCTAGTGCTAAATTTAATGCATTTAAAACAGTTTCTCCAGATTCGGCAGAGCACTCTGATAAATTATAATCTTTGTTTTTACCCTTAGAGATATCTAAAAAATACTTACTTTTTTTATCAAAATTTATTTCATCAAAATCAGTAACAATTTCTAGGTCTGAATTATTTCCTGAAATTTTATCTCCAGCATTTAAAATATTTTTTTCACCAATTATAGTAATGTTTGCATTCGATAGTTCGTTTTGGGTCAAAAGTTTTGATACAAGTTCTGGTCCAATACCTGATGGATCTCCAAGCAATAAAGCAATATTTTTTTTCTTATTTGTCATTTTTTTTCTTACTGTTTCTAACAGATTATGATTAAATATTTAAATATAAATTAACTTAAGAGGGAAATAATGAAAAAAAGCTTTAAACTATTTTTAGCTGCTGCTTTTTTAGTAACTGAATTTTTTGTTGTAGCACTTCCACTTATGATTACATCTGCAAAAGCAGATGGTCATCCAATACAAGCAATTACTCATGCTGGTTTTGGTGGTGGAACAGATGTTACTACGAGAATGATGTTGTTAAGAGCAAGAAGAGTTTTAAAACAAGACATGCAATTAGTTAATAAAAAAGGTGGTGGTGGAGCTGCATCTATGGACTACATGATGACACTTCCTGCTGACGGTAATCACACTTTGACTTGGACTACTGGTCACGCAGTATCAATGGCTTTAGGTAAAACAAAAGTCAAAATAAGCGATATGCAACCGCTAGCTAGAGGAACTGATGATCCTCAACTATTTGTTGTTAATTGTAATAATGACATCAAAGATGCTAAGAAATTTATTAGCACTCAAAAATCAAAATCACTAAAATATGGAACAACTCACACTGGTGGAATTGATGATGTTAGTGCAATTGCATTTACTAAAAAAGGTGGATTAAAAGATCCAACTATTGTTGCTTACAAAGGTGTTGCGCCAATTAAAACTAACCTAATCAAGGGAGATATTGATGTAGGAGTTTTAAATTTAGGTGAGGCCCTAACTGAAATTAATGAAGGCAAACTTTGTGTTTCAGTTGTATTAGCAAATAATAGAATGGCTAAAATAGGAGACTCTCCAACGGCAAAAGAATTAGGGATACCTGTTTCTTTATCTACTGTTAGAGGTTTCGTAACTAAAAAAGGTGCTCCAGCAGACAGAGTTAAACAACTAGAAGCTGGAATGATGAAAGCTATGAGCCACAACTACTATAAAAATTTCCTAACAGAAATTGGTCTTGATGAATCTAGTGTTGTAGGCGCAGATGAATGGGGCAAGCAAATGGAAGAAATGCTTGCTGAAATGACAGCTCAACTCAAAGCATTGGGTTACATTAATTAATAAATTTTGTACATTTAAATGAATGATGTACATAACGAAAAAGGGACAAACAAAAGTTTGTCCCTTTTTTTTAAAAGTTCATTCATTGTTTCAGCTGTAATAATATTAATTTCTTCAATTCTATTATACTTTACGTTTACTTTTGACATAGTGCCTCCTATATTAAATAGAGGTATACAGCCAGCAACGTTTCCAAAGGCCCTATTAATTTTAATTATTGCGCTAACTTTATTAACTTATTTTATTTCTCTTAAAAATCCCTGGAAAAATGAAAAAAAATTACCTAATTCATTTTACATCACTTTGCTTTCATTTGTTGTTTTTATAACTGTTTCAAAATTTTTAGATTTCTTTTTAGGCATAGCATTACTTTCAATCATAGTTTCTTACTTTTGGGGAGAAAGAAGAGTTGCCTATTTAATAATCGTATCAATTATATTTCCTTTAATTGTTTTTGTATTTTTTGAAACAATTTTAGGATTACGATTTCCACCTGGAATTATTACAAACCTTTATTACGGATAAAATGGAA
>CACEIC010000008.1 GCA_902559605.1 uncultured Pelagibacteraceae bacterium | reverse complement strand
AATCGGTAAAAATTATTGAAGAAGTTTTAGACAAAAACTTTAGCGATGTAAAGATTATTTGTAAATCTGGTGCACTTGAAAAAAAATCTAAATTAAGAAATTTTTTTGAAAAAAATAACAAGACAGTTATTGTGCCATTTTATGAAGATGATACAAAAAAGTTTATTACCAATAATAAATAATTTTATTAGAAAAAATGAAATCAAAATATCTAGGGAAAGTATAAATTTACTGATTGAGAGAGCAAACGGAAGTAGAGATTCTCTTCATAAGGAGTTAGAAAAAATTTATAATTATTCTATTTCAGATAAAAATTTACAACATGAAATAGTAAAAAAACTAACAAATTTGTCAGAAAATATTGATATTAATGAATTAGTTGACCAATATTTAATTAAAAACACAAAACACGTAACAAAAATCCTTAACGAAAATAACTATTCCGATGAAGATTGTATTTTAATTTTAAGAATGATTCTGATTAAATCAAAAAGATTACTAGCAATTATAGAAAAATATAATGAGGTTAGAAATATTGATGAAGTAATAACAAATATTAGGCCACCAGTTTTTTGGAAAGATAAAGAAAGAGTAAAAAAACAAGCTAATAACTGGGATTTTAATGAATTAAAAAGAAAAATTTATCAAATTAGCGAAATTGAAACTCTGGTTAAGACTAACTCTAAAAACTCATTAAATATTGTATCTAATTTCATAGTAAATTATTAATAATTATCTTTAATAACAGATATAAGTCTATCTAATTGATCGCTTCCCTTATATTCAAAAATAAGAGTTCCTGAGTTATTTTTTTTTGTATTCAAGGAAACTCGCATACCTATTTTGTCCATGAGTTCATTTTCTGTTGCAGTAACATTTGGATCCTTTGAAATTTTTTTTGTTTTTGTTCCTTTTTTTAAAAGTCTTACTAAACTTTCACTCTGTCTAACTGATAATTTTTTTTTTATTATTTTCTCTGCTAAAAATATTGCATTTTCAAGACCAATCAAAATTTTTGCATGACCCTGTGAAATTTTTCCATATCTGATCATATCAATTAATTTTTCTGGCAAACTTAATAATCTCAAAGAATTTGAAATATGAGATCTGCTTTTTCCTATAAATTGTGATACTTGTTCTTGGTCATAACCGAAATTTTCAATTAAATTTCTATAACTCTCAGCTTCCTCTATGGCATTCAAATCTTTTCTTTGGACATTTTCTATTATTGCAAGTTCTAATGATTTTAAATTATCAGCCTCAATTATTACAGCTGGAACGTCATGAAGTCCCGCTAATTGAGCAGCTTTCCATCGCCTTTCACCAGCAATGAGTTCAAATTTGTTATCCTGATCATCAGATTTTCGAACTATCAAAGGTTGAATTATTCCTTTTTCAATGATCGAATTTTTTAGTTCGTCAAGAGGTTCTTTTTCAAAATTTTTCCTAGGTTGATTTTTATTTGGAACTATTGAACTAATACTAATTTTATTACTAGAAGTTTTTATATCACTATCTCCAATTAGTGATGACAAACCTCTTCCCAGTCCTTTCTTGCTTTTAAAAGGATTTATCATGCAGCACTAACCACCTGTTTATCTTGGTCTAAAAATTCTTCTGTAAATTTGAAATATGCTTTACTGCCTGGGCAAATCTTATCATATAGAAGCACTGGTATACCATGGGATGGTGCTTCGGATAATCTTACATTTCTTGGAACTGATGTTGTGTAAACTTTTTCTTTAAAATAGTTTCTTGCCTCTATTTCAACCTGTCCTGATAACTTATTTCTTTTGTCAAACATGGTTAACAAGATGCCTCTAATTTCTAAGTGTGGGTTTAACTTAGATTTAATCCTCTGAATTGTTTTCATAAGTTGGGTAAGACCTTCTAATGCAAAAAATTCAGTCTGCAGAGGGACAACCAAAGCGTCTGAAGCTACTAATGCCATAATTGTGAGAAGGCTGAGTGAAGGAGGACAGTCTATTAGGATATAATCATAATCTGCTCTAGAATCATTTAAAATCAAGCTTAATTCGTCCTTTAATTTAAATGCTCTTCGACTATCATCAGCTGTTTCTACCTCAAGACCAGATAAGTCAACATTTGATGTGATTAAATTGAGATTTTCAAAGCTTGTTGATTGGATTACTTCGTAAATTTTCTTTTTTCCATTTAATACATTATAGATTGTGGACTCTGAAGTTGTATTGTTTGACAATCCAAGACCAGTTGTTGCATTGCCTTGAGGATCAAGATCTATTACAAGAACTTTTTTTCCTTTCATTGATAATCCAGCTGCTAAATTGATTACAGTGGTTGTCTTGCCAACTCCTCCTTTTTGGTTAATAACTGAAATTATTTTTTTATACATTTTTTTTTTTTAAGTTTGATATTTTCACAATAAAGGAGTCATCACTCGTCGCACTTTGTTTCTCTTCATAGTCAAATTTCCAAAACTTGTGAGCATCATTTAAAATTTTTTTTCCACTCCTTCCTAAAAAAACAATAATGTACTTAAAATTTTTAAAATTTGTTTTTGCTATTTGAAATATTATAGGCAAAGGTTTAAAAGCTCTGGAAATAATTACATCAGTTTTTAAATTTTTTTCGTTAAAAATATTTTTCTGATGAATTTCTGAATTTAAATTAAATTTTTTAGTCATTTGTTTTAAGAACATGCATTTGTGGTAGCTCTTTTCATAAAAAATTAGCTTAAATATTGGTTTTTTTGACTTCATCAAAATACCTAAAACTATACCAGGTAAACCAGCTCCAGATCCAAGGTCAGTACAAACTTTTATATCGTTTTTATTTATAAAATCAATGGTTTGCGCACTATCTTCAATATGCCTTGAATTTATTGACTTTTCTGTGCTTTTGCTAATTAAATTTATAGAACTATTTCTTTGAATTATTTCTTTTGAATAATCATTTAGCTCTTTCAATGTTTCACGTGAAACATTGGAGAATGATAATTTGTCAATTTTTAAAATATTCGAATCAATCAAGCTATATGCTTAATAGACTTTCTTTTAAGATGAGACAACAAAATATATACAGCGGCCGGTGTAATTCCATCGATTCTTAAAGCCTGACCCATGGTTTTAGGTTTAATTTTCTTAAATTTAGACTTTACTTCATTTGAAAGCCCAGAAAATCTGTCATAATTTATGTTTTCTGGTATAATTAAGTTTTCATCTCTTTTAAAAGCCAATATATCTGCCTTTTGTTTCTTTAAATAACCTTTGTAATGGGAGCTTATTTCTAATTGTTCATCAATTTCACGTGAAACATATTTAATTTCTGGCCATATTTCTCTTATTTTTCTCATATTTACTGATTTCTGGCCTAAGACTTGATATGCTGTACGACTAATCCCGTCTTTTGCAATATTTATGCCAAATTTTTCAATTTTTGATGGCGTAATCGTTAACCTGTCCATTTTAACTTTAATTTTTGTTAATTCTTTGTGTTTTTCCTGAAATGTTTCCATTCTTTCTTTTAAAACCAGTCCCGAGTTTATTCCTTTATCTGTTAATCGAATATCTGCATTATCTGACCTCAGAGAAAGTCTATATTCTGCTCTTGATGTGAACATTCTATATGGCTCTGCGACTCCTTTGGTTATGAGATCATCAATCATAACCCCTATATATGCTTCTGATCTGTCTAAAATAAATGGTTCTTTTCCTTTAACAGCAAGAGCTGCATTTGCTCCTGCAATCAAACCTTGAGCCGCTGCCTCTTCATAACCAGTTGTTCCATTAATTTGCCCAGCAAGGAATAGATTTTTTATTTTTTTTGTTTCTAATGTTATAAAAAGCTCCCTAGGATCTACAAAATCATACTCGATTGCATATCCTGGCCTTAAAATTTTTACACTCTCTAAACCATTGATTTTACTACATATTTCTTGCTGTACATCTTCTGGTAAGGATGTAGAAATCCCATTTGGGTATATTGTGTTATCATTCAATCCTTCTGGCTCTAAAAAAATTTGATGTCTTTTTTTATCTGCAAATTTTTTTATCTTATCCTCGATTGAAGGACAATATCGTGGACCCACACCTTCGATGCTTCCTGAGTACATTGCACTCCTTTTTAGATTTTTAGAAATAATTTTATGAACCGCTTCGTTAGTGTATGTCATTCGGCATGAAATTTGTTTGTTAAGATTTTTTTTAGTTAGAAATGAAAAAAAATAAGGATCATCGTCTGCATGTTGCTCTTCTAAGTTTTTAAAATTTATTGTACGAGCATCAAGCCTTGGAGGTGTTCCAGTTTTTAATCTTCCTATTTTAAAATTATATTTTTTTAACTGCTCACTTAAACCTGTTGAGGGTTTTTCATTAAATCTTCCGGCTGGAGTTTTGCTATCGCCAATATGAATCAAACCATTCAAAAATGTTCCAGTTGTTAAAATTATCTTAGATGATTTTATTTCTTTACCAGATTGTGTAATAAATCCACTTATATTATTATTTAAAAATATAAACTTAATTACAGGATCTGCAAAAATGCTTAAATTACAGTAGTTTACAAGTTTTTCTTGCATAAATTTTTTATATAATGACCTATCACTTTGAGTTCTAGGCCCTCTAACAGCTGGTCCTCTGCTTCTATTTAATAGTCTAAATTGAATACCAGATTTATCTGCTACCTCACCCATAACTCCATCAAGGGCATCTATTTCTCTTACCAAATGTCCTTTGCCCAATCCTCCAATTGCAGGATTACATGACATCTCACCAATTGTATCAAAACTATGAGTAAATAATGCGGTATTAACACCTAATCTTGCTGATGCTGCTGCAGCTTCACATCCAGCGTGGCCCCCGCCTATTACAACAACATCGAAGAATAACTCATTTTTCATAGTTATAATTTATTATTGATCTTAAAATTTACAAGAAAACACTCAAAATTATTAAAAAAATAAGCATTATCAACGATTATTTGCCTATGCAAAAATCATTGAAAATTGATCCTAATACCTCTTCAACATCAACTTTACCAACTATCATTCCAAGATATCTTACAGCCAATCTTAAATCTTCTGCTCCTTTATCGAAATCTTGAAGAGATTTTTTTTTTTGAAAATTTTTTAAATGTTCAACACAATTATTAAGATTAGATCTATGTCTTTCTCTTGTAATGTAAATATCTTCAGATGAGATAAATTTATTTTTTAAATTTTCTTTAATTAAATTAATCAGTTTATCTAAATTTTTTTCTTTCTTTACGGATATAAATAATGGGTTATATTTTTCGATTTCATTGCTAATTTCACCAACACCTAAATCTGATTTGTTTACCACTAAAATTGACTTCTCTATTGCAGATTCATCAAAAAAGTCTCTAAAATCAATACTTTTAGGCTCTAGTACAATTATATTTAAATCAGCATTTTCGGCCTTGTTTAAAGCCAATTTAATTCCTTTTTTTTCTATCTCATTTTTTGAAACTCTTATTCCAGCAGTATCTGATAAAATAACTGGGAAGCCGTCTAAATTTAGATGAGCCTCTATCACATCTCTTGTGGTTCCAGCAATTTCTGAAACAATTGCAATATCTCTTCTTGATAAATAATTTAAGAGTGAAGACTTGCCAGCATTAGTTGGACCAACAATTGCAATTTTAAAACCTTCTCTAATTCTTTCTCCTACTCTTTGGTCATTTAATATTTTTTCAATTTCATTTCTAATATTAAAAGTTTCAGTATGAATATTTTTTAAAATGTCATTAGGTAAATCATCTTCAGGAAAATCAATTTTTGCTTCAACATTAGATAAAATTTTTATCAATCTTGATCTTAAAGAATTAAATTTTTCTGAACTTTTTCCAGACATGATTTTGATAGCTTGCTGTCTTTGAATTTCTGTTTCAGATGATATTAAGTCAGAGACACTCTCGGCTTTTAAAAGATTTATTTTGCCGTTTTGAAAAGCTATCTTTGTAAATTCACCTGGATCTGCTAATCTACAGCCATCTATTTTTGAGATTGTAGCTTGGATAGAATCTACAACTGCTTTACTGCCATGAACATGAAATTCAGCCATATCCTCACCAGTGTAGCTGTTTGGGCCAGGAAACCATATTAATATTCCCTCATCGATAAGCTCATTATTGTTGATTTTGTTGAATTTTCTTATTGTTGCAACCCTTGGCTCTGGCGTTTCTTTTTGGGTTAAATTAATAATAACATCCCTTGTTTTTGAGCCAGAAACTCTTATCACAGAAATTCCAGCAATACCTGGTCCAGAGGATAGAGCATATATTGTCATTAAATTAATTATAGCTAGTATTAGATTTAAATATATAAATTTTTCTATGATAATTTGGATCGCATCTTACCCTAAATGTGGAAACACTTGGGTTAGATCACTGCTATCAGCATATTATTTTTCTAAAGATGGGGAATTTAATTTTGATCTTTTAAAAAATATAAGACAATTCCCAAGTCCATATTTTTTTCCCAATAAAATTAATACTGTTGAAGAGGCTTCTGCAAGCTGGCTACCTGTTCAAAAAAAAATTAAGGAAACAAAAAAGGTTTATTTTTTAAAAACACATAATGTATATGGTGCTTACAAAGGTAATAATTTCACTACTCCAGATTACACATTGGGGGCAATAAATATTGTAAGAGACCCAAGAAATGTAATTACCTCTTTGATGAATCATTTTTCAATCAATGAGGAGGATGCACTTAAAATGATGGGTAATGTACATAGAAATTTGAGAGATCGTAATGATAAAGATAATTATGCAACTTACTCATTCATTAGTTCTTGGGACAAAAACTATAAGTCTTGGAAAATAACTAATAATATTAATAAAATTCTTATAAGATATGAAGACCTAGAAGATAATATTGAAGACACTTTTTCGAAAATTATTAAATTCACAAATAAAATAATGAAAAAAAGTGATGAAATTGATTTTGAAAAGCTTAAAAAATCGATCAAAACAACCGAATTTGATCTATTAAAAAAAAAAGAGGAAAAAGAGGGTTTCGAGGAAGCTATTTATTCGTTAGATGATAGTAAAACAAAGGCATTTTTTAATCTAGGAAGAAATAATAACTATAAAAAATTGTTAAAAAATAAAACAATTAAATCTATTGAAGAATTATTCGGAGAAGAAATGAAAGAGCTTGGATATCTCTAGTTTTAAGAAGGCTTATTCATTGAATTAAAAAAATCAGAATTATTTTTTGTTTCCTTCAACTTAGAATTTATAAACTCAATTGCATCCATAGATCCCATAGGGGCAATGATTCTTCTTAGCACATTCATTTTTTGAAGATCATTTTTCTCAAAAATTAATTCTTCTCTTCTGGTTCCTGATTTAGTTATATCGATAGCTGGAAATATTCTTTTTTCTGAAATTTTTCTATCTAATATAGTCTCACTGTTACCTGTTCCTTTAAATTCTTCAAATATTACTTCATCCATTCTACTACCCGTATCTATAAGAGCAGTCGCTATAATAGTTAATGAACCTCCTTCTTCAATATTTCTTGCTGCACCAAAAAATCGCTTAGGTCTTTGCAATGCGTTTGCATCAACACCGCCTGTTAATACTTTTCCTGAGCTCGGAACAACTGCGTTGTATGCTCTACCTAATCTTGTTATTGAATCTAGAAGTATCACTACATCCTTTTTATGTTCTGTTAATCTTTTAGCTTTCTCTATTACCATTTCAGCAACTGCAACGTGTCGCTGCGCAGGTTCATCAAATGTTGAACTTATAACTTCTCCTTTAACAGTTCTTTGCATATCAGTTACTTCTTCGGGTCTTTCATCTATTAGTAATACCATCAGGTAACACTCTGGGTGATTTGCGGTTATTGAATTTGCTATGCTTTGTAAAATCATTGTTTTACCTGCTTTGGGCGGTGAAATGATTAGTGATCTTTGTCCCTTTCCTATTGGGCTAACTAAATCAATCAGTCTTGGAGTTAAGTCTACCTTTTTTTCTGCCTTAACAGCTTCGACTTCCATCACTAGCTGTTTGTTAGGGTAAAGGGGAGTTAGGTTATCGAAAGCTATCTTGTGTTTAAATTTTTCGGTTTCTTCAAAATTAATTTTGCTAACCTGTAGTAATGCAAAATATCTTTCTCCCTCTTTAGGTGCTCTTATTGGTCCCTCAACGGTATCACCGGTTCTTAATCCAAATCTTCTTATTTGATTTGGGCTTACATATATATCATCTGCTCCGGGCAAGTAATTGGATTCCATTGCTCTTAGAAAACCAAAACCATCTTGAAGTAATTGAAGAACCCCGCCTCCAGTAATTTCTTCACCTTTTTCTGCTAGTTTTTTTAAAATAGCAAAATAGATCTCTTGTCTTCTGAGAGTGCTAGCATTTTCTATTCCTAAATTTTCCGCTTCTTTAATTAACTGCTCTGAGCTTTTTTCTTTTAATTCTTGAATATTCATATTGGGAGATTAGGTTAGATATCATAATATAGTTATGTGTTAAGAAGATTTCAACCCTATAAAGGCTTAAAAATAACAACAAAAACTATCAAAATAAGTAATAATGTCGGTATTTCATTAATGAGTCTGTAGAATTTGTGACTATGTGAATTTTGATCTATTTTAAATTGGGCAAGAATCCTTCCAAGATATAGATGATAAAGTGTTAATATAGTTACAAAAATTATTTTTAGTATCATCCATGTTTGTCCTAATTGTTGAAATCCTATACTGTGAATTAATATTAAACCAAAAATCCAAGACAAAATCATAGCTGGGGTCATAATGTAAAAAAATAATTTTCTTTCCATTGTCTTAAATATTTCTGAGGTTTTTTTTTCCGAACTATTTTCAGCATGATAAACAAAGATTCTTGGTAAATATAAAAGTCCAGCCATCCAAGATATAACAGATATTAAATGTAATGACTTAAAGAGTAAGTAAAAATTCATTATTGTATATTTTTTTCAATCAAATTTTTTAACAAAAATATATGATCATCGTTGTCATTTAGGCAAGGAACCATATCAAAATTTTCTCCACCAGACTTTATGAAGCTCTCTTTGCCTTGTATAAGTATTTCTTCTAATGTTTCTACACAATCAGAAGAAAAGCCAGGACATATAGCTAGGACATTTCTTTTTCCTTCTTTTGGAAGCTCTTCTAAAGTTTTGTCTGTATAAGGTTGTAACCATTCCTGTGGTCCAAATCTCGACTGAAATGTCGTTTTAATTTCGATTGAGTTTAACTTTTCGTTAATTAACCTTGTCGTTTTATGACAATAACAATGGTATGGATCACCTTTATCAAAATATTTTTTCGGGATTCCATGATAAGAAGCCACTATTAAATCTGGTTTCCAATCGATCTCACTGATTTTTTTATTTATAGATTTTACCAATGCCTCTATGTACAAAGGATTAGATTCATAATGTGGTATTATTCTTAAGGAGGGCTGCCATCTCATGTTCATGAGTGTTCTATAAACCTCGTCGCAAACTGTGGCTGTAGTGGCTGCAGCATATTGAGGGTATAGAGGTAAGATTACTAAATTTTCGCATCCTTGCGAATGTAGTTTTTTTATTTTACTTTTAATACTTGGATTCCCATATCTCATTGCAAAATCTATAATTAAATTTTCATTTTTGAGATAGTTAGAAGTCTTTTCCATTTGTTTCTTTGTATAATAAAGTAGCGGAGACATATTTTTATCTTTCATCCAAATTTCTTTATATGCTTTAGCTGTTTTGGAAGGTCTAAAAGTAAGAATAAAAAGATTAAGAATTATTTGCCAAACAATTGGGTTTACTTCGATTACTCTTCTGTCAGATAAAAATTCCTTTAAATATTTTCTTATATCAAACCAATTAGTAGAATCGGGAGTTCCTAGATTAATCAATAATACTCCGGTTTTTCCAAATTTTATTGGTGGGTGTTCTTGTTTCATTTATAATTTCTTACTGTTTCTACAAGTTCGTAGACCATATCAACTTTCGTTTCAGGCAAGATACCATGACCCAAGTTAAAAACATAAGGATGGTCTCTAAATATATCCAAATATTTCTTTATTTGCTTTTTTAGATTTTCTTTATCAGATAAAAGAATTTTTGGGTCCAAACCTCCTTGTATTGGTACATCCAGAGATTTAATTAAGTTTTCTGGGTCTACGTTATAATCAATATTTATCATGCTAGGCTTAACAATTTTAGTGAATTTAATGTAATCAGTGATGCCTCTAGGGAAACATATAACAGGTACACCTAATTTTTTTACGTGGTTTACAAGAGATAGGGTTGGATTGTATAAAAATTTATCGAAGTCATTTTGTATTAAACCAGCCCAACTATCAAATATTTGAATTATCGTAGCACCGGCTTTTATTTGGTTTTCAATATGAATCTTAATAAATTTATCCAACAAACTTAAAATTTCATTAATTATAACTTTGTCTTTAAAAAATTCTTGAGATAGTCCATTCTTAGGTGAAACCTTATTAACCATATATACTAGAAGCGTCCATGGGGCTCCTACAAAACCAATTAAATCCTTGTTTTTGAGATCAGAACTTTTTTTAAGATTAGACAATAATTTGTATATAGGAAATAGTTTATCTGTCAAATCTTTCTCACTTACATTTGTGAGTTTATTCAGTTCAATAGCTCCTAAACTTGGACCAAAATTTTTTTTAAACTCAACTGCTTGGCCCATACCATGCGGTATCATTAATATGTCTGAAAATATAATCGCAGCATCAAAACCAAATCTTTTTATTGGTTGCAATGTTATCTCTTCAGCTAAATTATGATTTAAACATAATTTTATAAAGTCTGGGTTTGCTTTTCTAATTTCTTTGAATTCTGGTAAATATCTACCAGCTTGCCTCATCAGCCATACTGGATTTGTCTTAGTACTTTTGTTTACTAAACATTCTTTTATTGGTGTCATTTATATTAAGATAATTATATTTAGTATTTATTATTAGTATGTATTGTTGATAACGTAAATTACTCAATTTCAACACTTTATTAACTTTTTTTACATCTTATCACTTAAAAAACCCTTTAAAAACATGCCTATTTAATTATTTTACAAAACTTTAAAATTGTTAATAACTTATTCACATTGATTTTAAATGTTAATTAAATGAGTGAAAAAAATGTTTCTTTTAAAATTTTACCAAATGATAGTTATTTCTTATTTTTAAATTAATTTATAAACAGTTTATACATGAAAAATACACACCAAATATTTTTAATTTCTGACTCAACGGGCGAGACATTGGATAGAATTTTTATGGCTCTAAAAGCTCAATTTAACAACTTTAATTACGAACTAAATCAATTTTCTTTTACAAGAACAGAGAGTCAAATATCAACAATACTTAAAAATGCAAAAGTACAAGAGAGCCCTATAATATTATATACTGTAGTTAACAGTAAACTTGCAAAGTTTTTAGCTGAAGAAGCAAATAGAATTAGCATACCTTGTTTTGGCGTTTTAGGAGATTTGATTTTAAATTTTTCAAAAATTCTTAATCAAAAAGCAACACATAAACCTAGTGGTCAACATGTGCTAGACGAAGAATATTACAAAAGAATTGAAGCAATTCAATTTACAATGAACCATGACGATGGCAATCAAACAGGAAGTATACTTGAGTCAGATATTATATTAATTGGTGTCAGCAGAACTAGTAAAACACCAACTTCTATATACTTGGCTAATAAGGGACTAAAAACCGCCAATATTCCATTAGTAAATGAAATGCAAATACCCAAAGATTTGACTGATTCAAACGATCTGTGTGTTGTTGGTTTAATAACAGAAGCTGAAAGATTATTTGAAATTCGACGTAACAGATTAAATTCAATGAAGGAAAAAGAGGCATACGATTATACAGACTTGGAAAAAATTAAAATTGAAGTGGAACAATCAAAGAAAATCTTTAAAAAAAATAAATGGCCCACGATAGATGTAACAAGAAAATCAGTTGAAGAAACTGCTGCTTCAATTATCAAAATATATGAAATAAAAAATAAAAATGCATAAATTAGTTTTGGCGTCAAAAAGTAAGGTAAGATATGAAATTTTAGTAAAATATAATATTGACTGTAAGGTAGAACACTCAAATATTGATGAAGAACCAATAAAACAAAGTCTATTAAATGAAGGCGCAACCCCAGAAATAATCTCAAAAAATTTAGCCGAATTGAAAGCAAATAAGATAAGCCAAAGATTGATCGATCAGGTAGTCTTAGGAGCTGACAGTGTTATAGACTTAAACGGTGAATTAATTTCTAAACCAGAAAATAGAGAGCAAGCATTTAATATTTTGAAAAAATTAAATGGAAAAACACATCATTTAATAAGTTCTGTATGTATTTCAAAAAATGGCTCGATGGTATGGAATTATACTGACAAAGCAAATTTAACGATGAAAGAATTTAGTGATGGTGATTTAAAGGAGTATTTAAACAAAATATCAGATGAAGCTTTATATTCTTATAATGTCTACCAAATAGAAGGTGAAGGAAGAAACCTATTTTCTAAAATTGATGGAGATCAAAATACTATTATGGGTCTTCCGGTTGATCAAATTAAACAATATATCGAAAGCTTGTAGTGAAAAAATATTTAGTTGTTGGAAATCCTGTTGAACATTCATTATCACCAAAACTACATAATTATTGGTTAAGTTCTAATAAAATTGATGCAATTTACGGGAAATTGCAAGCATATGATGATGATCTGAAAGAGTTGTGTAGCAGTATTAAAAATGGCCAAATAAACGGGCTTAATATTACAGTCCCTTTCAAAAAAAAAATTATACCTCATTTAGATGTGCTTAGTGGTCATGCATTAAGGACTCAATCTGTGAATACAGTTTGTCTGAATAATGGAAATGTTACTGGTTATAATACCGATATAGACGGATTTGAACTTAGTCTCAAAAAATTGGATTACGATGTTCGTAATAAAAAGGTGATGATTTTGGGAGCAGGAGGAGTTGTACCATCAATTATATATGCTTTAAAAAAAATGAATGTTCCACAAATTTATTTAAGCAACAGAACCAAAGAGAAGGCACAGATTTTAAAAAAATTATTTGATGGACTGGAAGTTATAGATTGGGGAATACTTCCTGATTTTGATATTATTATTAATGCTACTAGCCTTGGATTAAAGGAAAACGATAAATTTGAAATCGATTTTTTAAAAGCTGGAAATAACAAACTGTTTTTTGATGTCATTTATAATCCGTTTAACACTGATTTTTCCAAAGCTGGAAATAAACCGGGAAATATAATTGAGAATGGTTTAAATATGTTTCTATTTCAAGCACAAAAAGCATTTAGCATATGGCATAATATTGAACCAAAGATTGATCAAAAAGTGATAAAATATTTAGAAAGTTAAAATCTGTGAGACTTAAAAACAAAATTGCAATAATAACAGGCTCTGCTTCTGGCTTTGGTAAAGGAATTGCAAAAAAGTTTACTGAAGAAGGAGCTAACTTGATATTGGTTGATGTAAATACAAAATTATTGAAAGAAGTTTCTAAGAAACTATCTCAAGATTATTTTGTTGCGGATGTATCTAAAGCATCAAGCTTTAGTTCTCTTCTAAAATATGCTTATAAAAAGTATAATTCTGTAGATATATTTGTAAATAATGCTGGCACCACACATAAACCTAAGCCTATGGAAACGGTTACGGAAAAAGAATTTGATAAAGTGTTTAATGTAAATGCAAAGTCAATTTATTTTTGTGGAAAATATTTTGTGCCAAAAATGAAAAAAATAAAAAGAGGAGTTATCTTAAATGTTGCTTCAACAGCAGGATTATCTCCAAGACCTAAATTGAATTGGTATAATGCAAGCAAAGGCTGGATGATTACTGCAACAAAAGCTATGGCTATAGAATTGGCTCCCTTTAAAGTGCGAGTTAATGCTATAGCTCCGGTAGCTGGAAAAACACCATTATTAAAATCATTTATGGGAGGTAACACGCCAAAAAAAAAACAAGCCTTTTTATCTACAATCCCATTAGGTAGATTTTCTACTCCTCAAGATATGGGGAATGCCGCTTGTTTTTTATGTTCTGATGAAGCAAGTATGATAACAGGAACAGTTCTGGAAGTTGATGGTGGGAGATGTATTTAATTTTAAATGATTAGAATAGGAGTTATTGGAGGAATTGGGTCTGGAAAATCTTTTATATCTAAACTATTCAAATCACCAGTTTTCAACGCAGATAGAGAAGTAGAGTTTCTATACAAAAATAATTTGGAGTGTTTCAAAAAGTTAAAAAAAAAACTCCCTAGATTTGTTAAATCATTCCCAATATCAAAAAGTCAACTAATAAAAGCAATTAACGAAGATAAGAAAAATCTGAAAAAAATATCTTCTGTAGTTCATCCATTAGTTAGAAAGAAATTGAAATCGTTTTTAAATAAAAATAAGAAAAATAAAATTATAGTTCTAGATATTCCCTTATTAATAGAAAATAAACTTTATAATAAAAAGGATATTTTAATATTTGTTAAATCTGATCAAAATAAAGTAATAAATAGATTGAGAAAAAGAAAAAATTATAACAAAAAAATTCTTTTGAATTTAAAAAAAAACCAAGCCAATCTGTTAAAAAAAAGAAAATTAGCAAATTATATTGTCGATAATAATTTTAGACCAAATATAATGAAAAAAAAAATTAGTTCGTTAAAGAATAAAATTTTAGATGAAAGAAATAGTACTTGACACTGAAACTACGGGTCTTTCAGTAAAAGAAGGGCATAGAATAGTAGAAATTGGTTGCATAGAAATTGAAAATTTAATACCGACGAAAAATGTTTTTCATTGTTATCTAAATCCTGAAAGAAAAGTTTCTGAGAGTGCATTAAAAGTTCATGGATACACAGATGAATTTTTATTGGATAAAAAAAAATTTAGCGATATTGCTGATGATTTTTTAAAATTTATAGAAGGTAAAAAAATTATAATTCATAATGCAGAATTTGATATAGGTCATCTCAATAATGAGCTGTCATTAATAAAAAAAGAAAAGATTTCGAAAGATAATGTCATCGACACCCTTGAAATTGCAAGGAATAAATTTCCTGGATCTGGAATAAGTCTAGATGCATTGTGTAAAAGATTTAGAATAGATAACTCCAAAAGAGAAAAACATACAGCCTTAATAGATTGTGAATTATTATCTAAAGTTTATGTAAATCTAATTGATCAAAAAGAACCTAAATTTCAATTCCAAAAAGAAATAATTAAAAAAGGAAACGAAAATAACGAAGAAATAATTTATTCAAAAAAAATAATAAAGCCTTCAAAACAAGAGCTAGAGAATCATAGAGAATTTATGAAAAGAGAATTCAAAAGAAATTTCTTTAATTAAGTTTTTGTTGGTAGAGTTTTTCAAAATCAATTTTTTTATCTAACTTCATATCTGGGAAACCAGCGTCTTTAATTGACCTTAAAAAAATTCTTTCTAAATTTGGATAAATATCATTTTGTAAATCACAAAGTATAAGTTTTTCTAATTCGTCTTTTTTCATTTCTTTATTTTTTAATTTAATTACAGTTGCATATGAAATTTCAAAATATGATTTTTTTTTGTTTTCACTTTTATCTTTATAATTTAAATTTGTAATAACTTCGATAGTTTGATCTTTGATTGGATTTGTTGATATATTCAAACCAAGAGTATATTTTGTTATATTTTCTCTACTAAATAAAAATGCTTCAGCGTCAGGAATTTCAACTGAAAGATCTTTTATATAATTAAATACTATTTCATAATTTTTTGTCATTATCGTCACTTATATCCTCATAATCACCTTCAATATAATTATTTTTTTTTCTTTTTTTGTTAATATTTGTTTTTACAAATCTACTAAGTAAAATTTTGCGTGTTAAAGGAATAACTAAAAGTATACCTACTAAATCTGTAGCAAATCCTGGCAAAATCAACAGAAATGCTGCAAATGCAAGAGTTGCTCCAGATATAATTTCATAAACTGGCATTTCGTTTTTTACTAGTTGTGCAATTCCTGATTTTAGAGTGTTAAATCCTTCATACCTTGCGTAAGCAACTCCAATCACAGCTGTCGTTAATATTAGTAAAACTGTATTAAATGCGCCTATTTGTGATCCAATTTTGATAAATAAATAAATTTCAATAAGTGGGATGCCTATAATTAAAACTAATGCTGTGTTCATTTGTCTATTATTTAATTAGCAGGTTGAAATTTATCAACATAGTAAATATTATACTTATATGAGTTATAGCTTTGAATACATTGATATCATCCTTCTTGCAATGATTGCAGGTTTCATTTTTTTAAGATTAAGAGGAATTTTAGGTAAAAAAACAGGTTTTGAGGAAGATGTCGAGTCTAGCTTTGCTCATGAAGCCCCACCTTCAAAACCAATAGTGAATTTAAATGCTAGCACATTTGATGAAAATGCAAAAAAAGAATTTGTTAAAGGAGCAAAGATTGCATACGAGACGATTATTACAAATTTTGCAAAGGGAACATTAAAAGATATCAAAACTTTGTTAGATAAAAGTGTTTATCAACAATTTGAAGATGCAATTAAAGATAGACAATCAAAAAAACATTCTTCTGAAACAACATTTATTGGAATTAGTTCTGCAGAAATAAAACAACATGAACAAAATAAAAATATGCTTGAAGTAACAATCGAATTTGTTAGTGAGATAATTTCGTGTGTAAAAGACAAAGATGATAAAGTAATTGCAGGCGATCCAGAAAAAATAAAAAAGGTATTAGATACTTGGAAATTTTCAAAAGATAGCAGATCTTCAAATCCTAACTGGTTATTAATTGATACTCAAGCTTGACAAATAAGCTATCAGATAAAGATAAAAGAGATTGGCAAAATTTCTTAGATAGGTCAGAAAAACTTCATAATAAAGATGTGGGTCAATTAAATAATCAGAAAATTTCTGATAGAACAATAGATCTTCATGGATATACTTTGGAAGAAGCTAATAAAAAAATTTCAGAATTTATTGAGAATTGTTACGCAAATAAAGTAAAAAAAATTAATGTGATTACTGGTAAGGGAATGAGATCTAAAAATTTAAATGATCCTTATCAATCTAAAGATTTAAGTATTTTGAAACATTCAGTGCCAGAATATATTAAAAATAATTCTGAATTAATGAGTAAAATAATCAATATTGATTTTGATTCGGTTAATAGTCCGTCGAAAGGGAATTTTGATATATTTTTGAAAACTATAAAATAAACTTTGAAAGATCAGTATCTTTTACTAATTCGCCAATATTATCTTTTATATATTTGCCATCGACAGTTATTTTTTCTCCAGCCCTATCTGTTGCTGTAAAACTAATTTCATCTAATACTCTCTCTATTATAGTATGCAATCTTCTTGCTCCAATATTTTCTACTGATGAATTCACTTCACTTGCTATATGAGCAATTGTATTAATTCCATCTTCTGTAAATTCCAAATCTACGTTTTCAGTTTTTAAAAGTGCCTTGTACTGTTTGATTAAACTATTATCAGGTTCCTTTAATATTCTGATAAAATCCTCACTATTTAGTGCATCAAGCTCAACTCTTATAGGTAATCTTCCTTGTAATTCTGGCAAAAGATCAGATGGCTTTGCTAATTGAAAGGCACCTGAAGCAATAAATAAAATATGATCTGTTTTAACAGGTCCATATTTTGTACTAACAGTTGTGCCTTCTATCAATGGCAATAAATCTCTTTGGACACCTTCTCTTGATACATCACCACCAACACGGTCTGTTCTTGCTGAAATTTTGTCAATTTCATCTAAGAAAACTATACCATTATTTTCTGTTGAGTCCTTTGCAGATTTTATAATTTTATCTTGTTCAATTAGTTTGTCTGACTCTTCATTAATTAATATTTCGTGAGACTCTTTAACTGTCATTTTCTTTTTCTTTGGTTTTTGACCCATAGATTTTCCAAGCATGTCTGAAATATTAATCATTCCAACGTTTGCACCTGGCATTCCAGGTATTTCAAATGATGGCATTTGATTAGATTCGCTAATGGCTATTTCAATTTCGTTATCATCTAAATCCCCATCTCTTAGTCTTTTTCTAAAACTTTCTCTTGTTGCAACACTTGCTTTATTTCCAACTAAAGCATCTAAAACTCTATCCTCTGCCAATTTTTGAGCTTGAGCGTGAACTTCTTTTCTTTTCTTCACTTTTTCCATTGCAATTGCAATTTCTAAAAGATCCCTTACAATTTGTTCTACATCACGTCCCACATATCCTACTTCTGTAAATCTTGTTGCTTCAACTTTTACGAATGGTGCTTCTGCTAATTTAGAAAGTCTTCTAGAAATTTCTGTTTTACCAACACCAGTAGGACCGATCATTAAAATATTCTTTGGAAGAACTTCGTCTTTCATATCATCTTCTAATGCTTGTCGTCTCCATCTATTTCTTAAGGCAATAGCAACAGCCCTTTTGGCTTTATTTTGCCCAACAACAAATCTATCTAATTCTGATACAATTTCCCTAGGTGATAATGAATTTGTAATTGTTGTCTTTTCTTTTTCTACTTTTCCTTTAGGAAATGTTGTGACGTTTGAGTTTTCCACTATATTTTCTCCATACTCAAATTATCATTAGTAAATACACATATATCAGAAGCAACTTTAATTGATTTTTTTGCAATTTCTTCTGCAGACATTTCTGTATCCATTAAAACTTTTGCTGCTGCTAAAGCATAATTTCCTCCAGAGCCGATTCCTATAACATCACCTTCAGGTTCAAGAACATCCCCAGTTCCTGAAATTATAAAACTTTTTTCTTTATCACCTATTGCCATTAAAGCTTCTAATCTTCTTAAATATTTATCAGTACGCCAATCTTTTGCTAATTCTACAGCAGCTCTAGTTAGGTTTCCTGCATGCTTTTCAAGCTTTGACTCTAGTCTCTCAAACAAAGTAAGTGCGTCTGCAGTAGATCCCGCAAATCCTGCGATCACATTTCTTTTCTCAATTTTACGAACCTTGTTAGCAGTTTTCTTAATTACAGTATTACCCATACTAACTTGACCGTCACTGGCCACAACTAAGTCATTATTTTTTCTTACAAGTACAATTGTTGTCATGGAGTATAGATGGATATGAATTTCAATAGTTCAAGCCCAGGTTTAGTATTATTGATATAATCAAAAATACCTATATACCTAATTTAAATTATGAAAAGAAAAGCAAAAATAGCCAGAAAAACAAAAGAAACTAATATTAGTGTTGACCTTAATATTGATGGTAAAGGTAAGTACAAAGTTGACACAGGAATAGGTTTTCTAGATCACATGCTCGAGCAATTATCTAAACACTCATCAATGGATTTAACTGTTAAAGCTAAAGGTGATACACACATTGATCTTCACCACACAACTGAAGACACTGGAATTGCTATTGGAGAATGCTTAAAGAAAGCCTCAAAAAAATTTGTTGGCATTAAAAGATATGCTCATATCTTATTGCCAATGGATGAAACATTAACACGAGTTGCAATAGACGTTTCGAACAGACCTTATTTGATCTGGAATGTAAAATTAAAAGTTGAAAAACTTGGAGAGATGGACACAGAATTATTTAAAGAATGGTTCCAAGCATTCTCACAAGCTGCAGGAATTACATTACACGTTGAAAATATATATGGTGACAATAGTCACCACATCATAGAGTCTTGTTACAAAGGGCTAGCAAGGACTTTAAGAGCTGCACTAGAATTAGATCCAAGGAACAAAAGCACAATTCCTTCTACAAAGGGCTCTTTATAAAATTAATGGACATCACAATTGTTGACTATAAATCGGGTAATATTAGCTCTGTTATTAACTCCTTTAAGGAAGTTGCCAAAGATAAAGTTAATATCGAGGTAACCTCAGACTTAAATAAAATTAAATCAAGCGACAAAGTAGTTTTACCAGGGCAGGGCTCCTTTAAGAGCTGTAAAGATGGTTTAAATGGCATAAATGGTTTGATTGATACTTTAAGTGAATTTGCATTAAATAATAAAAAACCACTTCTTGGTATTTGTGTAGGCCTTCAAATGTTTGCAGATGTTGGTTATGAAGAAGTTGAAACCAAAGGTTTAGGATGGATTTCAGGCAAAGTTTCTAAAATTGATAATCAGGATGGAAAATATAAACTTCCTCATATTGGTTGGAACCAAATAAATATTGTCAAGGAAAGTAAAATTTTTAAAAATATAGAAAATAACTCACATATGTATTTTGTTCACAGTTATGAATTTATTCCAAATGATAATTCAGTCAC
Source organism: uncultured Pelagibacteraceae bacterium (assembly GCA_902559605.1). Lineage (GTDB taxonomy): Bacteria > Pseudomonadota > Alphaproteobacteria > Pelagibacterales > Pelagibacteraceae > Pelagibacter. The sequence goes on along the minus strand of CACEIC010000008.1, from coordinate 16,641 downwards.
CGCTGCTACAACTGATTATTCATCAAATATTGTATGTGCTATTGAAAAAGAAAATATATTTGGAACACAGTTCCACCCGGAGAAAAGTGACAAAACTGGTCTTAAAATAATTGATAATTTTATAAATTTATAAAACAATGAAATTAATTAATTATATTATTTTTCTGACAATTCTAATTATTGGTAGTGCAAATTCTAAAAATATTAATATTCAAGATATTAACTTTGATGTTCCTCAAAGTCATATTTACATTGAGTATACGAATGATGAAGTTGAAGATTTTTTCCAGGAGTTTATGAATTCAGCAAATATCAAAATGTATCTTATGGGGCCTAAAAAATATGTTGATTTAGAAAGAGCTATTTTAAATGGTGAAGATGTTATGAATAATCAATATGCAAAATCAATCATGAAAAAAATGGAAAAAAAGAATTTTAAAGATGAGGTACAAGCCTCTAAGTGGGTAATGTCAGAAGTAAAAAAAATAATGAAAAAAGAAAAAATTGACTTTATATCTTATGTAATATTTTCAGACCAAAATTTAAAAAAAACTTTTTCAGACAACGATTTTTCAGGAATTATAGATGAACTAAATCAGATGAATTCTTCTGAATTGGCTGAACAAACAAAACAGATTAGAAAAATGATTACAAGTTTATCTGGTAATAATAAAAGTATTCCAATTAATGACGATATGACAATAAATTTATCAAAATTTAAAATATCAAAAAATAAAAATAATCAATTATATTTAAGATCTGCTGGTGATTTTATTTACATATTCGGTCCTATGAGATTAGATATAGATTTAAATCTTTTTTTAACAGAGCATAATGATGAGGCAATTATGTTAATTTCAGCTTGTTATGTAAATTGCTCAAAATTTAATTCTAAATTTGATAAAATGAAAAAAGACTCTTTCAATAATATTAAAATCGATAAAGAAAAGATAAATAATAGTAATGATATAAATTCTAATATTGTTGAGCAGTTAGAGCAGCTAAATAGTTTATATAAATCAGGTGTCCTAACCAAAGAGGAATTTGAAAAAGCAAAGAAAAAAATACTAAATTGAAATGAAAATTTTTCCAGCAATAGACATTAAAGATAAAAAATGTGTTAGATTAATCAAAGGAGATTTTGAAAATAAAACTGAATATGAAATGTCTCCTGTAGAGCAAGCTGGAAAATATAAGCAAAATGGATTTAAAAATTTACACATTGTTGATCTGGACGGTGCATTAACTGGGGAGCCAATTAATATTGATATTATTCAAGATATTATTGGAAAATTTGACCTCAAAGTAGAAATAGGAGGCGGAGTAAGAAATTTTGAAACTATTCAAAAATATATTGATGCTGGTGTTGAAAAAGTAATTTTAGGAAGTGCTGCTATAAAAGATAGAAGATTTTTAGAAGAAGCATGTAAAAATTTTCAAAATCAAATTGCATTAGGTTTGGATGCCAAAGATGGACACCTTGTAATCTCAGGATGGACAGAAGAATCTGATAAATTAACAACCGAATATCTAAAAAAAGTAAATAATTATGGAGTTAGCAGGATTATTTATACAGATATCAATAGAGATGGAACAAAGCAAAGTCCAAATTTTGAAGAAACACAAAAAGTGGCAGATATTTCAAATTGTCCAGTAGTTATATCTGGTGGAGTCTCATCGATTAATGATATTAAAAAAGCAAAAAATCTAAATAATATCGAAGGTGTTATAGTTGGGAAAGCTATATACGATGGAGATATAAAGTTAGATGAGCTTGCAAAAGAAATAGATGCTTAAAAATAGAATTATACCTTGTTTAGACGTTAAAAATGGTCGTGTTGTAAAAGGTGTTAACTTTGTAGATCTTAAAGATGCAGGAGATCCAGTTGAACAAGCAAAAATTTATAGCGATGGTGGTGCAGATGAAATTTGTTTTTTAGATATTACAGCTTCTAATGAAAATAGAGATACTATTTATGAAGTTGTAAAGAAAACTTCTAAAAAATGTTTCGTACCACTGACGGTAGGGGGTGGCGTTAGAAGTATTGATGATATTAATAAATTGCTTAATTGTGGGGCTGATAAAGTATCAATCAATACAGCAGCTGTTCAAAATTCAAAAGTAGTTGAGGATAGCTCTAGAAAATTTGGATCACAGTGCATTGTAGTTGCAATTGATGCAAAAAGAATAGATGACGGATGGGAAATCTTCACTCACGGTGGAAGAAATCCAACTGGTATAAATGCATTAGAATTTGCTTCTAAAATGGAAAAATGTGGGGCAGGAGAACTTCTTGTGACATCGATGGATAAAGATGGAACTCAATCTGGATATGATATTGAATTGATGCAAAAGATATCTTCCACGGTCAATATTCCAGTTATTGCATCAGGTGGGGTTGGAACTCTAGATCACTTAGTAGATGGAATAAAATCAGGTGCTAGCGCTGTTTTAGCTGCATCTATATTCCATTATGGTACTTATTCAGTAAATGAAGCTAAGCAATATTTGGCTTCGAAAGATATACCTGTTAGGATTTAGTATGTTAAAAACTTTAGAAGATCTTGTTACTCTTGCAAGAGAGAGAAAAAGTAACGTTGTTGAAGGCTCATACACGAATAAGCTTTTAGAAGATAAATCTTTAGCAAAAGAAAAAGTTTTAGAAGAAATAAATGAGCTAATAGAGGCAGTAGAGAAAGACACAAATAAAATCCATGAAGCAGCAGATGTTTTATATCACTTAATAATGTATTTTGAAAAAAGTGGTATTAAAATTGAAGAAGTAATGGAAGAATTAAATAGTCGAAAAAAATAACTATGATTCATGGTTATATAAATTGGGAAAAAAAACAAATTCTGTGGTGGAAGAAAAAACTTGGACTTTCTGAGCATGGACTTGCATGGATATCTTTTATCAAAGGAATATTAGTAGGATTACTAGTGTATCATTTTTTTTTAATTTAATTATATGAGTTTAATAGAGGAAAATTTTAAAAAGAAACTTCTTATAGTTGTTCCCTACAGGAATAGAGATCAACAATTAAAAATTTTTCAATATCATACAAAAATATACTTTAATGAAGATAAATTAGATAAACATTTGAACGTAAAGTTATGCATTTTAGAGCAAGCAAATGATAAACCTTTTAATTACGGGCGTCTGTGTAATGCTGGATATTTAATTAATGAAGACTATTTAGATTATATTGTAATTAATAATGTTGATTTTTTGCCAATGATTGCAGACTATTCATATTCTGATAGCCCGATGCTATTAATAAAACATGGTCATAACAATTTACCAATGCGACCTTCATCAAATTCAAAATGGATAGTTAAAGGCTCCAAAAGAGAAAATTTCTTTGGGAATTCTGTTTTACTACCTAAACATATTTTTAAAAAAGTTAATGGCTATTCTAATTCATATTGGGGTTGGGGTTATGAGGATACAGATCTTAAAAAAAGAATAGATGTAAACAATATAGAAATAAAATACAGAGATGGATTTTTCAGCCCATTATTACATGATAATAATGGTTTCAAAATTACAGACAAAGACGAAGCTATCCCTTCTGAATCAAGTATTAAAAATAAGAAACTGTATGATGAGAAATGGGAAAATAGTGAAAATTATATAGATGATGGAATTAATAATCTTAATTATGAAATTAAATCCAATGAAGAAATTTACAAGAATTTAAGAAATAAAGCTGATTTTGAAATCCGGCATATCAAAGTTGATTTTTAAATTTATAATTTCCCAGGTAACCAGGTTGAGAATATTGGAAACAATATCATTAAAATTCCATATATAATTCCAACAATTGTAAATAATGGAACTTCCTTAAAAGCTTTGGCAGGGTTTTCTTTGATCACACCTGCAGCTGTATAAATACCAACGCATACGGGGGGTGTTATCATTCCTATTCCGGCAAAAGCAACAAACACCACATAAAGATGAAGTAAACTTTGATTGAAAGATATTGTAATCGCTGCAAAAATTGGGACTGTTAAATAAAATACTGGAACAATTTCGATGAAAGTTCCAAGAATTAAACAAATAGCTCCTAGCATTATCCAGAACAGATTCACACTTACGCCTTTATCTGTGAAGAATGTTATAATTTTTTGTGGAGCTTGAGTGTAAGTTAAAACTACACTTAAGAATGTTGCAGTTGCTATAATTGCAAAAATTACAGCGGTTATGATTGCTGTTTCTCTTAAACAGCTCATCAAAGATGAAAAAGTCAGTTCGCGATAAATTAAAAATCCTATAAGTACTGCATAAACACCTGCAACTGCTGCAGATTCTGATGGAGTTAGTATACCCGCATAAATTCCACCTAAAATTATCACTGGAGTGATCAATGCTGGTAACGCAGCGATGAAAGAACTTACTCTTTTTTTCAATGATGCCTTCTCATCTGTTCTAATATGCCTGCATTTAAACAAAACTAGAAGGACCATCAAAACAAGGAGAACAAGACCGGGAATAACGCCTGCAGCAAAAGTTTTAGAGACTGGAACATTAGTTAGAGCACTAAATAGTATTGCTGCATTGGAAGGAGGTATCAATGCCTCTAATAGAGCAGCAGAGGCAGCCAAAACTACAACAAATGGAGTTGGATAACCTTGTTCAATCATCTTTGGCATCATGATTGTCCCAACAGCAGTGATTGCTGCAAGTATTGATCCACAAAAAGCTGCAAAGAAACCCATCGCGATAACCATTGCAACACCCAATCCACCTGGCCAATGACCAACAAGTGTTGTTGTAAACTTAACTAATCTAGATGCAGCCCCTCCTTTTAACATTGCCATTCCAGTAAAAATAAATAATGGAACAGCGATTAGGACATGTTTAGTTAATGCACCAAATGAAACTTGAATTAGTACTGACCAAGGTAAATTTAATCCAGCAATTGCAGCTAATGAACTTCCTAAACCAAAAACTAAAAAAATCGGGACCGAAATAACTAATGTTACAAGAGAAATAATAAAAGCCAATCCAAACATTTACTCTTTCCCTAAAAGTTTTTTAAAATTATCTAAAATAAGTTCTAATGAAGTTAATGCTAAAATTAAAAAACCAACTGGAAACGCTAAAAACATCCACCAGATAGGAATATTAATTTCTAATTCCATCATCTGTCCTAAATTATAATACATTGTTGTTGCATCAATTCCTGCTTTAAAAAAAACACAAGCAGAAATTAAAGCTATTAGGTTTACAATTGTTCCAATAATATTTTTTGATTTCTCAGATAGATAATGACTTAGAAAATCTACTTTAATGTGTTGTCCTTGTTTTAATAAAGGACCAAGTAATGGAAATACTAACCAGCTTACCATTACAGGTGGTAATTCTATAAACCACGCAAATCCTGTGCCTGTGATAAATCTTGTTGTGGCGCTTAATGCTAAAGCTGCCACCATTAAAAAGACGATGAACATTGCGAGCGAAATTGCAGCTTTTGCTAGCAAGTTGTTAATAGCTCGCAATGCCCTCATAATCTTTATAGAAAAGTTTAACTTCTTCTAATTACTCTTAGCATATGCTTGAGCTGCTTCTAAGGCGTCAGCATCAATCATTTTAGCCATTGCTGGCATTACTTCATCTTTCATAAGCTTATCAAACTTAGCTTTTTCAGCCCCAGAAAGTGTAGTAACAACTCCACCTCTTTCTTGAAATTTTTTAAGAGTACTTTCCCCAGTATCCATAATTAAGTCAGTTGATCTTTTTCCAATTTCTTTACCAACATCCATTATGATTTTTTGTAAGTCTGGAGACAGACTATTAAACCAAGTTGAGTTTGCCATGATATATGCATCAGCATAATATTGATAAGGCTTTTGAGCGTATTTTAAAAATTCCCACCAACTATATGCTTCAATACTTCCTGGAGGACTGTTAATCGTATCAATCATTCCAGTTTGTAATGAAGTATAAACTTCACCAGTAGGCAAAGATACTCTGTTTGCTCCTAAAGCATCCCACATTGGTTCTTCACTTTTTAAAAGTCTTCTAGCCTTTAGACCTTTCATAGCATCAATGCCTGTCAATTCTTTAGCACTTGAAAAAGTCATCACAGGTCCAACAGGGTTATACATAACTAATGTTGAATTAGTTTTTTTAGTCAATTCACCCCAAATTTCTTTTCCTTTTGGTGAATTTTGAAAGAAACCTCTTTGTTGTTCCCATGAATTAAATAATCCTGGAAATGATGCAACATTAAAGTTTTTGTTTATTGGTGGAAAACTTACCACTCCAACAATTCCTCCAAGTTCAACTGCACCAGAAGTTACCGCTCCCATTACTTCTCTAATTCCAAACAATTGTTTAGATGGATAAACTTCGATTTTTAATTTTCCTTTTGCTCTTTTATTAACTTCATCTGCGAAAATTTGTGCATGTTTAGCACTATGGTGCTTCGGGCTCCAGTGAACAGATAAACGTCCAACTATTTCTGAAAAAGCAGCTGTTGAAGTAAGAACAAATGAAAAAATAAACGTTAAGCTAATAATAGCTTTATAAATTGATTTTAATTTATTCATTTTTCCTCTCTTTTTTTTAAAATTGATCTTATTAGTTGCATATATTTTAACAATGCAAAATTTTAATAAATTTAATAGAATATATTCTCAAAATGAAGCGTAATGGTTTTACATTAATTGAATTACTTGTTGTAGTAGCAATAATAGGTATATTAGCTGCAGTTGGAGTTGTTGCTTATAGTGGTTATACTACAGGCGCAAAGGAAAGTGCTTGTAAAGCTAATCACAAACAAATAATTAATAAAGTAAAAGCAAACCAAACGCTGTGCGAATTCGAGCATTCAATAAAAATTCGTAATTCTTTTAACTGGCAAAATAATACCAAAGGTCAAGAAGTTGATGTTCCATGTTCCAGGGGTTTTTATACAATTGGATATGCTACTGCTACTAGCATGACCAATTATCTAAATGATCCATATAATAATGAGGCGTGGCCTTATGCTGTAATGTCTTATAATGGTTCACCTCCTAAAAATGGTTATACAACTGTCTGGTCGTATTATGGAAATCCAAACAGAATAAAAATCCAGACAAAATGTCGGGATCAAGTAATTACTGAAGACTTAATAAATTAACTGACAAGATAAATTAGTATTTTTAATGTTAATTTAAAGTTATATATTGAAAAGTAAATTTTAACTATGTCGTACGATAATAATAATATATTTGCAAAAATCTTAAGAGGAGAAATTCCTTGCAATAAAATCTATGAAGATGATTATGTTTTATCTTTTTATGATATTAATCCTCAAAAAAAAATTCATGCTCTAGTAATACCAAAAGGCAAATATATAGATCTAGATGATTTTAATTCAAATGCTTCAAATGATGAAATAGTGGGGTTAATGAAAGGCATAACAAAGGTTTCAAAAAAATTAGGAATTTCATCGATTGATGGTAAAGGGTATAGGGCTCTTGCTAATATTAGTGACGATGGCGGTCAAGAAGTACCACATTTACATTTTCATTTATTTGGTGGTGAAAAAGTTGGAAAAATGGTTTCGTGATAACCAAAGTTGATAGAAAGTATCTGGAAATTAATTCTATTAATGAAATTAATTCATCTGAACCAAAGATTAATTGTAAAATTGAAATGAAAAATCCTCCAGATTTTCAAATAAATAAATTTTTTTATAAGCAGATAGGAAAAAGCTATCGTTGGATTGATCGCCTAGCTTGGGATGATGAGAAATGGATGAGTTACACAAATAATTCCAATTTAGAAACATATATATTGCGAGAAAACGATGATTTAATTGGTTTTTTCGAGCTCTTATTCCATCCAGAAACCAATAAATGTGAAGTCGCTTATTTTGGAATTTTAGATCAATACATCGGAAAAAATTATGGAAAATATCTCTTAACGGAAGCCCTGAAGTTAGGATTTAGAAAAAAGACAAAAAAAGTATGGCTTCATACATGCTCTTTAGATCACAAACATGCTTTAAAAAACTATTTAGGAAGAGGTATGAAAATTTTTAAATCTGAAACTATAAATTTGGATATTAGTTAATATACTTTTGAATTCTAAATAAATTTTCATCAATCATTATATTTATTTCTATATTGAATAACTTCGTTTCAACTCTGTTTTGATAAATATCAGTTGTTGTCCATCCTTTTATTTCATAATTTTGTTTATCAAAAAAAATATTTAATAAATTATTATTATGTAATATTTCAAAAGAAAATGTATCATCATTTTCTCTGATAATTTCAACTTGTTCTATTTTCTTTAGTAGAAATTGTTTATCTAAAATTAAATTAAGAGGGGTGTCTTTAAGTTGGTATCTTAAATAATTTTTAATCTTCTTACTATTAATCACTAAGGATCTTCCATTTGATACTAAAATTTTATTATAAATATCATCGTATTTACATAAAATTTTTTTTGGATAAGAAATTATACATTCTCCTTGTTCAGTCTTTTTTCCAATTTTTTGTGTGAATTTAAAAGATATATTTTCTGTTTCCCTTAATTTGTCTTTTATTAATTGCTTTGATGATGCAAAAATATTTAATGGATAAAAAAATATTAAAATAAAAATTATATATTTCACTAATTTAAAACTTCTCTTTTGCCTACGTGATTAGCCTTACTAACCTCACCATTTGCCTCCATTTGATCAATGATTCTTGCAGCTCTATTATATCCAATTTGTAATTTTCTTTGCAAAAATGAGGTAGAAGCTTTTTTTTCAGATTTAATTATTTCCAAAGCTTCATTATATAATTCATCAGTATCAGAACTATCCTTATTTTTTTCATCAATTTCTCTCTCGTCAGCAAAATTCAAAATTTCATCAACATAATCTGGCTCTGCCTGATTTCTCAAAAAGTTATTTACTTTATCTATTTCTATTTCTGAAACGTAGGGCGCATGTATTCTTGTTACTCTGTTTGCTGAAGACATATACAACATGTCTCCTTTCCCTAAAAGTTGCTCAGCTCCTTGTTCACCCAAAATTGTTCTACTATCAATTTTAGAGGTTACTTGGAATGAAATACGAGTAGGAAAATTAGCTTTTATCGTTCCAGTTATTACGTCTACGCTTGGCCTCTGCGTGGCCATTATTATATGAATTCCAGCGGCTCTAGCCATTTGTGATAATTTTTGAATGTAGTTTTCAATCTCCTTACCGGCTACCAACATTAAATCTGACATTTCATCAACAATAACAACAATATAAGGCATCTTAACTTTGTGCTTTTCATTATAACCATCAATATTCCTTACACCGACTTTTGTCATTAACCTATATCTGCTTTCCATTTCCTTAACTACCCAACCCAAAACAGAAGCTGCTTTTTTTGCCTCTGTTATAACTGGACATAATAAATGAGGAATACCTTCATAAGTTGAAAGCTCTAGCATTTTTGGATCAATTAAAATGAACTTACATATGTCAGGTGTATGTTTGTAAATAAGAGATAGTATAATTGTATTAATACATACTGATTTTCCTGATCCAGTAGTTCCAGCTATTAATAAATGTGGCATCGAACTTAAATCACTAGTAATAGGCTCTCCAGATATACTTTTCCCAAGAGCAATTGGTAATTTTATTTCTTTCTTTTTAAAAATCTTATCGGAGATTATTTCTCTTAAAAAAACATTTTCTCTAGATATTTTAGGTAGTTCAATACCAACAGTATTACTCCCAGGTATTGTAGCTATTCTTGCAGACTCTGAACTTGTATTTCTAGCAATATCTTCTGCTAAATTTATTATTTTGGATACTTTAACTCCAGCTGCAGGTTCAAATTCGTTTAGAGAAACAACAGGCCCATGACTTATTTTTTTTATTTTTCCTTCTACACCAAAATCAAGAAGTATTTTTTCAAGTCCTTCAGCATCAATCTTAATATCCTCCTTTTTATTAGAGATTTTTTCTGGTTTTTTTAAGAAGTCAATTAAAGGTAATTTAATTTTTTCATTTTGTAAGATTGATTTATTACTAGTAAACAAATCTTCTTGAATACGAGGCTCCTTAGTTTTTTCAACTATAGAACTTTCTTTAAATATATTTTCTCGATTAATAGTTTTCTCTTTTTTCGATAAAAATAATTTTTTAACTAATGAGAAAAAAATTAAAACATGTGAAATTTTAAAATTACTGCTTAAAAGAAAAAATAATAAAATAAAAAATATTAAAAAATAATAACTTATTGTTTTGTTAATTGTCAAAAGGTCTGCAATTATGGTCTCAGATATTAAATCGCCTACAAAACCATTATTTCCATTAATTACTAACCAATAGGTTTCTTTATGGAAAATACCAAAAAACAATGTTGCGGCAACAATGTAAACAACTACGAAAAAAATATTTTCTATAACAACTATCATTCTTTTATTAATTGTTATTGATAGTCCAGTAAAAAGAAGCGAAAAAGGTATTAAAAGAGATATAATTCCAACTGACTGAAAAAAGATATCAGCAATAAAACTCCCTCTGAATCCAAGAAAATTTTTTATTTCCTGATTTTCTGGAAATATAAAATTAGGGTCTTCTGGTGAATAACTCACCAGTGACAAAAAAAGAAATATTGATGTAATGACCAGCACAACACCCACTAATTCAGCTAATCTCTTTATGATAAAATTGCCTATTTTACTGATATAATTTTTAATTATCATGAATCAAAACTACTTTTGTCACTTTGTATCATTTAATTTTTATTGTTAAAATTATTTTGTTATGAAAATTTGTCTTATAGGCCAAAATTTAACAAATTTGATTCTTGCTACAGATTTTGAGGAAAAAAAACTCAAAGTTGACATATATTTAAATAAAAAAATAAAAAGCTTAAAAACAAATAGAACAATTGCTTTATCAAATGAAAATTTTGATTATTTAAGATTTTTAACAAAATCGAGTTTTGTACCTTGGAAAAGTAAAGAAATTAAAATCTTTACTGAAGACTCTCAATCTAAAGAGATAATCAATTTTAACAAAAAAAATAAAGAGGTGTTTAATTTAATATCCTATTCGAAATTAAATGAAATCTTTTTAAAAAAAATAAAAAAATCAAAATTTATAAAACTATGTCATTCAGAAACCTTTAATTCAAATATCCTTAGAAAAATTAAAAATTATGATTTAGTAATCAATAGTGAAAACAAAAATTTCATTTCAAATAAATATTTTACAAATAAAGTAAAAAAAAACTACAGAAGTAGGGCATATACATTTCTGATTGATCATCCACGTATAGATAATAATATTGCAATTCAAGTTTTTACAAAATTTGGACCTTTGGCATTCCTACCATTGTCTAATTCTAAAACATCAATAGTTTTTTCATATAAGGGAGAAGGGATGGATGATAAGAAAATTCTTGATATATTCAGTAAATATAATTCTTTTTATTCATTAACTAAGATTAGTAAAATTGAAAAATTTAGTCTGAGTTTCGAAATGCTTAGAAATTATACTCATAAAAATATACTTGCATTTGGTGATTTAATACATCGTATACATCCACTTGCTGGACAGGGATTTAATATGACAATTAGAGATATTAAAATAATCTCAAGAATAGTTAATGATAAAATATCATTAGGTCTTCCGATAGATATCTCTGTGGCTGAAGATTTTCAGAATTCTACAAAACATCTTAATTATCTTTATGGAAAAGCAATTGATGGAATTTATGAATTTTTTAGATTAGATAGCAACATTAATAATTCAATTTCAAAACCAGTATTTAGAATTTTAAACAAGAGTTCTATTTTTAAAAAGTATTCAAATATTCTATCTGACAAAGGACTAAATTTTTAAATTACTGAAGAGTAGTATTTTCGAATTCGTCTTTAATATAATTATTTAGAATTTGTTCCATTTTTTCTTTTCTTACATTTATATCAAGACTTTCTAATAATATTTGTTTTTCTTCTAATGAGAATGGTGACGCCATTGATAGATCGTTAAGAGTTTGGCTAAGATCTTTCTTTTCTAAATCTTTTAAGTTCACAATATATCCTTGTTTTTTGAAAAATGTTCTCATGTTCTTCATAATTAAGCTTAAGTCTGAAAAGTTAACTTCATTACTTTTTTGCATTATATCTTTTGAAAAATTATCATACTGAACACTGCACTCACGGTACATTTTGTCTGTATTTAACTCTGAGTTAATTTTGTATCTACAAATACCGTTTAAAATAATAAGTATTCTACCATCTTCTGTTTCATTAAAACTTGTAATTTTTCCAATACATCCGATTTCGTACAAATCAGGTTTTTTCAAAGACCCTGTTTTTTTTGGCTGTATCATTCCAATCATTCTATGCTTTTTCATACTATCATTTACCATTTGTAAATATCGAGGCTCAAAAATGTTCAGTGGAACAGTTGTGCCAGGAAACATTATAAAATTTGATAGGGGAAAAATTGGTATAGTTTTTGGTAATTCCTCAAGTTTCATATTTCAATTATAGTCATTCATTCTTAAGATACAATTGGACAAAATTGGTTTAATATTTTTTTAAAATTTTTAGTTTTGCAACATCGTTTCTATATTTTTCTACAATTTTTAAATTCTCCTTTTTTTCAAGTAAACGTATTAAGAAATCAGCAAAATCGTAAGAGTTGTAAGAATAATGCATGATGTTGATTAATTTTTTAAGATCTTCACTATTTAATTCGTTAATAGTTTCATAACTTGGAACAAATACACAATCTAATTGTATTAAAGTATGTAAACCATTTAATGAACTTCCACCTAAAACTACTGGTTTAAATGTTTTTGTATTTATCTTTTGAAACATATTTAAATTAAATTTTAAATCTTCCATTTGTTTACACACATAAGAAAACCTCTTTTCTTTTTTATAAAGTGGTATTGGAGATAATTCTAATTCTACGACTAAACAATTTTTAATTGTATCTTTTGAACAATCTATAATCTCGGATTCTAAACCTTGAACATCAATCTTTAAAAAATCTACTTTACTTTCAAATTTAATTTCATCTAGTTTTTTTGTCTTTATTTTTATTTTATCTTTAATTACTGCATCCAACTCAAATCTATGAAAATTTTTTACGTAATCTATATCTGCTTCAAGAAAAGAACTCCATCCAGGATATTCGCAAATATTGAAAATCTTCTCCTCACCATTACCAATTGCGTAATTAAAAAATTCTCTCTTTTTATCTTTATTTTCTGATATTAATTTTTCAAATTCAATTTTATTTGGCTCAAAACCATATAGTTTTGACTCAGTATTTTTTAATAAATTATCAATATGTGGAGTAGGATCACAATTACTAGCACCTATATCGCATACAATTATTTTTGAATTGTTACTTAAGTAGTCCATAATATAATATAATATAATTGATTATTAATCTTTTGATATACTTCATAATATCATCATTTGAGATTTCATCACAATTCTAACTAAACCTATCAAAACAATAAATTATTTTGTCACTTGCTAATTTTTAAAAAAGCTACTAGTTTTAATACTAATAGAACAAGCGGGCATAGCTCAGTGGTAGAGCGTCTCGTTGCCAACGAGAAGGTCGTGGGTTCAAGTCCCATTGCCCGCTCCACTATAGGAATTGTATTATGAGTGATCTAGCAAGTAAAAAATGTATACCATGTGAAGGAAATATACCACCTTTCAATACAGAAGAAATTCATAAGTACTTGAAACAAGTTGATGGATGGGAAGTCATCGAAGATAAAATTGATGGATTTCATTTAATAAAAAATTTCAAATTTGACGATTTTTTACAAAGTCAAGAATTTGTTAATAAAGTTGGAGAGATTGCTGAAGCAGAAGGACATCATCCTGATTTATGGTTTGGCTGGGGTTACGCAAGAATTAAAATATTTACACATGCAATTAAAGGTCTTGCTGAGAGTGATTTTATTCTAGCTGCTAAAATAGATAAGATAAATTGATTAGTGATTAAAGTGTCTTGTTTTAGAAAATACTAATATAGTATTTGTTTGGTTAGCAAATTTAATAATTTCTTTATCATTTTTTGAGCCCCAAGGTTGTATTACTGCTGAAATACCTGCTTGTACCAATTTTTCTATACCATCCACAAAGGGGAAAAACGCATCAGATGCTGCTAAGATTTCATCACTATCGCTTATTTTCTGAAACTTTTTCATTTTATCAATTGCTATTTTGCAACTATCTAACCTACTTGGTTGACCAGAGCCTATGCCTATTGTCTTGTAATCTTTTGTAATTACTATCGCATTCGATTTTACACTTCTGCATATATTAAATGCAAAAATAAGTTTGTTTAAAGTTTTATTCGTAGGTTTTAATTTTGATACAATTTTAAAATTTTTCTTAGAAAAATATTGAGTATCTGGATCTTGAACTAAAATAGAATTAAATTTATTTATAAAATTAAATTTAAAATTTTTTTCAACTTTACTAGAGTCAATTAGCCTTAAGTTTTTTTTCTTTTTTAATAGTTTGACTGATTTTTTATCAAATCCATTTGCAATTATTACCTCAAAAAATATTTTATTAATCTCTTTAGCTAAACTAATATTTAATTTAAAGTTACATGATACAATACCACCATACGCACTAATTGGGTCACTTTCTAAAGCCTCTTTAAAACATTTGATTTTGTTTGGATTAATGGAAACTCCACAGGGATTAGCATGCTTAATTATTGCTACACCTTTATTTTTAGGCAAATTTTTAGATATATTTAGAGCTGAATAAAGATCGTTATAGTTGTTGTAACTTAGTTGTTTTCCACTGATTTGAATAATTTCCTGTTTGTTACTTTGTGAATATATTGCCGCTTTTTGATGAGGGTTTTCTCCATATCTTGTCTTCTCAACTAATTTTCCAGAAAATATATTCTTGATTGGGAAAAGATTTTCTGATTTTTCATTGAAATAATTAAAAATTTTTGATTCATAATATGCAGTTTCCATAAATGCTTCTCCAGCTAATTTTTCTCTAAAATCTATATTGGTCGATCCTCTATTTTTATTTAATTCAATAGCTAAATCCTCATACTGTTTTGAGTTACTTAGAACTACCACATCATTATAATTTTTTGCAGCTGATCTAGCCATTGTTGGTCCTCCAATATCTATATTTTCGATTATATTTTTGTGACTAGAATTACTTAATAAAACCTTTTCAAATGGATAAAAATTTATAACTACTAAATCTATATTTTCATAATTATTAATTTTCATTTCTTTTTTATGCTTTTGGTTCTGCCTAATATTCAAAATCCCAGAATGAATTTTTGGATGTAAGGTTTTTACTCTTCCATCTAATAACTCTTTTGAATTTGTAAATTTGGACACTTCTAAGCATTTAAAACCCAAGGTTTTAATTTTTTTGTATGTTCCACCTGAACTTATTATTTTAATATTATATTTTTTTAATAAACTTAATAATGGTTTTAAATTAGATTTATCTGACAAGGAAATTAAAGCGGTCTTTATTTTTACTGTATTTTTTCGAATACCCATTTAATATCCAAACTTATATCCTTTGTTTTGCCTGATAAACATATATTTTGGTTTTCACTAGATAAATTTTTATTACCGAAATATATACCTGATTCAATATTAATATTCTCACAGTTACTTGAAAATTTCCATCCAGAATTTTCAATTTCAATTAGTATAGTTCTGTTATCTAAAGTTTTTGTTAATTTAACACCTGGCTCCATATGGAACCTAATATCATATTTTTTTGATTCCAACTTATTTTTTGAAATTATTTTATCTGTTCCTATCAATTTATCTTTTTCTGCAAAATATTCTAAAGATCTTTCATGCAAAATCCCCAGTTTTTTTAAATAACCATTATGGGATGCTTTGATTAACCAATAGTTTTTTTCATTAACAATATTTTTGTCAATAATTTTCAAACCATTTTCTAGTGTCTTATAGTTTCTGCTATTTCTAAATGAACAACTTGAATGATTATCTATAATAAGGGTTGAATGAGCAGCAGTAGATTTTGAAATTAGATTTAGTTTGCTTTTATAATCCTGAAAATACCCAGAATTGGAAATTAGTTTTTTATCTTTGTAAAAAAATTCAAATGAAAGCGCTCCACTTTGATAATTTTGTGAAAATTTTTTTTGGGGAGAATTTCCAACATCCATAGCAAGAATGCAATTTTTATTTTTTAGAATTGCGTATCCTCCAACCTCATTATTCGAATTTTCAAATTTATATTTGTATAGTGATAGATATTTGTTAAATTCTTCTAAGTCACTTTGATGGTTCCCATTAAAAAGTAAACTCTGTTCAAGTTTTGAGAAAATCACATAGGATTTTCCGAGATAGAAAATTATTTCATCAAGGTACTCAGGAATATTACTAAAAGACTCCTTCAATAGTTCTCTAACAAGAACAAAATATTTTAAATAAAAATTTAACTGTCTAATACTCCTAGTTTTTGGAAAATATTCGTCATCAAAAGAGTTAATAATAATTTTTCTTAATAATTCTAAGCCATAATTTAAAAATTTTTCATTTTCATATGATAGCCCAGTGATAATTATTGCAGTACAGCCCAATAATTTGTCATCAACAGATTGTGATTTACTTATTTCATTTATTAAATGATTAAT
>CACEIC010000007.1 GCA_902559605.1 uncultured Pelagibacteraceae bacterium | reverse complement strand
TTTTATACTGAAGTGGCAAATAAGATATTACTTCTTTAAATCTTTTTATTTCTCCATATTTTTCATTTATAGGGAATCTTGGTAGCTCATATCTATCTTTGTTTAAATCAATAACACCTGAATGTTGGCCAAATGCAAATTCAAAATTGTCTGAAATATAATTTTTCTGCTCTAAATTATATTCACCAAAGGGATAAGAAAAATAAATTGGATTATATCCCAATTTATTTTTAAAAATTTTAATTGATTCCTCAATATCTTCTACAAACTTTTGAAAAGCAAATTTAGTTAAATAATCGTGAGAATGTGAATGATTACCAATGTATGCAAAGTTCTCTTTTTCTACTTCTTTTATTTGGTCCCAACTCATATATCCTTTATTCCCAACCGCCTCTGTTGAGACAAATAAAATAAAAGGAATTTTTTCCTGTTTTAAGATTGGCCATGCATTTTCATAGAAAGATGTAAATGCATCATCAATAGTTAATAAAATTTTTTTTTGTTTTTTAACCTTTTCAAAATTTATTGAAAATTCACCAGGATTATAAAAATGTAAATTATTTTCTTTTATTAAATTAATATGTTTTTTAAATATATCTAATCTTATATTTGTTGATGGATACTTATTTTCTTCAAATCTATGATACATAATTGCCAAAACTCCTTGTTCATTCTTAAAATATTTTTTATTTACTACTTCAGCTTTAACGTTTAAAAAAATAATAAAAAAAATGAATACTTTAGTAATTAATGCTGCAGATGATAAAATTTTATTTTCTCTCATAACGAAATTAGAATCTTATACTACCGCTCATACAAACAGTAGAGAAAATTTTGATAAAATAATGATATTAATTTTGAATTTTCTTCAAGAGCATGATTCAAATTTAGATAAAATAAGTGAAATATTTGTAAACCAAGGTCCTGGGAAAATCTCAAGCATTAGAAATTCGATAGCAATTGCTAAAGGCATTGCTTTTGCAAAAAATATTGATTTATATGGATTTTTGAGTGAACATTTAACTGATAAAGATGTAAATCAGTTAGTAAAAACTGATAAAAAAAATTTTACAAATATTAATTTGATTAAACCCCTTTACTCGAGTTAAAATATATTATGCTAGAAACTATTGAAGAAAAATGCCAAAAAAATGGTGTAAAACTTACAGATCAAAGAAGGATAATCGCAAGAGTAATATCCGAATCTAAAAAAACATATGGAGAATCTGACCATCCAGATGTTGATGAATTATATAATAGAGTTTCTCAAATAGATTCTAAAATTAGTATTGCTACTGTTTACAGGACAGTTAAGCTTTTTGAGGAAGCAGGTATATTAACAAAACATGATTTTAAATCTGGAAAGGCAAGATATGAATTAAATGATGATCATAATCATTTGATTGATATAAAAACTGGAGAGATAATAGAATTTGTTGATGAAGAAATCGAAGAATTACAAAAAAAAATTGCTGATAAATACGGTTATAAGCTTGTTGATCATAAATTAGAACTATACGGTATCAAAAAAAAATAATTCATGCATAAGAAGGTTTTTATAAAGACATTTGGTTGTCAAATGAATGAGTATGATTCTAACAGGATATACGATGCTGTTAGGTCAATAGGTTATAATAAAACCGAAAATCAAGAAGAGGCTGATTGTTATATTCTAAATACTTGTCATATTAGAGATAAAGCTAAAGATAAAGTTTATCATGAGATTGGGAGAGTAAAAAAATTATATAAAGACAAAAAAAAACCAATTATGGTTGTTGCAGGTTGCGTTGCACAAGCTGAAAATACTGAGATGCTTAATAGAGAGAAATATATAGATTTAGTTATAGGTCCTCAATCTTATCAAAAAATAAATAATCTTTTGAAAAATTTTGAAGAAGAAAATAAAGTTGAAGAAACTGAATTCGACTCAGTTTCAAAGTTTAGGTACTTCGATAATATTAAAAATAACAACACTAATGTTTCATCTTTTTTAACGATTCAAGAGGGTTGTGATAAGTTCTGTCACTTTTGTGTTGTTCCTTATACTAGAGGACCAGAGTATTCTAGACCATTCAAAAGCATTATTGATGAAGCTGAGAGATTGATAAAGAATGGATCTAGAGAAATAACTTTTCTTGGTCAAAACGTAAATGCATATTCTTATATTGATGGATCTAGGGAGTATCGACTGTCAGATCTTATAAATACACTCAGTAAATATTCCGAAATAAGTAGAATTAGGTATACCACATCTCATCCAAGAGATATGACAGATGATCTTATTGAATGTTACAAAAATTCAAAAAAATTAATGCCTTTTGTTCATTTACCAATTCAAAGTGGTTCTGACAGAATATTAAAAAAGATGAACAGAAAACACACTGTAAGTTATTATTTAAATATTTATGAAAAATTAATCAAAATTAATCCTGATATAAAATTTTCTAGTGACTTTATTATTGGGTACCCCGGAGAAACAGAGAATGATTTCAAAGAAACCATAAATTTAGTTAATAAAATTAAATTTATAAATTCATTCTCATTTATTTTTAGTCCAAGACCAGGGACAAAGGCTGCAGAATTAGAGATTACTAATAAAGATAAACTTAAAAATAGACTGATAACTATTCAAGAAAAATTATTTAGCAATCAAATAGAATTAAATAAATCTTTAGAAGGAAAAACTTTAGAGGTACTTGTTGAAAACAAACTTAAAAACCAAAACAAATATTTTGGAAGAAATAAATTTTTAAGTTCAGTTATTTTTGATGGTAATGAAAGTCATATTGGTAAATTAATTAAAGTGAATATCGAAAAAAGTAATCAAAATTCTTTATTTGGTAAAGTAACAGATGAAATGAAAGCAGCATAATTTGAAAAATTTTGCAAAATCAAAAATTAATCCTGATTTAAAATATGTATATTCAGAAAACAATGCCTTAAGTATTGTATTTCAAAGCAACGAATTACTTTTAGGTGTTTTAGGAGAATTTAATAATAACTTAAAAGAATTAGAAAAAATTACAAATTCTAGCATTTACTCTAGAGGAAACTCAATTTTATTAAAAAATACTCCTGAAAAAAATGAAATAATAAAGAATGCAATTCAATTCCTTGTAGATCAATTTTTAAATAATGGAACATTAGAAAAAAAGGATATAGAGTCATCAGTAAACAAATTTATGATTGATGAAAAAGTTACAAATAAAAGTGGAAATGTTGAATATATAATAAAAACTCCAAAAAAATCTGTAATACCAAGATCAGAGAAACAAAAAAATTATATAAGGGCTTTAAAAGAATCTGATATTGTTATTTCTGCAGGACCAGCGGGAACTGGTAAAACTTTTTTAGCTGTAGCTGTTGCTTTAACAATGCTGCTTGAAAAAAAAATAGAGAGAATCATTTTATCTAGACCAGCGGTAGAAGCGGGAGAGAGATTAGGTTTTTTACCAGGAGATATGAGAGAAAAAGTTGATCCTTATTTAAGACCTCTTTACGATTCATTATATGACTTATTAGATTTTGAAAAAATTCAAAAAAAAATAGAAGTTGGAGATATTGAGATTGCGCCGCTTGCATTCATGAGGGGTAGAACTTTAAAAAATTCATTTGCAATACTCGATGAAGCACAAAATGCAACAGATACTCAAATAAAAATGTTTTTAACAAGAATTGGTGAAAATTCCAAAATAGTAATTAACGGTGATCCTTCCCAAATAGACTTACCTAATAAAACAATGTCAGGTTTAAATAGATCAAAAAAATTACTTGGTCATTTAAAAGAGATATCTGTGGTAGATTTTGATCATACCGATGTTGTAAGACACCCGCTAGTTTCCAAGATAGTCAAGGCTTATTCTGATAAAAATTCAGATTAATGATTAAAGCCAACATAGTTTTAGATAAAAAAATTTGGGAAAAGAAATTAAAAAAACCAGAGATATACTTCAAAAAGAAATTAAACAAATTATCTAAATTAAGCATTTTTAAAAATAAAAACCAAGAATTTACTGTGATGCTTACTAATAATAAAAAAATGAAAGATTTAAATTTAAAATTTAGAAATAAAAATGTTTCAACGGACGTACTTTCATTTCCTTTAAAAGTTAAATTAAAAAATAAATTATATTTAGGAGATATAGCAATTTCTTTTGAAATAATTAACAAAAGAGCAAAATCAACGAGTTTTGATCATGAATTAGATAAAATGTGGATACACGGTTATTTACATCTCTTAGGACATGATCATAAAAAAAATAAAGATTACTATTTAATGAACAAAAGAGAAAAATTAATATTTAAAAAATTGAATAAAATAAATTGAAATCTATTCTACAAAATAAAGCTTATCTATATTTAACGTGTTTATTTTTAGGTATAATAACATCATTTAGTTTACCGCCATATAATTTTGTATTTCTTAATTTTTTATCACTTCCAACATTACTTTATATATTAATAAATTTTACCCATAAAAGAATCATATCATTTTTTGTTGGTTGGGCCTTTGGATTTGGTTATTTTATTTCTAACCTTTATTGGATTACAAATTCTTTATCATTTGATGTAAATTTTAAATTAATTATTCCATTTGCATTAATATTAATACCTTTGTTTTTGGGAATATTTTATGGTTTAGTAACTTTTCTAAGTAGCTTTTTTAATTTAAAAAATAAACTCTCATCAGTTTTGATTTTTTCGATTTTTTTTGGTGGGATTGAATTTCTAAGAAGTTTTATTTTAGGTGGTTTTCCTTGGAATCTATTAGTCTTTAGTGTTTCAAATAACTTACCTTCTTTACAAATTTTATCCTATGTAGGGACCTACTCGTTAAATTTATTATCAATCACAATTTTCTTATTACCAATAATATTTTTTCATAAGTATAAAGGTTCAGCAGCAGTTATCTTTTTTTGTTTTGGATTAATTCTAGTAGTAATAAATTATTCGTATGGATACTTTAATATTAAAAATTTTGAAAAAAAAAAATATGACAAACTAGACTCTATTATTCGAGTTGTTTCTCCAAAAGTACCAATTGAAAGATTCTTAACAAATCAGAGTCCTGAAAAAAATATCGATGAATTACTTACTTTAAGTGATCCAAATAAATCTGAAAAAAAAATATTTATTTTTCCTGAGGGTATAATTACTAGTATTTATTTTAGAGATCTCAAATTTTTTAAAAATATCTTCAAAAAAAAATTTAATACAAACCACAAAGTCATTTTGGGAATTAATAGTATTAAAGAAAATAAAATTTATAATTCTTTAGTAGTAATAAATTCTGACACAGAATTATTGTATAAATACAACAAGAATAAACTAGTTCCATTCGGAGAATTTTTACCATTTGAAAATTTCTTCAAAAAAGTAGGTTTAAAAAAAATAACCCAAGGGTATCAATCATTTTCAGCTGATAATAAGAGAGAAATTCTGAACATTGATAAAATAAAATTTATCCCACTTATTTGTTATGAAATTATTTATTCAGGAAAAATTAATCCAAATAAAAAATATTACGATTTTATATTAAATATTTCTGAGGATGGTTGGTTTGGCAAATCTATTGGACCCGCTCAACACTTATCTCATTCGATATTTAGATCAATTGAAGAAGGTAAAAATGTTATTAGATCTACAAACAATGGAGTTTCTGCTTTTGTTAATCCCAAAGGTCAAATTATTAAACAAATTAGTGAAAAAGGATATTTTGATGTTAATAAAATCAAACGTGTTGATAAAACTTATTTTGCCGAACATGGTAATAAGATCTTCTTTTATTTTGTCATAATTTATACTACTTTCATTGTGATTTTAAAAATTAGGGAGAATAAATGAAAAAAAATTACTTATTTACTAGCGAGTCAGTATCCGAAGGTCATCCAGATAAAGTTTGTGATAGAATTTCAGATATGGTTGTAGATACATATTTGGCTGCTGAACCTCAATCGAGAGTTGCTTGTGAAACTTTAACAACAACAAACAAAGTTGTCTTAGCTGGTGAAGTAAGAGGTCCAGAAATAAAAAAAAAAGATTTAATAGAAAAAGTAAGGCACTGCATCAAAGATATTGGTTATGATCAAGAAGGATTTACTTGGAAAGAAGCAACATCAGTCGAAAGTCATTTACACTCTCAATCAGCTGATATTGCTATGGGTGTAGATTCCTCTGGAAATAAAGATGAAGGTGCAGGCGATCAAGGAATTATGTTCGGTTACGCATGTAATGAAACCGATGTGCTGATGCCCGCTCCAATACACTACTCTCATAAAATATTAAGACTTATGGCTCAAGATAGAAAATCCGGCAAATTAAAAAATATAGAACCAGACTCAAAAAGCCAAATTACAATTGAATATAAAGATGGAAAACCATCATCAGTAAAATCTGTAGTTATATCGACACAACACTCTCCAGATGTCAATCAAGCTCAAGTTAGAGAATTGGTAAAACCTTATATTGAAAGATCAATACCAAAAGAATTATTGAGTTCATTAGATGAAAAGGAAATATATGTGAACCCAACAGGAAATTTCGTAATTGGAGGCCCTGACGGTGATAGTGGTTTGACTGGTAGGAAAATTATTGTTGACACATATGGTGGAGCAGCACCACATGGAGGAGGTGCATTTTCTGGAAAAGATCCAACCAAAGTTGATAGATCAGCTGCTTATGCATCCAGATATTTAGCAAAGAATGTTGTTGCATCTAAAATTGCTAACAAATGTTTGATTCAACTTGCATATGCTATAGGTGTATCAAAACCTTTATCAATTTATGTTGATTTATTTGATAATGATGATGAAAAAAATAAACATGTAGAAAAACTTATACATGAAAATTTTGATTTAAGCCCTAGAGGCATAAGAGAAATGTTAGGCCTAAATAAACCTATTTATGAAAAAACAGCAGCATATGGACACTTCGGAAGAATTCCAGATGAGCAAGGTTCATTTTCATGGGAAAAGACAGATAAATCAGACCTATTTAATAGGTAAATAAAGTTGAATATTAAAAAAAAATAAATATATTTCATTCACATTATTGAAATTCAAAATGGGCCTCGGCCCATTTTTTTTTAGGATTAATAAAATGTTAAATAGAAGAGCAGATAAACTAGAATTAATAAGAATAGCAGAAGCAGTAGCTTTAGAAAAATCAATTGATAAAGAGTTAATAATTGGATCGATGGAAAATGGTATTGCTAAAGCAGCTAAATCTAAATTTGGATCTGAAAATGAAATCAAAGTTGAAATTGATAGAGAAAGTGGTGATATTGGAATATTTAGAAAGTTGTTAATAGTAGAAAATCCAGAAAACTCTAATTTAGAAATAACCTTAGATGATGCAATTAAGCTTAATGAAAATAATCATGGAAAACAAATTGGAGATGAGGTTTTACAACCATTACCATCATTTGATTTTGGAAGAATAGCTGCTCAAACAGCGAAACAAGTAATTAGTTTTAATGTAAGAGAAGCTGAAAGAGAGAGACAATACAACGATTTCAAAGATAAAATTGATACTATCTTGAGCGGTATAGTTAAAAGATTAGAGTTTGGAAATGTAATTGTTGATCTTGGAAGAACTGAAGCAATAATACAAAAAAATGAAATGATACCAAGAGAAAATATTAAAGCAGGCGACAGAGTAAAAGCTTATTGCTTAGATGTAAGGAGAGAGCCAAGAGGTCAACAAATATTCTTGTCAAGAGCACATCCGAAATTTATGGAAAAATTATTTATTCAAGAGGTTCCAGAAATTTATGATGGACTAATTGAGATTAAATCATCTTCAAGAGATCCAGGTAGTAGAGCTAAAATTTGTGTCAAAGCAATTGATACTTCCTTAGATCCTGTCGGTGCATGTGTAGGTATGCGAGGAAGTAGAGTTCAAGCTGTTGTAAATGAACTTCAAGGAGAAAAAATTGATATTGTAAATTGGTCTGAAGATCCAGCGGTAATTGTTGCAAATGCTTTATCACCTGCTGAAGTACAGAGAGTGAATGTAGATGAGGAGGGAAGAAAACTTGATGTTATTTTAACAGAGGAAAATCTTAGTAAAGCAATTGGTAGAAGAGGTCAAAATGTTAGACTGGCAACAAAATTGATGAATTATGAAATTAATATTATGACCGATCAAGAGGATTCTGAAAGAAGACAAATAGAGTTTAAAGAGAAGACAGATAATTTTGTAAAAAATTTGGAGTTAGATGAAACATTAGGGCAGTTACTTGTTGCAGAAGGGTTTTCATCTATTGATGACATTAAAGATAGTAATCCCGAAGCCTTAATGAAAATTGAGGGAATAGAAGAGGAAACAGCAAAAGAGTTAATAGAAAGAGCTAAAGAATTTTATCAAAAAGACCAAGAAGAAATAGCAAATAGAATTAAGAATTTGGGCTTAGAAAATGATTTAATTAACCACAAGGGTCTAACACCAGGAATGCTTGTTACGCTTGGAGAACAAAAGATATTAACATTAAACGATTTTGCGGATTTAGCTTCTGATGAATTGACTGGTGGTTACGATATTGTTAAGGGTGAAAGGGTACGAATAAAAGGGTATTTAGAGGATTTTGCTCTTTCAAAAAAAGAAGCAGACGATTTAATTATGTCTGCAAGAGACATTGTTTATAAAGACTGAGAGATGAAAAATGGAAAAGAAAAAATTAAAGTTATCAATTTCTGGAGCTTCCAAAAAGACAATTAACAGTATTGAACAAGCTAGATCTCAATCAAAGAATACAGTTGTAATAGAGAAAAGATCTCCAAGATTTGGAGGTAAAACAAATTTTTCTAGAGGTGCAAGACCAGTAGACAACAAATCACAAAGCACGTTTATTCCAAAAAAAACAAACTTTTCTAAACCTTCATCACCAATTACATCTGATTTTGAAAAAAGAAAGCTGGCAGAACAAAGAGCAACAAGAAGATTAAAAGGTGAAAATGTCCAAAAAGAAAATAAACTTAATAAACAGGGCGGTAAAAGAAGAGAGCTCAAGTTGACCGTTTCACAGGCATTAAGCGGAGACGATATTGGAATAAGGTCGAGAAGTTTAGCCTCATTGAAAAGGGCAAAGCAGAAGGAAAATAGATTATTAAATAAAGAGGAAACAAAAGAGAACTTTAAACCAGTAAAAAGAGATATTAACATACCTGAGGTTATTACTATTAGAGAATTAGCAAACAGAATGGCTGAGCAATCAAGTAGTATAATCAAACATTTGATGGGAATGGGAGTAACAGTTACTATTAATCATACGATTGACGCAGATACTGCTGAATATTTAGTTAAAGAATTTGGACATAATCCTGTTAAAGAAGAAAAAGCCGAGGAAATTTTAGATAAAATTAAAGAGATTAAAACACAAAATCTAAAGAGCAGAGCACCCATAGTAACAGTAATGGGTCACGTGGATCATGGTAAAACATCTGTTTTAGACGTTTTAAGAAAAGCCAATGTTGTATCTGGTGAGTTTGGAGGCATTACTCAACACATTGGAGCATATCAAATTACACATAAAAAAAATAAAATCACTTTTATCGACACTCCCGGTCATGCTGCATTTACAGAAATGCGAGCAAGAGGCTCAAAATTAACAGATATTGTAATTTTAGTTGTTGCTGCTGATGATGGTGTAAAGCCACAAACAATAGAGTCAATTAAACATGCAAAAGCTGCTAAAGTACCAATTGTTGTAGCAATAAATAAGTGTGACCTTCCTGATGCCGATCCTCAAAAAATTAAAAACCAGCTTTTAGAATATGAGTTAATAGCAGAAGATTTGTCTGGGGATGTACTCATGGTAGAGATATCCACAAAAACAAATCAAAATTTAGAAAAGTTAGTTGAAAGTGTAATTTTACAAGCCGAAATATTGGATTTAAAAACCGACTTTGATACTGATGCAAAAGGAATTGTTTTAGAATCCAAAATTGATATCGGAAGAGGACCAATTGCAAATGTAATAGTTACAGCTGGAACTCTAAACAAGGGTGATTATTTTGTAAGTGGTTTAAAATGGGGAAAAGTGAGAGCTATTATAAACGATCAAGGAAAACAAATTGAAAAAGCAGAACCCGCAACACCAATTGAGATATTAGGTATTAACGGAGCAGCAAAATCAGGTGATGATTTTATAGTTTTAAAGAGTGAAAAAGAGGCAAAAACCCTTAGCGAAGGTAGAATACAGGAAGCAAAGGAGAGCAAAAATTCAATGTCTTTTGTAACTCAAGATTCTGCATTTAAAGATACATCGTCTGAAGAACTAAATATTATAATAAAATCAGATGTTCATGGTTCGTCAGAAGCAATTAAAAATGCTATAAATCAAATTAAACATGATGAGGTAAAACCAAAAATTCTTTTGTCAGATATAGGGATGGTTACCGAGACTGATGTTACCTTAGCTAAAGCATCTAATGCTGTAATTATAGCCTTCAATGTAAAACCTAGCAAAGAAGCAAAAAAAAGAGCTGACCAGGAAAAAATTTCTATATTCAGTTTTAACATTATTTATGAAGTCTTAGATTTCATAAAAAGTAAGATGTCTGGTCTATTAACTCCAGAAGTAGACGAAAAAATTATTGGAACAGCGGAGATACTCGAAATATTTAAAGTTTCAAAAGTAGGTAAAGTTGCAGGTTCTAAAGTGACAGACGGAGAAATTACCCAAGACTCTAATGCAAGAGTTATTAGAGATGGGGCTATTATTTTCAATGGAAAAATTGGATCAATATTTAGAGAAAAAAATCAAACTAAGCAGGTGTCTGCTGGTTTAGAGTGTGGAATAACACTTAAGGATTTTGTTGATTTTCAGAAAAATGACGTAATTGAAGTATATAATTCTACAATAACAGAGAGAACGATATAATGACTAACTTAGGAAAACCAGTTACCCAAAGACAATTGAGAGTTGGTGAAATGATAAAACAAGCATTAGGAATGTTATTTATAAGAGATGAAGCAAAATTACCAAATTTATCTACAAAAGAAATAACAGTTACTGAAGTTAGAATGTCTCCAGATTTAAAAACAGCAAAAATTTTTGTAATGCCTTTAGGTGGAAAAGATACTGAAGAAGTCGTTACTAAATTAAAAGAATTTTCATTTGTAATCAGAAAAGTTTTATCAAAAAAAATAGTGATGAAGTTTTTACCAAAACTATTTTTTGTAAAAGATGACTCTTTTGATTATGCAGAAAAAATTGAAAATTTAATCAAACAAACAAATAAGTAAGGAAAAAAAATGGCAAATAAAGCAAAAGAACTAGCAATCCATGACAAGGACACTGGTTCTTCAGAAGTTCAAGTTGCTCAACTAACAGATAAAATTGAGAACTTATCTAAACATATTAAACAGTTCAAAAAAGATAAACACTCATCTGTTGGACTTTTAAGAGCGGTAAATAGAAGAAAAAAATTATTAGACTATTTAAAGAAAAATAAAATGGAGTCTTATAAAGAAGTAATATCAAAATTAAATTTAAGGAAGTAAATGTTTAAAGTTGTAAAGAAAGAAATAGAAGTAGCAGGGAAAAAGATTAGTTTAGAAACAGGTAAAATAGCAAGACAAGCAGATGGCGCTATAATAGCACAATGTGGAGAAACAGTTGTTTTGGCGACTGCAGTTGGAGCAAAAAAAGTTAATCCAGATATGGATTACTTTCCGTTGTCAGTAAATTATCAAGAAAAATATTATGCAGCTGGTAAAATTCCAGGTGGATATTTTAAGAGAGAAGCAAGACCAACGGATAGTGAGACTTTAATTTCAAGATTGATTGACAGACCTATCAGACCACTTTTCCCAGATGAATTTAAAAACGAAGTTCAGGTACTACCAACAGTAATATCTTACGATAAGGAGAATGAAGCAGATATTTTATCAATTATTGCCTCATCAGCTGCGTTAGCAATTTCAGGAATGCCATTTTTAGGCCCTGTTGGTGCTTCTAGAGTTGGCTTTATTAAAGGGGAATACATTCTCAATCCTACTAAAGCAGAACTTAAAGACTCAAAACTCGATCTTGTAGTAGCAGGAACAAAAGATGCAGTTTTAATGGTTGAGTCCGAGGCAAGTGGTTTAACTGAGGAAGAAATGTTAAATGCTGTTAAGTTCGGCCATGAAGGATTTGTTCCAGTAATTGAAATGATAGAGGAACTAGCCAAAGAATGCAAAAAACCTGATTGGATAGTTGAGAAAAAAGATCTTTCAGAAGTAAAAAATAAATTGGAAAGCGAATTTACCGAGGAACTTAAAAAAGCATTTTCAATAAAAGATAAACAGGAAAGATCGAATTTAATCTCAGAAATAACTGATAAAGCAAAAAAGCTTTATGAAGAAGATGAAAATTATACCGATCTTGACGTAAATTCTGAGCTTAAAAATTTAGAAAAAAGGATTGTCAGAACAGATATTCTAAAAAATAAAAATAGAATTGATGGTAGAGGTCTTGCAGATGTTAGGCCAATTATGTGTGAAGTTGGAATTCTTCCAAGAGTTCATGGTTCTGCTTTGTTTACTCGAGGAGAAACTCAAGCAATAGTTACAACTACACTTGGTACATCTGATGATGAGCAAAAAATAGAAAGTCTTGAAGGATTACAAAAAGAAAGGTTTATGCTTCATTATAATTTTCCACCTTTCTCTGTTGGAGAAACTGGTAGAATAGGTACTGGAAGAAGAGAAATAGGTCATGGAAAATTAGCTTGGAGAGCAATAAATTCTTCTTTGCCTTCTAAAGAGAGTTTTCCCTACACATTTAGAATTGTATCAGAGATAACAGAGTCAAACGGTTCTTCTTCTATGGCGACT
The DNA here is from genome assembly GCA_902559605.1 of uncultured Pelagibacteraceae bacterium. Classification (GTDB taxonomy): domain Bacteria; phylum Pseudomonadota; class Alphaproteobacteria; order Pelagibacterales; family Pelagibacteraceae; genus Pelagibacter. Next base: position 25,674 of record CACEIC010000007.1, on the reverse strand, counting down.
GTTTGTGGTTCATCTTTAGCTTTGATGGATGCAGGCGTTCCAATAAAAGAACCAGTTGCTGGTATTGCAATGGGATTAATTAAAGAAGGAGATGAATTCAGCGTACTTTCAGATATTCTTGGAGATGAAGATCATCTAGGTGATATGGACTTTAAAGTTGCTGGAACTAAAGACGGAATAACATCTCTTCAAATGGACATTAAAATTACAGGTATAACATTTGAAATTATGGAGCAAGCCTTAAAACAAGCAAAAGATGGAAGAATTCACATTTTAGGTGAAATGAATAAAGCTTTATCTAAATCAAGGGAAGATGTTGGAAAACATACTCCTAAGATGGAGAAAATTACTGTAGATAAGAAAGATATTGCTACAGTCATTGGAAAAGGTGGTGCAACTATAAGAGAAATAGTTGAGGTATCTGGTGCCAAAGTTGACATCAATGACGAAGGTGAAGTTACAGTAGCTGCTCCAGATGAGGAATCTAGAAATAAAGCTATGCAAATGATTAAAGACTTAACTGCAAAAGCTGAACTCAATAAAATTTACAATGGTAAAGTTATGAAAATTATGGAGTTTGGTGCATTTGTTAATTTTTTAGGAAAACAAGATGGCCTTGTTCACATATCAGAGCTTGCTGATAAGAGAGTCGGTAAGGTAACCGATGTAGTAAAAGAAGGTGATGAAGTTAAAGTTAAGGTAATCGGCTTTGATAGAGGAAAAGTTAAGTTATCAATTAAACAAGCTGCAATATAAATTTATAGGAGTAATATGAAAAAATTTGATGATTTAATGAGCGTAAGCAATGAGATTGAAAATATCAGCGCTAGTGATGCAAAAGAAAAGCTAAATGACCCAAAAGTTCAATTTATCGATGTTAGGGATAAAGAGAGCTTTTCAAAAGGTACGATCGGTAATGCAATTCACTTAGACAGAGGTTTATTAGAATTTTATTTAGCAGAAGGAAGTCCTCTTGAAAATGATATGTTTAAAAATAATCCTGATAAAGAATATGTAGTTTTTTGTGGTGTTGGTGGACAAGGAACATTAGCAACCAAAACTATGAAGGATATGGGGGTTAAAAATGTCAAAAATATCACTGGTGGCATGAAAGAGTGGGAAAAGATCAAGTAAAAAATAATTGTAATAAATTATAATAAAATGAAGCTTTTAAAAAACTTTAAGTTAGAACTACAGAAAAATAAATACGGAAGGTATTTATTACTTGGTAGTTTTGCATTTTTTTTTATTAAAGGTTTAATTTGGTTAGGTATTTTTATTGCTGTTGGCTTAGGTATAGCTAATTCTTTTTAAATTAAGACAATTACCAACAAAATTATTTGAACAAAATTTATCACCACAGAAACAAAGTGTGATTGTTTAAATTTTTTATCCTGCCTTTCATCTCTGAACTTATTTATCAGTGGCATTAGTACAAAATTCGATACAGAAAATAATACCGCAACACTTAAAATTAAATAAAAATCTAAGGAAAAAATTTTTAGAATTATAAATAAAATTAAAACTAAAACACTAATAGCTAAATTAACAGTATAGTAATAAGGAAATATTTTTCTTATAAATTTTCTAGCATTTTCCTCATCTAATGCAGTGAAAGTTACAGGTGCTACAACAAAAGAAAAGAAGAGCATGATTCCCAATATTATACTCGTTAGATAAATACTAATTTGTTGCATCATAATTTAACTAAATTTAAGTAAATTTCAGGTAATGTTCTTAGGATCTGGCATTCCAACTTTATTGTAACCAGCATCTACATAATGAATTTCACCAGTGACACCACCAGCCATATCACTTAAAAGGTATAATGCTGAATTTCCGACATCAAGATTATCTACATTTCTTTTCAAAAATGAATGGTCGGCATTCCACTTGTAAAGAAATTTAGCATCCCCAATAGCAGAAGCTGCTAGAGTTTTAATTGGTCCCGCACTTATTGCATTAACTCTAATATTCTTTGCTCCCAGGTCTCTTGCAAGATATTTAACACTAGACTCTAGTGCAGCTTTACATACGCCCATTACATTATAATTAGGTATGGCTTTATTTGCTTCATAACTCAAAGTAATCATACTACCACCTTGCTTCATTATTTTAGATGCTTCTCTAGCAACTTCAGTAAATGAAAAACAAGATATTAACATACTTCTTAAAAAGTTTTCTCTAGTTGTATTTAAATATTCTCCTAATAATTCGGATTTATCTGAAAATGCAATTGCATGTACAACAAAATCAATTTCTCCCCATTGAGTTTTTACATCTTCAAAAAGTTTTACAACTTCTTCTTTTTTTTCTACATCACAGCTAAAAGTTACATTTGAATTTAGTTTTTCTGCAAGTGGAATAACTCTTTTTTTTAAAGCATCACCTAAATATGTAAAAGCTAACTCTGCTCCAGCTTCAGCAAGTTTTTGAGATATACCCCATGCAATTGATCTCTCATTTGCAACGCCCATGATAAGACCTTTTTTTCCCTTCATTAAACTCATAGATCTAAACTTTCTCAAACACTAATGTTGCATTAGTTCCACCAAAACCAAAGCTGTTAGACATAATTGCATTTAAATTTAAGTCTTTTTCAACTTGTGTAACAATCGGATAGTTTTTTGCTTCATCATCCATTTCTGAAATATTTGCTGATGCTGAAATAAAATTGTTTTTCATCATTATCAAACTGTAAATTGCTTCGTGAACTGAAGTTGCGCCTAATGAATGTCCCGACAAAGATTTTGTTGAACTTATCTTAGGTTTATAGTCTGGGAAAGCCTCACCCACTGCTTTTAATTCTGTAATATCTCCTACAGGTGTTGATGTCCCGTGGGTATTAATATAGTCAATTTTATTTTTTGAAGTTGCTAGAGCCATTTTCATACATCTCACCGCTCCCTCGCCAGATGGTGCAACCATATCATAGCCATCTGATGTTGCTCCATATCCAGTTAATTCTGCGTATATTTTAGCACCTCTTGCTTTGGCATGTTCGTATTCTTCTAAAACAAGAACTCCACCTCCACCAGCTATAACAAAACCATCCCTTGTTTTATCATAAGGTCTTGAGGCTTTTTCAGGGGTATCGTTATATTTTGATGATAGCGCAGTCATTGCATCAAACATTGCAGTCATAGCAAAGTGAACCTCATCACTGCCACCTGCAAAAATAATATTTTGTTTTCCTAATTGAATAAGTTCCATTGCGTTACCAATACAATGACCACTCGTCGCGCATGCAGAACTTATTGTGTAATTAGTACCTTTTATTTTAAATGGAACCGCAAGAGTCGCTGAAGCAGTACTTGCCATAGTTCTTGGAACTATAAACGGACCCATTTTTTTTGGATTTTTTTCTCTAGTTTTATCTGATGCTAAAATCACATTTTCAATTGATGGTCCTCCAGATCCCATGACCATACCTGTTGAAATATTACTAACCTCATTTTCTTCTAATCCAGAGTCTTTAACTGCTTCGCTCATTGCAACATAATTATATGCTGATCCAGCACCCATAAAACGAATAACTTTTCTATCAATGTAATCCTCTAACTTGATATTAGGTTTACCATGAACATGACTTTTTAAATTATGTTCTTTGTATTCCTCAGAAAATGTTATTCCTGATTTTGTATTAACTAACGATTGATAAACTTCATCTTGATTATTTCCCAAACATGAAACTACACCAAGTCCTGTAACAACAACTCTTTTCATTATTTAAATAATCCTACCTTAAGATTTTCTGCACTATAAATCTTTTTTCCATCAGCAAGCAGTATGCCATTTGCAAGTCCCACAGTTGTTTCTCCTTTAATAAGAATTCTTTTCATATCTATTTCATATGTTGCCATTTTGACATTTTTAAGAACTTCACCAGTAAATTTTACAGTGCTTACACCTAACGCTCTACCTCTTCCTGGATTTCCAAGCCAACCAAGAAAAAAGCCAACTAGCTGCCACATGGCATCTAAACCAAGACAACCTGGCATAACTGGATCTTCTCTAAAATGGCAATCAAAGAACCATAAATTATCTTTAATATCAAGTTCGGCTTTCATAGAACCTTTTTTATAATAACCCTCACTCTCAGTAATTTCTGTAATTCTATCAAACATTAGCATTGGTGGAGAAGGCAATTTTGCATTACCTGGACCAAATAACTTACCATTAGCACAATCAATTAGTTCGTTGTAATTAAAGGAACTTTTTTTCATAATTTTGTAATCTTATTACTTGATTTAGTTACATTATAATATACAAATAGTTTAGAATAGTTTTAAATTGCTAATGACTAGTAAACAAGAATTTATTGAAAAACTAAGAAACTCTAGCTTAAGACCAACTAAACAAAGAATAAATATATGCGAGGTTTTGTTTAATAGAGATAAAACTTTCCATTTCACAATAAACGACTTATTCAATTTGATAAAAGATAAAACTGGAGAGAAAGTTTCTTTAGCAACTGTTTACAATACAGTCCATGCATTCCTTAAAAAAGGATATCTAAAAGAGATACCGATTAATTCTAATCAAACTTATTTTGATACAAATGTCACAGATCACCACCATTTCTTTGATGTTAAAGAAGAAAAGCTTATTGACATTAAAAATGAGGATGTAGGACCAATAGAGATTCAGAAATCCATTCCTGGAAAAAAAATTAAATCAGTCGAAGTTTTAGTAAAATTAGAGGACTAGGTTTTCAAAATTACATCATATATATTCTGACTTATTGACAATCTTCTTTAGAATAATTATAAACAAGAAGTTAGAATAATTATAATATTAAAGGAGACAAATAATAATGAGTGCGGAATTTCATAAAAGTAAAACATTTAAATCAGCAGAATTAAGTAAGTGCCCTTTTACGGGCGCAGGTACACCAGCAAAATTTAGCGCTGGGAGAGGACAAACAAATAGAGATTTTTGGCCAAATAGTTTGAATTTGAAAATTTTAAGTCAGCACTCGAATTTATCAAATCCAATGGAGAAAAAATTTAATTATTCTAAAGAATTTAAAAAACTGAACTACAAAGCACTCAAAAAAGATTTAAACAAATTAATGACCGACTCACAAGATTGGTGGCCAGCAGATTACGGTCATTATGGTCCTTTATTTATTAGATTAGCATGGCACGCAGCAGGTACTTATAGAACAGGCGATGGAAGAGGGGGAGCTGGAACAGGTAATCAAAGGTTTGCACCATTAAATGCTTGGCCAGATAATGTTAATCTAGATAAAGCTAGATTACTTTTGTGGCCAATAAAACAGAAATATGGAAAAAGAATTTCTTGGGCAGATTTATTTATACTAGTTGGAAATGTAGCATTAGAGTCCATGGGCTTTAAAACGTTCGGTTTTGGAGCGGGAAGAACTGATATCTGGGAACCAGAAGATGATATTTACTGGGGTTCAGAAAAAGAAATGTTAGGTGTTAAGAGATACAGCGGAAAAAGAGATCTTGAACAACCATTGGGGGCTTCTCACATGGGATTAATTTATGTAAATCCACAAGGTCCAGATTTTAATCCAGACCCATTGAAAGCAGCTCATGATATTAGAGAAACATTTGGACGAATGGCAATGAATGATTATGAAACAGTTGCACTAGTTGCTGGTGGCCATACTTTTGGAAAATCTCATGGTGCTGCACCTGAATCACATAAAGGACCTGATCCAGAGGCATCAAGAATTCAAGATCAAGCAACTGGTTGGAATAGTAATTACAAATCAGGAAAAGGTGTACACGCAATAAGTAGTGGTATTGAGGGGGCATGGACACAAACACCAACACAATGGGATATGGGTTACTTTGATTGTTTATTTAACCATGAATGGGAATTGACAAAAGGACCTGCTGGAGCATTTCAATGGACTCCAAAAAAGAATGGTCAGAGAATTAAAATGGTTCCTGATGCTCATGATAAAAGTAAAATGCATCCTCCAATGATGCAAACAACTGATTTATCTTTGAGAATGGATAAAAGTTATGGACCAATTTCAAAACATTTTTATCAAAATCCAGATGAATTTGCTGATGCATTTGCAAGAGCTTGGTTTAAGCTTACTCATAGAGACATGGGACCAAGAGCATGTTATTTGGGTAGCGAAGTACCAAAAGAACAATTAATTTGGCAAGATCCTATAGATAAACCAAAATATAAACTTAAATCAAAAGATATAAGAGATTTAAAATCAAAGCTTTCAAAATCAAAAATCTCTGTTTCTGATTTAGTTTCTACGGCTTGGGCTTCTGCTTCTACATACAGAGGTTCTGACAAAAGAGGTGGAGCAAACGGAGCAAGAATTATGCTTGAGCCTCAAAGAAGTTGGAAAGTTAATAACCCTAAAAAACTTTCAAAGGTTATTAAAGCTTTACAAAAAATTAAGAAAAAATTTGATACAAATAAAAAATCAGTCTCAATGGCGGACCTTATAGTATTAGGTGGAAATGTAGGAATAGAGATGGCAGCAAAAAAAGCTGGTCATAAAATTCAGGTTCCATTCACACCTGGAAGAGGAGATGCAAGACAAGACCAAACAGATGTAAATTCATTTGGATTACTTGAGCCGCAAGCGGATGGTTTTAGAAACTACATGAAAAAAGGTAAATCTAATGTTTCAGCTGAGGAAAAATTAATTGATAAGGCACAATTAATGGGATTAACGGCACCAGAGATGACAGTTCTTGTAGGAGGAATGAGAGTTTTAGATACAAACTATGATAGTTCTAAAAATGGAGTTTTCACAAAAAAACCTGGAACTCTATCAACAGATTATTTTGTAAATCTTCTTGATATGAGTACCACTTGGAAAGAAACTGACAAATCTGAACAATATTTTGTTGGTAAAGATAGAAAGTCTAAAAAAACTAAGTGGAAAGGTTCAAGAGTTGACCTTATTTTTGGTTCAAATTCTCAATTAAGAGCATTAGCCGAAGTCTATGCCTGCAAAGACTCATCTGACAAATTTGTTAAAGACTTTGTATCTGCATGGGTCAAAGTGATGAATGCAGATAGATTTGATTTAAGATTAAACTAGTATTAAGGAAAGCGGAAAAATGACATCACTATCGTTCGAAGACTTTTATAAAGTTCCTGAAATTAAGTTTGATATAAATAGATTGCGAAATGACTTAAATCTAATTTTAGAGAAAAAGAAATTTAATTCGCCAGGTGTTACTCACTTTGGTGCAATTCCTCTAAATCAAATTCCAAATAACAAAGACTCTATAGAAGGGAACAATATCAGAGGTAGATATTGGACTATTGCTGATGAGACAGGAAAAGAAGTCTCAAGAGATATTGATATTGATGAATCGAAATATACTCAGTTGCTACCAGAGTTCGAGAAAACTTATTTTAAAGAGGTTTATGAAATTCTTAGTAAAAAATTTAAACTAGGAAGAGTAAGGCTTTTATTAAAAGAGCCAAGATCAACGCTAAGCTGGCACAAAGATCCAGAGTGTAGATTACATATTCCGATAGTAACTAATGCAGGTTGTTCAATGGTCATTGAAAATGTTGCAAAACATTTGCCTGCAGATGGACATGTATGGATTACTAACAATACAAAGTATCATAACTTTTTTAATGGAGGAGAACAGGCTAGAGTTCACTTAGTTGCTTGTGTTCTTGAAAGCCCGTTTAAAGAATAATGGAAGTTACCAACGGTATTTTTAAAGCTGCCGGTCAGATTTATTCCAATAACAGAGGCTCTATTTTAAGAACAATTGTTTATACAGTTGGTCATTTTGCAATTGCTATAACTGTTTTGATGATAGTTGCTGATGTATCTTTTATGATAGCTTTGACTGATGCAATTGTAGAACCAATTGCCAATTCTATATGGTATTTCATTTTAGATAAGTGGTGGGCAAGTAGATCAAAAAGTAAATAATAATCATTATCAATAAGTATTTAAGAAAAATTTAATAAGGATAATTAGTAGTAATAATAATTATTCGCAAAAAAAATGCGTAAATAATAATTATTCGCAAGGATATTTGTTGAAAATAATTTTTTCATATTTAATTTTTAATATATGCAAATAGAAAATTATAATTGTAAAAAATGTGGATTAACAATTTCTTCAACTTGTTCCAAGTGTGATAAAATAGTTGATGTTGAAGTCCTTGATGATGGATGCATAGTTCAAAAGACTAAATGTGTTGATTGTGCAAATGCTCCAGTGATCAAAGACGTTTGTGTCCAACAAAAATAATTAGTTAATATATATAACTTACAGGGTTAGTTAATTTTTCCCCAAAGATTTTCTTCGTCAACCCACCCTTTAAAACTTTTAGTTTCTACTAAGCACCAATTTCTCTCGCATTTTTTCACTATCAATAATCTTCCTGTTTCTATTTTAGCCAAGGGTTTAGAAAATTTAGTTGGTTTTTTGAATAGAATTTTATTTGATACAGTTATAAAGGATTTTGATTGCTTCAATTGAGAAATGTGTATCCACCCACCATTCTTTTTATTGTCAATTATTCTTCTAAAATTTTCTTTTTTATCAATCACTTTTACCGGCAAGTTTATTTTCTTGTAAATATACTTTATTGGATAATCAAAACTTGGGCCATATCTTACGTTTACCTTATCATTTTTAAGCATTAAAAATTTTTCATTATCCTCCGAAATGGCATTCGAGGTAAAAAATATTATGATTAAAATCTTGAAGATTAATTGCACAAGCAACCCTTTTTTTTAGTAAATTTTATTTTTCTAAATTCTAGTTTTTTTAGATTAACCACCAGAATTGATGAGTGAAGACTTTTATCAGAAGAAATTATGTTTTTTAAAACTTCATTTGCTTGCATACTCCCAATTATATTTGATGTAGTTCCTAATATTCCTTCACTTTCACAATTTAAAACTTCATCAGAAGGTTCTGACTGGTAAAAACATTTTAAGCATGGGCTTGATTTATTATTAAAATCGAATGAAAAAATATGTCCATCAAATTTGCTAATAGCACCAACTATTAATTTTCTTTTATATTTTAATGAAAATTTATTTATTAAAAATTTAGTTTTAAAATTATCTGTTCCATCTACAATTATATCGAAATCTTTTACAATTTTATTTAAATTTTTTTCTGATGCTTTTTCTTTTAAAATTTTGACTTTTACATCTCTGTTAATTAATTTTATTCTTCTTTTAAAGATATCAACCTTAAATTTTCCAACATCTTTTGAAGTATACAAAATTTGTCTTTGAAGATTTGAAATATCTACTTTATCGTGATCAATAGCACCTATATACCCTACACCGCATCTAGCCAACAAATCTGCAACTGGACTACCTAATCCACCAATTCCTACAATTAAAACTTTTGAATTAATTATTTTCTTTTGTCCTAATATACCAATATCCTTAAGTATTATTTGTCTAGAGTATCTCTCAAGCTTTCGTTTAGATAATGAATTTTTCACTTACCCGTTGATCCAAATCCACCCGAACCTCTAATTGTCTCAGGCAAAGTTTCTACAGTTTCAAAATCTACTTTTAGAATTGGCATTAGTATCATTTGAGCAATTCTATCATCGTTATTTACTGTAAAGTCTTTATCTCCATGATTAAATAAAATTACTTTTATTTCTCCTCTATAGTCACTATCAATTGTTCCAGGAGTATTTAATACACTTATATTATTTTTAGCCGCTAAACCTGAACGCGGCCTGATCTGAACTTCGGTATCCTCAGGTATTGCAATGGATATACCTGTTGGCACTAAAGCGTTTTCGCCCGGTTTAATTACTATTTTCTTTTCAATGAATGCAGTCAAATCTAGTCCAGATGATCCTGTTGTTTTATATTCTGGCAGTTTAACTTTCTTGTCTAATTTTTTAATTAAGACTTTAACCATTAAGTTAATTAATCTGTTGAATTATTCTTTTGACTATTTCCTCAGCGACCAATGATTTGCTCATCTTTTCAAAATTTTCTTCAGGTTTATCTTTGTAAAATATAGAAATTTTATTAAAATCTGATCCAAATCCTATAGTTTGATCTGAGACATCATTTGCAATTACCCAGTCACAATTTTTTTCATTCAACTTCTCTTTTGCATTTGTCGAGAGATTGTTTGTTTCTGCTGCAAAACCAATTGTTATTTTTGGTCTTAATGAATTGTGATTAGATATATGATTTAAAATATCGATATTTTTTTCTAGCTCTAAGTTAAATTCTTCATTCTTTTTAATCTTTGTACTTTTATAATTTTTCACTTTAAAATCAGAAACAGCTGCAGAAAAAATAGCTACATCTGTTGGTAGATTATTTAAACTTTCTTTGAACATCTCTTCAGCAGTTTCAACACTTACAAAATTAACGCCGTCCAAAGGTTTAATGCTTGTCTTTCCAGAAATAAGTGTCGTATCAAATCCATTGTCTCTAAGACATTTGGCTATTTCATATCCTTGTTTGCCACTGGATTTATTTGTAATAAATCTTACAGGATCAATATATTCATTAGTTGGTCCTGCAGTAACTAAAGCTTTTAATTTTTTATTTTTATCTAAATTAGAAAAATAATTTTTAAGCGTATTGACTATTTCATTTGGTTCTGTCATTTTTCCTTCACCGTATTCACCACATGCCATATCTCCTATCTCTGGCCCAATAATTTTGTATCCAAAGCTTTTTAATTTTAATATGTTTTCTTTACTGGAAGGATGCTCCCACATTCTTACATTCATTGCCGGTGCTAAAAATATTTGTTTATTAGAAGCTAATAAAACAGTAGACGCCAAATCTTCTGCATTTCCTGAGGCTACTTTCGATATGGTATTAGCTGTAATTGGTGCAACTAATACTGCATCAGCCCATCTTGATAAAGATATATGGTCCATCTCAGCTTCGTTTTCTGCACTAAATATATCGTCATAAACTTTTTCTTGGGAAAGAGACGAAACAGATAGTGGAGTTACAAATTCTTTTGCATTTTTTGTTAATATAGTTTTTACACGAGCACCATTTTTCTTAAATAATCTTATTAACTCAAGACTTTTGTAAGCAGAAATTCCACCACATATAATCAACAGTATTTTTTTATTCTCAAAATAATTCATCGTCGAGATTAAAATACTACTAATCCTAAAATTACAAGTAATAATAAACCAATGATTGATTGATTTCTGAAAGCTACCATTTCATTTTTTTTTGTATTTAGATCATTATACGTATTAGTATTTTGTGGAATTTGTCCACTTGCAAGAAATGTTAATGCTTGGTTTGCTTTATCCATTATTTGCGGCATTTCTGGTAATCTTTTTATAACTTCTGCAGAATTTTTTAAAGTTTCGTTTAATGTTGTTATGGGATCTTTTGTTTCTTTAAGCCATTTTTCAAGAACAGGTCTTGACGTTTCCCAAATGTTTGTCTCTGGATTTAATCTTCTTGCAACACCTTCAACTACTACCATGGTTTTCTGTAGCATGAGCAATTGTGGTTGAGTTTGCATATTAAATTTTTCTGTCACATCAAAAAGTTGTTTGAGTAGTTTGCCGCCAGATATATCTTTAATTGACTGACCAAATATTGGCTCTCCTATTGATCTTAGTGCTTGGGCGAGATCATCAACAGGCACTTCTTTTGGAACTAACCCTGCGGCCAAATGAACTTCAGCCACTTTTTTATAATCTCGTTTAATAAATCCATATAAAATCTCAGCAAGAAATTTTTTACTCAAATCATCGAGCCTTCCCATTATACCAAAATCAATAGGAACTATTTGACCGCTATTGTTTATAAAAATGTTACCTTGATGCATATCTGCATGAAAAAAACCATCTCTAACAGCATGTCTTAGAAAATGTTGAATAATATCTGATGCAATTTTTTTGGTATCTATATTTCTTTTTTCTAACTCTTCTGTTTCTCTTATAGAGACACCTTCAACCCAGTCTAAAGTCATTACATTTTCACTTGTATAATTCCAATAAATTCTAGGAACTTGAAATCCACTGTCATTCTTTGTGTTTTCAGAATACTCATTAGCTGCAGCGGCTTCAAATCTTAAATCCATTTCTAAATTGGTTATTTCTTTTAGCAAATAAACAACCTCAACTAATTTAAGTCTTTTTGTCTTTTTGATAATTGACTCAGTTAAAAAAGCAAAAAGCATTAACGCATCGATTTCTTCGTTGAATATTTTTTTTATCTTTGGTCGTAAAATTTTTATAGCCACATCTTTAATTGTGCCATTATCATTTATTTGCGCTTTATGAACTTGAGCTATAGATGCTGCTGCCACTGGTTCAGATAGATTTATAATTGAATTAAAATTATCTTCCCCTAGATCCTTTTTGATTATTTCTTTAGCTTTAGATAATTCAAAGGGAGGCAAACGATCTTGTAAACTCTCTAGTTGCTTTGATAACTTTTCTCCAATTATATCTGGTCTGGTTGCTAGAAATTGACCTAATTTAATGAATGTTGTACCCATAGATTGTAAGGAGTTTGATAATCTTTCACCTTCGGTTTCATTTACAAAAGAATTATCTTTTTTTGAAAATGATAAAGACAACAAATAGAATAAAATTTTTATTCCAATCGGTGGATTATGAAACTTTGTGAATATACTTAAAGCGTCAGATTTTGCTAATTTCCTTCCAAGCTTAAAAAGTATGTATAATTTTTTAATCATATTTTCCAACCTGAATGAATAGCTACTATTCCACCAGAAAAGTTTCTATACTCACATTTAATAAAATTATTTTTCTCCATTAAATCCTTTAATTCCTCTTGATTAACAAATTCTTGGATACTTTTTATTAGATATTCATAAGGCTCTTTTTCACCAACCACAAATTTTCCTATTTCTGGAATTAATTTAGAGTATCTTTTATAGACTAAATCTAAGTTTAAATTTTGAATTTTTGAAAATTCTAAACAAAAAAATCTACCTCCTGACTTTAAAACTCTGTACGCTTCACTTAAGGATTTATTAATGTTTTTTGTATTTCTTAAACCAAAACTGATTGTGTAATAATCACATGAATTAGATTTTAAAGGCAATTTCTCCGCTGAACCCTTAATCCACTTGATATTTTTATAATTTGATAGTCTATTTTTTCCCTTTTTCATCATTCCTTCATTGGGGTCAATACAAAATAATTCTATATTTTCATTTGAACTATTATCGATAAAAAGTTTTGCTATATCACCTGTACCACATGCAACATCTGCTAGAATTTTATTTTTACTTGGGTTCATCCAATTTATTAAATTTCTTTTCCAGATTCTATGAACTCCAAGTGACATCAAGTCATTCATGATGTCGTATTTATCATAAACCTTATCAAAGACACCTTGGACTAGACCTTTTTTATTTTGAAGATATTGTTGCATAAAATAAATAATATTAATTAATATAATAATAAATGCCAGAATTGCCAGAAGTAGAAGTTGTTAAAGAGTCACTAAGTAGAACAATAACAGGAAAAAAAATAAAAAAAGTAAGTATAAAGAATAGGAATTTAAGGTACAAAATAAAAAAAGGTTTTGAAACAAGACTTCAATCAAAATCAATAAAAAAAGTTAAGAGGTTTTCAAAATATATCATACTAGTTTTAAATGATGAAAAATTTTGCTTAATTCATCTTGGAATGTCTGGCACTATACATCTCTTAAGAAAAAATATTTTATATCAAAAAACAAATGCAAGTTTTTATCATAGTCCTTATTTACCAAAAAAACATAACCATGTATTTTTGGAATTTGATAACATAAAAATTATATATAATGATCCCAGAAGATTTGGTTATTTCAAATTATTTGAAAATAAGAATAGTTTAGAAAATTTTATAAATAACTATGGTCCTGAGCCTTTTTCTTCAAAATTTAATCTCAACTACTTAAAAAAATATTTTTATAAAAAGAAAAAGAATATAAAAAATTTTCTCTTAGATCAAAAGTTCGTTTCAGGTTTGGGGAATATTTATGCAAGTGAAATTTTATTTAATTGTAAAATAAATCCAAAAAAAAAAGCAAAATCTTTAAGTGAAAACGATTGTATTAATATTATTAAATATTCAAGAAAAATTTTAAATTTAGCGATAAAAAAGGGTGGGTCTAGTATTAGAGATTTTAAAAATATAATTGGTAAAAATGGATCTTTTCAAGATAACTTTAAAGTATACAATAGAGAAAATAAGAGTTGTCTTTCACCAGGATGCAAAGGGACAATAAAAAAAAAATTTATCACTAATAGATCAACATTTTTTTGTGATATTTGTCAAAAATAAAAAATTATTATATTGACCGTATAAATTTCTCGTTATATACAATCGCGCTTATGGCAAACACTAAATCAGCTATTAAACGAATAAGACGTATATCACGTCAAACAACGGTAAATAAGTCTAGAAAAAGCAGGTTTAGATCTGCAATAAAAAAAATGAATATAATTCTTGATAAAAAGGACAAAAAAGAAGCCTTAGCCTTTCTGCCAAAGTTGAATTCAGAACTAATGAAAATTGCTAAGACAGGAATTATTAAAAAGCAAAACGCGTCAAGAAATATTTCTCGAATAACAAAAAAAATAAATTCTCTTTAACAACTTTAGGTTTACTTGAAAAATATACAACTTTAGAGATAATTTTTTTCAATTAAAAAATGAATCTCTTAACTTTGAAGTATGAAGTTATAAAAAAATTAAAAAAAGTAAATTTAAGGTTACTAAATTTTTGTCTTCCAAATTAGATTCAATTATTAATTTATACAATTGTAACTTTTATTTTTTTTTTAGAATTAAAATAAATTTATTGCATTGGATAATGAATAGGAGTTTAACAGACTCTCATGAAAAATAATCTCAGTAACATCAAGTCAGAAGATACTAAGAAAATTGATTGGAAATTAGTGCAGAATGAAATGAAAAATAAATTTGGCTCTGAGATTTATGATAGTTGGTTAAAAAAAATAGATCTTGTAGAGGAATTAAAAAATTATGTTTTAATATCAGTCTCAACAAGATTCATTCGAGATTGGATCACTTCGAGATATTTAGATCAAATATTGCAAATTATTAGATCATTTAGAAAGGATGTTTCTAGAATAGAATTTATAATTAGTGAAAATAGTAAAGTAAAAATCAATAATGAAATAAAACAAGATATTACATCTGATAATGAAAAGGTTTCATTTATAAAAGATTCTTACTTACAATATAATCGAATTGACCCGAATAAAAATTTTGAAAATTTTTTACTTGGTAAAAGCAATAAACTAGCATTTGAAGCTGCAAAAAAAGTCTCAGAACAAATAGCTCATTATAATCCTTTGTATATTTATGGTGGCGTTGGTATGGGTAAAACGCATTTATTAAATGCGATTGGTTTAAGTTTGAAAGAGAAAAATAAGGTAATGTTTATCTCCGCTGAGCGATTTATGTATCAATTTGTAAAATCAATTAAATCAAACGATATGGTAAAGTTTAAAGAATATTTTAGAAATACCGATATATTTTTGATTGATGATATTCAATTTATGAATGGCAAAGAAGCTATGCAAGAAGAGTTTTTTCATACTTTTAATGTTCTATTGGAGAAAGGATCTCAAATTATTGTATCTGCTGATAGACCTCCAAGTAAATTAACTAGAATACAAGAAAGAATTAAATCTAGATTTTCAGGCGGACTAGTTGTAGATATTCAAAATGCTGATTTTGATTTAAGATATAATATTATAAATTCAAAAAACAGTGATCTTCAAATTCATGATCCGAATAATATTAAAATTAATGATGAAGTTATAAAATTTATTAGCAAAGAAGTTAATACAAGTATTAGAGAACTAGTTGGAGCATTTAACAGAATAGTTTCTTTTTCAAGAATTTATGGAAAAACTCCATCTATGTCAGAGGTTAAAGTAATATTAAAAGATTTGCTCAATTTGACTGAAAATAAAGTTGAAATAGATAATATACAAACAATAGTATGCAAGTATTTTAAAATTAGTAAAAATGAGATGTTGTCACCAAGAAGGTCGAGGTACCTTGTAAGACCAAGACAAACAGCCATTTATTTAGCAAAAATGTTGACATCTAAATCTTTACCCGAAATTGGTAGATCATTTGCTAATAGAGATCATACAACAGTTATTCACTCAGTTAAAACAATAGAAAAATTGAGAAAAGAAGATAATGAACTAAACTTAAGCATTGATAGTCTAAAGAATAAAATATTATACAAGCAAGAAAATGAAATTTAGTGTCAATCAACAAGATTTGCAAAAATCTTTGGGTTATTGTCAGGGTGTAATAGAAAAAAGAAGTACTTTACCTATTCTTTCAAATATTTTGATAGAGGCAGCAAATTCAAAGCTAAAAATTACAGCAACAGATTTAGATTTAATATTTGTAAATGAAATTTCAAATATTAAAATTTTTGATGAAGGCAAAACAACTACTTCTTCATCAATTATGTTTGATATTGTAAGAAAAATACCCTCTGGTAGTCAGATAAATTTTGAAAACACTGGAGAAAGTAAATTACAATTAGAATCAAATAAATCTCTATTCAATTTAAATTCAATTAATGCATCTGAATTTCCAATTACAGATGAAAACTTCAATGAAAATGAATTTACTATAAATTCAAAAGATTTATTAAAACTTTTAAATAAATGTAAATTTTCGATTTCGAATGATGAAACAAGACACTATCTTAGTGGTATTTTTTTCCATCAGACCCAAACAGATGATAAGAATTTTTTAACTGCAGCCGCAACAGATAGCCATAGAATGTCTATCTCAAAAATAAGACTAAAAAACAAAATTGAATTTGAACCAATTATACTTCCCAAAAAAACTATATTTCAATTGTGTTCTCTTCTGGAAGATTACGATGGTGAGGTAAAAGTATCAAATATTAAATCTAAAATTAAATTTGAATTTAATAATAGTATTTTGATATCAAAATTAATTGATGGAAAGTTTCCAAATTATATTCAAGTTGTCCCTAGAGAAAATCAAAAAAAACTGGAAATTGATTTAAAATCTTTTTTAAACTCTGTGGATAGGGTGGCTTCTGTATCTTTAGATAAAAAAGATGGAGTAAAATTTAACTTAACAAAAGATAATTTAGATTTATCAGTCAATAATACGAATAGTGGAGATGGTAAAGAAAGTTTATCTGTAAAATTTGAAACCGATTTAAATATAAGTTTTAATTCTAGATACTTATTGGATGTAGCATCTCAGATGAGTGGCGATAAAATAGAAATATATCTAAAAGATACCGGTTCTCCTGCATTAATAAAAGACCCAGCAGATTTCGATAGTATTTATGTTGTGATGCCTATGAAAGGTTAGTTAGCAAGACCAAGCTCGGAATAAATTTCTTTTTGCAATAATTTTACAAATTCTGTTTCTTCGATACCTGTATTAATTGGTTTTAAAATAGAAATAGTAATCGTTTTATTGGGTTTCATCTTTCCAGATTTTGGCCAAACTCTTCCAGAGTCTATTGCAACAGGTTGGCATTTAACATTTAATTCCTTGTATATTCTTCCAACACCTTTTTTAAAGGGTACAATCTCGTTTGGTAATACACGAGTTGCCTGAGGAAAAATTATTACAGGTCTTTTTGTTTTCTCCATAGCTTCTTTAATTTTTTCAGTAAAATTAAGGTTTTCTTTGGAAATTTTATTTCTATTCACAGAAATAGAATCTATCTTTCTTAAATACCAACCGAATATCGGAATATTTAATAGTTCTTTTTTAAGAATAAAAATTGGTGAATTAAATATAGTTTGTAAAAAAAAAGTTTCAAACATCGATTGATGAGAGCATGCGATAAAGTAGTTCTCGTTATTAATTATGTTTTCTTGACCTTTAATTACTATGCTGGTTGAGTAAAAAATTTTTAAACAGAATGACGACCAGTATCCAAAAAGTTTACCTCCAAAAAGAGTGATTTTCTTTGGTAGTAATAGTGATGGAAGAAAAATAATGCATATAAATATTAATCCAGAAAAAAATGCGCTTTTAAATAGGATATTTCTCATTACAAATTTAAACTTAGACTATATCTTTTATTTTTTGTCTTTTTCTTATAATCTGTACTTTATTCCCTTTAATCAAAATTTCGGCAGGCCTTAATCTAAGATTATAATTAGATGATAATGAATAACCATAGGCGCCTGTATCGCAAATAATCATTATCTCATTTTCTTTTATATTTTGAAATTTCCTTACTGTTAAAAATTTATCAGTAGTTTCACATACTGGGCCAACAAATTCTAATATTTTCTTTGATCGCGACTTATTTCTTAGGGACGGAATTATTCTATGTTTTGCATTGTACAAAGCTGGCCTTATTAAATCATTCATTGCTGCATCCAATATCACAAATGTTTTTGTTTTATTATGTTTTAAATAAATTACTTTAGTTGCAAGTAAACCAACATTTCCAATTATAGATCTTCCAGGTTCAAAAATTATTTTACAATTATATTTATTTTTAAATTTAATTATTGATTTTTTATATTTTAAATAATTAAGTTTTTTTGTTTTATTGTCATAATTAATTCCCATCCCCCCACCTAAGTCAATGTAATCAAATTTGTAATCCAAATTTCTTAAAAGTTTATCAAGCACGTTAAGCATTTTTTCATAGGGTTTATGATTTAAGATTTGACTACCAATATGAACACTTAAACATTTAATATTTAAAAATTTTGAGTCTTTCATCAAGTTAATAATTTTTACAAATGTCTTTTTATCTACACCAAATTTATTTTCACTTTTACCAGTAGAAATTTGTTTTAGTGTCTCAGCATCGGTATCTGGATTTAATCTCAGCCCTATATTAACAACTTCATTTAATTTTTTTGCAGCCTTTTCAATTGCCAAAACCTCACTTAAAGACTCAGAATTTATTAATAATATTTTTTGTTTAATTGCGTACTCAATTTCATCCCTTGTTTTACCAACTCCAGAGAAAACTATCTTATTTTTATCAATACCAGCTTTAAGTGATGCATATAATTCACCCTTTGAAACTACATCTGCTCCAAGGCCAATTTTTTTTATTTCTTTTAATAATGAAATATTTGAATTAGATTTTACAGAAAAACAAATTAAAGGTTTAATTTCCTTAAAAGCTTTTTTAAAATTCTCTACATTTTTTTTTAAATTTTTATAAGAATAGCAGTATAGAGGCGTATTAAATTTTTTTGTTAGACTCTCAATGTTTTTTCCTTCAATAAAAAATTTATTGTTTCTATATCTCATAATACTTTTTGAATATTCTTACTTAATTCAGATTTATACTCTGGATCGCCTTTACGCCCACAAGCAGCTACAAAATATAAACAAAGTATAATAATTAAAATTTTTTTACTCATTTTTTGCTTTCTTTATCATTTTCTTAACATTCTCAAAAGAAGTTCCTCCATAAGATTTTTTTGAATTAATCGAATTTTCTAGATCTAGTATTTTATAAACATTTAATGTTAGTTTTGGTTCAATTTGATTTATTTCTTTTAATTCTAGCTCGTGCAGTTTTTTATTTTTCTTTTCCGCTAAATTAATTATTTTTGCTGTTTGTATGTATGCTTTTCTAAATGGGTACCCAAGTTCTCTTACAATGTAATCAGACAAATCTGTAGCTGTAGTAAATCCTTTTCCCGCAAGGGATAGCATGCTTTTTTTATTTATTGTCAAATTTTTTATTATATCATTCAACAATGATAGTGATATTTTTAATTGATCATTTGTTTTAAAAACAATTTCTTTGTCATCCTGTAAATCTTTAAAATATGATAAAGGCAAACCTTTTAATATTGAAATCATAGAATTGATATTTCCAATAAATATTCCAGTTTTACCTCTCAAATATTCCAATGGGTCAGGATTCTTTTTTTGTGGCATTATCGACGAACCAGTTACTAATTTGTCATTTAAAGTTATCATATTGAATGCATCAGAATTCCAAATTATGAGTTCTTCAGCAATTCTAGAAATGTGTAAAGAGCAAGCTAGAGAAGAATACAAAAAGTCTAATACAAAATCTCTATCAGATACAGTATCAACAGAATTGTTTGTTGGTTTTTTAAATTTAAGTTTTTTTGTAGTGTAATTTCTGTCGATTTTAAAAGAAGTGCCAGATAAAGCCCCTACACCTAAAGGATTTTCATCTAAAAACTCTAAATTATTCTTAAATTTTTTTTTATCTCTCTTAAACATTTCAACATATGCTAATAGATAATGTGCCAAAGATAATGGTTGTGCATTTTTTAAATGTGTAAATCCCGGCATAATTGTTCTGATATTTTTTTGTGCAAGATTAAGAATATTTGAATTTGTATTATCTAATAAAATTATTTTTTTTTTTGTCGCCTCTTTTAACCATAATTTAAGGTCGGTAATTACTTGATCATTTCTAGATCTAGCAGTATGAACGTATCCAGCATCATCACCAATAAGTTCAAATAATCTGTTTTCTATATTCATATGAATATCCTCTAAATCATAATTAAAATTGAATTTCTTTTTTACAATTTCATTTTTAATCCTTTTTAATCCCCAAATTATTTTATTTTTTATCCTGAAATTTATAATTTTCTGCTTGTGAAGCATTTCGACATGAGCAATTGATCCTTCGATATCTTCTTTAAATAGTCTTTTATCTACTGGCAATGAACCACCAACTTTTTTAAATAAAGTTGACGCATTCTTCTTAATTCTTGTACCCCAAATTGGTTTATTGTTTTTATTTTTACTCATGTTATTCAATTATAAATTTATGAAATTTATATTTATATCCATTAAAATAATATTTCTTTACTTCATATCACTTAGTTATTCATATTCAATAGAAGCGCCTAATATAAAAAATCTAATAATTTATGAAAAAAAACAAAAAATTAAGTTTTTTGATTTTTTAAATGAGGCTGGAAATAAAGTTAATTTGAAAGATTTTGAATCTGAATTAATTATTCTAAATTTTTGGGCAACATGGTGTGCGCCTTGTAGAGAGGAAATGCCATCTTTAAGTAATCTTCAAAATCTTAATGATGAGAAAAAATTAAAGATTATCCCAATAAATATAGGTGGAGAAAATATTAGTGAATCTAAGAAGTTTTTTGATGAACTGCTCATAGAAGAATTACAAGTTTTTGTTGGTGATGGTGCTGGAATTGCAAAAAATTTAAAATTAAGAGGAATACCCACAACACTATTCATTGATAAGGATGGTTATGAGTTTGCAAGAATTGTTGGCTCAATAGATTTTAACAGTGATGAATTTTTAAATTGGTTAAATGAATTAAATTAGTTTTTATAAAAGTAAGCTAATGCTACAAGCACAATTATAGCAACAAATTGCAGTAAAACTCTCAGCTGCATTAATTTGTTAGATGTTTTTTTATCTCCGTCTCCTTTAAAAAGAGTTCTAATTCCAAGAATTAAGACTACAGCTACAGCTGCAAGCAAAACAATCGCTGCAATTTTGACAAATATTTCAGAAATCATACTTTGATTTTAGTTTCTTTTTAAAATAAAAAAACATAATTACTTATCTATGACATTTTGCCTTGAATCAACAATTATAAAACCTGAAAATGGGTCTGACATCAAAAATGCAGTAATTTTACTTCATGGATATGGTGGAGATGGAAAAGATATAAGCATGTTAACTCTGAATTGGAAAAGGTTTTTAACTAATACAGTATTCTTATGTCCGAATGGACATGAACCATGTAAAATTAATCCAATTGGTTATCAATGGTTTGATTTAGAAACAAATGATAAGAATTATATTTTAAATGAAGTAAAAAAAGCTGAAGATAAATTAAGAAAATATATTGAAGAAGTTAAAGCAAAATATAAATTGGAAAATTCACAGATATGTTTATCTGGATTTAGTCAGGGCTGCATGATGTCAATAAATTTGGGCTTAACTTCACAAGATCCCTTTAATTGTATTGTTGGATTTTCTGGAAAGATTATAAATAAAGAGGATCTTAGTTCAAGATTAATTTCTAAAACAAAAACTTTATTAATTCATGGTGAAAAAGATGAAATAGTTCCACCCTATAATTTATTAGAGGCGAAAGATTTTTTTACACGAAACAATATAAGTATTGAAACTTTGATGATCAAAGACTGCGACCATCATATACCCGTAGAAGCTTCAAGCAATGCATTAAAATTTATCAAAAACAATTTTAATTCTTAAAGATAATTAATTTTTTTGTTACATTGATTAATAATATTATATAATATACTAAGTAATTATGACTTTGATGATTAATGAAAACCTTTCTCTCGAAAAATGTCCAGCTTTAGTTCTTAATGCAGATTATAGACCACTAAGTTATTATCCTTTATCACTATGGTCGTGGCAAGATGCAATTAAATCAGTATTTTTAGATAGAGTTTCAATCGTAAGTCATTATGACAGAATGATAAGAAGCCCATCATTCTCTATGCAGTTACCGAGTGTTATTGCATTAAAATCTTTTATAAAGCCTCGTTCAAATCCAAATTTCACAAGATTTAATGTTTTTCTACGAGATAAGTTTAGTTGTCAATATTGTGGAAGTAATGATGAACTAACTTTTGACCATCTTCTTCCAAGATCAAAAGGTGGGAAAACTGATTGGGAAAATGTTGTTACTGCTTGCTCAGCATGTAATGTAAAAAAAGGTGGAAGATTGCTAAAAAATTCTGGAATGAAGTTAAATCAATGGCCTTTTCAACCAACAACAGAAGATCTTCATAGAAATGGGAAGAATTTTCCTCCTAATTTTCTACACAGCAGTTGGATGGATTATTTATATTGGGATGTTGAATTAGATCCTAGTTAAATTTTTTCAGAGATATTTATAGCAATTTTTGAGCCAGCTTTAATAATTTTATCCATTACTGAATATAATCCTTTTTTTGTTGCTCCGTGCTCATATGCAATATCTTTATGTTCCAATTCATCAGCTCTAAATTTTTTAATTTTTTCTTTAAGTTTTTTCTCATCATCTTGTAATTGATCTATTTGACTTTGGTAATGTTTATCAATTACTTCCTCAACAGAGGCTGTGCAGAGCATTGCTGCCTTTTTTCCTAATATTGTTGAGCCGAAACCCAAACCTACTCCTAATAAATCCCATAGTGGTAAAAATTTAGTCGGTTTTATATTTCTTTCTCTGATTTCATTTTCAAAAAAATCACTATGTTCTTGCTCATGTTCTCTCATTTCTTCTACCAATTTTAATAGTTCAGGATCCTTTTTAAATGTTTTCAGTGCTAAAAGTTGACCTTCATATATTTTAATTGCACCTCTTTCACCTGCGTGATCAACTCTAATAAATTCTTCTAATTTTTTCTTGTTAGTCTTTTTCATAAACAAGAGCTCTTAGCGAAAATAATACAATTAGTAAAGATGTTAAAAAATTCAATCCAGATAAAGATATGCCTAAAATAGTAAAATCTACATCTTTACAATTTTTAACCATTCCAAGACTTTCGATTATTTTTTCTTTATTCGTGATATCTATATTTGTGTTTGTACAACCAGCATATTCATCAAAAATGCCATTTTCTATACCAAAATGATATCCTGCAAGAGCAGTGCTCAGTGTGAATGTAACGATTAAAGCAATTAATATTCTATTAGATTTAGTATAGCTATATCCTAAAAAACAAATGAAGATTGCTACTAAAAAAGGAATTCTTTGATAAATACATAACTTACATGGTAAAAACCCAAGAACTTTTTCAATATAGATCGCAGATAATATAGCAATAATTGAGTATATAAAAATTAATAAATAAATATTTTTTCTTTTTAAAATAAAATTCATTTTAGTTCATAAAGCTTTGTAAAAATTTATAAATTAAAAAAGCAAAAACTATTAATACAATTGAGATTATAATTGAAACTTTAAGCAGCTTTTTTTCAATTATTGTTTTCATAGCTGGACCAAAATTTCCAACCAAGAAAGCTATGATAAAAAATCTAGATCCTCTTGTTAGTAAGGAGACAATTATAAAATAAACAATATTAAATTGAACAAATCCACTAGTTATTGTGAGCAATTTAAATGGGATGGGTGTAAAACCCGCTATAGCAAGCAAAGTCGCCCATGCAAAAACCCCTCCATCTGATGAAATTTTATCTTTTAAAAATGCAGTATTATCTACTCCGTAAAGCTCAAAAATCTTAATTCCAATTTCATTGAAAAAAACATATCCTATGAAATATCCCAGGCACGCACCTAAGACGGATCCTGTTGTAGCGATAATTGCTATCTTCATCCATCTTTGTCTGTCGGCAATGGTCATTGGAATAATAAGAACATCTGGTGGAATAGGAAATATGAAACTTTCAATAAAAGATATAAATCCTAAAATTTTTTTAGAATTTTTATGTCCTGCAAGTTTAATTGTTTTATTAAAAAGTTCCTTAAACATATTTTCTTTTAATATAAATAGTGTTTTAATACTATTATTTATATTCTATGAAATTAAAAATAAATGGGCGAATGGCGGAACTGGTAGACGCGTTGGACTCAAAATCCAATAGTAGCAATACTGTGAGAGTTCGATTCTCTCTTTGCCCACCAAAAAATATATGAACTTGAAACAAATTAATAATCTAACTGAATTGTTTTTTGATCAATTTAATCAACAAACTAACAAAGATAAAATATTATTGTCAACTTTAGGTGATAAAAGAAAAAATTATTCGTGGCAAGAAACATATGATTTTATTAGTTTAGTTTCAAATGAATTAAGAAAAGTAATATCAAAAGGTGATAGGTGTTTGTTAATTTCTGAAAATAGACCTGAATGGTTTATCACAGACTTATCAATAATGTTATCAGATGGGATAACTGTTCCAGCTTACACAACTTATGCAGAAAATGACTACAATTATATTCTTAATGATTGTACTCCAAGTGTAATCTTTGTTTCAAATAATGAACAATTTAATAAATTGAAAAATATTATTAAGGATAAAAAATTCATAAAAAAAATATTTTCTTTTGAAAAATTAACAAATATAGAAATTGAATATATTAATTTAAAAGAATTAATTCAAAATAATAAAAAAAATATACCAATTCATAAATCTTTAGCCACAAGAAAAGATCCGTCTTGCATAATTTATACATCAGGTACTCAGGGAAATCCTAAAGGAGTAATTTTAAGTCATGGAGGTATCTTAAATAATTGTGAGGGCGCAATAGATATTTTAAAACCATTATTGTCTAAAGATCAGCCCAGGTTCCTTACATGGCTCCCACTTTCACATTCTTACGAGCATACTGTTCAATTTGTACAAATTACTGTAGCAGCTAGAATTTTTTACGCAGAGAGTATCGATAAATTGGTTAAAAATATGGGTGATTGTTCACCAGAGATTATGACAGCTGTACCAAGATTTTATCAAAATCTTTATCAAAAAATTAATGCAAGTTTTAAAAAAGCTACAGGATTAAAAAAAAACTTAATATTTAAAATGTTAGAATTAGGTTTAAAAAAAATAAAAAAAGAAAATTTAACTATTTTTGAAAAAATACAAGACAGAATCTTAGAGAAATTAGTAAGAAAAAAAATAAAATCACAATTTGGTGGATCGCTTAAAACATTTGTTTCTGGAGGAGGTGCATTAGATAAAGAAGTTGGATATTTTCTCAATGCCATTG
>CACEIC010000006.1 GCA_902559605.1 uncultured Pelagibacteraceae bacterium | reverse complement strand
CCAAATTCAGAAAAAGATTTTATAAAAAGACATATTGGACCTTCTAAAGCAGACCAATCAAAAATGTTAAAAGAATTAAATTATCAATCAATAGATGATTTAATGAATAACACTGTTCCAGAAAAAATAATGTTTAAAGGTGAGCTTAATATTGGAGAATCTAATTCAGAATATGAGGCGTTAAGAAAATTAAGAGCAATTTCAAAAAAAAATCATGTTTACTCAAATTTTATTGGAATGGGTTATTATGGAACTTATACGCCATATGTAATTTTAAGAAATATTTTAGAAAATCCAGGTTGGTATACATCATATACACCTTATCAGCCTGAAGTAGCTCAAGGAAGACTTGAGATGTTGTTAAACTTTCAACAAATGATTGTAGATTTTACTGGAATGGATATTGCTAATGCTTCTTTATTGGATGAAGGTACAGCAGCAGCAGAAGCCATGGGTCTTAGTCATAGATTAAATAAAAAAGATAGTAATTTAGTTTTTGTATCTGAGGATTGCCATCCTCAAACAATAAATGTAATTCAAACTAGAGCTGAACCAATGGGTTTAAAAGTTTTAGTTGGAAAAGAAGATGAAGTTTTAGACCAATTAAAAGAAGATCTAGTTTGTGGAATTTTACAATATCCCGGAACTTTAGGAGATATTAAAGACCCAAGTGAAGCAATTAGCAAAATTCATAAAAAAAACGGCAAGGCTGTATTAGCATGTGATCTATTAGCTTTGGCAAAATTAAAAACACCAAGAGAACTTGGTGCTGATATAGCAGTAGGAAGCTCTCAGCGATTTGGAATACCAATGGGGTATGGAGGTCCACATGCAGCATTTTTTGCAACTAAAGATGAGTATAAGAGATCGATGCCTGGTAGAATTGTTGGTGTGTCAGTTGATAGACATGGTAACAAGGCATACAGATTATCTTTACAAACTAGAGAGCAACACATCAGAAGAGATAAGGCGACAAGCAATATTTGTACTGCCCAAGCTTTATTAGCAATTGTTTCAGCAGCATATGCTATTTATCATGGTCCAGATGGAATTAAAAATATTTCTGAAAGAGTTTCTCAATTAGCAAAGAGTTTTGCTGATAAAATAAAACAGTCAGGATATGAAATTTATTCTGATTATTTTTTTGATACTGTTACAATTATTACCAAAGAAAAGACTGATCAAATTTATAAAAATGCTCTAAATCAGAAAGTTAATATACGAAAAGTAAATTCTGAAATGCTTGCTGTCTCTTTCGATGAAAGAAAAAACGTTTATAGAGTAAATCAATTATTAAAAATTTTTAATGCTGCAGAATCAATAAAAAAAGAGGATCCTTCAGTTAAATTACCTAATTTACCAAAAAATTTATTAAGAACTTCAAAATATTTAGAGCATCCAATTTTTAACTTATATCATTCAGAAACTGAAATGCTTAGATATCTTAAAAAGCTAGAAGATAAGGATATAGCGTTGAATAGAACTATGATAGCACTTGGTTCTTGCACAATGAAGTTAAATGCTGCTGCTGAAATGATCCCGATTTCTTGGAAAGAATTTGCAGAACCTCATCCTTTTGTTCCAGTTGAACAAATGGAAGGTTTTAGAGATTTGTTTACTGATTTAAAAAATTGGTTGAGATCTATAACAGGTTTTTCTGGTGTTTCTCTACAACCTAATGCAGGCGCCCAAGGAGAATATGCAGGTTTAATGGTTATAAGAAAGTACCACTTAGATAGAGATGAAGCTTATCGTAATATATGTTTAATCCCAAGTTCGGCACATGGTACAAATCCAGCAAGCGCACAAATGGTTGGAATGAAAGTGGTTGTCGTTAATTGTGATAAAGAGGGAAATGTAGATTTCGATGATTTAAAGAAAAAAGTAGAGCAATATTCAGAAAATCTCGCAGCTTTAATGGTAACTTACCCATCTACCCATGGAGTATTTGAGGAAAAAATAACTGATATTTGTGAGTTAGTTCATAAACATGGTGGACAGGTCTATATGGATGGAGCAAATTTAAATGCCCTTGTAGGAGTTGCAAAGCCTGGAAATTTTGGTCCAGATATTTGTCATATTAATCTGCATAAAACATTTTGTATTCCTCACGGTGGTGGTGGACCTGGAATGGGACCTATAGCTTGTAAAAAACATTTACAAGTTTATCTGCCTAATCATCCAGTAATAAAAGATTGCGGACCAACAAGTGGAATTGGAGCGGTATCAGCAGCTCCTTGGGGTAGTTCAAGCATTCTATCAATCTCTTGGATGTATATTAAAATGATGGGATCAGAAGGATTAAAGCTTGCTACTCAAGTTGCAATTTTAAATGCAAATTATATCGCTCATAGACTTAAAGATCACTTTCCTATTTTGTACAAAGGTGCAAATGGCAATGTTGCACACGAGTGCATAATTGATATTAGAAATATTAAATCTGAAACAGGGGTAACTGAAGAAGATATTGCTAAAAGAATGATAGATTTTGGATTTCACGCACCAACTATGTCATGGCCTGTAGCTGGCACTATGATGATAGAGCCAACTGAAAGCGAAGGGTTATCAGAAATAGACAGATTTTGTGACACTTTAATTAAGATTAAACAAGAAATTGAAAAAATTAAATCAGGTGAATTTGATAAAATTGATAATCCAATTAAAAACGCTCCTCACACTGATACTGAATTATCATCAGATGTATGGGAACATAAATATTCAAGACAAGAAGCAGCATATCCTGCAAGTTTTTTAAAACAAAACAAATTTTGGCCTCCAGTTGCTCGGGTAGACAATGTTTATGGAGATAAAAATATATTCTGCACATGTCCAAGTATGGATGAGTTTAAAGAAGACGCAGCATAGCCTTAATGCGAATAGCAGTAATTGGATCAGGAATTTCTGGTTTATCAGCAGCACAAAAGCTTTCCAAAAAACATCACGTTGATTTATTCGAAAGTGAGGATCATTTTGGTGGTCATTCATATACTTTAGATACTTTAATTAATGGTAAAAAAATTCCTGTAGATATTGGCTTTATTGTTTTTAATCATGAAACTTATCCAAATCTCATAAATTTTTTTAAAGAATTAAAAATTGAAATTGAAAAAAGCGATATGTCATTTTCTGTTTCTGTAAAAGATACAAATTATGAATATTGTGGCAGAGGTTTAAACGGAATTTTTGCAAATAAAGCTAATCTTTTTAATTTAAAATTTTTAAAAATGTTTTTTGATATTATAAATTTCTACAAAAAGTGTGATCAAATTAAAAGTTTAAATGAAGAGATTACTCTTGGTGAATTTCTTGAAAAAAATAAATGGTCAAAAAATTTTATTAATTTTCATCTAATCCCAATGGTTTCTGCTATCTGGTCTATGCCCCCAGTAGAAGCAAATCAAATGCCAATTAAATTTTTTTTAAAATTTTTTCAAAATCATGGACTTTTTAAATTAAAAAATAGACCACAATGGTACACAGTCACCAATAGAAGTAGAACTTATGTAGAGAAAGTATTAACTCAAATAAGTGGAGAATATTTTAAAAATTATAAGATTAGTTCGATAAAAAGAAATAAAATTGGTGTTCAAGTATATTACGGTGCTAGTAACGAATTTTTTGACTATGATAAAGTTGTCATCGCTACTCATGCAGACGATGCATTGAAAATTTTGAGTGAGCCGACTGAGGATGAAAAAAAAATACTTTCAAATTTTAAATATAAATCCAATCTAGCAGTAATACATACTGACGATGTATGTATGCCAAACAATAAAAAAGTTTGGTCTTCATGGAATTCCTCAGTTGATAAATCAGATATTAGTAAGACATCATTAACTTATTGGTTGAACTTATTACAAAATCTGAAGACAGAAAAAAATATTTTCTTAACCTTAAATCCTTTTTTTGAAATAGATCAAAAAAAAATCCTACAAAAAGTTACTTTTACCCACCCTTATTTTGATCAAGATGCTTTGAATAATCAAAAATTATTAAAAGAAATACAAAATAAAAGAAATGTATTGTTTTGTGGAAGTTATTTTGGTTACGGTTTTCATGAAGATGGAATAAAATCATCCATTAATATGATTGAAAACCTAAATGATTAAAAATTCCAATATTTATGAAGGTAAAGTAATTCATAAAAGATTTAAGCCAAAATATCACTTTTTTAAATACAACGTTTTCTCACTCTTTTTAGATCTTGATGAAATTAATTTGATACAAAAAAAAATTAAAATTTTTTCTAACAATAGTTTTAATATTTTAAGTTTTTATGACAAAGATCACGGACCAAGAGATGGTAGTGATTTAAAAGCCTGGGTAATAGAAAATTTAAAATCAAACAACATTCAATTTGAAAACATAAAGGTAAAATTGCTTTGTTATCCTAGAATATTTGGTTACGTATTTAATCCATTAAGTATTTTTTTCGTTTATGATAATCATTCAAAAATTATAGCTATATTGTATGAAGTTAAAAATACATTTGGTGAGCAACATACTTATATATTTAAAGTCAACGACGAAAAAATAATTACAAATAGCTGTGAGAAGAAGTTTTTCGTTTCACCATTTATTGAAATGAAAAGTAAATACAATTTTAGAATCCTCAAACCTGAAAAAATGTTATCCATAATAATTGATCAAAGTGATAAGGAGGGAAAATTGTTATATGCTTCACAAGATGGGGTTGCAAAAGAAATTAACAATAAAAATATGCTTATATCTTATATTTCTCACCCTTTAATGACCTTTAAAGTTATTGCCGCAATTCATTTTGAAGCATTAAAATTATGGTTAAAGGGAGTTAAGTTAGTTAAAAAAAACATAAAAATAAAAAATAATATTACGTTTGAAAAAAAATGAATTTTAATCTTTTGTCAGATAAAATCGTATTTAATTCTCTAAAACTAATAAAGCATGGATTTCTTGAAATTCAAAATCATGACAGCAAAATATATAAGTTTGGTAATGAGAGTGAACAATTAAGAGCAAAGATTAAAATTAACAAACCTGGTTTAACACTTCAAATAATAAAATCGGGAAGTGTTGGACTTGCAGAAGCGTACATGCGAAATGAATTTGAAACAGATAATCTAACTAATCTAATAGAAATAACAGCTAAAAATATAAAAATTGTCTATAAATTTTCAGGTATTTTTGATTTATCAATGATTAATAAATTAAAGAGTATTTTCATAAAAAATAATAAGAGTAGAAGTAAGAAAAATATTTCAAAACATTATGATTTAGGAAATGATTTCTTTTCATTATGGTTGGATCCTTCACTTACTTATTCAAGTGCAATTTTTGAAAAACAAAAAGACGATTTATTTTCAGCTCAACTAAATAAATATAAAAAGCTTACAGAATTAATAAAGCCAAACGTAGGAAATAAAATTTTAGAAATTGGCTGTGGCTGGGGTGGCTTTGCTGAATATGTGGGTAAAAATTATGATGTAAAATTAGATTGTATAACAATTTCTAAAGAGCAATTTGAATTTTCAAAAAAAAGAATATTTGAAAATGGATTGAATGAAAAAGTGAATATATTTTTGAAAGATTATAGAGATGTAAAAGACAAATATGACTCTATCGCATCTATAGAAATGATAGAAGCGGTTGGGCAAAATTATTTAGTCAATTATTTTAAAAGTATTAAAAAAAATCTATCTGAGAATGGAAGGGCCGCGATACAAGCGATAACAATCGATGATAGTTTATTTGACAGATATAAAACCAAAGAAGACTTTATACAAAAATACATATTTCCTGGAGGTTTTTTGCCATCAAAAAGAAAATTATATGATTTATCTAGTAGCAACGGTTTAGAAATTAAAAAATATGAGTCATATGGCTCTCACTATTCCAATACTTTAAAAATATGGAGAGATGAATTCCTAAAAAAATGGGAAGAGATTTCAAAACATGGATTTGATAATAAATTTAAACGTATGTGGCATTTTTATTTGTCATATTGTGAAGCTGGGTTTAAATCAAAGAACATAGATTTAATTCAATTTTCCATGCAAAATAAAATTTAATATGATTAACAAAAAATTTTTTAAAGTATTTTTATTGATAATTTTCACAGGATTAATTACAAGCTGTATAAATAATCAATCTATGAAACCAGAAGATTTTAAAGATCAAAAACCAAGACTAATAATTGAAGAATATTTAAGCGGAAACATCAAAGCTTGGGGTATACTACAAAACAGATCAGGTAAAGTTACAAGACAATTTTCAGCAGACCTAGACGGTAAGTGGGATGGCAAACAACTTATATTAGACGAAAAATTTATTTGGAATGATGGTGAAATACAAAATAGGCAATGGGTAATAGATAAAATTGATGAACATAATTACGAGGGAACTGCAGGCGATGTAGTTGGTAAGGCTAGGGGGTATTCATATGGCCCAGCATTTAAATTTGAGTATGTTTTGTTAGTTCCTGTGAAAGGAAAAAATATCAAAATTACTTTTGATGATTGGATATTTATGCAAGACGAAAGAGTAGCTATCAACAGAGCTAAGATGACAAAATTTGGAATTAAAGTTGCAGAGTTGACTGTGATGTTTGTTAAAGATTAATTTTATTTTTTTTGTAATTTAGTTAATTTCCGTATTAAATAAAAATATAATCGATCAGGTATTATTTTTAAAAATTTAAGGATCAAAGTTAATTCTTTTGGGTAGTGTATTTCAAAATTTGAACCATTAATAAGCCCATCATAAATTTTGTCTGCCGAGAATTCTGGAGTTTTTAGAAAAGGCATCTTAAAATCATTCTTATCAGTCATTGGTGTTTTGATAAAACCTGGAGAAACTAAACAAACCCTCACGCCATATCTTCCAAAATCAAAATGTAAACTTTCAGCAAGATTACTTAAAGCAGCTTTGGATGGTCCATAGCCACTTGAGTTAGGTAAGCCTTTGTATCCTGCAATCGAAGATACAATGGTAATAATACCTTTTCCTCTTTCTCGAAAATGAGTTTCAACTGCTTTTATACAATTTAATGTTCCAAAAAAATTTACTTTAAATACATTTTCAATTTGCTCTACATCAATTTCTTTTTCTTTTTTTGGATCCCAAGTACCCGTAGAAAAAAAACAAATTTCAATGTCACCAAGTTCCTTTTTTATATTTTCAAAAACAGACTTACACTTTTCCTTATCATTTACATCAAGTGGAAAAGATTTAATATTTTGATGCTTATCTTCGATTTCTTTTAATAAATTTTCTCTTCTTGCAGAAATAGCAACTGTCCATCCATTATTAGCAAATTTTAACGCAAGTGCTTTGCCAATTCCTGTACTTCCGCCGGTGATCCAAATTACTTTTTTATTCATGTTTAACTGCTGTATAGTACTTAAATGCTAAAAAATAAAATTTTATCTTTTATTCTCTTTGCAATTACTACGTTTTCAGCTTCATTTATTGGAGGTTTGGTTACTATAAATTTTAAAGAACCTTGGTATTCAAATTTATCTAAACCTCAATACAATCCACCAGATTGGATATTTGGGCCAGTATGGACATTACTTTATTTATTTATGACAATAGCCATATGGAATGCGTGGCATAAAAACACAAAAAATTTAAATATTGTATTTTTATATTTCATTCATCTTTTTTTTAATACAACTTGGAGTGTTGTTTTCTTTGGTTTCCATAATATTTCTTTAGCAATTTTAAATCTTGTTGTGTTAATTATATTTATTGTTTTATTGGTATTTAAATATAAGAATATAAGTCAATTAAGCATGTACTTGATGATTCCATATTTGTTATGGTGTTGTTTTGCATTGCTTTTAAATATAAACATTTTTTTGATAAACTAATATGGATGATGTTGTAATAGTAGGTGGTGGTATAATTGGAGCTGCAACTGCATACTTTATGTCCAAAGAAGGCAGAAAAGTAAAAGTCATTGAAAGGGATCCAACTTATAAAACTGCATCATTCCCATTATCACTTGGTGGATTTAGACGACAGTTTTTTCAAAAAGAAAATATTCTTTTAGGAAAATTTGCAAGGGAATTTATATTTCAAATACCAGAATTATTGAAAACTGAAAAAAATCCAAATCCAACAGCTAGCATGGTGCCCAATGGATATCTTCTAATGTTTGGACCAGATCATGCAGAAGAGCAATACAGAGCTTTAGAAAATCATAAAGAATGTGAAGCGGGTACAAAAAATATTAAAGGTTCTGAATTGAAAAACTATTTTCCTTACATTAATGAGGAAGGAATTGAAACTGCAACATTTACTGATAACAAGAGTGAGGGATGGATTGATCCATTTTTATTTCATAGCGCTTTAAAGCATAAAGCAATTGATCTTGGGGCAGAATTTATTAAGGGAGAGGTTAAGAGCTTATCTGAAATTAATGCAAAGACAATTATTTCTGCAGCTGGGTGCTGGACTAAGGAACTACTTGAAGATATTCCTGTAGTACCTCAAAAACATACAGTCTTTAGAGTTAAATGTCCTAAACATATTCCAGAGATGCCATTATCCGGAGATCTAACAACAGGAGTATATTGGCGACCAGAAGGAAAAGAATATTTAGCAGGTTCTCCAATTTCAGTTTTTGATGCAGAAGATCTCGAACCTGCATGGAATGATTTTGAAGAATTAGTTTGGCCTGCTCTTGCAAAAAGAATACCAGCATTTGAAGAACTCAAATTAACAGGTGGATGGGCTGGATATTATGATTGTAACAAATTAGATAATAATGCTGTAGTTGGAAAACATCCAAAATATGAAAATGTTTACATGGCCTCAGGATTTACCGGCAGAGGTTTAATGCAAGCACCAGGAATTGGTAGAGCTCTAACTGAATTAATAACTACAGGCAGTTATCAAACTATAGATATTAGTGTTTTCGCAGTCGAAAGAGTATTAAATAGTTCTGCGAGACCCGAGCCCTACGTCCTATAATTTTTTTACGTAAACTCCCATCATCCCATTAAAAAAAGATACAGCAATTATAAGAATTTGACCTTTTAGTGAGTAAAAATCAAATGATGGATAAAAACTGATAGCTATACTCAAAAAAATATAGGTTAATAAAAAGGGTCTATAAAACTTCTTTAAAAATTTCATAAAAATTCTAATTAAATTTTTACAAGCATTTTTCCTATGTTTTTACCTTCTAATAAATCAATGAATGATTTTGGCGTATTTTCTATACCCTCATAAACAGTTTCTTTAAATTTAATTTTATCTTCTAATAGCCATTTAGCCATATCGGTTTCAAACTGCTCTCTATCATTTTCATGATCAAAAATTATAAAACCTTTAATAGTTAGTCTTTTTACAAGAACATGAGCCATATTTTTTAAACCAGAGCCAGGATTAGTTGCATTCATTTGGGATATCCTTCCACAAATTACAATTCTTCCAAAGTTCTTCATTTGAAAAATAGCTGACTCTAAGAAATCACCACCTACATTATCAAAATATAAATCAAATCCTTCAGGACAAACTTCTTTAAGATGCAAAACAAGATTTTCAATTTTTTTATAGTTAAACGCATGATCAATTTTTAAATCATTTTTCAGCCATTTAACTTTTTCATCTGATCCTGTACTTGCAATTACTTTACAACCCATATTTTTTGCAATTTGACAAACAGTAGATCCAACACTACCTCCAGCTGAAGAAACAAGGATTGTTTGACCTGGTTTTAATTCACCATGTTTAAAAAGTCCTATATAAGCTGTATGACCTGTCATTCCAAGTGGACCCAGATATGTTTGTATAGGAATATTCATTGGCTCAATTTTTTTTAGATCATTGGAATTACAAACAAAGTAATCTCTCATTCCGAAATTACTAAAAACAATATCTCCTTCTTTAAAATTTTTGTTTTTAGACTCTTTAACTATACCTAAAGCATAACCTTCCATCTCTTCACCAATATTAAAAGGCGGTTTATAGTTTTTTCTTTCAGTCATCCTTGCCCTCATATAAGGATCAACTGAAATCCATAAATTTAAAACCAATATATTGTTCTTACTATCTAAAGATATCTCCTTAGTTTTTATTTCAAAGTCAGTTTCTTTTGGTAAACCTGTAGGGATATAGTTTTTTAAAGCTACAAATTTGCTTGTTACAGGCATTAATTATGATCCCCAAATAATATCAAGTATTCTCTCTCTTTTGCATGCTTTCTTATATTTTAAATAATTTTCTAAATATACTTGATAGTAATCTTGATGTTTATCCTCTGCTTTGTAAAAAATCTCAAATTCTTTAACATATGTGACTACCTTCTTTTTAAATTTCTTTTCTAATCTTTTTATATCTTTATCAATTAAATCTTTCTGATAATCGTTTTCATAAAATGCTACAGATCTGTAGCTGTATCCTTTATCACAAAACTGGCCATAAGCATCAAATGGATCAATATTAAGCCAGAAGTTTTTTAAGAGTTCTTTATAGGATATTTTCTCTTTGTCATAAATTATTTCAACAACCTCAAAATGACCAGTATCTCCATAAGTGACTTCCCTATATGTTGGATTTGCAGTGATCCCTCCTGAGTAACCAGATATAACCTCTTCTACACCTTCCAACATTTCAAAAGATTCTTCCATGCACCAGAAGCAACCTCCTGCAAAATACGCTTTATCTTTTGAATGAGAGAATGATATCGAGATAAAAAATAACAATAAAAAGTAGTAAAATAACCTCATATCTAAAATATATAATAATGAGGGTTTAAATCTATAGTATTAAAGGTAGCTACTTATTTGAGTAGCATACCTTTAATAAATCTATTTTATTTTTTTTGATATTTAGCAGCTTCTTCTGATCCACTAGTTGCAGACCCTTTACTGTAAGAATGTGCCCCCATTCCTGCTAATTGGCCATCTTTTACTATCAAATATTGATTTCTAATTTCTTTTCCTTCAAAGAAACATTCCAATATTTCTCTAACACCATCTGCATATCTTGCTTGAGCAGATAAAGATGTACCAGAAGTGTGTGGTGTCATTCCATGATTTGGCATTGTTCTCCATACATGGTCGTTTGGAGCAGGCTGTGGAAACCATACATCACCTGCGTAACCACTTAGCTGTCCACTTTTAAGGGCTTTAGCTATTGCATCTCGATTACAAATTTTACCTCTTGCAGTGTTAACTATATACGCCCCTTTTTTCATTTTACTTATCATTTCATCATCAAACAAATTTTCAGTTTCTGGATGAAGTGGACAATTGATTGTAACAACGTCGCAAACTTTTACCATAGACTCCACAGATTCATGAAAAGTTAAGTTTAGTTCTTTTTCAACACTGTCAGGTAATTTATGTCTATCAAAATAGTGCAAATGAACATCAAATGGTTTCATTTTTCTAAGTGCATCTAAACCAATTCTTCCAGCAGCAACAGTCCCTATATGCATTCCTTCAACGTCATAACTTCTCTGAACAGCATCTGCAATATTCCAACCACCTTCATTAACTATTCTGTGTTGATTGTGATAATCTCTAACCATTGAAACAATCATCATTACTATGTGTTCAGCAACTGATCTAGAATTACAGAAAGTTACTTCAACAACATCAATTTTATTATCCATTGCTGCTTGTAAATCAACGTGATCA
The DNA here is from genome assembly GCA_902559605.1 of uncultured Pelagibacteraceae bacterium. Classification (GTDB taxonomy): domain Bacteria; phylum Pseudomonadota; class Alphaproteobacteria; order Pelagibacterales; family Pelagibacteraceae; genus Pelagibacter. The sequence goes on along the minus strand of CACEIC010000006.1, from coordinate 29,956 downwards.
GAACCTATCCCTGCTGTAATTGCCATCTTAAGATTTTTAGCTTTAGCGATTCTCTCTTTAGTTAAATAATAAGGGAAAAATGGTTGAGAGATAACAATGTCAGCATCAACAATATGTTTATCTGCTTCGCATCCATCTCCATCTTTACTGTTAGTAACAACCAACTCATGTCCGTTACTCTCTAAAAACTTTCTCAAACCAAGTTCACCTGAAACACAACCAAGTAATTGACCTGGTGTAAAATCTCTCCCTTTAGGCGATGGCAATGTCATTCCATCTGGATATTTCTCTAATTTTGGTAAATCCGACAGAGGATAAGATTTAGGCATTCCACCTTTTGGATCATCATACAATACACAAAGTACTTTCATTTTTACTCCTATTACTAGCTTCTTAAAGCTGAATTATTAATTATTATTTGAAAAGACTAGCACAAGTTAAATAGGACTAGCAAACAAATTGTGTTTATTTTGGGTAATTCCTTTTAGCAATAAATTTGTTCAAGATTATGCCGAAAACTATCACAATAATTGATCCACTTATAACTGGGGATATTAAATATTCAAAAGAAACTGATCCCATGATCACAATTATAGGATTTCCTCCTGCAGGAGGATGGGTTACATTAAGAATGATCATTAATCCGACACCTATTCCAACAGCGACAGGTATAATAATATATATCGGGAGTGGAACGAAATTCACGAATATCACACCAACAAGCGAGGTTAAAAAATGACCAAAAAATATATTTTTAGGTTTTGCAAAAGGACTTTCTGGATAACCATAAAGCAAAACCATTGTAGAACCAAAGGAAGCAATCAAAAATAATCCATAAGGTGTTTTATAAGTAAGCAATGACAAAACCCCAATTGTCAAAGTAGAAAATATTGCAGCGATAACAGGTTTTTTAATATCTAAATTATTCATCAATGCTGAGTTTCTTAATTGCAATTAATGGCATTAATACACAGTTTTTTCTAGATATATTTTTTTTATTAAACAATTTATTAAATTTATTTAGATTTTTTGGCAAAGGTTTAATTTCATTTTCAAAATAATCGATAAGATTTTTTAATAAATAATTAACTTTATTTTTACTTTTTTTGATAAGTTTATGAGATATTAAGCTTGCAGAAGCTTGACAGTATACACAGGATTTTGTTTGATATCCAATATCTTGTATTATATCTTTCTTAATATTAAATCTCATTTCAATTATATCGCCACAAGTTTTATTTTTATATTTAGATCTATGAGTGTAATCTTTCAATATTTTATTATTAGTCGTGTCGGATGCAATTTTTATTATATCTAAATCCATATTTATTTAATAATATCACTAAAAATTTATAAAAAATAAATTAATTTATGCCTGATTTAAAAAATCCTAAAGTAGCTATTCCAATAGTTTTATTTGCAGGCATACTTTGGTCATTTGGACCATATGTTGTAAGACATATAGATCAACCAGAAACTGTTCCTTGGCAATACTTGTTTGCAAGAGGTATTGTTATTTTTTTGTTACTCAATGTTTACTTATTCCTTGAAGAAGGAATCTCTTTTTATAAAAATTATTTAAAAATTGGGATATCTGGAATTATAGGTGGTGTCGGTTTAGGAACAGCAATGATAACTTTTATTTGGTCAATTACTAATACGACAGCAGCAGTAACTCTATTATGTTTAGCTGCAATGCCTTTTATTACTGCACTACTTGGCTTTCTTTTTTTGAAAGAAAAAATATCAATCACAGTTTGGATATCAATTTTAGTTGCAGCATTTGGCATAATTGTAATGGCATACGGTAATACCGGAGAAAATTCTTTAATGGGTCTAATATTTGGATTAGTATCAGCGCTAGGTTTTTCAATTTTTTCAGTAAGTCTGAGATGGAGAAAACAAACTCCCAAGTTTACAACTGTTGCTATAGCAGGATTATTTTGTTTTTTATTTTCAACAGTTATGCTTTTAAATAACGATGCAAATTTCTTATCTTCAAATAAAAATGAAGCATTATTTGCCACTCATGGAACACTTGTGTGCATGGGTTTAATTCTTTACTCAATTGGATCAAAATATATTCCAGCAGCTGATTTGACTTTATTGTCTTTGACCGAAGTTATAGGAGGAATATTTTGGGTTTGGCTTCCTTGGCTTGGAATAAATGAAATTCCTTCAACTAACACAATTATTGGTGGCTTCTTTATTTTTTTAGCTATATTTTATTATAGTATGATAATGCAATCTAATAGAAGATTTATTGGATTAAATTAATTTTACATGGTTCAAAATAGTAAGATTGTTAATAGTTGGAATGAATGGGATCCATTAAAACATGTAATTGTTGGAAGAGCAGATGGTACTTGTATTCCAGCACCTGAACCTGCTTTAGATGCTAAAGTTCCAGAAGACTCTGATATGCGAGGAACTTATGGTCCAAGAACTAAGGACACTGTCGATAAAGCCAATGAACTATTAGATAACTTTTCAAATTTGCTTGAAAAAAGGGGTATAAAAGTTGATAGACCAACACCTTTAGATTTTAATCAACCAACATCAACTCCTGACTGGAAAGCCGAAACTATGTTTGGGTGTATGCCACCTAGAGATGTTTTATTAACTGTGGGAAATGAAATATTAGAGGCGACAATGAGCTATAGGTGCAGATGGTTTGAGTACCTATGTTACAGACCTTTATTAAAAGACTATTATAATAAAGATCCAAATATGAGACATGAGTCAGCACCAAAGCCTAGATTAACAGACGCAGATTATAGAAAAGACTATTTGTCAGATAAAATTGGTGTAACTAAAAGACTTGAATGGACAGAAAATAAATACTTTGTCACAACAGAGGAAGAACCATTATTTGATGCCGCAGATATTCTAAGATTTGGAAAGGATTTGGTTGTACAACACGGATTTACAACTAACTTAAAAGGAATTGATTGGATAAAAAGACATTTTAAGGATCATAGAGTTCATGCTGTAAATTTCCCAGGCGATCCTTATCCAATTCATATTGATGCAACCTTTACCCCAATTAAAGAAGGGTTAATTATTAATAATCCACAACGAAGACTTCCAAAAGAACAAAGAAAATTATTTGAAGATAATGGATGGGAAATCATTGATGCTGCACAACCTGCTCATAATACTCCACCACCACTTTGTTACTCTTCAGTATGGCTATCAATGAATGTATTAGTTCTTGACCCTAAAACTGTATGTGTTGAAAAAAGTGAAAAATATCAAGCTGAACAGTTAGATAAATTAGGTATGGAGGTTATCCCTGTAGAGTTGAGAGATGCATATGCTTTTGGTGGAGGCCTTCATTGTTGTACAGCTGATGTTTATAGAGAAGGTACTTTAAAAGATTATTTTCCAAAACAATAAAATGAACGCAAAAATTAATACAAAACGAAAAAGAGTAAAATTTGCTTCAGATAACGTGACAGGAGCTTGTCCAGAAGTTTTGGATGCAATTATCAAAGCAAATGATGGTATTGCCCCACCGTATGGTAACGATGAAATTTCAGGTGTGTTACAAGAAAAATTTTCTAAAATTTTTGAAAAGGATGTGATTGTTTATCCAACTGCATCAGGAACCGCATCAAATGCTTTAGCACTTTCTGCTATATCTCCATCATTTGGAAATATTTATTGCCACAAATTTTCTCATATTAATGTTGATGAGTGTGGAGCCCCTGAATTTTATACAGGTGGAGCAAAACTTGTTCCATTGCACGGTAAAGATGGCAAAATAACAGTTGATGAGCTAAATGATAATATTGGAGGGTTTGGAATTGTGCATCACACTCAACCATCTATTGTTAGTATAACTCAAGCAACAGAAACTGGTGAGGTTTATACCTTAGATCAAATTAGAAATATTTCTGATATCGCACATAAAAAAAAATTAAAAGTACATATGGATGGTGCTAGGTTCGCTAATGCGCTTGTTTCACTAGATGTTACTCCCGCAGAAATGACATGGAAGTCAGGTGTTGATATATTATCTTTTGGAGCAACGAAGAACGGATGTATAGCAGCTGAAGCAATAATAATATTTAATAAGGAATTAGTTGGGAACTTACCATACTTGTTAAAAAGATCTGGTCATCTATTGTCTAAAATGCGTTTTGTTTCTGCACAATTAGATGGATATATCTCAAATAATGTTTGGTTAAAAAATGCAAGACATGCAAATCTAATGGCAAAAAAATTAAGTGATGGTTTAGTTTCTAGCAATCAAGTGAAACTAGAATATCCGACAGAAGCAAACGAAGTTTTTGTGAAACTCCCAAAAAAAATGGTCGAACATCTTAATTCAGAAGAGTATATGATGAGCAAAGATGAATTGACTGGTAAAACAGTTAGATTAGTCACTGCTTGGAATACTAAAGACAGTGAAGTGGATGAGTTTTTGAATACTATTTTCAATTAAATATACTTGAAATTAACCCTTTCAAATTATAAAAGAAGTTAATTGAAGCTGTGGCAGTATTAGTAATAATATTATTATTTGCGACTGGAAGTTTTAATTAAAAGGAGAAATATGGAAGTTGTAGCTGTATTAGTTCTAGCATATTTAGCATATAAACAATTTTTAGATTAATTTTATTAATTAGTTTGGGTTGTTTTTAATATCTTCGATAAAATTTAATACTTCATTAAATTTATCGTCTTCGATATCTTTGTAACTAGCATTAAATTTATTTTTTACACATATTGCTACATGCGCGTATGGATTTCTTCCTTTTGGATGATTTGGGTGATCAGGCAATTGACCATTTAAATAGTCGCCTGCCTCCTGAATAATTTTCCAGAGTTTACTGGCATTGTCCTTGTTCATTTTTTTTATTTTAAATTAACCTAAAAGAGAATCAACAAATTCCCAATCAATAAGATTTTCAACAAATTTGTCTAAATATTCAGGTCTTCTATTTCGGTAATCTATATAATAAGAATGTTCCCAAACATCACACCCAAGTATTGGCTTCATGTTGTCAACTAATGGATTTGCTGCATTAGCTGTTTTTGTAACAACCAATTTATCATTATTCAATGATAACCAACACCAACCTGATCCAAATTGAGTTATACCTGCTTGTTTGAATTCATCTTTGAATTTTTCAATACTTCCAAAATCTTCAATAATTTTTTTCTCAAGTTTTGACGGAATATTCCCACCACCTTTTGGCTTCATGCACTTCCAAAAAAGATTATGGTTCCAATGCTGGCTTGCATTATTAAATATTCCAGTTTTTGAGTTATCTTTTGAGCTTTTAACAATTATATCTTCCAATGACATTTCAGCCATGTCTGTATCTTTTATAAAATTATTAAGATTTGTTATGTAGGTTTGGTGATGTTTTCCATGATGTAATTCTAATGTTTCTTGTGACATTATTGGAGATAAGGCGTCATTAGAATAATTTAGTTTTGGTAATTCAAATGTCATAATTCTTCTTATAATATTTTATATTTAATAAACTTACTTAAGTTGACGCAACTTAATTAGAAATTAATTTTCAATCGCGTTTTCTTCTTTCATAAGAATAGGTCTACCATCATGAGCAGTGTTTAATGGTATAATTTTACCATTATATCTAGCACATAAAGTAGGTGCACTTCTCACCTGTTCTCCCAAATTTACCTCTAAATCTGCTATAACTAATTCAACTCCTTTTAATATACTCAATATCTTCATTACTCCTCCATTTTATGATGATGGCTTAAATATTAAACATAAGCCGTTATTACAATATCTTTTTCCAGTAGGTCCAGGACCGTCTTCAAAGACATGACCGTGATGGGCACCACATTTTGCACAATGATATTCAATTCTTTTCATGCCAAAGCTGTAATCAACTTTCGTTTTAAAAGCTCCAGGAAGTGCTTCTGTAAATGATGGCCAACCAGTTCCACTATCAAATTTTGAGTTAGACTTGAAAAGTTTAGCTCCACAATTTGCACAGTGATAAAAACCTTCTCTTTTCTCCTGATTAAGAGGGCTTGAGAATGGTCGTTCAGTTGCCTCTTCAAACATAATTTTTTTTTGGGCTTCTGTTAAATTTTGATTAATTATTTTTTTGGTTTCAGCTAATGAAATTTTGTAAGGAAAAATACTATATAGTAACGATCCAAATATAGATAATTTTATAAATTTTCTTTTGTTCATAACTTTCTTAATAAATCAATATTACTTTATTTGTATGAGATATTTTGACAGCTTCGATTTTAAATTGGTAGCTTCATAATTAATGAAGCTACCATTAAGATTATTGTCCAGGCACTTTATAGCCACTTGATACTTTTGTTGCATGATTTGCAATTTCATTCATTGGGGTTTCCTCGCAAATAGCAATATTTTTAAGTGCACCACTTCCCTCAGTAGCCATTTTAATTGCAGCCATTTGCTCAAATGTACCATGGGTTTCAACTATAAAGTCATAAGGTCCTCTCAAATACGTGTAAGATTTCATTTCAGCTCCAACACTTTCAGAACACTTTCTAGCAACCTCAGATCTATCTGATCCAGGATCTTTTAAAAAGCCTGCGAATGCTTTCTCTGTAAAATTTCCCATTAAAAAAAATTTAGCCATAGATACCTCCTTTAAATGTATTATAGCACTTAAAATAATTTTTTTAATATTTTATTGATTTATAAAAAATTTATTCTCTTCCAATTCGTAATAATTGTGGTGGTTCAAATACTCCACTTTGTATTTCACTGTTTGATATATTTATCATGGATTTAGCAACTATTTCTGCATTTATCGATTTATATTTTTTTAAATCTCCAACTAAAAATGGCGATATACATTTCATGGCGAAAATACCTATTTTTTCTCCCAATCTTTCCTCTATTCTTTTTCCAATTAAAAATGAAGGTCTAATTACAATAAATTTTTTAAAGTTTAGTTTTCTTAATTCTTCTTCAGCCATACCTTTATTTTTTAAATACAAATTTGTTTTTTTTGAACTGGCACCCAATGAAGAAATATAAGTAAAATTTTGTACATTATTATCACTACAAATTTTTCCGATTGTTACAGGTAAATTATACTCAGTGTTTATATAATTTTGTTTGTTAGGTGTTTTTTTTCTTGTAGTTCCAATACAAAAAAAACAATCATCACCTTTTATTTCTGACTTAATATTTTCTAATTTCGTAAAATCTGTTTCAACAACTTCTATTTTGGGATCAATTTTTGAAGTAGAAGATCTTACAAAAACCTTAATTTTTTTATATTTTTGATCGTTAGCTAACAATTTAAGTAATATTCCACCAATTAATCCAGTTGAGCCGAATATTAATGCTGTTTTCATAATTTTGAACTTACACTAAATTTTCTTAAATTCGTTCAAATTATTTGGTTCATCTATTGGTTCAGTTGAAGGATTAAGTTCTATACCAGCTGGAGTAATCGTTTGAGGCATAGGTGCAAACTGTGAATCTGGGTTATCTCCAGACTCTCTAATTTGCATTCTATATATTCCAAATAAACCAATAAACGAATGAAATATAATTAAAAAAATAAAAAATCCATTTTCTCCTAAAAATTCCATAAATAATGAGCACATAAAAGGACCGCAAATTGCACCAAGACCAAAAATAAATTGTAATCCTGCTCCTGCTGCTACAAATTTTTCTTTTGGTATAAAATCATTTGTGTGTGCAAAAATTAATGCAAACATTGGTAGACTACAAAAAGAAAAACACATTATACAGATATAAAAAAATATTTTTGATGTAGCTAAACCTGCAGGCATATACATTTGACCCGAGGAAATAATCGCCAAAAAACAAAATAAAGCTGCTCCAAATGTTGTATAAATAATTACAATTCTTCTATCTAAAACATCTGATAATTTTCCTATTGGCCATTGAGATATAGCTCCAGATATAGCAAATAAAAAGGTTACTATTGAAACTTCTAAAATACTAAAATTCATCGATGTAGCATAAACTGCAATCAATGAGAAAACAGCTGAATGTGATATTCCAATTAAAAACGAACTTACAACACCAAATGGTGATGATTTATAAACTTCTTTTAGTCTCATACCTGATATTTTTTTAAAGTTAGGAGCCTTTCTTTTTGTCAATAATATTGGAACAAGAGACAAAGACATAAATAAAGATATCAGTATAAAAGGTTGAAAGTTTTCTGGTTTACTAAAGTTTATGAAAAACATCCCAATTGCCATAGAGGCATACATAACGATCATATAGATAGATAAAACACTACCTCTGTTCTTATTTGTAGATCTATCATTTAACCAGCTTTCAGCAATCGTATAAAGACAAACCATACTAAATCCAGAAATCATTCTAAGTACAAACCATGAAATAGGATTTACAAAAATTGAGTGTAATAAGACCACAATTGAAGTGACAGAAGCAAAAGCTGCGAATACTCTAATATGCCCAACTCTATGAATTAAAGATTGTATAATTTTTGCTCCAATAAAATATCCTACAAAATATCCAGAAAATAAAAAACCTGTCGATGATAGACCAAAATTTTCTTTAACAGCTCTAACACCTAGCAGAGTACCTTGAAAACCGTGAGCGAGCATTATAAATGCCATACCCATAAAGAGAGCCCAAGAGTTTTTAATAATTTTGTTCATAAAATTAGCGGTGTTTATGGGCGATCTAATTTTAAATCAAGACAAATTTGTGACAAAAAGAAAAATATTTTATTTAGTAGAAGATTTTAATTTTAAATATGAGTGAACAGCTATAGTGAATATAATTACTAGCCCACCAACTATTGTCTCTATACTTGGCTGCTCTTTGATAACTAACCATACCCAAATGGGTCCTAAAATGGTCTCAAGAAGAAAAAACAGATTAACTTCCTCTGCAGGTATAAATCTTGGAGCAATCGTCACCAAAACAAATGGTATTGCTACACACAAAATACACATTAAAGGTATATAAATCAGGTCTTTTTCAACTAACTCATAACTTTCAACAAAAAAGAGAGCAAATAGAGCTACCGTAAGCTTACCGACAACTGCTGAAGGTAGCAAATCTCTATCTTTTGCTGACCTAATTATTACCGCGTTGGTGGCGAGTCCAAAAGCTGTTGTTATACCCATAAGATCACCAAATAAGTTACCCATCTCTAGAGAGTCGTAAAATATATATATTACAGCTACTAAAGTAATAGCTATAGCTATCCAAGTCTTCTTATCGGGAACCTCTTTTAAAAATATTGCACCAAGGATTGCCGAAAGCATGGGTGCCATTGCAATCATTATTAGCGTATTTGCTACATTTGTATTTTGGATTGAAATTATAAATGTGATGTTACAAATCGAAAAACTTATAATATAAAAAATACCAGCATAACCAACATTCAAAAATGCTTTAATAAAGTTTTTTTTATAAAATATAAGAAGTCCAATTAATACAGCTACAAATGGTATCGCGCCTCTATAAAACAATAATCCCCAAGTATCTATCGAAGATAATCTTATAAAAAGTGAATCTGGTGTGATGAACATCACAGCTATAAATGCAAGAGATGATCCTTTTTGCTGATTTGATAAGTTTTTCAACTACAAACCTTTCCAAAAAGTCTTAGCCAAGTTTATCTGAGATAAATCAAAGTATGTTTTTATACCTGTTGGTGATGTTACATTTATGTCTCCATTTAATTTTCCATCAATAAAGTCTATTCCCGCAAAGTAAATTCCATCTTTTTTAATTTTTTTTGCAATAAGATTTGAAACTTTCAGCTCTTTATTACTTAAAAATGCGATTTTAGGTTTTGCGCCCTTGCTCATATTGCTCAATATTGATCCTGATTTTGGAACTCTAGATATGGCTCCGCAAACCTTACCATTTATAATAAAAACTCTTTTATCTCCAAACTTAATTTTATTTAAAAATTTTTGACACATAATGTGACCGTGTTTTTTCAAAATTTGTTTTATTTTAAGCAAATTAAGCTTTCCTGAAATAAGATTTATATCATTGCCACCATAGCTATGAATAGGTTTAATTATTATCTTTTTATGTTTTTTGAAAAATTTTTTAATTTCAATCAAATCTTTAGTAAATATTGTATCCGCCATATAATTTTTAAAATTTAAAGAATAAAATTTTTCTGAAATATTTCTTACTGAAGTAGGATCATTAATAATTTTTGTTTTATCTTTGATTCTGTCTAACATTAATGTTGTAGAAATATATTCCAAATTAAAAGGTGGATCCTGTCTGATTAAAATATATTTTGCAAAGGATAAGTCTAATTTTGATTTTTTTATAATTTTATAAAATTTCTTTTTTGAATAATCAATTTTAATAAAATATCCTTCACTTACAGTTTTTCCTCTTATATTTGATAAATTTTCTGGATAATAATAAAATAATTTATAACCTTTGCTTTGAGCTTCATTTGCTAAAAAAATAGTAGTATCTGTTTTGATATTTATTTTTTTTAAATTATCACCTTGTATAGCAACAATTTTATTGGTCATATAAATCATTCAAATTTTTGGAATTTGAATACTTACTTATTATATTATCTGCATTTGTTTTTTTATTTTTTACAATTTTTTCTAAGTGATCTAAAAACTTAGCTTCACTTAATTTTTTTCTATTTAAAAAGTCTCTCTTTTTTAATCCTGATTTTGATATGTCTATTAATCTCTCTGCCCAATACGAAATATCCTTGCCCATCAAATTAGTTTTTAAGCCATTTTTAGGGGCATTTTTATAAGCTGAAAGCACTTCATTAGTTTCCCAATTTTTAATTAAATCCAAAGCTTCTTCCAGATTTCCATAAAGTAATCCAGTGAATAGGGCAGGACCAGCGCATAAGCACTCCCATCCGCACGCATCCATTGATCTTAATTCGATATATTGTTTTAATCTGTTCTCTGTAAATATTGTTCCTAAATGTGTATCAAGATCATTAGTACTAGGAATTTTATTTCCAATTTCTTTAATTTTTCCATTCATAAAGTCTTTAAATAAATATTTTTTTCCAGATATATAATTACCTTCACTTTGTAAAAATAAGATTGGATAATTCATAATATAATCTGCATATTTTTCAAAATTTACATCTTTTAAAAAAAACTCAGGCAATCCACCTCTAGATGTTTCTTGCCAAACTTTAGATCTGTAAGATAAGTATCCACTATCATTTTTTTCAACTATAGAGGAATTTGCAAAAAGTCCGATAGATATTGGAACTAAATTATTTACCAACTTAAATTTTTTTTTAAAATCTTCTTCTGAGATATAATCTAAATTTAATTGCGTACCTGCAGTTTTATACATCATATCCAAACTTAGTTTTCCTCCAACAGGCATATCTTTGGTCATAACCTCATACCTTTTTTTTGGATTATTAGGTATATCCTCAAGTTTAGATATAGGATCATATCCAGCGCTTACTATTTTAAAATCTAATTTTTCAATTACCTGATTTAACTCAAATAAATATTCATGAGATTCAGCACAAGCTTCATGAATATTATTTAATTTTGCTCCAGATAGTTCTATTTGATTACCAGGCTCTAAAGTAATACTTTTACCATTCTTAGTTAACGCTATTGGATTTTTTTCCTCAAAAATAGGTTTCCAGCCAAACTCATATAAATTTTCAAACATTTTCTTGATTTTGGGATAATCAATTCTTGTATTTGTTTTTTTATCAAAAATAAATTTTTCATGCTCAACTCCAATCTTTAAATTAGATTTATCCTTTGAGCCTGACTTAAAATGTTTTATTATTTGTTCCTTTGTTTCTATCATTAGCTTATATTGTTTCTTTTTAGATAATCTTCAATTTCCTTTATATTACTTAATTTGTTAGAGCAAGTTTGATTTTTACATATAACAATTTTTGCCTCTTTTACTTCATTATCTAGATATTTAAATGTAGCTCTAGTAAAAAATTTTTTTTGCAAATACTTTTTTATATTAGGATCTAAATTTTGCTTTCCATGAATTGTAAAAGATATACTTTCATTACAAATATCCAATGATTTTACAAAACTAAACATTTGCGCGAAATTTGAGTTTAAAACTTGGTGGAAACTTTTTTTTAAAATATCAATTTTTTCAAACCATATTTTATCGCTAGTTATTATACATATTTTATTACATAAGCTTAAATATACGCTATTTCCATTTGGTATATTATTATCATTTAGATCTACTGGTTGTACAAATAGGTCATTGTCTAATATTTTATTTTTCTGCATTAAGCCTGATTTTTTATCAAAGAAGTATTCCCAGGTTTTAATTAAAATATCTTTTGCTTTTTCGATGTATTTAACGTCACCATCTAATTCATAAATAGTTATCAAAAGACTAGCATAGTATACGTAATCTTCCAAAAAAGCGTCAATCTCTGTGTCTTGATAGCAATGGAAAATTTTTTCTGACAAATATTTTTCCAATATCTTTATACTAACAAAAGTATTTTGTTTTAGTTCTTCATTATCAGTTACTAGCGATGAAAGAAGAAGTGTTTCTAATAAAAAACAATTTTGATCAGTTTGAGATTTATCATCAAATAAAGGTTTAGTACGTTTATTTCTTTGATCTAATAACGTTTTTTCTGTGTTTGAGATTTCTTTAATCTCATCATCAGAAAGTTTATTATGATTTTCTATTAAAATATTATTACCTTCAAAATTTCCCTCTTCAGTTAAATTATATTTTTTTGCAAATAAATTAAATTTAGGACCCAGAGTATTTTTTAGTTCTGCATAATTCCATACATAATATTTTCCTTCAACACCATCGCTATCAGCATCATATGCAGACCCATAAAGATCAAAATTATTTTTAAATTCTGAATTAATAAAATTTATAGTTTGTTCTAATTTTTCTTTATAATAAGGATTATTAGTTTTTTGAAAGAACTTATTTAACAATCCTATATATTGAATATTATCATAAAGCATTTTTTCGAAGTGAGGGATGATCCAATTTTCATCAACTGTGTATCTTGCTATACCTCCAGCTAGATGATCATACATTCCTTTTGAAGAAATATTGTAAAGTAAAGTTTCAACAGGTTTAAAGTATTCTTCTTTTCCTGTTTTTAAATAAAAATAAAACATTGCGTCAAATAAATAAAATTGGGGAAACTTAGGTGCCCCTTTGAAACTTCCATTATCTTTATCAAGGTGTTGTATAATTTTTTCTAAAAACGGTTCTAACGGTTGATTTAATACTGCTGATCTTTGATTAATTTTACCAAATATTTCTTGCATTTGAGGAGCTTGATCAAGAATTTTCTCTCTATTCTTATTATATACGTCAGAAACATTATTTAGAACTTTTTGAAAATCTGGTCTTCCATGCATTTCTTTTGGAGGAAAATAAGTTCCACCAGTAAAAGGAACTCCATTTTCATCAAGAAACATCGATAAGGGCCAACCTCCCTGTGTTCCTGTTAAAATAGATAAACTTCTTTGAAAAACATAATCTAAATCAGGTCTTTCTTCCCTATCAACTTTAATATTTATAAATTTTTCATTCATTATTTTAGCAGTTTGATCATCTTCAAAACTTTCATGAGCCATCACATGACACCAATGACAGCTCGCATATCCAACACTAAGAAATATTGGTTTTTTTTCTTTTTTTGCCTGTTCTAAACTTTCTTTATTCCAAGCAAACCAATTTACTGGATTATCTTTATGCTGCTTTAAATACGGACTTTTCTCTTCCTTAAGTTTGTTTGTCATGATTTCTTTTAAAATTAGTGATGATAAAAAGGTTTTCTATCAAATATCTTTTTCACCATTGGTTCAAACTCTTCTAGAGACATAGATTTGTAATTAGGATCAAAAGAAGATTGGTCATATTTTTCACAAAAATCAACTGTATCTTGATAGTATTTGTGATCCTTGAATTTATCTCTAGCGTTTCTATCTCCACCCAAATGATGAGCACTGTAATAAGTTTGAAAAAGTCCATGATGAAGTATTATCCAATATGTTTTTTCTGAAACATATGGTCTGATTATTGAGGCCGCATATTGAGAATGATTCATTGGTGCCAAGTCATCTCCTATGTCGTGAAGTAAAGTTGCTACAACCATCTCTTCACTTTCTCCATTCTTGTAAGCTCTTGTAGCTGCCTGTAATGAATGTTCTAATCTAGTTATTTGATAACCTTCAAGAGTTGTAGTTTGACTTGCAAGATATTTGAGTAATCTATCCGCTGTCTTTCGTTCAAAATTTTTTTCATACCTTTCTAATAATTCATAATCTTCTTTTGAACCATTTTTCATTTCAGTAAAATTTACTTTTTTCATTAATTACTCGACCCAGTGCTTAATAATGATAATTGTGTAACTTTATCTTCTCCAAGTTCGTCAATTATTTTTACAGGATAATCACCAGTAAAATGATGATCAGTTAATTGAGGATAAGCATCATTTCTCTTTTCAAAACCCATTCCTCGATATAAACCATCTAAAGTTAAAAATTTAAGTGATTTTGCTTTTATAAATTCTTTTATTTCATCTACTGATTTATTTGCTGCTAATAGTTCTTTTTTTGTAGGTGTATCAACTCCATAAAAATCTGGGTATTTTATTTCTGGACTTGCTATCCTGACATGTATCTCTTTAGCGCCATTATCGTATAACATTTTTACAATTTTTGATGAAGTAGTCCCTCTCACTAAAGAATCGTCAACCAAAATAATTTTTTTATTTTTAATAACTGAAACGTTTGCGTTCAATTTTAATTTAACTCCTAAACTTCTAATTTGCTGCGATGGTTCTATAAAAGTTCTACCAACATAATGATTTCTTATTAAACCTAAATCAAAGTTTATTTTTTTTTCCTCAGCGTAACCTAACGCAGCTGCATTTCCAGAATCTGGTACAGGTACAACTAAGTCAGCATCTAAATTATCTTCCCTCGCTAATTCTGCTCCAAATCTTTTACGATATTCATAAGCAGTTTTACCATTTAAAATACTATCTGGTCTTGAAAAATAAATATATTCAAACACACACGGTCTTACTTTTTTTTGAGGAAATGGCTTAATACTGTTTAATTCATCATTTTCCACATAAACAATTTCACCATTTTCAACTTCTCTAACAAACTTTGCGCCAATAATATCAAAAGCACATGTCTCAGATGCAAAAACATAAGAGTTTTTTAATTTTCCTATAACCAGAGGTCTAATTCCATAAGGATCTCTTACACCAATAAGAATATTCTGAGTCATCATTACCAATGCATATCCTCCTTGAATTTGAAATAGAGCATCAATAACTTTATCGATTGTCTTTGATCTTTTCGATTTAGCTATGAGTTTTACTATCGTTTCGGTATCTGATGTTGTGTAAAAAATTGAACCTTCTTCAACCATTTTATTTCTTAGTGTTATGGCGTTAGTTAGATTACCGTTATGTGCCACACCAATTCCACCTGAATTAGTGTCAGCAAAGAAAGGTTGCACATTTCTTAGAGCAGTTCCTCCAGTTGTAGAATATCTATTGTGACCTATAGCGTATTTTCCTGGTAAGTTTTTTAAAACTTTTTCATCATTAAAATTGTCACCAACTAGCCCAAATCTTTTTTCAGAGTGATATTTTTCACCGTCAAATGATACAATTCCACAACCTTCCTGCCCTCTATGTTGTAGCGCATGAAGTCCTAAAGCAGTTAATGTCGATGCCTCTGGTGTATTACTTATACCAAATACGGCGCATTCCTCTTTTAATTTAGGGTCATACATCTTGAACTTTTTCTTTAGCGTCTTCATATTGTTTTTGATTTGGAAATACCTTTATAAGATAGATACTACCTTTTTCAACCCAAGGAAATGTTAACGAATCTTTTAAATTTAACGGCCATTTTTTGCTATCATAAACAACATCTATAGCTGTGAACAAACATACAATTAGAACATAGCTCTTAGCGATTCCAAAGAAAAAGCCAAAAATTTTATCTACCGAACCTAATCCCGTGTAAGTAATAACTTTACTTATTGCTTTATTTGCTAAAAGAATAAAAAAAATTATTAGGATAAATAATATTATGCCTACAATTATATCAAGCACATATTCACTATCTAAAATACCATCAAAGTAAGGCTTTACTTTTGGAAATAAATAAATTGTTAAAATATATGCCAAGACCCATTTAGCAGCTGACAATAAACTTAAAACAAAACCTTTTCTAGATCCTTGAATTAGAAAATAAATAGTTAATACAAAAAAAATATAATCAAATAACGTTACATGAATTAAAAAATCCTGAATAGTTTCAATCATTAATTAAATGGTTTAATTTTGAGCAATAGGGTAGGTAAAAGTGTTAAAACCGAAACCATTGCAAGCAACATAGCAATACCTGTGAATACACCAAAGTAAATTGTAGGTATAAAATTAGACATTATTAAAATTGAAAATCCAAAAACTATTGTAATAGATGTATTTAAAATAGCTTTACCTACAGTCGAATGACATAATTTTAAAGTTTTGTTATAATTTCTTAACTTTGCATACTCCTCTTTAAACCTGTAAATGAAATGAATGCTATTATCTACAGCTATACCTATTGTTATTGCTGCAATTGTTATTGACATCATATCTAATGGAATCCCCAATAGTCCTATTAAACCTAATATAAAAAAAGCTGCTATAAAATTTGGTACAACTCCTATTAAAGCTAACTTTAAATTTTTGAAAAGAATTATAAACATTATAAAAATTCCAAGCATAACAAATCCAAGAGTCAAAATTTGAGATTTAAATAAACTTTGCAATAGATTATTAAAAAGAATTAATACACCTCCCAACTTGAACTCATCTTTTTTTAAATTTAATTTATTTTCAAAATCAGAATTTATTTTAATCAATAAATCATTTCTTCTTAAATTATCTAAAGAGTCTTTTATTCTTAAACTTATTCTAGCTTCAGAGTCTTTTATAGAAATATAAGGATCTACAATCTCTTTTTTAATATTGTCTGGTATTTTTGTATACAATACACCCATTTCTAGAGAGCCTAGTTCTTTGTTGTTATTTAGCTGAGTGGCGACATCAATAATTGAAGAAAAAGACAGAACTTTTCCAACAGGCTCTAAAGAATCTAAGTAACTATGAACCTTTTTTATTTTATTTATTTTATCTTTGGTAAACCAATATTTGTCTTCATTTTCATCTTCATCACCCCAATCATCTTCTTCATCATCTGATTTTTGACCACTCTCGTCTTGTTTTGGGAATTTTAAAATAATTTCAAGGGGTGTCGTACCTCCCAATTTTTCATCAATGAGCTTCATACCTTTGTATATTTCTGTATTTTTATCAAAATAATTTATAAAACTATTTTCTACTTCAAGTTTTGAAATCCCAAATATACTTAGAAATATAATTATTATTGTTGTTCCAAAGATAGTATTTTGATTTGAAACTGAAATTTTACTAAAAAATTTAGTTATATTAGAACCCTTTTCTTCCTTAAGTGATGTCTTATTAAACTTCAGTAAATTAATTAACGTTGGCAACAGACTAAAGGTAATAAGAAAGGAAATAATCAAACCAAAAGTCATCATGAATCCAAAGTCAATTATTGGTTTTATCTCACTGAATATCAAAGATAAAAAAGCAAATATAGTTGTCAAGGCTGTATACAAAATAGGCCAGAACATCTTACTTGTTGTTAAAGAAATAATTTTATATTTGTTTAATCTTGGAAATTGTTTTGAAAGCTGAAGATATCTTGTACTAATATGAATATTCATAGCCATAGTCAATATCAACATTAAGGCTATAAAATTTGACGAAATAACTGTAACTTTCCATCCTAAAAGACCCAAAAGACCAGTCATTATGACTACTGAAAAAAAACAACTACTTATAGGAACAATTACCCATATCAATCTTCTGAAAACATACCAAAGAGTTGCAACAATAAAAATGAAAACACCAAGTCCAAAAACAATTATATCATTTTTAATAAAAGTCATCATGTCATCTGCAATCATCGGAATACCACCCAAATGAATTTTGCTAGTTGAGTTAAAATTTTTAATAACTTGTCTTATCTCTAAGATATTTTTATGGTTTTGTTTTTTTAAATTATCTTTATAAGTCTCTTCATCTTCTTTACTTTTAAATTCTTTAATTTTATCTTTTGATTTTAAATAAACTATAATGCCAGACGTTTTGCCATCTTCACTTATAACAAAATTTCTGAAAACAGGACTGTTTAATATCTCATTAAATCCTCTTTCTTTGTCGATACCTTGTGATAATAATGTCGAATAATTTTGTAGCCTCTCTATGAGCGGTTCATCAGAGCTGCTTAACAAAGGAATGTCTAATAGTGTTATTACACTATGTACCCAATTAAGTTCTTGTATCTGTTTTTTTAATTTTAAAAGATTTTTAATTGAATTTTCATCAATCATACTCATTTTTGGTGTGTAAGTAAGAACTAAAAATTCTTTGGCACCGTATCTGTCATTTATTTCGTTGAGGTATTTTAAATCAGGATCGCCTTCTATTAACAAAGTTTCAGAAGAAGCATCAAGTCTGAAGTTTTTTGAATGATATCCAAAAAAAAATAGGGAAATTAACAAAAAAATTAAAATTAAATTTGGATTTTTTAATACAATATTTTGATAAAATTTAGCTAACATTGACTATTAGCTTATATATTTTAATTTAATTATTTTGAATATCTTTAAATTTGGTAAACATTTCCTCAAATTCAAGCATTATAGTCCCAGTTGGACCATGTCTTTGTTTAAGTATTAAAAGTTCTGCCAAATGTGAAATTTCATTCATTTTTGCTTGCCATTCTGCATGTTCAACAGTTGCTGGTCTTGGTTCTTTATTTTTTAGGTAATATGACTCTCTAAATACAAACATTACAACATCTGCATCTTGTTCTATTGAGCCAGATTCTCTCAAATCTGAAAGTAAGGGTTTTTTATCGTCTCTTTGTTCAACTGCTCTAGATAATTGCGATAATGCAACTACAGGTACCGATAGCTCTTTTGCTAAAGCTTTTAATCCTTGTGTAATTTCTGATATCTCTTGAACTCTCCCATCCTTATTGTTTGAACCTCTCATTAATTGAATATAATCGATTACAACTAAATCTAATCCATACAATCTCTTAATTCTTCTTGCCCTGTTACTTAACGCAGCAACTGATATTGCGGGTGTTTCATCAATGTATAATGGTAACTCAGAGATATCTTTAGAGGTCTCAATAAACTTATCAAATTGCTCCTCACTAATTTTTCCTCTTCTTATATCATTAGATTTTATCCTAGATTGTTCTGCTAAAATTCTAGTTGATAATTGTTCTGATGACATTTCAAGTGAAAAAAAAGCAACAGAAGTTTTATCTCCTTTTTCTTGAAAATTTTTAGCAGCATTGAAAGCAATATTGGTTGCTAAAGCTGTCTTCCCCATCGATGGTCTTCCTGCAATAATAACCAAGTCAGATTTATGTAATCCTCCCAGTCTATCATCAAGATCTTTTAATCCTGTCGGGACTCCAACGATCCCTTCCTCATTTTTGTAAGCATTCGAGGCCATTTCTATAGTTTGTCTCATGGCTTCATCAAACTTTATTAATGACGAATTAAAAGATCCTTTTTCTGCTAGATCAAAAAGAGACTTTTCATAATTTTCAATTATTTTTTGACCATCATTATTCAAATCATTTAATTTAGCTAAATCTATAACTTCACCAGAAATTTTTATCAGCTCTCTTTTGACATATAAATCAAAAATTAATTTAGAATATTCAATTGCTTGTCTTGAAGATGAAGAGAATTTAGTTATCTTAACTAAGTATTCTGGGATATTCAATTCATCGTTTTCTTTTTCAAAATAATTCTTTAATGTTATGGGGTTTGCTAATAAACCACCATAAATTAATTTTTCTAATGCTTCATAAATCTTTTTATGAATTGGATCATAAAAATTTTTTGAAGATATAATTAAATTAATATCATCAAAAATTTCATTACTTAAAAGTATGGATCCAATAACAGATTGTTCTGCTTCAATATTATTAGGTAATTCTTCAGACTTATTACTTATAACATTAAATGATTGTGACATAACTTATATTAATGATTTTATATGGTTATACCAAATTTAAATAATTACTGGGGAAAAAATTGTATAATTACTGATTTTCTTCTTGCGCTACTACAGTTATCTTTATTTTAGATTGTATTTCAGAATGTAGATTTAAAATGACATCAAAACTGCCCAAAGATTTTATTTCTTTACTAGGTTGTATTAAAGAAGGATTAATCTCCAGTTCTTCATTTTGCTTAATTATTTTAGATATTTCCGTAGGTTTGACAGAACCATATAGCTCACGGTTTTCCGTACTTAATTTTTTTATAGTGAATTCTTTATTTTTTAATTTTTCATCAATTATTTTTGCTGAGTTCTTTTTATCTTGATCTTTTTTACTTAGATCATTTTTAATTTTTTCAACTTCTTTAATATTTTCTTTTGAAGCGAATAAAGCTTTCTTTTTTGCAATCAAAAAGTTACGCGCAAATCCTCTTTTGACATCAATAACCTCTCCAATCGAACCAACTTTCCTGACGTTCTCTAAAAGTATTACTTTCATTATATTAATGCTAAATTCCTAGCTCTTTTTACAGATAAAGATAAATCTCTTTGTTTTTTTTGACTTACTGAAGTAATTCTTGAAGGTAAAATTTTACCATTTTCAGAAATATATCTTCTAAGCAACTTAACATTTTTGTAGTCAATTTTTGGAGCACCTTTACCTGATAAAGGACATTTTTTCTTAAATTTATATTTCTGATTTTGAAAAACACTTAGTTTAGAGAAATTGTTTTGTGAGCTTTTTTTTTTGAGATTTTTTTTCTTCATGATTTAAAATTTACTTTTTAATTTCATCCTCATTTTTTTTAAAATAGTCTGTTTCTAAGTCTAACTTTTTGACTTTTACTGTAAGAAATCTTAACAGATTTTTGTCTAATTTTTCGTTTTTTTCTAATTCTTGAATTGTTTTTCCCTTACCCTCTATTTTAAAATGTAAATAGTTACCTTTCTTATTTTTTTTTATAAGATATGAAAGATGCATCAATCCCCAACTCTCAAACTTTATTATATTACCATCATTATTTTCAATAATTTTTGTGTATTTATCTTGTATTTGTTTTATTTGACTAGGAGAAGTATCTGGTCTTGCTATTAGTGTGTGCTCGTAAAAGTTCATATAATTTTATAGAAAAAAAGAGGATATACTATTATAAATTTTTAATTACAATATAAAAAAACACTTAATTTATTAACCTTTTTATGTTTTCAATATTATTCCCTGGTCAAGGATCTCAAAATATTGGTATGGCAAAGGAACTTTTTGAAAATTTCAACTATGTAAAAGAATATTTTTTAAATGCCAATGAGCTTTTGAACAAAAACTTAAGTAAAATAATTTTTGATGGACCCAAAAATGATTTAGATCAAACTGAAAATACTCAGCCTGCAATATTCTTAGTCAGTTATTCTTTTTTTAAAGTTATAGAAAAAGAAACAGAATTTAAGCTTAAAGAAGCAAAATATTTTGCTGGACATTCATTGGGTGAATATTCGGCTCTTTGTTGTGCTGAGGCTTTAAGTTTTGATCAAACAATTAATTTATTAAAACGCAGAGGAGCAGCGATGCAAAACGCTCTTCCGAACGGTGAGGGAGGTATGCTAGCAATACTTGGACAGACAATCGAAAATATAAATAGTATTTTAAAAGAAAATGAAAAAAAATTTACATGCTACATTGCAAATGATAATTCAAATGGCCAAATAGTGTTAAGTGGAAAAAAAATAAATTTAGAGTTGCTTAGTGAAATTTTAATTAAAAAAAATATAAAATTTGTCAAACTTCCAGTAAGCGCTCCTTTTCATTGTCCATTAATGAAAAATGCGACTGATGAAATGAAGAATTTAATAATTGAAACAAAGTTTAATGATCCAATAGTTAATATCATTTCAAATGTCACCGCTAATCCATTAATTAAATCAAATGATATAAAAAAATTTCTTATAGAGCAGATTGAAAATCCAGTTAGATGGAGAGAAAGCATCAACTATATGATTAGATCTGGCATAAATAGATT
Source organism: uncultured Pelagibacteraceae bacterium (assembly GCA_902559605.1). Taxonomy (GTDB): domain Bacteria; phylum Pseudomonadota; class Alphaproteobacteria; order Pelagibacterales; family Pelagibacteraceae; genus Pelagibacter. The sequence continues at coordinate 7,806 of CACEIC010000006.1, read as the reverse complement.
TATAGAGATGGGTCCTGGTAAAGTTTTATCTGGATTAGTAAAAAGAATTGATAGAAATGTAAAATTAAATCAGGTAAACAATTTTACAGATATAAAAAATTTAATTAATGATTAATCTTAAAAACATAAATGTAATATTAACTGGCGCAACCGGGGGCATTGGAAGTGCTATATTAGATAAATTATATTCAACGAATGCTAAAATTTTAGCCACAGGAACAAATCAAAGTAAATTAGACAATATTAATAAGAAGTATGAAAATGTAATCACTAAAAAATTTGATATATCAAATCATGCATTAATTGAAGAATTTATTAATGAATGTAACGATCAATTAGAAAATAAAATAGATGTATTAATAAACAACGCAGGAATAACATCAGATAACTTAACTATTAGAATGAAGGATGAAGACTGGAATAAAGTTTTAAACCTTAATCTAACTTCTACTTTTATGGTTACAAAATTTGCAATTAAAAAAATGCTGAAAAATAAAAATGGAAAAATAATCAATATTACATCAATAGTAGGTCATACAGGCAATGTTGGTCAGGCAAATTATTCGGCTTCAAAAGCTGGTTTAATAGGAATGTCAAAAAGTTTAGCTTTGGAGTATGGAAAAAAAAATATAAAAGTAAATTGTGTTTCTCCAGGTTTCATTAAGTCAGAAATGACTGATAGAATTAATGAAGACTTTAAAAAAAACATGGAAGATAAAATTTCACTAGGTAGATTTGGTATGCCTGATGATGTGGCAAATGTCGTTACCTTTTTATCTTCTGAATTATCTGATTATATTACTGGGGAAACTATACATGTTAATGGTGGCATGTATTTTAGTTGACAAAGTTATATAAATACTTATTAACGAATTTAATTAATAAAGAAAAAGATGTCAGAAGATATTTCAAATAAAGTAAAAAAAATAGTTGCTGATCACCTTGGTATTGATGAGTCAAAAGTTACTGAGGAATCAAGTTTTATAGATGATTTAGGTGCAGATAGTTTGGACACTGTGGAGTTAGTTATGGCCTTTGAAGAAGAATTCGGGTCAGAAATTTCAGACAGTGACGCAGAAAAAATACTAACTGTAGGTGATGCTGTAAAATTTATAGAGAATAAAGCAAATTAATTTTAATTTTAATGTCCAGCTTTAAAAAAGGTGGAATTTTTATACTTTCTTCACCATCAGGTGCAGGCAAAACAACACTTGTAAAAAAAATTTGTAAAAATAGAAATTTTTCAATTTCAATATCACACACTACAAGATCCCCAAGACCAAATGAAAAAAATGGAAAAGATTATTTTTTTATTTCAAAAAATAACTTTAAAAAATTAATTAAAAAGGGGGAATTTTTAGAACATGCAAAAGTTTTTGATAATTATTATGGATCATCAAAAAAATTAGTTTATGAAAAAATAAATAAGGGAAAAAATATTATTTTTGATATAGATTGGCAAGGCACGAGGCAAATTAAAAATAAAAACTTAAAATACAATTTATTAACAATCTTTATATTGCCACCATCAAAGAGTGAATTACTAAAAAGACTCTTAAAAAGAGAGAAGAAAAATATGAAAACAGTGAAAAGAAGAATGAAAGAATTTAAAAAAGACTTATTAAAATGGAAAGAGTATGATTATGTGATTATTAATGACAATTTAAACCTCTGTTATAAAAAAATTATGAAAGTAATAAAAAATAAGAATAAAAATCCATTTGATCGTAATTTTATTTATAAGCATGTACAAAGTCTATTAAATTAATTTTCGTAAATTTTACAAATTTCTATATATTTTTTTATTGGAATATTCTGAGGTCTTAAATTCAAATCTAAATTTAAATTTTTAGCTACTTTTTCGTAGTTTGTAAAAAGTTGTCTCATTGGTTTTCTAATCATTTTTCTTCTTTGATTAAAAAAAATATTAGTTATGTGTTCAAGATGTTTTGCATTTTTTAAATGTTCAATTTTTATTTTAGGCGTTAAAGAAATTAGCGAGCTCCAAACTTTTGGCTTTGGAAAAAAAAATTTTGGATTAATATCTAAAATTTTCTCTCTATTTAACTTCCAAGAAGTTAATATTGATAGTCTACTATAGTTTTTTGTGTTTTCTTCTGCAATTATTCTATCAGCAACTTCTTTTTGAAATACAAATATAAACTTATTAAATTTTTTATTTAAATTCTCTATTTTTATGAAAGAGGTTAAAATTTTTGTTGATACGTTATAAGGCAAGTTACCAAAAACTTTAATTGGTTCGTCGTAATTAAGATCTTTATAGCATGTCAAAATATCTTTATTCAAAATTTTAATTTGATCACCAAATTTATTAAATAGAAATTCTGATAAATTATTATCTTTTTCAACAACTATTAATTTCTTTGGTTTTTTTTTTAATATTTCATTCGTTAAGCTGCCTTTTCCTGGTCCAATTTCTAATATTGTATCATTTGTTGAAATTTTACCATCATCTACGATTTTAGATAACAAGTTTGTGTCATTTATAAAATTTTGACCCAAACTTTTTTTTGGCTTCATTATTTATTTTTTTCTATAAAATTCATTGCATAAAAAAATGAGGATGGGTCTGATATATTCTTTCCAAGCATATGTGAATTTGGTCCATGATCTGGTGATATTCTAATAAATGGAAGACCAATTGTTATATTAATGGCATTAAATTTAAATAAAGTTTTTAAAGGAGTTAGAACTTGATCATGATACATGCCTATTACAACATCATATTTTTTTATATTTTTTTTTAAAAAAAAACTATCTGCGGAGAAAGGACCTTCTGCATATATACCTAAATTATTTAAGTGTTTAATCGAAGGTATAATAATATTATCTTCTTCACTAAATCTATCAGTTGTTTCACAATGTGGATTAAGCCCTAAAATTGCAATTTTTATTTTTTTATTTAAATACTTTTCGTAAAAGCCACATATCATTTTAGTATTTTTAATAATTTTGTTCTTTGTTATGTTTTTTGCAACATTTTTAATTGGAATATGAGTAGTTATTGGAGAGACTGATAATTCCTTGTTATATATTAGCATAGTTTCTGATTTAACTTCAGATTTTTTTGCAAGATATTCAGTAATCCCTAAATATTTTTTTTTTAGAAAAGTTTTTTTTGTGATTGGTCCCGTAATTAAAATAATTTCATTATTATTTTTTAATATTTTTAAACTAATATCAAAACATTTTTTTATATAATTATTTGATTTAATAGATACTTGAGAATATATTTTTTTATAATTAAATTTAACATTAATAATATTTACAATATTTTTTTTAGCTTGTTTTATAAACTTTATTTCGTTTAATTTAAATAAACAGTTCAAATCCTTTAAATGACTTTGAAGTAAACTTTTACACCCAACTAATACAATTTTTTTATTTAATTTCCGATTCTTTTTGAAGTATTTTCCCACTATTTCAGAAAAAGTACTGTATGGTTCACCAAGAATTATTAAAATATATTTAGTATTCATTTATTGTTATATTTTGTTTAAGTTTTTTAAAAAGCAATAAAGAAAACTGGTTTAATTGTTTATTTTTTTCATAACTAACTAATTCTTTTAGCTCTTTTTCAATATTAATATTTTGTTTTAACTCTTTTTTATCATTTACTCTCAATATTAAATATCCACTTGGGTATTTAATTGGTTTAGTAATTCCATTTTTATTTATTTTTTTTAAAATAGAGTTAATATTTTCCGATAATAAGGTTTCTTTAATCCATCCAACATTACCCCCATTATTTGCGCTACTTGCAATACTAAATCTAGATGCTGCAGTTTTAAAATCATTTAATTTAATATACTCAATGATCTCTTCATATTTACTTTTAATATTTTCATCTTTTTCAATTTCAAGCAAGATTTCTGAAATATTGTATTCAAATTTTTTATCATTAGATATTTTATTTTTTAAGTTTATTCTTAGCTGTTTTTCATCAATTCTGATTAATCCGTTATATTTCTGAAAAACTAATTCATTCCAAAATGCTTCATATTTCATTTTTTCAACTATTTTTCCGTAGTCAATATTGCTGCTCTCTAATAATCTCATAAATTCCTCTTCATTACTCACATTTTTAAATTTAAAAAGTTTTTTTTTAACTTCATTAATAATAGCTTCATTATTTAAATTCTTAAATACTCTGTTGATTTCCTTTTTTTTTATTACTTCTCTTATTAAGGAATTTTCTGAAATTTTTAAAATTTCTTTGTTGGATAAATTTTTTAAATCAGGTCTTAAAAAAATTAGATAATTTTTCTCATTATTAATATCTGTATTTGTTATAATCTCATCTCCAATTTTATATTTTATTTTTATGCTTCCATTCAACTCATCGTTTTGAAAGAAGATAAAGACTATTAAAAATAATAACAATAAGTTCTTAATTGACATTATTTATTAATTAATTTCCCAATATTTGGGACACCTAATTCAGTAAATGGAATTATTTTGATTAAAAAAGATAAGCTTTCGTTAGGTTTTAAATTGCCGTCTCTATAAAAAGACTTATTATAATTAAAATTTATAGATATGCAGTCAGTAATATATGAGTACATAAGATCGTAATATTCCGTAAAGTCATCAATTAAATCTTTTGTAGTATTAAATTTAAGTGAACTTTCATCATTTATTTTTATTACAGTATTGTTTGAAATAGTTTCGTTTTCACCAAGATCATTGTCAGTAGTATAGTAATAAAAATCTGTAAAAATATTGTTTAAGTTAATATCAACATATAGTCCATCCAAATTTGAATGATCCAGATCTCTATCATATGAAAAGTCATAACCAATTTTTAAATTATTACTTAAGTTGTATTTAAGAGACCCAAATATATCTGATCTTGTTTGATTTAATTTTGATTTTGTAGGTAGTTTAATATTTTCTTTTGACTTAAATACATTTGCAATTTTAAAATCAATAATATCAAATCCATTTATATCTGTTCTTTTAAACTCTAAACCCATACTTAAAGCATCTCCACCCTCAACTTGATCTGAGACTCCAATTCTATTTAAGCTAAAAACATTATCATAGTTAAGAAGTATATCTTTTGATGTAATATCTTTATTACCATTTGGGCTGTATCTAAAGGATGCTATTGGTTTTAAAAAGTGCGTATAATTATCCAGTTGTTTTGATAATGGCATGCTTCCATCCAATTTTAATGTTCCATATAAATCATAATTTCCATTTTCTCTGAAATTTGAAGAATTACTTGCATAGGAGCTGGGATTTTTTAAGAAAATATTATAGTTATAAAGAAGTCCTTTTGTATTTATGTATTGGTTTGATGAAAATAAAAAATCATTAGTAATAACTGTCTCCATTGTATTTGTATCATAATGTTTATTATATCCGTATGAATTAAAAGTAAATTTACCATTATAATTATCTGGAATTTTAATATTTCTTATAAAATTAAAATCTGGAAAGACATATTGATATCTATCATTATAATTTCTTGATAAATCTTCAAAAATTCTTAATGAAGTATTTAAACTCAAGTCTTCAAACGTCCAATCTAGATCTAGATTAGATACTAATAAATTATCATCATTCAAAAGACTAGATGTTTCTAATAATTTATGATTCTTTAAATAGTTATCTCCCTCAACACTTTGCAAATTTAACTCAAAATTAAGATTTTCATTTATTTTACCTATCTGATTATAAAAAAAATGGCCTTTTGTACCAGCGTCACCAATTAGAAAACTAAAATCACTTAGAACTTCTGAATTTTTTAATGCTTGCCTAAATTCATTTTGAAGCAAAAAACTTTTATCTGCGTAGTATCTTGGATTAAATGTAATATCTTTATCTTTACTCAATACTTTGAAATATGGAATATTAAATGCAATACCTAGACTTTCTGATGTAGAATATGAAGGTGCAAGAAAACCAGATTTTCTTTTAACAGATGGATCAGGATGATTAAAATACGGAGTAAAAAAGATTTTATAATCAAAAATTTTTAACCATGAATTCTTATATTCAAAGATTTTTTTTACTTTGTCATGTTTAAATTCATCAGAATTTAATTCCCATCCTCTACAATTTTTATTTTCTATATTGCATGTGCTAAATACAGCTTTATAGACTTTTAATTCATCTTCATTTGAGTATGAGCTTCTGCCTTTTAATTGAGGGTCATTATTTTTATTTCCAAAATACGATTTTTCAAATTGAACTTTTAACTCTTTACCTGCAATTTCATTAATTTTTAAATTTAGTAATAAATTTTCGAATACATATTTGTTATTATTTTTATCAATTATAATTGATTTTTTTGATTTTATAATTTCATTTACAATTTCAAATTCAAAACCATCTTTTAATATATAAAAATTATTATCTCTATCTTCAATTAACGTTTCTTTACTGGAATATATAATACTCGATGTTCTGTCGTAATAAATATTGCTTGAATTTACTTTATATTCATTTTCAATTTTTAATTCTGTTTTCCCTTCACTATAAATTAAGTTTTTATTTTTCTCATATTTAATTAAATTTCCCTCTATTATAATTTCGTTTTTTTCATCAATTAAAATAACATCTTCTTGAAAAGTTAATATATCGGTAATTTTTTCATAATTAGCTTTTTTTGATAAAATTTTCATTCTCTCTGCTGGAATTCTAACTTCTGCATTATTTGCAATAATAGAGTTTCCATTATTTACGATATCCATATTTGTTGAGTCTATTTGAATTTCATCAGAGAAAGCATTAAAACTGATGGAAATTAATATTATTATTTTAGTTATTTTTAGAATAAAATTCATAATTTAATTTTCATTAATCTTAATTATTCCAATATTGCAAATCAGAAATAGTAGTAATAGAGGAGTCCATACCGAAAGGTAAATAGGCAATGCTCCATTGTTACCTAGCACACCAGAAAAATAGTTTAAATAATAAACAACTACAGAAACAAAAATACCAAAAATTATTATGAAAAACCTTGATTTAAAAACTTTTAGTTTATTAATTATTATAAAACCTAGAATTGTCATTAGTATATAAAAAATAGGCATACTATATATTTTATTTAAATGAATTTTTATATCTGTATTTGAGTATCCAATTTTTGAATAACTATTAGAAAGTGTGTGGAGTTCATAAATATTTAAAGAATTTAAATTAGAAAATAAATTAGAAATTATTTCACCATTGAATGAAGAATTATATACAAAACTTTTGTAATAATTTTTATTACCACTATTATCTATTAAATAAACATTTTCTAAATACCAATTTTTAGAAACGATATTTGCCTTATCAGCAGTAATCGTATTTTTACTTTTATAATATTTATCAATTTCTGAGATAGTAATTGATTTTAAGTTACTTTTATTAAATCCTTTAGCATGTATGAAATACACACTATTATCTATCTTTTCTTTGACCCAAAGACCATCATCCTTAACTACAGCCAAATACTCGTTAGAATTAGAAAATCTATTCTTTAAATCTAAATATTTACTTTTAAGACTTGAAGAAAAAGAATAATAAAATAACAATAAAAAAAGACCGATAATTGCTGATAATATCATTAATAGAAAAACTATCTTTAATTTACTTATGCCGTTTGAGTTCAAAATATCTATTTCATTTCTGTCATTTAAATTTAAATAAAAAGCTTTGACAGTAATTAAAAATATAAAAGGAAATATTTCAAATATGAGGGATGGAGCATTTAATAAAGATAAATATATTGAATAATATATATCTATATTATTTTTTTCCGAAAATTTTATTTCTTCGAAAAAATTA
>CACEIC010000005.1 GCA_902559605.1 uncultured Pelagibacteraceae bacterium | reverse complement strand
TTTTGAAGCCTGTGTAATTTATTCATCATTTACTTAAAAGAAAATTTAAACTTAAATATCGATAATTAAATTTAATTAACAGGAGATGAAATGAAAAAAATAATTAGTTTCATTTTAGGAAGTTTATTTGCTCTAAACTTAACAATCACAGCAGCAAACTCTGCTGCGAACGAAGTTAGAGTTGCATACTTTCTAGAGTGGCCAAGTCCAAATTTAGAGGACATGCAAAAAAAGAATTTTGCTAAAGCTTTAGGAGTTCCAGTAAAATGGACAAACTTCACAAATGGTGGAGCAATGACAGATGCAATGTTAGCAGGAGATATTGATATTTCTTACTCACAAGGTTTGGTACCATTTATTAATGCTGTAAAATCAAATGCACCTATCAAATTAGTTGATATTGCAATGGAATACGGGATGGGTGGAACAACTTGTGTAACATCTAATGCTTCGGGAATAACAAAAGCGAATGCAACAGAATTAGAAGGTAAAAAAGTTGCTGTTCCGTTAGGTACTATGGCTGAGTACGTTTTCGACGAAAGTATGAAAGTTGTAGGAGCTGACAGAAGCAAAATGGATATTATTCAAATGGATCCTGAAGAAGGTGCGGCTGCATTAGTAAGTGGAGATGTAGTAATGGCATGTCTATTTGGTGGTAATTCTATCAAAGCTGCAGTTGCTGTAGGATCAAGACTTTTAACTGTTCAAGAAGCAAGAGATGCAGGTATTTTAGGAATAGATATTACTTCTGTAACAGACAAGTTTATGAAGGAAAATCCTGGAATGTTGAGAACTTTTATTGAAGTAACTCATGAAGCAAATGAAAGATATAGAAATGGAAAAAGTGATATGAATTCTATGTCAAAAGCTTCAGAGATGAAAATTGCTGATATGAAAGAAACTTTAAGTGGTTTCAAATTCTTAACTCCAGAAGAAACTAAAAAATCTATGGAAAGCGGAAACTTAGATGCATTCTTAAAAGGAATGGGAACTCCAGGTGGAGCAGTAGACACTAGTTTCTTACCTTTATAATTTAAAGATTAAAATAATCAAATAGGCGCCAATTTTATTGGTGCCTATTTTTTTAAGTAAATATTTTATATAAAGTCAGCTAATGAGTGATTTGATATCTCAAAATCTAAACATGATTTTCAAAACTCCAAAAGGAGAGACTGTTCACGCTTTAAAAGATTTAAATTTCAAATTAAAAAAAGGGGAACTTCTAACAGTTCTTGGGCCTTCTGGTTGTGGAAAAACAACTTTGTTAAATATTGCAGCTGGTTTCTTAAGACCAACATCTGGAAATATAACTTTGAATGGTAAAGAAATTGACGGACCTGGAGTTGAAAGAGGCATGGTTTTTCAACAAGGTGCATTATTTGAATGGTTGACTGTTGCGGAGAACGTAAACTTTGGTCTTAGAATGAAAAAAAAAGATCCTATAGAAACTTCAAAAAAAGTTGATGAGTGGCTGGAGATTGTTGGCTTAAAAGGATTTGGAAATACCCCAACATATCAATTGTCTGGAGGAATGCAGCAAAGAGTAGCTCTTGCAAGGTGCTTAATCAATGATCCTGATTTGATTTTAATGGATGAGCCTTTAGGTGCTCTTGATGCTCTAACAAGAGAAAAAATGCAATCTTTAGTTTTGAAAATATGGAAGGAAACTGGAAAAACAATTATTTTAATTACTCACTCGGTTGAGGAAGCACTCTTGCTTGGTGAAAGGTTGTACGTAATGGCACCAAGACCAGGTAGGATACATAAAGAATATAATCTTCCATTTGCAGAGATGGGATTAAAAGAAGATTTAAGAGAAATAAAAAAAAATAAAGATTTTTCATCAAAAAGAGAAGAAATTTTATCCATGATTTGGAACATGGAGGAAGAAATTATGGGAAAAGAAAATTAAATGTTTACTCAAATAATAACAATATTAATTCTCGTATCAATTATCGGGTGCATACTTTATGGAAGACGTTTAATAAAAACTGAAAAAGTTGATGCAGTTTTTGGAAATCCAGAAAGAGCAAAAGGTGGAACTCATTGGATAATTGTCGGAAGCAGTGCAATATTGTTGGTTTGGCTTTATTATTCTTGGGATATTGCAAAAGGATTTTATCCAAAATCAGCAAATGAATTATGTCAGGTTGCAAAAATAAATGAGTCTTTACTAGGATTAAAATATCAATTTCCAATTGAAGAAAGAGAATTCAAAAGTACTTCAATAATAAAAATAGAAAATAAAAATCTTAAAAAAATAAGTTTGGAAATTCAAAATTCGCCAGATTTAAGCAACTTACAGAAAAATGCATTAGTTGGTTTTATTAATAAAACAAACAAATTAATTCCATTACTTACTAACGATAATCTAATGGAGATTAATACAAAAATTAAAATAGATGAGATGACTGATGAAATTAGATTGTTAAGCACTAATTTTCAAAAGAAAGATTATCCATTTGAAACACCAGAGCAAAAAAATGAAAGACAAAAAGCAATTGCTAAGCAAGGAAGCTGGGGCATAGTAACTGTAAGTGCCGGTACAGGATCAATAGAAAACACTATTGAAGTGCCTTTAGTACCTGAAACTGATAGAGGTTTAAAATTTCACGCTGCAGCTGAACAATTAAAAAAAATTAATGATAAATTTTTTAAATTAAGAAACCATAATCCTCAATTCAAAAATGCAATAAAAGAACTTAAAACAGAGATAAAATTATATAGAAAAAATTTAGATGACACTGAGGAAGTGGCATCTACTTACGCAAAAAACATTGTAAAAATTGCAAGAAGAATTGAGTTTGCAAGCATTTATCCACCAAATGCTCTTAATGAAATGCAAAACGCAATTATTGAATTTGATAATCTTCAAAAAACTGAGCAAGGGGGTTTAAGACTAATTGATATTCTTTTATTCCCTGCAGGAACTATCGTTGCAAGTGGTCCTAGTTGTTCTGAGCAAGGTTCAGGTAGATGGTTACCAAAACCCTCAGATACACTTAATAAATTTATTTTAATGTCTAAGCCAAGTGTAGGTTACAAAAATATCCCACTTCTTTGGATTGATATGATGGATGTAAGCCAAATAATTGGCTTTATATTGCCAGATTGGATAGCAGATGTTTTGCCTGGAGAATATCCGGTTCACACCAAAGATGGTGTGGTTAAGCAAAATTTTAAAGGGAAAGTTTTAAAAATTGTTACTGGCGATTTTAAATTATTTAAAATTCCTGTTCCTTATGGACATATTTGGGATTCATTTTTAAGAGTTTTTCTTGGATTAGTTTTTGGAATATTGATTGGTGTACCATTAGGACTTTTCATGGGCTTAAATAGATTTGCTAAAGGTTTCTTTGATCCATTAATTGAACTTTATAGACCAGTACCTCCTCTTGCGTGGGCTCCTTTAATAATCTCGGTTTTAGGTATTGATAATACTGGAAAAGTATTTTTATTATTTATGGTTTCATTATCTATAATGATTATTTCAGCCAGAGCTGGAGCATCGGGCACGCAGTTATCTAAAATTCATGCAGCACATTCTCTTGGTGCTTCTAAAAGACAAATACTTAGATATGTTATTTTTCCAAATTCTTTACCTGAAATTTTAACAGGTATTAGAGTAGCTGTTGGTATGTGCTGGGGCACTTTAGTTGCAGCAGAATTTTTAGCAGGTACAACTGGAATTGGATTTGTAGAAAATGTTGCCAAAAAGTATTTCCAATATGAAGTAATTTGGATAACTATTTTTATTATGGGTATGTTGGGTCTTCTATTTGATGTAACTTTAAGAAAAATTATAGACAAAACTATACCTTGGCGTGGCAAAGGTTAAGTTTCTACTATTTAAAGAACTATACCTTTTTCATAAAACCAATAGCTGCACCAATGGTAGTTAAAAATCCAGCTAATGGAAGGATGGCAACTGCATATTTTTTGGGCATATAATTTGGTTTGAATTCTATACCTTGCATACTAATTTCAAAATACCACATTTCCCAATATTTCCCCCGCATACCTTCTACAAGTTCAATTCCATAAATAATTAAGACTACACCAATTATCATAATCATAATTTTCCAAAACTGACGTATGTATAACGAAACTCTCTCTGGTAATTTTTCATAAATCAAATTTAAAGCTACATGTTCATTATCTCTAGCTGTTAAAGAAAGTGCTATAAACATCAACCAAATATTGCTTAATACTGTTAGTAAGTCTCCCCAAACAGGAGGATTATTAAAAACATAGCGCATTGTTACATTATAAAGAGTAAAACCAACCATAGCAGCCAACAAGAGTGAGCACATAGATTCCAGCATACGATGAATAAAACGGTCAATACTGTTCAAAAATTTCATCATTTCATTAATTGCTCAATAAGTTTGGAAGAAACATTGTTAACCCTGGAACAATAAGAATAAAAAATAAAAGTAAAAATAATCCTATCAGATAAGGAATTAACGCAATAGCAACCTTTTCGAGACGCACTTGCGCTATTGTTGCAGAGGTAAAGTAGGCAACACCAACAGGTGGCGTAACTGATCCTATTAAGAAACCAACTATAACAACCATAGCTGCTTGTACCTCCGGAAAACCAGCTTGAGACATAACGTTGACTAACACTGGGCCAACAATGATAATATTTACTGCTGAGTCCATTACCGTTCCAAGAAGAAAAATAAATAGTATTAATGCTAAAATAAATAATATAGGTGAGTCCGCTAAGCCTAAAAGCCAGGTTTCAAGATCACCTATTGCACCAAGAGAAGTAAGTAACCAACTGAAAGGTCCTGAGGCAGCTATTATAATAAAAACCATAGCTGAGTTACGGAATGCTCGACGAAAAGCTCCTTTACAATCCTTCCATTTAATAGTTCGATAAACAAATACACCTGTAAGTAAAGCAACTAAAGCTGTGATAGCTCCAGCCTCAACTACAGATGCTATGCCACCCATTACTGAACCTACTAAAACCAAAGGTATTAGAAGTGCAAAAGAGGATCTATATAATTCTTTACCAGCTCGACGTATTGAAAATGACTCATCACTACGTTCAAAGTTATATTTAATTGCGAAGTAATGGTTTATTACCATTATTACAACACCTATTAATATTCCTGGAATTATCCCAGCTGCAAATAAAGATGCAATCGAAATCTCAGTTGCATTAGCAAGTACAATCATCATGATACTAGGTGGAATAATCCCTCCTATAGTGGAACTTACACCTGTAACCGCAGCTGAAAATGCAGCTGGATATCCAGCTTTCTTCATAGCTGGTAAAACTAATGCTCCTACAGTTGCTGTATCTGCTACTACAGATCCATTCATGCCAGCAAAAAACATGCTCACAAGAACATTAACTTGAGCCAACCCTCCTCTTATACGTCCAATTAATGCTCTACTTAAAGCAACTAAACGATCTGTAATTGTTGCACTTGTCATTAACTCACCTGTCAGCATAAAGAATGCAATGGCAGTCAATGGAACTGAGTCAATGGCTGTAAACATTTGACTAGGAATTAAAACAAGAGGTACAGCATCAGTGAGAAGAATATAAATAAATGGAATAAGTATTAATATAAAGCCAATCGGAGCTCCTAATAAAATTAAAAAAAGGAGAACCACAAGTAGAATTATACTTTCCATAAATACTTACAAGTTATGATTTATTTTAAGTAAAGACCATCTAATTCTGAAATAGAGCTAAATGGTCTTTACATAGTTTTGTTTGAAGATTATAGAGCTCCAGCTTTTTCTAACTGAGCTACAAATCCATCCATACCTTGTTCAAGAAGTACTCTTTTAGCTACTTCTGGTTCAAAAGTACCCTTAGCGTCTAACCAAGCACCGATTGCACCTGCTCTCCACTTAGTCATTTCCGCTTCTGTTGGTACATACCACTCTTTGGCAGATGCTTTTATTGCATCTTCACCATTTTTAATCCAAGCGTTATCCAGCTCGTTTACTTTTTCTCCATAAGCATCAGCTGCTTCGTGTAACCATTTTCTTTGTTGGTCAGACAATGCATTGTACTGTTTAGCATCCATCGCTAAAATATTTCCAGACCACATTCCTCCAATTTCAGTGAAATATTTCGCAACTTCATGGAGTTTTGCTACATGCTGCCATGGACTAGCAACATACTGACCTTCAACTACACCTGATTGAAGACCTTGATATAATTGGCTCCAGTCATAAGGTGTTGGTGTTGCACCCCAATTTTTAACTAGCATAAATTCAACTGGACTTTTAGTAGTTCTCCATTTAAGACCTTTCATATCATCTGGCTCATGAACAGGTTTAGTTGCATTTCCAAGCTGTCTAAATCCACCACTTGAATATACTGAAAGGCAAATGTGACCAGCATTCTCAAGAGCTAGTTTACACTGTCTTTCAGCTAACCATTCATCTGATATTCTTTTAGCATCCTCTAGTGATTTAAAAATAAAAGGCAAATCGAAAATTGCTAATTCTGGCCCAAAGTTACCGTAATTTGCAGTAGAACTAGTCCACAAAGCTATAAGTCCTTGGTTGGCTTGTTCACCACATTTTTGCTCTGCACATAAGCTTCTTTGATAATGTGGTTCTATTTTCATCTTGCCACCAGATGCTTTCTCCATTGCCGGTATTAGTGCCTGGTCTATTGCGTCACCAATTGGCATACCCAATCTACCAGTAGTCCCAAGCTTTAGAGTTATCTCTGCATAAGCGGCTTGAGCAAAAAAAACAATTGCAAACCCAGTGAGTAGAGTTTTACAAATTTTTTTAACAAACATATAATTTATCTCCTCTTGGTTATTAGTTATTAATTTATTAATTAATATTTAAATTCAAATTGACACTGAAGTATACAAAAAAGAAATTTTGCAATTAAGAGTTGTGTAAATAAAATTAGAGTTCTTCTATTTATTTTAATTTAAAGGTGCCTTAGACTAAAATTAAATAATAAAATAATTACAATTTATAGGAAAAAACTTATGAGCTCAGGTAACAAATACAAAGTGATAGCCAATAAACTTAAATTTGAAGGAAGAGCATTTATCAATGGAAAATATGTCAATGCTATTGATGGCAAAAAATTTGAAACGATCAATCCTGCAACTGGTAAAAAACTTTGTGCTGTTGCAAAATGTAATCACAAAGATGTTGACTTAGCAGTTAAAGTTTCAAGAAAAGCTTTTAATAGTGGAGTTTGGTCTAAGAGTTCACCTGAGCACAGGAAAGAAGTTTTATTAAAATTTGCTGAATTACTAAGAAAACATGGTGATGAAAATTCAGTTTTAGAATGTATTGATACAGGTAAACTAATAACAGATTGTATTAATGAAGTTGCAAACGATGCGCCAATGCATTTTCAATGGTATGGAGAATTAATAGACAAGGTATTTGGTAAAGTTGGTCCAACAGAACCCTCTATTACTAGTTTAATTGTAAAAGAACCAATTGGGGTTGTTGCTGGAATTGTTCCTTGGAACTTTCCTTTAATGATGGCGGTATGGAAAATGGCACCAGCTCTTGCGGCTGGTTGTTCGGTAATAATTAAGCCAGCAGAAGATACACCTCTTACAGCAATTAGAGTCGCTCAAATTGGAAAAGAAGCAGGAATACCAGATGGAGTTTTGAACGTACTTCCAGGTTATGGTGATGTTGGTGAAGCTTTGGGTCGACACAAAGATGTTGATGCAGTTTCTTTTACAGGTTCGACTGAGGTTGGAGGATACTTTTTAAAATATTCAAGTGAAAGTAATTTAAAACCTGTAGCATTAGAGATGGGTGGAAAAAGTCCATTTATAGTTTTAGAAGATGCTAAAATCACTGATGATCTGATAGATAATGCTATGAATTCTGCATTTTGGAATGGTGGACAAAACTGTTCAGCAAATATGAGACAGATAGTTCATAAAAAAGTTAAAGATGAATTTTTAGATAAA
Organism: uncultured Pelagibacteraceae bacterium; assembly: GCA_902559605.1. Taxonomy (GTDB): domain Bacteria; phylum Pseudomonadota; class Alphaproteobacteria; order Pelagibacterales; family Pelagibacteraceae; genus Pelagibacter. The sequence goes on along the minus strand of CACEIC010000005.1, from coordinate 37,885 downwards.
GTTATTAAAAAAGTTAAAAAGTTAAAAGTAGGAGATCCATTAGATCTTAAATCGAATATGGGATCTATGATTTCAAAAGGTCATTTGCAAACTGTTGATGGATATATTCAAAAAGGTATAGACGAAGGAGCAAAACTTTTATCCGGAGGTCTTTCAAGTAAAAGCCAAAAAGGTTTTTATGCAAAACCAACTTTATTTGATGGATTAAAAGAAAATATGACTATAGCTCAAGAGGAAATATTTGGACCAGTGCTTGGTGTTTTAACTGTAAAAAATGATGAGGAAGCGTTGAAAATTGCAAGTAATTCTAAATACGGATTGCATGCAAGTGTGTTTACTCAAGACATTAACAGAGCATTTCATTTAGCTAAAAGCTTACCTTGTGGAACTGTGTCAGTGAATACTTTTTCTGAGGGAGATATTAAAACTCCTTTTGGAGGATATAAGCAATCAGGATCCCTAAGTAGAGATCAAGGTACTGAAGCTTTAAATTCGTTTCTACAAACAAAAACAATCTGGATAAGTCATAATTAATTGATGATCAAACCATACAAGATAAGTGTGCCTAAAAGCACACTTAATAATATCTATAAAAAAGTAAGAGCCTATCCATGGAAGATGATGCAAAATGTAGATGGTTGGGAATATGGAACTAATTATAATTTTTTAAAAAAAATATCTAAATATTGGGTTTCAAAATATAATTGGAAGAAATTTGAAAACAAAATAAATTCTTTTAGAAACTATAAGACTAATGTCGATGGTATAAATCTACATTTTATTGTTGAAAAAAGTAAAAATCCTAAATCAAGACCATTGTTACTGTTACATGGTTGGCCAGGTAGCGTAATTGAGTTTTTTAACATCATTCCTAGGCTTGCTCATCCTGAAAAGTTTGGTGGAAAAATTGAAGATGGTTTTGACGTCATTGTCCCCTCTTTACCAGGATTTGGTTTTTCTACACCAATTAAAAAAGCTTTAGGTCCTAGAAAGATTGGAAGAATATTAAATAGATTTATGGTCAAAAACTTAGGTCACAAAAATTATATTGTACAAGGTGGAGATTGGGGGGCAACAATTGCTGCATGGATTGGTCTTGATAGTGCAAAAAATTGTAAGGGAATTCATATTAATTGCTTACCAATCAGACATCCTAAAGGGCCAAAAAATAATAAAGAAAAAAAATGGGAAAAAAAATTCAATTTAGATCAAATAATGCAGGAAGGATATAGGACCCAACAAGCAACAAAACCTCAAAGTTTATCTTATGCGATGATAGATAGTCCTGTAGGAACAGCAGCATGGATTTTAGAAAAATTTCACGGTTGGTCTCACTTAAATAAAGGCAAGATAGAAAAAACATTTTCAAATGATGAGCTGATATCCAACATAATGATCTATATAATTACAAATAGTTTTAATACTGCAGCTTGGATATATTTTGGAAGAAGAAAGGAAGGTGGTCGATCTTTTCCAAAAAATTTTAAAAAAATAAAAGTTCCAACAGCAATAGCAGAATTTCCAAAAGAAATGCTAGAATGGCCTCCAAAATCTTATGTTAACAGAATTTTTAATATTAAAAGATGGAAAAAATTTTCTAAAGGTGGTCATTTTGCAGCTTTAGAGGTTCCAAATTTATTAATTAATGATATTAAAAATTTTTTTAACGAAGATTTAAAAATATTCAAATAAGTGAAAACACCTCTATTAAAGAAACAAATAATTAAGATTTTTAGAAAGTTTGGTTTAAGTAAAGATCATGCTTTAACTTCAGCTAATGCGTTAATCAATGCAGAACTAGTTGGCGCGTACAGTCATGGTTTATCAAGACTTAAAATGTATTGTGAAAGAATCTCAAAAAAAGTCATTAATCCAAGACCTAAAATAACTGTAAAAAATATATCAAAATCTATATCAATAATTGATGCTGATAATTCTATTGGTTTTGTTGCAGCAGATGAGGCTATTAAAAAAACTATTCAAAATGCAAAAAAAACAGGGATTGGGTTAGTTGCTGTAAAAAACAGCGGACATTATGGACTATCAGGGTATTACGTTGAGCAAGCGGTTAAAAAAAATTTAATAACATTCGCATTTACAAATGCTCCTCCAGCTATTGCGCCTTTTGGTGGAAAAAAATCAGTCTTTGGAACTAACCCAATATGTTTTGGAACTCAAACTAATAGCAAGGTTCCATTTATACTAGATACATCAATGTCTATAATTAATAGAGGTAAAATTAGGATTGCAGAAAAGTTAGGAAAAAAAATACCATATGGAGTTGCTTTAAACAAATTTGGTAAACCAACTACAAATGCAAAAGAAGCTCTAGCTGGGGTACAACTTCCAATAGCTGGATTTAGAGGATCTGGATTAGCTTGGATGGTAGATATTTTAACTGGAGTATTTGTTGGAAGTAATCACGGTGGCAAAGTAAAAGACCCATTTGATGATTTCTCTGGGCCGCAAAATATCGGTCACCTATTTTTAGCATTTAAAGACAATCTATTTGTTAAAGATTATAAAAAAGAAATAAAAAAAAATATTAAAAGAATAAAAAAAATACCTAATTTAAAAGGACAAAAAATCTTTTATCCTGGCGAGCAAAAGTTTTTAAGATCAAAAACAAACTCTGAAAAATCTATAAAAATTCCAAAAAATATTAAAAAGGATTTAGATATTCTCTTAGCTAATTAACCTGCAAAATAACCTAGTATTCCGATAGATAAACAGACTGAAAGTATTATTATTTTTGACTGAAGTGCCTCTTTTTTCTTTTCAGTGATTACTCGTTTCTTTAGAACATCTATATTTACTTTACGAGGGGACATTCGAATTACTCTCTGTTTTTTTTCAGGTATTTCAATATTAGATGTTCTGTTTAAGCTTTCAGTACTCATAGAATTATTAAATCATATAGTAAAAAAATTTTACAGAATTTAACTGTTCAAAATGGGTTGACTCAAGTTTTAAAATTGTTCAAATTGGGTTTTGATACATTATGAAGCAGCTACCAAGTGTAAATTCCGAACTAGATGATGAGCTTATCGATAAAATTTTCAAAGATCATTTTGATATTTTAAGTCCTTTTTTTTTAAAACTTATGTCTGAATGGACAATCGGTGCTTATAAAGTGTTCAAAGATATAGATACTTACACAATTTTAATTTATTTGATTAGTAAGCAGTTTGATTTTTACAGACGAAATAATTTAAATATTACTTTCAATAATTTTTATAAGGATAAAACATTAGAGATTGAGAAAATTAACCTTATAAGAATATCAAAGGATCTTCAAATACCAAAAGAAAGTGTCAGAAGAAAAGTTATATCCCTAGAAAAAAAAGGGATAATTAAAAAAAAAGGCAAGAAGATTACAATAGATAGAAGTGCTTACAATTCAACACAGCCAAATGATACATTAAAAAATATATGCGCACTTTTATCTGTTTTTAGTCAAATTTTAAAAGAAGAAAAAGTTATAAAAAACGAAATGTCCAGTAATGAAATTAATAACTTAATAAAACATAATTTCTCATTTTGCTGGTATCAATTTTATAAATTTTTATTCCCTTACTGCTTAAGGTGGAAAAATTATTTTGGTGATATGGAAATATTTACTATTTTAGCAACTATAATTCTGAATAATAATACAAAAATTGGAAGACAACTTAAAGGAATAGATAGTTATTTAGATAAATGGAGAGATAAAATTATTAATAAAAAAATAAAAGGAATTAATGCAATGTCTATTTCTGAAATAACAGGAATACCAAGACCAACAGTAGTAAGAAAAATCAAGAAATTAACTAAAAATAAATTTATTTCTTTAGACAAAAATAAATTGATAAATTTTGATGTCAGCAAACAAAATTTTAAAGAAATGTCGATAATCCAAGATGAAAATTTAAAATCAATAAATGTTTTTATAAAAAGAACCTACAATCAAATAAATCTTAATTAGAATTTTTAAGAATATATATAAATATAAATCCAGTTATATACATTATTAATGCGTAAGCAGCTGTGGGAACCATGTAAGCGACATCATTGAAAATTTGTGTTGCTACAAATACAGCTAAAGTTCCATTTTGTAATCCACATTCTAAAGAAATACATTTTCTCTGTGGTATTCCAGTTGCAAAAGCTTTTGCAATGTAAAATGCCAAAGTCATCATGACTACGTTTAATATTAAAACAGCTAAACCCGCTTGACCTAAGTATGATATTATATTTTCTCTTTCCTCAATCCATATCGCTGCAAATACAACAATAAATAAAATACCTGTAATTCTATTTACAATATTAATATTAGACGAAATAAAGTTTTCAGCGAATCTTCTAATTATCATTCCAAGAATTACTGGCACAGTTACAACTAGTGCCATTTTAAGAGCAATACCAGTCATCGTAATATCTGAGGATAAATCAGTTACACCTAATAATTTTGCTGAAGAAAAAACAATAAATGGAACAGAAAAAATACTAATTAAACTACCTACTGCTGTTAACGAAATAGATAATGCAACATCTCCATTTGCAAATTTTGTTAAGACATTTGATGTTACTCCTCCAGGAGCAGCAGCAATAATCATTAATCCTAAAGCTAATTCAACTGGTAATCTTAATATTAAAAGTAAAATATAAGCTACGATTGGGAGAAGTATTAATTGACAAATTATTCCGACTGTAAAATCTTTTGGATTATTTATAACTCTTAAAAAATCTCTAGTTGATAATCCCAATCCCAGACCTAACATTATAAGTGCTAACGCTATAGGTGCAATTTTTGTAACTATCTCCATCGTTTATTCAATTTTAAACTATTTTTATATCGAACGTAATAAAAAATATTGATATTTAGAACCATAACAAATATTTAAACTCATATGTTATCTGATAAATCTACAGTTTGCCCTGTTAATCTACTTAATATAGCCCATCAAAAAAGGGGTGTAAAAGCAGCCATTGTAAATGCAGGTAAAAAATTACCGATGATGTCAGTAATGGACGCTGTTTCAGAAAAACTGATCACCCCAATATTAATAGGTGACAAACAAAAAATACAAGAATGCGCAGATGAGCTTAAATTTGACATATCAAATTTTGAAATAATTAATGAGCCAGTTGAAAATAATACAGCAGGTATTGCAACAAAACTTGCATCGGAAGATAAAGTAAAAATTATTGTAAAAGGACATATTCATACTGATATATTGATGAAAGAAGTTCTTAAAAGAGAATATAAATTAATTGGAAAAACAAGACTAAGTCATATTTGGCATATGACATTACAAAAAGATGATAAACCATTAATCATAACCGATGGAGCATTGAATGTTTCTCCTAACCTAAAAACTAAAATGCATATTCTAAGAAATGTTATTGATTTTAGTCATAGAATTAATATTCCAAGACCAAAAATTTCTATCCTTTCAGCGACAGAAGAAGTTATTGATAGTGTACAAAGTTCGGTTGAAGCTAAAGAATTAACTGAATTGGCATTTAAAGAAAACTTTAATGCTGATATTTTTGGACCCTTGGCATTTGATAACAGCATCTCAAAAAAATCTGCTTCAATTAAGGGAATTGAGAATATAGTTGCTGGAGAAGCCGATGTATTATTAGTTCCAAATGTCGAAACTGGGAATGCGCTTGTAAAAATGATGATTTATTTTATGGGAGCATGTGCAGCAGGCGTAGTTGTTGGAGGTAAAGTGCCTGTTGTTATAACAAGTAGGTCAGATGATGCGACAGCAAGACTTGCTTCAATAGCTGCAGCTGTTGTTGCTTTAGATTAAACTTCTGTTGAATAAACATCTTTTATAATTTAAACATTTATAAAATTAGAGGAAAGATAATGGCAATTACTTATATAAAAAAAGCTGAAAAAACTGCATTTACAGGTGAAGATGAAACAAGAACTAAAGTAAGTTCAATTTTAAAAGATTTAGAAAAAACAAAAGATCAAGGGGTTAAAGATATTTTAAAAAAATTTGATAATTATGAAGGTGATATAATTGTTAGCAAAGAAAAAATTGAAGAAATAAACAAAACTTTAGATCAAAAGATTAAAGATGATATTCAGTTCTCTCATGAAAGAGTAAGAAAGTTTGCAGAACATCAACTAGAAAATCTCGGAAAAGATTCAGAAGTTGAATTATCGCCTGGTTTAATAGCAGGACAAAAATTAATACCTGTAAATACTGTTGGGTGTTACGTTCCTGGTGGAAGATATAACAATATCGCCTCTGCTATAATGAGTGTGACAACTGCAAAAGTTGCTGGAGTAAAGAATGTAATTGCAACAAGTCCACCGAAAGATTCGAATGGTGCTAACCCAATTATAATTTATACAGCTAACCTTTGTGGTGCAGATGTAATTATGAACATTGGTGGTATAGGGGCAATTGGTGCGCTTGCTTATGGTTGCTTTGGTAATCCAGAAGTAGATATGATTGTTGGACCTGGAAATAAATTTGTAGCAGAGTCTAAAAGGATTTTATTTGGAAAAGTTGGAATTGATTTATTTGCAGGACCAACCGAAATTGGCATAATTGCAGATCACACAGCTGATAAAGAAATAATCGCTTATGATTTAGTTGGACAGGCTGAACATGGTCCTGACTCTCCTGCTTGGCTTTACACTACTGATAAATCTTTATGTGATTATGTAATGAAAAGAGTTCCAGAGATTATTCAAGAGTTACCTGAACACAACAGAAATAATGCTGATGCTGCTTGGAGAGATTATGGAGAAGTAATCATGTGTGATACCAAAGAAGAAATGATGAAAGTAAGTGATGAATATGCACCAGAACATTTAGAGGTTCAAGCTGAAGACTTAGACTGGTATTTAAAAAATCTTAAAAATTATGGTTCTTTATTTTTAGGTGAGGAAACAACAGTTGCGTATGGAGATAAATGCTCTGGACCAAATCATATTCTACCAACAAAAGGTGCAGGAAAATATACTGGAGGCTTATACGTTGGAAAATTTATAAAAACAGTCACTTACCAAAAAATGAATAAAGAATCTAACAAAGAAGTTGGTGCTGCAGCGGCTAGAATTTCTAGATATGAAGGTATGGAAGCTCATGCTAGAACTGGTGATGTAAGACTTCGAAAATATGGTTTTTCAAATTAGAGAACTTTAGTTTTCAAGATTTAAAAATATCAATTCCGATCTGACTTAATATATGCGCTAGATCTATCGGTACCCAATTTTCTCTGATTTTTCCCTCATCATGATGATAAAAATCCATAACTCTCATAGTTACTTTATTTTTATTTGAATTATATCCTAGCCAATCATTTGAATCATACACTGCTTGTATACTGTGCCATCCAGCAGTAAGTGAAAATTTACCATCTCCTAATTCACAATAATGTCCTAATTCCCAGTAATTTCTTTCTTTAAATGTTTTTCTAAAAGGAAGTTGATGATGATCAATGAAACCTTCCAAAGAGCGTGCTGTTCCTATACCGCTAGGTCCATACCAAATCATTTTTTCATGCCAAAAATCTTTTTGTGGGTGATTAATAAGTTTTTCTTTTAAATCAGAGTCAGATGATGCTTCTAATTCTGGTTTAATATTTAAACTTCTTTGCATAGTAAGAGATTGATCTAGAGTGGCTTTTGAAACATCTAAATTGTTTTCGTAAAAATTTACACCATCTGTATTTATTGGTGTCATCCAAATGCCCTCATACCCTCTTGAAGGATTTATTGGAAACTTCCCTACTTGATTTAGAAAATTTATTGTGTCGATTAAAATGTGACTTTCAATAATTTTATCGTTTTTTAATTCGTGTATCTCACAGCATCTTAAATTTACCATTTTAAAATTTGGCTCTACATTTAGCCATTTCTTTTTAAAAATTCCTGATAAGGTAGATATTGTTCCAACTTGAAATTTATCTCTAAAGGCTCCGCCTATAACGAGTTGTTCTCTTCTCTCTAAATCAGGAAACGCATCAAAAAGTGGGGTCCAAAATTTATCCCTAAAATTAGACAAACCTTTAAATTCATTTAATGGAAAAAAACATTTAATATTTACATCTTCGCTAAAATATTTGCTTAAATTTTCTTCTATTTTAGATGGTCCAAGCTTGTAAATATTGTTCAAATAATTTCTAACTATTTGTTTATTTTGTTTATTTTCTTCAGCTGTGATTTTTAATTCTTGAAAATTATTTTGATTTTTAAGTCCTGTATCAAATTGTTCTATTTGCATAAGTTGCAATTTATATTTAAATATAGATAAATAACAAGAATATGATTGATAGATTGGCAAAATTTAATGAACTCGTTCCGAGCAGCCTTCCATTTGTAGAGGGTAGATTAGAAGGTCATAAAGAAAGAAAAAATTATACAATTATTGGACGTGGAGTTGCTGAAGACACCAAACAATTAATAAAAATACAGTCTTTACACGGGTATAATTTAGGAGCTGTGAGTGCTATGCCAAAAAACGGATCTGGTCTTCACAGTCATACTACGGCTGAAGTGTTTGTAATTTACTCAGGTAAATGGAGATTTTATTGGGGTGCTGATGGAAAACAAGAAACAATATTAGAGGCTGGCGATATAATCTCAATGCCTACAAATATGTTCAGAGCATTTGAAAATGTTGGAGATAAAGAAAGTTTGATGTTTGTTGTATTAGGCGGAGATGATCCTGGTATAATAACATGGGTTCCAGAAATTTTAAAAAAGGCAAAAGAGACCGGTATGGCATTGCTTGATGATAATTCGTTAATAGATTTAAAAAAGGTTGAAGTGCCTAACGGTAGAAAGATGATAGAGCCTATCACTCAAGATGAATTAGAAAGATTTGATAATTATTTGCCAGAAGAATTAGAAAAAAATATTTATAGAAATAAACAAAACAATATTAGCGATGAAGTTAATGGTATTAAATTATATCAAGTATTAGGAAACAAATTTAATAAAAAAACTTATGAACCTTCAATCAAACAAGATACTGGATTTAATTTAACAACATTAAATTCTATATCTGGTGAAATTAAAGATATTGAATGTATAAAGCCAACCGTTCTTTTTGCTCAAGAAGGTAATTGGAAAATAGTAACAGGAAACTCAAATATAAAATTAGAAAAAGGAGATACTTTTTCAGTTCCTTTGAATAGCAAAATAGATATCTCGTGTAATAATTCAGAAAATAGTATTTTAAATTTTGTTAGTCAGATCTAATGAAAGGATTTGATAGTAATTATAAAAATTTAACTGATTACATTTTAAAAATTACTAAACAAATTTGGGAAGGGAAAGATGTCGAGTCGATATCTAAATATTATTCAGAGAATATACCTGTAAGATCACCCTTTGGAATAACCTATGGTTTTAAACCTGTTATTGATGCAACTTATAAAACTTTAGACGAATTTCCAGACAGACAATTATTAGGTGAAGATGTAATTTGGAGTGGAAATGACGATGAAGGATATCATTCATCTCACAGAATTCTGAGCAAAGCTACACATTTAAATGACGGGTATTACGGAAAAAAAACAGGAAACAAAATTGTTTATAGAGTTATAGCTGACTGTGCATGTAAAAATAATCAGGTTTATGATGAGTGGATTGTGAGAGATCAAGGTGCAATGGTTCGACAGCTAGGTTATACACCTGAGCAATTTGCAAGGCATTTAATTGATAAAGAAGGTGGCATATCTAAAGCTATCAAAGTTTTTAATAGATCTTCTGATAAAAAGTCAGAGTATAATCCAGTGAAAGTTAGTGAAGTTTCATCAGGTTATATATATTCCAATATTTTAAAGAAAATATTTAATAATAATTATGATTTTGAAGATTATGATAGAGCAGCCAGTCTATTTTGGCCAAGTAACAAAGTTGGAAATGGCAGTGAAGATATAATTAAATATTGGAGCTCTTTAAAAAAAATATTTTCTGAAATAAATTTTACAATCGAACATGTTGCATCATTGGATGAAAAAAATAACAATCAAAAAGCGACGATCAGATGGTTTTTAAGTGGTAAGCACTCTAAAGACAGTGAAGAATTTGGGAAAAAGACTGACAAAGATTTATTTATAATGGGTATAAATCATGCAGAATTAAGAAATGATAAAATAATAAGAGAATGGGTATTATTTGATGAAGTGGCTATTTGGAAACAAATATTAATGTAAAAACAATGGATAAAATTAAAACCACACATGTTGGAAGTCTGCCAAGATCAAAAAAACTATCTGAAATACTTTTTAAAAAAGATAAAAATGAATTATTTAATCAAGGAGAACTTGATAAGATAATTGAAGAAGATGTAAATAAAATTGTAAAAAAACAAATTGATATTGGAATTGACATTATAAGTGATGGTGAAATGTCAAAAATAAGTTATGCAACTTATGTAAAGGATCGGTTGCATGGCTTTAGTGGCGAAAGTGAGAGAAGAGCCCCTAAAGACTTAGATGATTTTCCATCATATAAAGAGAAAATTGCAAAATCAGGAGGTACACCTACCTATACAAGACCATGTTGTACTGCTGATTTAAAAATCAAAGATACTAAGTCTCTTACTAAAGATATCAATAATTTAAAATTAGCTTTAAAAAAAAATAACCATCCTAAAGGATTTATTAACTCTGCTTCACCAGGAGTAATTTCAAATTTCCTTCCAAACAAATTTTATAAAAATGACGATGATTATTTGGTGGCATTATCAAAAATGATGAAAACTGAATATGATGAAATAACAAAAAATGATTTATTATTACAAATTGATTGTCCAGATCTTGCACTTGCAAGACATATGACTTTTAAAAATGTATCAGATGAAGAATTTTTAGTCAGAGCTGAAAAACAAATCGAATGTCTTAATGAAGCAATCAAAGATATCGATGCCTCTAAGTTGAGAATGCATATCTGCTGGGGAAATTATGAAGGACCACATATTCACGATATAGGATTAGAAAAAATATTACCTATTGCTTTAAAGGCAAATATCCAAACTTATTTAATTGAAGCCTCAAACCCAAGACATGCTCACGAATGGCAGGTTTTTGAGAACATAAAACTTCCTAATGATAAAGTAATAGTCCCTGGTGTAATAGACTCAACCTCAAACTTCATAGAGCATGAAGAGTTGGTAAAAAATAGAATTATTCAGTATTCAAAAGTAATTGATAAAGATCAATTGATGGCTGGAAGTGATTGTGGATTTAGTACTTTTGCGGGCTTTGGAAATGTTGATGAAAATATTGTTTACAAGAAATTTGAATCTTTGGTCGCAGGTGCAGAGCTTGCGTCAAATGCGATTTAAAAACTACTTTTAAATTCCCTAAGGAATATATATCCTTTCACACATAAATTTAAATTTAATGAGGGAAACAAATATGAAAAAAATATTAATATCTATATTGTTTCTTCTTTTTGGAACTTCTGCTTACGCAGATTGCAACATTAAGAGTGGATCAATAAATATTTTAGCTAATGATTTTCCAGCTTTAAGAACTTTTGTGGAAACGGCTAAAGGATGTAAAGGAAGTGCAGACTTTAAAGTCACACACTCATCTGAGCACAATAAAATTGCTGTGCCAGCTCTAACTGCAAATCCATCAGAGTTTTCTGCTAGAATTGCAGCAAATAGCTCTATAGTTCCTTTAATGAACCAAGACTTAATTAGACCATTAGATGATCTTGTTAAGAAATATGGAAAAGGAATACAAGACTCTCAATTGATTACAATTGATGGAAAAATAATGGCAGTTGCTTTTATGGCAAATACTCAGCACTTATATTACAGAGAAGATGTTTTAAAAGAATTGGGTATAGCTGTTCCTAAAACATATGAGGAAGTAGTTGCGGCATCAGAAAAAATAAGAGCATCTGGTAAAATGCAATATCCTTACGCAGCAGCATACAAAGCTGGTTGGAATTTAGCAGAAGAATTCGTTAACATGTACATTGGACATGGAGGAGAATTCTTTAAAGCAGGAACTGCTCAACCAAGCATTAACAATGCAAAAGGTGTAGCAACATTAAATATGCTAAAAAAATTAGCAGGTTTAAGTAACCCAGATTATTTAACTCACGATAGTGAAGCTATTAAAGTTGAATGGGAATCTGGAAATGTTGCATTAATGACTCTTTGGGCATCAAGATCAGGAACATTGCTTGATGATGATGGTGATGCAAAAATTACAGCTGCAACTAAATTAACTGGACCAGCAACGGTTGCTGGAGGAAACATACCTGCGGCGACTTTATGGTGGGATGGTTTCACATTGGCAAAAAATAGATCTGACGCTGATGCTGAAGCAACATTTAGAGCTTTGGCACACGCAGCTGCTAACAAAAAGATGGTTGCAGATGCAGCGGATCAAGCTGTTTGGTTAATTGAAGGTTTTAAGCCTGGACCAAAATCAATTGGAGTTATCGAAGCTGTTAAAATGAAAGCTAAACCATATCCAATGTTACCACAAATGGGTTTAATGCATGGTGCATTAGGAAGTGAGATTGTTGAATTTTTACAAGGTAAAGAGTCAGCAGAACAAGCTTTAAAAGATGTTGAAGCAGCTTACATGAGTAAAGCAAAAGAACAAGGCTTTCTATAATCAATAAATTTTAAGTGGGGATTAAAATCCCCGCTTATTATATTAATGCCTAACAAAACTTTTTTTTGGTTTTTCTTGCCAACTGGATTGGCAATGATTTTATTTATAGGTCTTCCTATTATTTCAACAGGGATACAATCATTTTATGCGCAGCACGACCAAGTTGTTAAGGAAGTAAAAAAATGTGATCCTTTTGGATGTACAGTTTCTATAGTTGTTGACCAAGAAAAAACCTCAAAAATTCGTGAAGAAAAGCCTTTAGGAAAATTCAATGGATTTGGGACTTATGTAGATAGAAATCATCTTGCAATAGAAGAAATTGGAAAATTTTGGAATGAAACAAATAGTTTTGGGGAATTTGTAGATCAAGTTACCAACCTACCCTTTTACAAGGCTCTAATTTTTACTTTAACTTATTGCTTATTTGTAACGCCTAACGTCTTACTTTTAGGTTTTATAATTGCTTTAAGTCTTAATGCAGTAACTAGAAGAATTAGAGGACCATTAATATTTGGAACCATATTGCCGATGATTGTTACTCCATTGGTAGGTTCTTTAGTTTTATTTTGGATGATAGATGCAGAAGGAATTATTGGTGCAAATTTGCAGATGTTAATGGATGACCCTTATTTATCGTTAAAATCCTCAAAAACTCTTACTTGGATAACTATAATAATATATGGAATTTGGCATCATTCACCATTTGCTTTTGTAGTATTTTATGCAGCTTTACAAACTGTTCCCCAAGAACCTGTTGAAGCAGCTATTATTGATGGAGCATCAAGATGGCAGAGAGTAAGACATATTGTTTTGCCTCATATTTATCCCGTTGTTACATTTGTTGCTCTCATATCCTTGATGGATAATTTTAGAGTTTTTGAGCCTATAATTGGTTTCAGTGCTGAAGGAAGCGCTCAGTCTTTGTCTTGGTTGATTTATGACAACCTCGTAAATGAGGAAGTAATATTATTTGGTTCAGCCGCTGCCACTTCAATGATGACAATTGTTGGGATAGCGATACTTTTAGCACCAGTTTTAATAAGAACTTGGAAAGAATTTAGGACAGCGAGATAAATGGAATACGGACTTGATAAAAGATCGAATGCATTAAAAATTTTTAATACAACCTTTATAATAGTTTGGTTGTTGGTTGCATGCTTTCCCTTTATTTGGACTTTCTGGGGGTCATTTAAAGTAAGAGCTGATTTTTTTTCAAGAGCTGACTGGTGGTATGCTATTACAGCATTCAATACGTTGCTAGAAACTGGAGCAAAGTTTACAACAGATGCTTATAGTCAAGCATGGACTGAAGGAGAGTTTTGGAAAGCATCTAGGAATACAGTTATAGTTACATTTTTTGTTGTAACCATTTCATTGTTCCTCGGGACCTTAGGAGCTTACGCTTTATCTAGGTCTACAAGAAATTATGCATTTTGGATTTTAATTGCAGCATTAATTTTTAGAGCAATGCCTCATATTACATTAGTCTCTGGTTATTTATTTCCTTTTTTTCAATTACAAATTTGGGGAATACTACCGACGACCATCGTTGTTCTTGTTGCAATAAATCAACCATTTACTTTGTGGTTATTGTATTCATTTTTTAAAACTGTTCCTAAAGAACTTGATGAAAGTGCTTTAATTGATGGCTGCTCTTATTTTCAAGCATTTAGACATATCATTATGCCAGTTATGTGGCCTGGAGTAATAACAGCTGGATTATTTAGTTTAATGCTTGCGTATAATGATTTTACAGTGACAGCTCTTTTATTAAATCAGGAAAATCATACTATGGTACCCAAAATCCAAAGTTATCTTGGAACAAATCAACATGAAGGTAATTTGATGTGGGCTGTTTCAGCAGTTGTCTCAGCAACTGCTCCTTTATTTATGTTAGTTATGTTTTTCCAAAGACAAGTAATCAGTGGATTAACAGCTGGTGCTGTTAAAGGATAATGAGTTACAAAGCTGTTTTATTTGGTTCTATTGGAACTTTAGCTGAGACATCAGATCTTCAAAGAGATGCATTTAATGAAGCTTTTAAAATAAGTGGATTAGACTGGTTTTGGGATGAAGATATATACAGAAAACTACTGTCAAAATCAGGTGGAACTACAAGAATTAATGATTACGCAAAAGATACTAGTGTTGAAATAGACGGAAAAAAAATAAGAAATTTAAAAACCAAAATTTTTAATGAATATTTAAACAAACACAAAGTAGAGCCTAGAGACGGTGTAAAAGAAATAATTCAATTTTGTAAAAAGAACAAAATAAAAATTGGGCTTGCTAGCTCAACAACGAGTAACAATATCAATTCTATTTTTAACTCGTTAAGAGGAAGAATTGAAAAAAAAGATTTTGATTTTATCGGCAATAATGAATTCATATTAAGAGAAAAACCATATCCCGATATTTATAATTATGCTTTAAAATACTTGAATATTAACTCGGACGAATGTGTGGCAATTGAAGATACAGAAGAAAGTTTAAATTCTGCTTTAAGTGCAGACATAAAATGTGTTGCATTTCCTGGAAAATATCACACTCAATACGGATTTGATGGGAACCATTTAAAGGTTAATAAATTATCAAAAAAAATCTTTAATAAATAATATCTCTAATAATGTAAAAAACTATACCTGACATAAATATTATAATAAAAATATTTATATATTTCCAAAAGCTTCTATTATTTAATTTGTTTGAAAAAATCTTCGATAAGTATCCTAAAGAAAAGAAAAATAAAAAAGAAGCTATAGAGGCGCCTATTCCAAAGTAAATTTTGTTTTCAATATTGAAGGATTTTGAGAAATTTCCTAAAAAAAATACGGTATCAGAATATACGTGAGGATTTAAATATGTAAAACCTAAGGTCTTAATAAATATATTAAATGAGCTCTGTGCTACGACATTATTTTTGAATTCTAAAGATTTAAATTTAAATATTTCTTTAATTTTTCCATAAATAAAAAAAGATAAAAAAATAATTAAAAGGATATTTAAAATCACCTCCACTACATTATTAAAATAATTAGAAAAATAATTAAATAAAAAGATACCTAAGAAAATTAAAATCAAATCAGATAGTGCACAGACTAAGCAAACTAAAAATATGTATTGTTTTTTTAGTCCTTGCTCTATTACAAAAATATTTTGTGGTCCTATTGCAAAAATTAATGTTAAACCGGTCAAAAAACCTAAAAAAAGAAAAGACATGTTTAAGAAACTGATTTTTTATCGGCCATAAAACTTACAAAAATAATTAATACTAAAAAAGGTATGCAAATAAGATTCATCATTTTCCATCCAATAGAATTTAGTAAAATTCCAGCAGATAAACTGGCCAAAGCCATAGTTGAAAAAACAATTAAGTCATTTATCCCTTGCACTTTAAATTTTTCTTCTTTGTTGTAAGTCAAAACCACTAAGCTAGTACCTGATATAAATAAAAAATTCCAACCGAGACCTAAAAAAATTAATGAGAGCATATAATTAAGATATGTCTGTTCAAATAAACTTAAAAGAACTGTGATGAAAAAAAATAAAACTCCACCATAAATTATTGCACTGTGTCCATATTTTTTTATTAAATTACCTGTTATTAACGACGGTAAAAACATTGCAACTACATGAAATTGTAATACTAACCCAGTTTCTTTTAAGCTCATATTTTCCATAACATGCATACTTAAAGGTGTTGCTGTCATTAAAAATGACATTACTGCATAAGCAAAAGCAGCTGCAGTAATTGCTTGTAAAAATCTTGGTTGTAATACGATAGATTTTAGATTTCTTACATTTCCTTCATTTAGACTATCCTCCTGAACATTTTCTACATTTTTAAAAAAAAATAAAAAAACTCCAGGCATAAAAGATAGGAAAGATAGCAAAAGATAAGAACCAACATACAATTGATCTTGAATTAAATCTTTTGTGTAATTTGCAAGAGTTATACCTAAAAATGCTGAAACAATCCCTGCCAATAGAAGAGTAGAAACTGCTTTTGGTATTTTGTCTTTTTCAACACTTTCAGCTGCTGCAAATCTATATTGATGATTAAATGCAGCGCCCATTCCAAGAATTAAGCAAGACAGACAAAATAAATTAAAACTTTTCTGACTGATTGCAAAAGCAGCAAGCAGTGCTGAACAGGAACTTCCTATAGCCGCAAATACAAAACCATTTCTTCTTCCAATTTTACTCATAATATTTGCCGCTAAGACAGTAAAACTTGCAGTTCCAACTACGAATAAAGCGGTTGGTAAGGTTGATAAAGATTGATTTGAGCTAATTTGAGAACCAACTATTCCGCTAAGAAATACTGTTATTGTTGCTGTGGTAAAACCAAATATCTGACTTAACGTAAGTAAGGATAAATTTCTGTTCATAATTAGCGTAAATATATTTCTACTGTCATTTAAATATCTATATAGATGTTTTGAATTTTAATATAGAAGATATTATTTAAATTATGATTGGAATATTAGGTGGCATGGGAACTCAAGCGGGCTTAGACTTTTGTGATAAGCTTGCAAAATTAAACAGAGGAAAATTAGATCAAAAATATCCGATGTTTGTACTCTATAATAAATCAAATACACCAAGAAGAGCAGAGAATTTAAAGCAATACAAAAATGTTTTAAAAGAATTAATTGCTGGTTGCCGAATGCTTGAAAAAAATAAATGTAAGTTTATTGTAATGCCATGTAACACAGCACACTATTGGCATGAAGATATTCAAAAAAAAATATCGGTGCCATTTCTTAGTATGCCAAAAGAAGTATATTTAAACACACAAAAAAGATTTAAGAAAGATTCAACTATAGGATTGTTATGTACTGAGGCTACTTTAGACACAAAAATCTACCATAAGTATTTTGAAAAAAATTATAATTTGATAAGTCCAAGTGAAAGATTGCAAAAGAGTTCAGTAAATACTGCTATTAAATATGTAAAAAAAGGTAAAGTAAAAGATGCTGAAAAAGCTTTAAGACCAGCGGTTAAATTTTTAATGAAAAAAAAATGTAAAAAAATAATTCTTGGTTGTACAGAACTACCAATAGCTATTTTTGCGTACAAATCTTTTAAAAAAGCAAAAGACTCTAAAATATTTGTTGATCCAAATCTTTTGTTAGCTCAAGTTTGTATGAAAAAATATAAAAGTTTAAAATAAATTTAATTTTTTTTATTACAAATAAAGTATAATTTTCTTGGAAACGATCCTTCTTCAAAATAATCAATACTTATGTTTTTAAATCCACTTGTTAAACTAAGTATTTTATCTTTTGAAAAAAAATGAATAATAAATCCATCTATTTCATATAGATCTTCTCCTCTATGAATTCCTTTTTTATAGTCCCCATCATCAGTATTTCTGACAGTGTAAATATTTATTCCTCCTGGTTTTAAAATTCTATGAATTTCGCTATTAAGTTTGTCCAAATCTTTTTGAGTTAAAGCCATGCAATAAAGCATATGTGAATAACAAGCATCAACTGAATTACTCTCAAATGGCAAGTCCTCTCTTATATCAAATTTTAATGTAGAAATTGAAGATGTTAGATTTTCTTTTTTTATTTTTTCATTGATAACTTTAATTCCATTTTCACTATAGTCTAATGCTGTTACATTTATCGAATTCTTTGCAAAGTAAATGCTATCTCTTCCTAGACCTGCTCCTAGCTCAACAATTTTAGAATAATTGTTTTCTTTGAAAATATTTAAAGCTTTTTTTGCAGGTAAACTTGGTTCTAAACCAAACATCTCAGGCTTATTTGAGAAATTAGTTTCCCAATGCTGAGATTGTCGGTTTAAAATATTTTTATCCAATTTACTTAGAAGGATCTGGAACCTTTCTTAGATAAGGTTTTACAGTTTCCCATCCATCTGGATATATTTTTTTAGCTTCGTCATCTTTAATCGCTGGCAAAATAACAACATCCTCTCCCTTTTTCCAATTAGCAGGAGTAGCTACTTTATGTTTAGCTGTTAGCTGCATAGAGTCTATTGCACGCAAAATCTCTAAAAAGTTTCTTCCAGTTGCCATCGGATATGTAAGATATAATCCAATTCTCTTATCAGGTCTGATTACAAAAATAGTTCTTACAGTTTCATTATCAACTGCAGTTCTACCCATTGAGGTTGTTCCAGCATCTGCTTCCAACATATTAAACAATTTTGCTACTTTTAAATCTTCATCAGCAATAATTGGATAATTTGGTTTTGTACCAGATACATCTTTAATATCATCTAACCATTTTTTATGATCCTCTACTCCATCAACACTTAAACCAATCACTTTTACATTTCTTTTATCAAATTCATCTTTCATTAATCCTAAAGCACCAAGTTCTGTAGTACAAACTGGTGTAAAATCTTTAGGGTGTGAAAAAATAACTCCCCAACTATCACCTAACCATTCGTGAAAAGAAATATCTCCTTCAGTTGTTTTAGCTTGAAAATCAGGACACATACTATTTATTTTTAACATTGTCTCCTCCTTATAAAAAAAATATTATATGAAAGATTGTTTTACTAAGCAAACTTTTATAAAGTTAGGTATTTATGATATTTGAACAACTTTTCGATCAAAAATCTTCTACATACACTTATATAATTGCAAGTGGTGAAGGTAGAGAAGCATTAATAATTGATCCAGTCATTGAACATTCTGATGAGTATTCAACTATTTTGAATAATTTAGATCTTAAACTTGTAAAAGTAATTGATACTCACATTCATGCTGATCATATCTCAGCATTAAATGAATTAAATAAAAGAACAAACTGTATAAGAGTTATGGGAGAAAAATCTAAATCAGAAGTGATAGATCTAAGAATTAAAGATGGTGAAAAAATTAAAGTTGAAGAAGTTGAACTTCAAGCAATTTATACTCCTGGTCATACTGACTGCTCTTATAGTTTTTTGATGAATGATAGAGTTTTTACTGGAGATACACTTTTAATAAATGGAAGTGGTAGAACAGATTTTCAAAATGGTAATGCTTACGATGCTTATGATTCTATATTTAATAAATTATTAAAATTACCCGAAAAAACTCTCGTATTTCCAGCTCATGATTATAATGGCAAGAAATTTTCCACTATTGAAAATGAAAAAAATAATAATCCAAGATTACAAGTAAGCTCAAAGGAAGAATATGCGGACATAATGAATAATCTAAATCTTGCAAATCCAAAAATGATGGATGTCGCAGTACCTGCTAATGTAAAAGGGCTTACTTTAGACAATATTAATTAACTTTAAATTCCAACATTAATAACTATATAGGCAGTCTATGAATGACTATTTGCAATCAATTATTGATAGGGATCCAGCAGCAAGATCTAAGTTAAGTGTAATATTAACGTACCCTGGCGTTAAGGCTGTATTTTTTCACAGAATTGCAAATTTTTTTGCTACTGCAAAATTTGATCTTATCGCAAGAATAATTTCTCAATTTTCGAGATTTTTAACTGGTATTGAAATTCATCCAAGAGCTAAGATAGGTAAAAATTTATTTATTGATCACGGTATGGGCGTTGTTATAGGTGAAACTTCTGACATTGCAGATAACGTAACAATTTATCATATGGTTACTTTAGGTGGAATATCTCCAAGCATAAATTCCAATGATCAAAGAGAAATTAAAAGACACCCTACTCTTCATGATAATGTAGTCGTTGGTTCGGGTGCACAGATTTTGGGGCCTGTAGTTGTAGGGAAAAATGCAAGAATTGGAGCTAATGCAGTTGTAACAAAAAATGTTCCTGAAAATGCTGTTATGGTAGGAATACCTGCTAAGAATGTTGGAACAGCAACTGAAGAATTTAAACCTTATGCTGTTACAAATGGTAATGAGGAAAAAGAATAATGAAAAATTACAAGGATGATTTTATCCAATCAATTGGAAATACTCCTTTAATAAAACTAAAAGCTGCATCTGAAATAACTGGCTGTAACATTTATGGTAAAGCCGAATATTTAAATCCAGGAGGATCTGTAAAAGACAGAGCAGCACTTGCTTTAATAAGGGATGCTGAACAAAAAAAATTAATATCTAAAGGTGGAATAATTGTAGAAGGAACTGCAGGAAACACTGGTATTGGTTTATGCCTTATTGGAAATTCACTTGGTTATAAAACGATTATTGTAATGAATGATAATCAAACTCAAGAAAAAAAAGATACATTAAGAAATATTGGTGCAGATTTAAAATTAGTTCCACCAAAACCTTATAAAGATGAAAATAACTTTGTTAAGGTTGCTGCCAGAATGGCTGAAGAGCTAAAAAGTTCAAATAATCACGGAGTTGTTTGGGCTAACCAATTTGATAATACCGCAAACTCTAAAGGTCACTACCATACAACGGGTCCTGAGATATGGGAGCAAACGGAGGGAAAAGTTGATGGATTTGTATGTTCTTCTGGAACTGGTGGAACTATTGGTGGAGTAAGTAGTTTTTTAAAAGAAAAAAATAAAGATATAAAAATTTATCTATCAGATCCAAAGGGATCATCTCTTTACAATCACATTGAAAACGGCGAGTTAAAAGCTGAAGGTGGATCAATAACTGAGGGCATTGGATCCAGCAGAGTAACTGCTAATTTTGCAGAAGCAAAAATAGATGGAGCTTTTTCAATTGAAGATAAAGAATCTTTGCCAATACTATATGATTTAATCAAAAATGAAGGTTTAAGTCTTGGAACAAGTTGTGGAGTAAATATTGCAGGTGCAATTAGATTAGGGAAAAAATTAGGACCAGGTAAAACTATTGTCACTATTCTTTGCGACAAATCAGACAGATACAACTCAAAGATGTTTAATAAACCTTTTTTAATTGAAAAAGGTTTGCCTTATCCCGACTGGATATAATCACGCATACCAGCACTGTAATAAAACCATTACATTTTTAATTTAGAATGAATAATAATTATCTAATAATTAAAGGAATTTTATGAACGCAAAAGAAGTAGTAAAAAAAGGATATGAACTTTTTGGCAAAGGAGATATGGAGGGATTTATGGAAATGGTACATGATGATATCACTTGGATTTATCCTGGAGATAAGCATCCAATGTCAGGAACTCATAAAGGCAAAGAAGCATATATGAAAACCATGATGCAAGTTCCAGATCTATGGAGTAATTTTTCAGTAACCCCTGATATGATGATAAGTGAGGGGAATAAAGTGTTTGTTAAAGCAATTGCTAAGGCAGATGGCATGGATACTATTTTTGGTCATTATTTTGAAGTAAGCGATGATGGTAAACTGACATTGTTTATTGCGTTTGACGACACATTGAGCATGTTCAATGCAATGAAAAAGTAATAGTTTATGAAAAAATTATATTTTTTTTTAATTATCATATTTATGTCGAGCACAGCTTTTGCTGAACAAGGACAAGTTAAACTAATTAGCATTTGTTCAGATTTAAATAATTGAAAGGAAAAAATGAAAAAAACAATTTTAGTATTAATATTAAGTTTATTTACAGCTAATGTTTACGCAGATAGCCATGTAAAGAGAATTCTATCAACAAGTCAAACAGGAATGGGAAATGATATTGTATACCCTTCTGGAAAAGCAAAGATAACTGCTTTTGAATTTACTGTACCAGTAGGAGCTCCAGTAACTCCTCATACGCACTCATTTCCAGTTTTAATTATGATCCAGCAAGGCGAAATTGAATTAATTCATGAAGGAAAAACCCAAGTATTCAAAGCTGGTGATGCATTTGTTGAAGATGTTGGAATTGTACACGAGTCGAAAAATATTGGAAATGTTCCAGTTAAAGCGATTGTAGTTGCAATTGGTGTCGAAGGACAGAAAATTATGACACCGGTAAAATAAAAAGGAAAAAGAAATGATCATAAAAATAGAAGAAAATATAAAATCATTTTCATCTTGGATGAATATGGTAAAGGCGAATGCTGAAAAAATTAAAGGATTTGGTGCTACGATTATTTTTGCAGGTGTATCAAAAGAAGACCCTACAAAATTTACTGTAATCGTTAAGTATGCAACCATGGAAGGTTTTGAAGCATTTAAAAATGACAAAGAACTTCATGCAGCAAGAGCTGAAGCAGGCGTGGATTTAGATTCAGCAAAGGTTACACCGATGCATGAAGATTTTATGGAAAATTTTAGTGGATAAACAATCAATATAAAGAAAGGATAAAATATGGAAACAGAAACACTAGTAGTAGCTCATTTAAAAGAAGGTATGTTAGAAAAATTTATGGGCTTTATGCAATCAGATGCTGGTATGGCAGAAAGATCGAAAGTTGCAAATGTATCAAAAACAATTGGAACAGTTGCACCTGACAAAAAAACAGTAATGTTTAAAATTTTTGTGACTGATAAAGCTGCTCTTAAAGCTTTTATAGATGGAAGCAATCCAGTATCAGCTCCAGTTATGAAAGAAGTTATGGAAAGTTATAGTGTCTACGAATTAAATAAAGTAGATATGTAATAATTTTTGTAATAAGGTTTGTAATGCCTTCAGGATATATCATATTAAATATTAATGTGTTAAATCCTGAAAATTACAAAGAGTATTTGGAAAAAGCTCCTCCAACTGCTCAAATGTTTGGTGGCGAGTACATAATAAGAGGTGGCGAAAATGAAGTCATTGAAGGTGAGTGGAAATATCCAAGAACTGTTGTAATTAAATTCCCATCTTATGAAAAAGTTTTTGAGTGGTACAATTCAGAAATATATAAACCTATCAGACAAATTAGATTAGATAATACAGTATCAAATACATTAATAATTAAAGGAGCATAAAGGAGAAAAAAATGTCAATATTAGAAAAATATAGTGCTGCAATTAAAAATAAAGATGAAGCAGCAATGAACGAACTTTTGCATGATGATTTTAAATTCACAATGCATAAATCAGGGAGTGTTTTAACTAAAGGTGATGTTATCAAATGGGCAATGAGTGGTGATATCAAGCAAGATAAAACTAGAATTGTTTATGAAAATGATGAAGTTGGTGTTCACCATGCGTTCGTAACATTTGATGATGGTAATGTAGAAGCAGTTATGGCAGTCTACAAATACAAAGATGGCAAAATGATTAGTTTAGAAACTGGCGCAACGCCAATGCCAAAATAAGTGAACAACATAGATTTTTATTTTTCTATTGGAAGTACTTATACTTATCTTTCGGTTACTCGAGCACTAGAAGCAGAAAAACAACATCAAATTAAGTTTAACTGGACTCCTTTTAGTGTGAGAGCAATAATGAAAGAAATGAACAATGTTCCGTTTCCTAAAGAAAAAAAAAATAAAGTAGATTACATGTGGAGGGACATAGAAAGACGAGCAAAAAATTATGGATTTTTTGCTAAAACACCAGTCCCTTACCCTTTAACAGAATTTGATTTAGCTAATAAAATTGCAATATTAGGTTTAAAAAATAACTGGGGTGTGGATTACGTTCAGCTTACCTATAAACGATGGTTTCAAGAAGGAAAAGAGCCTGCTGTTGAACCCAACTTGAGCGAAATATGCGAAAAACTAAGCTTAGATAATGAAAAGATTGTTTCAGAGGCAAACTCTGAGGAAATAAATAATATTTATTTATCAAATACAGAAAAAGCTAGAAAAAATAAAATATTTGGAAGTCCGTCATTTGTTGTAAAAAATGAAATATTCTGGGGAGATGACAGAATGGAAGATGCAATCAAATGGTCGAAGGCAAATGAATAATATAACTGCTTATATAATTTTATTAATCGCAGTTATTCTTGGAACAGCATCTAACAGTTTTGCTAAAAGTGCTCAAGGTTTTACATTATTAGTACCTAGCATAATCACAGCAGTAACAATTGTTGGATGCATGTATACTTTGTCTTTAGTTATGAAAAGTATACCAGTTGGAATAACATATGCCTCTTTTGCAGGCTTATGTATAATTGCAACAGCTGCTGTTGGTGTTATAAAATTTAATCAAGTACCAAATTTTTATACAATAATTGGATTGATTTTAATTATATCGGGTGTCTTAATAGTTAACTTATTAGGAACAAATAAATGAAACCATTATCTGGTTATATTTATTTAGTATTAGCTATATCAACAGGAATAGCTGCAAATAGTTTTGCTAAAATTTCAGATGGATTTTCAAAATTAACTCCAACGATATTATCAATAGCTTTTATGTGTATAACTATGTATGGACTTGCAAAAGCTATGTCTATGATACCAGTAGGTTTTACTTATGCTACTTATAGTGGGATAACAGTGGCCGCTATTTTAGTCTTCGGTATGATTAAATATAACCAGATACCAAATATGTATGGGTTAATTGGGATTTTTTTAATTATTATTGGTGTTGTAATGGTTAATTATCTTGGAAGAATTAATTAGCTCTTATTTAATAATAAAATTAGTACACCTACTACAAATATAATTATACCTAAAATTTCAGTAATTTTTACTTTTTCTTTAAACATATACTTTGAGGATACGTAGCTGAACAATAATTCTATTTGGCCGACAGCTCTTACAAATGATGACTGTATTAACGTAAAGGCATAAAACCAAGATAATGTTGCTAGAAAACCAGCAAACCCTGCTATCAAACATTCATACTTGTTTTCATATAACTTTTTAAACTGTGATTTTTCAAATATAATTAAATAAATAGTAATTAATGTTGTTTGTATAACTAGACCAAAAAAGAGTGTTGCTATAGCTTTTTCAAAGTTATTACTAAAATTTTCCAATGTTAATGCTGCTGCTCTAAAATATACAACGCTTACACCTAAGAATAATCCTGCGGACAAACCGATTAAAGTTGTTTTTGAAAATAAGTTTTTTAGAAATAAACTTAAGTCTTTAATCGATAGTATAATTACTCCAATTGTAGACACAATAATTCCTGTTATTCCAAATTTATTTAATTTGTCCCCTATTATCAAATATTCAAAAATTGCAACCTGAATAACTTCAGTCTTGCTTAAAGAAGTTCCAACAACAAAATTAGCAAATCTAAATAGGTAAAGTAAAATAAATGTAAAAATTATTTGAAATATTGAACCTAATAATACGTTAAATATAAATTTTTTTTGACTTAGGATTTCAGGAATTACATTTAAGTCTTGAAAATACAAAAAAAATAAAATTGTCACAAATGGTAATGCAAAAGCAAATCTTACATAAGTTGATGCAATAGTTGACACTTTTTGATTAAGTTTTTTCTGTAAAGTTGATCTAAGATTTTGAAAAAAAGCCCCAGAAATAGCTACAATTATCCAATTCATTGATGATTATTAATATTGTATTTAATTTTAAAGTCGACTTAAATAGTCTCATTTAACAAAAAAGAGGGAAATAACATGAAAATCTTTAAAAGAATAATATTTTCTCTAATTTTCGTTTCTTTTGCCAGTGCAAGTTTGGCAGAAACAAAAATGAGAATTACACTTCAATTACCATTAAAGGCTCACTTAGGTCAGAACCTTTTGGTATTTAAAAAAGAATTAGAATCAAGATCAGACATTAAAGTAGAGATTTACGACTCTGCACAACTTTACAAGGATAAAGAGGTTCCGCAAGCTGTAGGTTCAGGAGCGATCGAAGCTGGTGTTGCATCTATAACAAGATTTGCAGGAACTAATCCTGAAGTTGATGTTTTCTATCTTCCATTCTTATTTGACTCAGAACAAAAAGTAAGAAAAGCAACTCAAGCTGGATCTGAGATAAGAGCTATCCTTGATCCTGCAATAGCAAAGACTGGAGCAGTTCCACTTTATTATCAAGCTTATGGATCAGCAATAATGTTATCTAATGGTGGTCCGATGAAAACTCCGGCTGACTTTAAAGATAAAAAAATTAGAGTATTTGGAAAAACACTTGGAGCTTTTGTGAGTTCTTTAGGTGGTAAACCAGCATTAATATCTGGATCTGAGCAATATTTAGCTTACCAAAGAAATACAGTTGATGCAGGTATGACTGGTGTATCTGGTGTAAAATCTAGAAAATTATATCAAGTAATGGATACTTTAACAGTTACAAATCATGGCGATATCGAATTCGTTGTTGTTGCTAATGATAAATGGCTAAGCTCATTAACTCAAAAACAAAGAGACGCTATAGCTGAAGCATCAAAAGTAGCTGAAAAAGCTGTTAGAGATGACATGGCTAACATCGAGGCTGGCGCTTACAAAGAAGCAAAAGCAAATGGAATGAACATTGTAAACCTAAGTAGTTCTGAAGTTTCTGCTCTTAAAAAAGCATCGTCATCTGTTATTGATGATTACATTTCTAGAACAGGTGGAGCTGGTGGAGTTGGTGATCAACTTGTAAAAGCTGCAAACAAACTTTAAATCGTATAAATACCCCGCACTTAAGTGCGGGGTTTTCAAATGAATACCTACGACAAAATTGTAAAATATTCTGGCTATTTAGCTTCAGCGTTATTTATTATGATAGGCTTTATAGTTTCTTATGAAGTTATCATGAGATACATATTTAATTCACCTACTATTTGGGTAAATGAAATTTCTCGATTTTTACAAATTTGGGCTACTTATTTAGCTTTAACTTATACTTTTCATAAAAATGATTTTATCAGAATAACAGTTATATATGACAAAGTAGGAGATAAAGGAAAAAAGATATTAGATTTAATAAGTGCAATATTCATTTTAATTTTTAGTGGATTTGTACTTTATTATGGATGGTTAATTGCTTACGACTCTCTTAAAGTTGGAAGAACAAGCTCTACAATTTTAGATGTTCCATCCTTTCTTACAGAATTTGCGATACCATTATGTTTTGCATTTTTGGTATTAAGAGTGCTTTTCGAAGTACCTAAATACATCAAAGATATAATTAAATGACAGTAGCAATAATCTTATTTTTGTTATTTTTTGTGCTTTTTTTAGGAGTGCCAATAGCATTTGGTTTAGGTTCTATAGGATTGGGTTTAATGTTATTTGGAGATATTTCTCCTTTAATGATCCCACAAACTTTTTACAGTGTGGCAGATAACTTTATTTTATTAGCTGTTCCGATGTTTTTGATGATGTCTAATATATTATTAAAAGCAGGTGTTGGAGAAGATCTTTTTAATTTTGCTCAAAGCTGGGTTGGAAATTTTCCAGGCGGTTTAGCAATAGCAACTATAGTTTCTTGCAGTATTTTTGCTGCTATATCTGGATCATCAGTGGCTACTGCAGCAACAATCTCAACTGTAGCATTTCCTGCAATGATTAATAGAGGTTATCACAGAAACTTTACTTTAGGTATTTTGGCAGCGGGTGGAACTTTAGGGATTTTAATTCCTCCATCAATTCCAATGATTGTTTATGCATTTGTTGTTGAAGAGTCTGTACTAAGTATGTTTCTTGCAGGAATTGGGCCAGGAATAGTTTTAGCATTATTTTTTATTATCTTTTCAGTTTTTTACGTGAAATTTTTTAATAAAGAAGTTCAAAATGTATCCAGTACTTTAGAAGAAAAAATTAAATACACAAAAAGAGGTTTGCCAATATTATTAATGGCCTTCATCATGCTAGGTGGAATTTATGCTGGAATTTATACGCCAACAGAGGCAGGTGGTATTGGTTTTTTAATATCATTTATCTATGTTGTGGCTAAAAAAAGATTAGATTTCAAAGGTTTTATCGAAGCCGGTTTGGAGACAATGAAGACTACAGTTACAATATTTATAATTATTGCAGGAGCAAAAGTTTTTGGTAAAGCAATTTCTCTTTATAGAATTCCTCAAGATTTATCATCTTTCATAGTTACTAATATTAATGAGACTGGTTTGTTTATACTTGTTGTTTGTATTACTTTGTTAATATTAGGATTTATAATGGAAACTCTTTCATTAATTTTAATCATGATGCCTATATTTTCGATTTCAATCGCTGCAATGAATATTGATTTAATTTGGTTTGGAATAATTTTTACATTAATGATTGAGTGCGCATTAATTACTCCTCCCGTTGGACTAAATATTTATGTTCTCCAAGCAATTGGTAAAGCAAAAATGTCAGAAATAGCTAAAGGTGTGATACCTTTTGTCATTATAATGTTATTTACAGTATTTGTTATTTACTTATTCCCTGACCTAGCATTATATATACCTTTTAAATTATAAATATGTTTTCAAAAATAAAATCAAAAGATAAAGCAGAACAATTAAGACAATTATTAAATGGACCGGAAATAATTGTAATGCCTGGATGCTTTGATGCATTATCAGCAAAATTAATTGAAAGAGAAGGTTTGAAAGTTGGATTTATGTCTGGCTTCAGTGTTTCATCTACAAAGCTTGGTATGCCGGACACAGGTTTAATTTCTTTTTCTGAAATGGCAGAACAAGTAAGAAATATATGTAATGCTACATCAATTCCAATAATATTTGATGGGGATACTGGATATGGAAATTCAGTGAACGTATTTAGAACTGTAAGAGGATATGCGGATGCAGGAGCAGCTGGTGTGATGATTGAAGACCAAAAGTGGCCAAAAAAATGTGGTCACACAAAGGGTAAAGATGTTGTCGATCTTGATGAAGCAAACTCAAGAATTAAAGCTGCGGTGGATGCAAGAGAATATGGAAATAAAGATATCTTAATAATGGCAAGAACTGATGCCATAGCAACTAGAGGATTAGATGATGCAATTAAAAGAATGCAATCATTTTCAAAACTTGGTGTTGATATTTTATTTATTGAAGCTGTTAAAAATAAAGAAGATATGAAAAGAATTATCAAAGAAGTTCCAGGTCATCATATGTTAAATTTGATCGAAGATGGTGAAACCCCATTATTAGAAATTAATGAAATAGAGGAAATTGGTTATAAAATTGCTGTAATGCCTCTAACCCTAATGAGTGCATCAGTAAAAACGATGCAAGAATGTTTGAATAATATGAAAAATAAAGTTTATAATAAAAATGTTTCTAAATTTTCAGACTTAAGAGATATAGTTGGCTTCAACGAATATTACGATATTGAAGACAAATATAAATAATGTTTCCAAAAAAATTCTCTAAAATTCTTTTCGTTTTTTTTATGGGTTTAGGAATGAGTTTGTTAATGACCCTAATTATTACATTTATAAATACAGGTTATGATGAATTTTATTATAAAAGATTTTTCAAAGCTTGGTCTATTAGTTTGCCGGTTGCATTAGTAGCAACAACTTTTGTTGCACCGTTGGTTAATAAATTAGTGGAAAAAATTACTAAATAGAGAGGATGTCATATGAGTGAAAATATAGCTTTTATAGGAGTTGGTAATATGGGAAACCCAATGGCCTGTAATTTAAAGAACGCAGGGAAAAAGGTTAAGGTTTTTGATGTTTCTAAAGAAATGATTGATAAAGCAGTTGAAAATAATCTTGATGTTGAGAAGGATTTTGGAAAACTAATCAATAGTGAAACGTCTGTAGTAATCACTATGTTACCCGAGGGAAAACACTCAAAAGAAGTTTATTTAAAAGAAAATGGTGTTCTAGATAAAGTTTCTAAAAATTGTCTACTAATAGATTGTTCAACAATCGATATAAATACCTCTAAAGAAATAGGAAAGAAAGCAAATGAAAAAGGTATTAAGATGATTGATGCACCAGTAAGTGGTGGTGTGATGGGTGCACAAAAAGCAACTTTAAATATTATGGTTGGTGGATCAAATGATGCATTTAATCAAGCTTTACCTATTTTAAAATTAATGGGTAAAAATATTTATCATGCTGGAGAGATAGGAAGCGGAAACGGTGCAAAGATTTGTAACAACATGTCTCTTGGAATAACAATGATTGCTGCTTCAGAGTCATTAATGTTAGCAAGAAGATTGAATATAGATATAAAGAAAGTTCATGAAATTATGAAAAATGCTTCCGGAAATAGTTGGCCTATTTCAGTTTATCCACCTTTACCTGGATTAATTGAAGGAACTCCATCTAACAATAAATATAAGCCGGGCTTTTCTGCAGGTATGATGAACAAAGATTTAAAACTTGCAAATGAATGTGCTAAAAATGCAAATGCATCTACTCCATTAGGAGAGATGGCATTAGAAATATATTCAAAGTTTTGTGAGGATGGAAACAGTTCGAAAGATTTTTCTGCTATATCAAAGGTAATTGGTGGAGATGCTTGGGATTATCCAATAGAATAATTACCAAGAGGAATTTGGACTCTCCAAAAATTTTAACTCATCTGGTGTAGATTTTCTCCCCATAACTTTATTTCGATGAGGATATCTATGAAATCGTTTAATTGCAGCGGTATGATCTTTCCAAAATTTTTTTATCTCATTATAGTTTGGATGATTAGATAAATAGTTATCCAACAATTTATATGCTCTATCATGATCTATAACTTCTTCACTGTGAATGTATGGCAATAGCATGAAAAAACGTTGATATTCATCCATTTGATCAAGATACCCGTTATAGACTGCATCATTTACAATCAGTCTTGCTTTATGATCAAACTCAAAAGCTTTTTTATCATCTCTATATAAATTTCTTGAAAATTGATCCAATAAAATAACTAAAGCTAGAGTGCTTAATGGTTCATCTTGCCAATCATCATATTCATTTAAAGTAGCTTTTTCATGATCATCTTTGAATTTGTCTTTAATCAATTGATCAAAATTATCATCTCTTTTAAATCGCTTTTCAACGACCATATCATCAAACCAAAAATCTAATATTGCTTTGGCTCTATCATTCATAAACTTTGTCAACTTTTACCTGATATGATTCAACAAGTCTGTTAGTTTCATTTGCCATTGCAACAACTGCAATAAGTTCGCTTAACATCTCTGTAGTAGCACCTTTAGATTTAGCAGCAATACTGTGAGATTTAATACAATACTCACAACTATTTGTCATTGAAACTGCAACATAAATAAGCTCTTTTGTCATTTCATCCAAAGCACCTTTTTTCATCACTTGCTGTATAGAAGTCCAAGTTCTCTCTAAAGTTTCTGGGTTGTTGGCTAACATTTTCCAAAAATTGTTTATGTAGTCTGTATTTCTCTTCTTTTTTATATCTTCAAATACCTCTTTCACTTTTCCTGTAGCATCAGCTTCTTCAATCATATTAAAAACTGCCATTTCACCTCCTTAATTGTAAATTGTTTCTATTTTAGGCATTAATCTTAATAATTCCTTAGTATATTCATGATTTGGATTTTTAAACAACTCTTCCGTCTCAGACACCTCACATAGTTTTCCATTCCTTAAAACTCCAATATCATCACACATTTGTCGAACAACTGGTAGATCATGACTTATAAAAAGGATAGTTAAATTAAGTTGTTCTTGTAAATCTTTAAGTAAATTTAGTATTTGAGCCTGAATACTCACATCCAAAGCAGATGTTGGCTCATCACAAACTAATAATCTTGGTTTTGTTGCTAATGCTCTTGCAATAGAAATTCTTTGTCTCTGTCCTCCTGAAAACTCATGAGGATATCTTTCGGCTGAAGACTTGGATAACTCCACAGAGTCTAAGAGATCATTTATATACTCATTTAATTCATTAGAGCTAATATTTGCATCATGTAACTTTATAGGTTCAGCAATGATATCTTTAACCTTAAGCCTACCATTCAACGAAGAGTAGGGATCTTGGAATATCATTTGAATTTGTTTTCTAAATTTAAGTAATTCTTTGTTACTTTTTATATTATTAATACATACATCATCAAAATAAATTTCACCTGAGGTGGGTTTAAATAAATTAACAATCATTTTTGCAATTGTAGTTTTTCCACTGCCACTTTCACCAACAAGTCCAAAAGATTTTCCTTCTTGTATATTAAATGAAACAGTATCAACTGCTAATACAGTATTTTGAGATTTTTCTGTAAAAAAACCTTCATTAAAAGTTTTACAGAGATTTTTTATTTGAACTAAATCTTTTTTTAAAATCTCTCTTTTATTCCATCTGTTTAAAATTTTTAAATTAATGTTTTCCTGGTTATTACTTTCTTTCTCTATAATTTTAAATCTGGATATTTTTTTATTTGTTGGAGGAACAGAACTAACTAAACTTTTCGTATAAGTTTCTTTTGGTTCTGTTAATATTTGCTTTGTTGTTCCCAATTCTACCAAATTACCATTTTTCATGACAGCAACTCTATTGGTAGTCTCTGCTATAACTCCCATATCATGTGTAATTAATATAACCGCTAAGTTTCTCTCTTTAGTCAGTTTTTTGATAAGTTCTAATATTTGTGATTGTATTGATACATCAAGTGCAGTTGTGGGCTCATCTGCAATTAACAACTCTGGTTCACAACATAGAGAAAGTGATATAACAACCCTTTGTCTCATACCTCCTGAAAATTGATGAGGATAATCATTAAATCTTTTTTCAGCATCTTTTATACCTACTTCTTTTAAAAGATTTATTGATTTTTCTTTTGCTTCTGAGTTACTGAGGTTTAAATGAGTTTGAATTGTTTCAATAAGTTGTTGTCCAATTGTTAAAATAGGATTTAAAGATGTCTGAGGATCTTGAAAAATAAATCCAATTTTTTTTCCTCTTAAACTAAGAATATTTTTTTTATTTTCATGAATATTTATGTCACTTAAATAAATTGATCCATCAGATACTTTCCCTGGTTCGTCAATTAAATCAATTATTGCATTTGCTACAGTGCTTTTTCCAGACCCAGATTCCCCAACTAATCCTACAATTTCTCCTCTTTTTATCTCAATATTAATGTCTTTTGCAGCATGAACTGTCTCCTTTCTCAATTTATAATCCACACTTAAATTCTGTATTTTTAAAAAACTCATTTTTTTAATTTAGGATTAAGTGTGTCTCTCATCCAGTCTCCTAATAGATTAATGGAAAAAGCTAAAACAACTAAGAATATTGCTGGGAAAAAGGTAATCCACCATTCACCAGAAAATAAAAAGTCATTTCCAAGTCTAATTAAAGTTCCTAAAGAAGGAGTAGTTGGCGGAACACCAACGCCCAGAAAACTCAATGTGGCTTCCGCAATGATTGCCAATGCAAGACCTATAGTTCCTATAACAAGTACTGGTCTCATTATATTTGGAAGAATATGCTTAAACATTACTATAAAATTAGAAACTCCAATAATTGTTGAAGCTGAAACATAATCTTTATTTTTTTCAACTAAAGTTGCTGCTCTTGATACTCTTGCAAACTGTGGCCACTCTGAAATACCAATTGCAAAAATTAAAACATATATTGCCATCTCGTCATGAAGTTCACGCGAAATTATACCTCGCGCAATACCATCAACAAGAAGTGCCATCAAAATACTTGGAACAGTTAACTGAACATCTGTTAATCTCATAACAATCATTTCATACTTGCCGCCAAAAAAACCAGCAGTAAGACCTAATCCAACTCCTAAAATTAAACTAAATAAAATTGCTGAGAAACCAACTATTAAAGATATTCTAGATCCATAAAGAATAGTAGATAACATATCTCTTCCTTGTCCATCAGTACCAAGTAAAAATTCTACTTTTCCATCACTAGTCCAAGATGGTGGGGTGAATGCATCCATTAAAGATAAAGAAGATGGGTCGAATGGATTATAAGGTGTAATAAATTCTACAAAAAATGAACAGAAAAATATTATTGCTAATAAAATCGATGAAACTATTGCTGTAGGAGATTTTATAAAACTAAAATAAATTTCACTATCTTTTATTTTATCCCAAGTTGTTAAAGCTTTATTATCCACTAGCTGAATCTCCTTTAACTCTAATTCTTGGATCTATAAAGTAATACAAGATATCGACTATAAAATTTATCATTACAAAAACGAATGCTATAAATACTAAATATGCTGACATAATTGGAATATCTACAAACTGAACAGCTTGAATAAAAAGAAATCCCATACCTGGCCATTGAAATACTGTCTCCGTAATTATTGAAAAAGCAATTAATGTTCCAATATTTATTCCAGCAATAGTTATTACTGGAATTAGTCCATTTTTAAGTGCGTGCTTATAATTAATGCTTTTTTCATTAATGCCTCTAGCTCTTGCAAACTTTATGTAATCAGTCTGAAGTATTTCCATCATTTCAGCTCTGACGAGTCTTATTATATAGGTCATTTGAAAAAGACTTAAAGTAACTGATGGTAATATGATTGCTTTTAAACCTGATATGGTTAAAAAGCCTGTCGACCAAAATCCTAGATCTACTACCTCACCTCTTCCAAACGATGGTAGAACGCCTAATATAACTGCAAAAAGATAAATAAATAATATACCAATTACAAAAGTTGGAAGAGAAACACCTAATAAAGAAACTGCTAAGATAAAATCACTCAAAAAACCTTTTCTTTTTATGCCTGTATATACTCCCAATAAAGTACCAGAAACCAATGCAATTAGAGCAGATATTAAAACTAATTCAATTGTTGCAGGTAATCTTTCAATGATTAATTCTGATACAGGTCTTCGTAATTGATAAGATATTCCAAATTCTCCTTTAGAGGCATTAATTATAAACCTAGTAAATTGTACATGAATTGGGTCCATTAAACCCAAGGTTTCTCTTAACTCAGCTCTTTCTTCATCTGATGTTTCCTCACCCACCATGTTATTTATTGGGTCTCCTACAAAATTAAAAAGAGAAAAAGATACAAAAGCTACGACAAGCATAACCATTGCAGATTGAAACAATCGTTTGAAAAAATACTTTATCAATTTATGAAATTTTATTTTTATACAAGCCCTTTAATTAAAAAGGGCTTGTAATAAATTATTTAGTCAAAGCTCGCAAAACGGAATAACGGTTCGTTATTCGGTCTTATCGGAACATTAACATCTTTTTTTGCAGCCCAAGATATAACTTGGTGATGTAAAGGAAGATAAGAAATATCATCTTTTACTATTTTCCAAGCTTTAGCTATCGCAGCATTTCTCTTATCTAGGTTAACTTCACCTTCCATAACTCTTATAGCGGCATCTACATCAGAGTTACTAAAGTTAACTCTGTTCCAGCTTGCTCCACTTTCATATAAGTAATGGAAAACATAATGACTATCTAAAGTTGGAACTCCCCAACCTAACATATAAAAGTCACCTTGATTATCTTTTAGTTCCTTAAAGTGCTTACTTTTTGTTTGAGCAAATAAATTTACTTTAACACCGATTTTACCTAACATACCAACAACAGCTGTACATATAGCTTCATCGTTTACATACCTGTCATTTGGACATCTAAGCTCAACTTCAAATCCATTCGGATATCCAGCATCAGCTAGAAGTTTTTTTGCAGCAGCTACATCATAAGGAAGTCTTTTATCAAGTTCTTCTGTGTATCCATTAACACCTGGAAAAGTAATTATTCCAGCAGGTTCACTTAAACCTCTCATTACTTTTTTCTTAATAGCTTCAATATCTATAGCTTGATAAAGAGCTTGTCTAACTGCTTTCTTTTTGAATGGATTATCACCTGTATTACCTGTTCTAAGTTTATCGGCTCCCTGATCCATACCAAGGAATATAGTTCTCATTTGAGCAGTGCTTTCAACTTTGTGAGCAGGTGAATTTTTAATTCTAGCTAAATCTTGCACAGGTGCATCAGTAACAACATCAATTTCACCAGATAAAAGAGCTGCAACTCTAGTAGCTGCATTTTTTATAGGTAGTAGATGAATTTCTGTTACTTTGTCATCTTTCATAGTACCCCACCATTTTTTATTACGTTTGAAAACTGTTTTAGTATTTGGTTCTCTTAATGTAATTTTAAATGGTCCAGTTCCCATAGCATTTGTAGCTGAAAATGTTTCTTGTCCAGCATCCCAGTTCTGCGCCATGACTGCAAAATTCTTTTCACTCCATTTTTTCGACATTATAAAAATGTTTGAAAGTTGGTTTAAAAGAATTGGATTTGGTTTACTTGTTGTAATTTCTACTGTGTAGTCATTAACTGCTTTTACACCTGATACTGTACTAATATATTCTTTAAAATCAGATGTTCTTTGTTTTGCTCTTAAAATACTAAATACAACGTCTTCAGATGTAAATGGAGTTCCATCAGAAAATTTAACATCTTCTCTTAATTTAAAGATCCAAGTATTAGGACCTTGAGTTCTCCACTCTGTTGCTAGTTGAGGTCCAATTTTCATATCTAATCCTCTGGTAACTAGAGCTTCGTATACTTGTCTAGATACTTGAGTGGTAGGACCTTCGTTTTGAGCATGAGGATCAAGTGTTAAACTATCACCCTGCATTGACCATTTAATAGTTTTTGCAAACGCTTGTGTTGGAGCAAAAGCTAGAAAAAAAGCCAATAAAATTTTTATAAAATACCCATACTTCATTTCTCTCTCCTATATTATTAAAATAAAAATCTAACTTATTAATTATGTAAACTAAAGTGATTTAATTGACTATTTTTTTGAAGTTTTCGTAAAGAATTTTAGAATATTTGTTCATAGATTGAATGTTGTCTTTCGCATCACTATCAAATTTATCAAGAGCTCCTTGTCCTAACTGACTCTCTAAAGCAGACTTATATTCAGGCACACATCCCCATTCTCCTACAGTGGTATCTTTTATCTCTATATGAAATTGAATACCGTAAGCATGTTTTTTGTATTTAAAAATTTGGTATTTCGTTTCAGGAGATGATGCTAAAAGAGTTATATCATTATTATTTTCTAGATTTTGAACTTCATATGAATGCCATTGAAGTGATTTAATAATATCAGGATATTCTTTAAATAATAAATCATCCTTTTTACTATTTAAAAAATTAATATCTAAAATACCTATCTCTGGATTTTTTGATTTAACTACTTTACCTCCAACTACCTCCCCTAATAATTGACAACCTAAACAAAAACCTAAATACGGTTTATTTAAATCTACAACAAATTCTTTGATTTTCTTTTTCTCATCTATTAACCACGGGTAATCTTTTTCCATCCAAGTATCCATTGGTCCACCCATACAAAACATTGCATCAAATCCATTTAAATCATCAGGTATCTTTTCACCCTCATCAAGTTCTATAGTTTTAATATTAACTTTATCCTCTAACATTAAATCTTTAATATAACCAGGATCCTCAATTTTAATGTGTTGAAGAACAATTATATTTTTCATATGGCTGGCTTGAGCAATTTTAAAATTTTTTTATGATTTGATGAATTATTTGAAACAATTATATTTCCACCCAACGAAGCATCCTTATTATCCCATGTAGTAATAATTCCACCTGATGCTTTTATAATTGGTATTATTGGATGTATATCCCAAATTTTGTTAGCACATTGAGCTACAACAT
>CACEIC010000004.1 GCA_902559605.1 uncultured Pelagibacteraceae bacterium | reverse complement strand
GCTATGCTTTTGGATCTGGAATAACAGGTGATAAATCTGGAGTGGTTCTTCACAATAGAGGAACTAATTTTAGAGTTGAGGAAGGTCATCCTAATTGTATTCAGGGATTAAAAAGACCACTACATACCATAATTCCTGGAATAGTTATGAACAACAAAGGAGAATGTGAATTATCTTATGGAGTAATGGGGGGACAATATCAACCTGTTGGACAAGTTCATGTTTTAAATAGCATTATTGATTATAACTTAACTCCTCAACAAGCCATTTCATTTCCTAGAGCTTTCCATTTCAATAACATTTATAAATTAGAGAAAAGTATTGATGAAAAAATTTTTAATAATTTAAAAGAAGTCGGTCATAATGTTGAGTATATAGATGGTACTCATGGAGGTGGACAAGCAATTCAAATAGATAGAGAAAAAGGAAATTTAGTTGGCGGTTCAGATCCAAGAAAAGATGGATACGCAAAAGGTTATTAATTTAAATGAACTCTAGAATTGTTAGAAATATTATAGAAACACAAAATGATAATCGAATTGCAATAACATCTGAAAGTAGTTCTCCACTAAAATTTGTTGATTTAAAATCATTAATAGAAAGAATTTCAAAACAATTATCAGGTAATGGTATTAATAATAAAGATCGTGCAGCAATAGTTTTGCCAAACGGTCCTTACATGGCAACTAGTTTTTTGGCGATTTCAAGCTACATGTCTGCTGCACCTTTAAACCCTAACTATAAATCTGAAGAATTCGAATTTTACCTAGAGGATTTAAAACCAAAGATAGTGATTGTAGAGAAAAATTCTAAAAATCCAGTAGTAGAAGTCGCAAATAAATTAAAAATTCCTGTTTGCGAAATAAAATCAGACGGAAATACTTTAAGCGGAGATTTCAATCTTTTTGAAAAAAGCAGTGATTATGTTTTGCCAGGCGAAGATCATGAAGCTCTTGTGCTGCATACTTCGGGCACTACATCAAGACCTAAGATTGTTCCATTAACAAATAAAAATATTTTTTCTTCAGCAGATAATATCTCCAAAAGTCTTAATTTAACTGATAAAGATCATTGTCTAAATATTATGCCATTATTTCATATACATGGCTTAATTGCAGTTCTTGCAGCCTCTATGAAGGTAGGGGCATCTGTATGTGCAAGTAGTGGATTTAATGCATTAAAATTTTTAGATAATGCAAAAAGAGAGAAAATAACTTGGTATTCTGGAGTACCAACAATGCATCAAGCAATATTGATGAGAGCAGATAAAAATCTAGAAACTGCTAAACAATTAAATCTTAGATTTTTAAGATCATCATCAGCATCTCTACCTCCAGCTGTATTTGAAAAACTAAATGAGGTATTTAATTGTCCAGTAATAGAAGCATATGGGATGACGGAAGCTACTCATCAAATGACCTCAAATCCTTTACCGCCTAAGTCCCAAAAACCTGGCTTTGTAGGAATTCCTGCTGGGCCAGAAGTTTGTATTATGGATACTAATAACAAGATTTTAAATCAAGGAGAAGAGGGAGAAGTTTGCATTAGGGGTGAAAATGTTACTTCCGGATATGAAAATAATCCAGATGCAAATAAAAATAGCTTTTCAAATGGTTGGTTTAGAACAGGAGATCAGGGATATTTTGATAAAGATGGTTATCTAAAAATCTCAGGAAGATTGAAGGAAATAATTAATAAAGGTGGTGAAAAGATTTCACCTTTAGAAGTCGATAACATTCTTATGGATCATCCAAATATTGAGCAAGCTGTTTGCTTTGGATATGAAGATAAAATGCTTGGGGAAGATATAGCTACCGCAATAATCATAAAAGAGGGCATGAAGTGTACTGAAGATGATATAAAAATGTATGCAAATGAAAAACTTGCAAAATTTAAAATTCCAAAGAAAATATTTTTTGTAAATGAAATTCCTAAAGGTGCAACAGGTAAACTACAAAGAAATACTTTAGCTAAAAAGTTTGGATTAGTGAACTAATGACTAAAATTTGTATATTTGGAGCTGGGTCTATTGGTGGATTTATTGCTACAAGTTTAAAAAAAACAAACGCACAAGTCTCTTTAATTGCAAGAGGAGAACATAAAAAAGCAATAGAGCAAAATGGATTAACTTTTATAAGAGATGATAATAAAGTTAATTTTAAATTTGATGTAACAGACAATCCTAAAGATTTGGATGAACAAGATTTCATAATTATTTCTGTAAAAGCTAACGCTATTAGTAAAATTTCAGAAAGCTTAAAACCAATTATGGGTAAAAAAACTTCAATTATATGCGCCATTAATGGATTGCCTTGGTGGTACTTTCATAAAGCTAATACGGGTACCAAATTAGACAATCAAATAGTTGAAAGTGTGGATCCAGGTGGAAAAATATGGCAAACTCTAGGACCTGAAAGAGCAATTGGTTGTGTAGTTTATCCAGCTTGTCAGATATTAGAGCCAGGTGTTATTAAACATAATGGTAATGGTGAACGATTTTCTTTAGGTGAACCAGATGGAACCAGATCAGAAAGACTAAAAATAATTTCAAGTTTATTCATAGAAGGCGGTTTAAAAGCTCCTCAGAAGAAAAATTTAAGAGACGAAATTTGGGTGAAACTATGGGGGAATTGTTCATTCAACCCAGTAAGTGCTCTAACAAATAAAACTATGGATGAAATGGGTAATGATCCTGAAACTTACAATTTAATAAAAGTTTTAATGCAGGAGTGCCAACAAGTTGGAGAAAAAATCGGAGTTAAATTCAATATATCAATTGAGGATCGAATTAAGGGTGGAGTCTCAATTATAGGACATAGACCTTCGACCGCTCAAGATTTAAATGCTGGCAAACCACTAGAAATAGATCCAATAATTGGTTCAATTATAGAAATTGCAAATAAGCTTGATTTAAATGTTCCAAAATTAAAAGAGATTAATGAAAAATTAAAGTCCAAGGCAGAAGACTTGGGTCTTTATACAAGATCAGAATTAATTGATAAATTAACAGTTTAAAAATTTAGTGAAATATCTCTATGTATTGAATTACATTTAGATACATAGATAGCTTGCTCTTTTGTTAGTTTAGACTGCAACCTTAGTCCAATTGTTTCTTTGATTGCATTATTATATTCCTCAAGTTTTGGCATTAAGTTTTCTTTAGCATTTGCTCTCCAGCTAACTTCTTTATTGAATAACTCAACAACTTCTTTTGATTTTGTTCTAATCGCCATTGGATCAAGTTCGTCTGAGTCAACCATTGATAATAAATC
The DNA here is from genome assembly GCA_902559605.1 of uncultured Pelagibacteraceae bacterium. Lineage (GTDB taxonomy): Bacteria > Pseudomonadota > Alphaproteobacteria > Pelagibacterales > Pelagibacteraceae > Pelagibacter. The sequence continues at coordinate 45,883 of CACEIC010000004.1, read as the reverse complement.
ATCTACACTATTTAAAAATTCATCCATTCCAGAGATCTCACTCAACTTGTCAAACAATCCATCCATAATTGTAACTGATCTTTCATATACTTTTGTATTGCTTTCCATAGCTATAAAATAATCTAACTGTTTAATATCTTTTGATACTTCTTGAAGTTTTACTCCATCGTTTATGAACATTGCGAACTGATCAAGTAGATCGTAGGCTTCATCTACATTCTTTCTATATCTTTTTGTTGTTGTATTTTTAGCTTTATTTATTTTGTCGAATTCTGAATTCTTAGCTTGCCAAGTATCTGGAATTGAGTTTTGAATTTCCTCAATTTCAAGTTTTACATCCTCAATTCTTAATTCTATTTTGTTTTTCTCATCTAATTCGTCATCATCTAAATTTCTAATCTCTGCTTTATATTTTTCTATTTTTTTATTTAATTTAAGTATTTTCTTTTGCTTCTTTCTAACAGTGAAATGCAGATCCCTATAATCAACAGCATATGCATTGTATTCGACCTCAACTTTTTTTAATTTATCGACTAGAGCAAAAGTTCCTAGTGCACTATCAAAATGATCTTCTAAAATTTCCATTTTATCATCTGGCAGATTAGTTGGAGCCTCAGATTGGAATTTTAATATTGCATTTTTAATTGTCTCACCGTTTGAATCAAATCTTGCAAATTTGTACTCTTGCAAACAGTACTGTAATTTAGGATTCATTGGTGGAGGAGCAACATTCGAAGTTAAATATACTCTATTTGGTAGATAATTTACTAAGCTAGGGTATGCACCGACTATTCCCAATCCTATAAGCTGAAGAATTATAAAAGGCACAACACCTTTCCAAATATCAAGTGTTTTAACAATTTTAGGAGCTACACCTTTCAAATAAAAGAGTGCAAATCCAAATGGCGGCGTTAAGAAGGAAGTCTGCAAGTTAACACCAATCATAACTCCCAACCAAACGGCTGTGACGTTAGCCCCTGTTTCAGCTAATAATATTGGTGCAATTATTGGAACAACAACAACTGCAATTTCAATAAAGTCTAAGAAAAATCCTAGCAAGAAAATTACAATCATCACAACAACAAATTGTGTCCAAAAACCACCCGGTAAATCTTGTAAAAAGTCTCTTACTAATTCTTCTCCCCCAAAAGCTCTAAATCCTGAAGTAAGCATTGCTGCTCCTAAAAGGATAATAAATACCATTGAAGTAGTCACACAAGTTTCTGTTACAACTTCTTTTAAAACATTTTCTGTTTTAAAAGTTCTCCAAAAACTCCAACCTATTCCGTATACAAGTATGACCACAAAGAAAGCGGTTATAAAGATTGCACTTAAATCTCTTTCCTCCAAATTTTTAACATTTAATTCATAATTTGATGCAAAGAATGTAATTGGAATTAGAGATCCAATAATTAAAATTAAAGGATAGAAAGCACTTTTCTTTCCTTCATATAATCTATAACCAGCCATCAAAGTGGCACCAATTGCTCCAATTGAACCTGCTTGGTTTACAGTAGCAATACCCATTAAAATTGAACCTAATACAGCGAAAATTAATGCAAGTGGTGGAATGATAATTACAACTACTCTTAACCAAAATTTTAAATCAAAATTTCCTTTAAATGGAACTGGTGGTGCAACACCTTTCTTTATTCTAGCAAAAATAAACACATAGATCATATAAAGAGCAACTAAAACAAGACCTGGTAAAAGTGCTCCTAAGAACATATCACCTGCACTTGATGAACCTACTCTAAATTCACCTGGCATATTAAATTCACCAGTTAAGGCTTTATAATCATTTTGTCTTAAGTTGTTTGCAACATCAGATGCACTTGCCAACTGGTCAGCAATAATAATTAAAACAATTGATGGAGGAATAATTTGACCTAATGTTCCTGATGAACAAACTATTCCACTAGCAAGTTGTCTGTCATACTTGTTATTTAACATTGTTGGTAACGAAATTAGTCCCATCGCAATTACAGTTGCTCCAACGATACCAGTCGTTGCTGCTAATAGAGCTCCAACAAATATAACTGAAATTCCTAAACCACCAGGAATTGGTCCAAATAATTGGCCCATTGTTATTAATAAGTCTTCAGCAATTTTTGATTTTTGAAGCATAATTCCCATGAATATAAATAAAGGAATTGCTATCAAAGTATCTGTCTCTACATCCCAGTAATTACTCCTAAAATTTGTAATACCAGCAACGAGCCATTCTATGGGTCCATCTACAGCAAAAAAGGCACTGGAGTCTCCCTCGAAGATGTAGCCAAAAAATGCAGCTAAACCAATTGCAATTATAGCTGAACCAGGAAGTGCAAAAGCAACCGGGTAACCCGATGCAAGAGCAACAATCATTATCACAACTAGAACAGCTAAAAAGAATGTTTCCATAATTTAATTTTTGACACCTTTTAAAATTTTGTGACTACTTTCCATAAAATAACTAGTAAATTGAATTAGCATCGTAACAGCAAAAACAGCTAGATAAACAGCCATCAAATATAAAAGATAAAGACCATTAGATCCTTGTTGCGTAACTTCAAAAGCTACAACAGGACCATTTATTATGCTGGCTTTTCCGTTAAGACCTAAAAATATAACTATTAATGTAAGTGGTACTCCTAGAACTGCCGATCCAACCATATTTGTCCATGCCTTCTTTTTTTCACTAAAAGAAGAATAGAGTACATCAACTCTTACGTGCCCTTCATGAATTAAGGCGTATGCACTAGCAAACAAATAAAGTGCAGCATACCAAAATCTAACTAGATCCCCTTGAAATGCTTGTTCGTATGAAAATATAAATCTTGATAATACGATTACGAATTCACTTACTACAACCAATACTGCTAGCCAAATAAAGCCAACTGATTTCGTAAAATATCCAATCACGAAAGAAATTAATATTATTGGAAAGTGAATATAAGTAATTCTGACTGGGGCTTTAACCATCAATGCTTTTACTTCAGGACTGAAGATTGCTTCCCATAATCTTTCAACAACCATAAAAGATATAACAAAGTCAGCTACGCCAACTAAAAATACTGCCCAAAATGATGATCTAACAAGATATGCTGAAAATCTTGATAAAATTTTTGAATCTTGCTCCAAAGTTTGGCTATATGTTTTAAAAACATAAAAAACGACTGCAGCAATACAAATCAAATACAATCCAATTTGCATATAACCATAATTTAAATCAGATCCCTCTAGAGCTTTTTTCTTATATCCAAACATCTCATGATGCGAAAAAATTTTTTTTATTCCTGGCCAATCACTCCAAACTGTTAAAACATTATTAATAAGAAATGCTAAAGTAAAAGCTAAAACTGAATAACTGATTATTCTAAGATATAGAGAAAGATTTGAATTTTTTGTCACCATAGTATTTTAAAATACCTAAGTAATACTCGTTTTTGTTTAAAAAAAAAGGGCCCAATTAAGGGCCCTTTAATAACTAAATTTAGTTAGATTACATTCCTAATGCTCTGTTTCTTTGAGAAATGTAAGGTGAGTCAGACAAGTTGGTCCAAGAACCAATGTCTTTTCTAGCCTGTAAGAAACTAGAGTGGATTCTCTCAGCGAGACCACTGCTTGCTCTTGTTTCCTCAAATACTTCATTAGCAGCTTTAGCAAAACCATCATAAACTTTGTCGCTAAACTTCTCTAGTTTAACACCATGATCGTTTATTAATCTTGCAAGCGCAGCACCATTTTTAGCGTTGTACTCTGACATCATAACGTCATTTTCCATCGCAGCTGCAGCTTCAATTAATAGCTGATCTGATTTTGATAAGCTTGTAAACCAAGATTTGTTAGTACCACATGCTAACATAGATCCTGGCTCGTGCATTCCAGGATAGTAGTAGTATTTAGCAGCTTCTTGGAATTTCATAGCTTCATCATTCCATGGACCTACCCACTCTGTTGCATCAATTGCACCAGAAACAAGGTTTTCGTAAATTTGTCCACCAGGAAGTGAAACTGGAGATCCTCCAAGTTTACCGATAACTTGTCCACCTAATCCAGGCATACGCATTTTAAGACCTTTGAAGTCATTAGGGCTTCTAATTTTCTTGTTAAACCATCCACCCATTTGAACTCCTGTGCTTCCACACATAAAGTTTTTTAGACCGAATTTGTCTGATAGTTCATCCCATAATTGTTGACCACCAGCAAATCTAATCCATGCGTTCATTTCAGTGTAAGTGAAACCGAAAGGTACAGCTGTAAAGTAACCCCAAGCTGGATCTTTTTTAACCCAGTAGTAGTCAGCAGCGTGATACATTTGCGAGTTACCTGAAGCAACTTCATCAAATGAGTCAAACGCTTTAACCCTCTCGTTTGCTGCATAGTAAGTGACTTGAATTCTTCCATCACTCATGTCTGTAATTCTTTGAGCAAATCTTTGCGCACCAGTTCCTAAACCTGGGAAATCTCTTCCCCATGTAGCTACCATAGAAGCTTCAATTCTTTCTTTGGCAACGGCTGGAGCAGCTAAAGATGATGCAGCTACAGCAGCAACACCAGTCGCAGCAGCAGCCTTAAAGAATTTACGTCTTGAAGGAGTTTTACCCTTCAATAGTTTTTTTTCTTTAATCATTATTTCTCCTCTTTAAGTTAATTAACTGACGCATTTAAAGCACATATGTTTCTTAGAGTCATTTTAAAAAAGTGAGGATTTTTCACTTAATTACAATCTATGATTGTAAATGTTTATGAATTATCTTTAATTATTGAATATTTTGGCATGGTTTAACATGCTTAGATCTTCAAATTGTTTGCCTATAATTTGAACTCCTAAAGGCAAATTTTTTTCGCCTTTTAAAATTGGCAGTGAAATGCAGGGCACATGTGCAAGAGACCAAATCTTATTAAATTCTGGACTCCCAGTTGTCTTAAATCCTTTGTCAGCAATTCCACAACTACTTGGCGTTATAATTGCATCAAACCTTTCAAATATACTATCTAAGTTTTTTGAGTATGTTCTCATCGCATCTAAAGCTAAAGCATAATCTTTTGCCGAATGTTTTAGTCCGTTAATAATTGCTCTCTTAATTTCTATAGAAAGTTTTCCTTTTGAAGTTTTGTAATAATGATGGAAATTTTGAGCCATCTCTGTCTCATATATAATTGTATGACAATCAATCATATCTTCAAAATATTTAGGAGCAGTTTCAACCTTTACTATTTTTTTATTATTTAAAATAAATTTGTTAAATGATTTTTTTGAAATACTGTCAACATTTCTCCAGCGTTTGGTTTTATAAAAAACAAATTTTGATTTTTTTATTTTAATTTTTTTATTAAGAAAATTAATATTTGTTGTTGTTTCATCTGCATCGTCTCTAGCAAACAAAACTTTCGATAATAGTGCTACATCACTAATTGTTTTTCCAAATACTCCGACTTGATCTAAATTATATGATGTTTGCAAAATACCATTTCTAGAAATTAATCCATAGGTAGGTTTATAACCAACAACTCCACAATAAGAGGCTGGCCTGATTACAGATCCACCCGTTTGAGTTCCAATTGATAATGGTGCCATATCAGATGCAATAACAGCTGCAGAACCACTAGATGAACCTCCTGGTGTTCTTGAATAATCATGTGGATTTTTGGTTTTTGATGGCGATAAGAAAGCTAATTCACAAGTTACAGTTTTGCCCATAATTATTGCTCCAGCCTTTTTTAAGAGCTCAACAATTTTAGCATCAGAATTATTCTTTTTTTTTAAATTTATTCTTGCACCATATTTTGTTGGCATTTCAGATGTTGAGATAATATCTTTAAGTGCTACTGGTAGACCATGCAAAACTCCTAAAGATTTTAATTTTTTTCTCTGATTATCAGATTTTTTTGCATCACTTAGGAGTTTTTTTTCATTAAAATATTCCCAAGCTTGAATATTCTTATCATATTTTTTTTTTTGATAGATATATGCTTTACAAAGTTCAACGGAAGTTAATTGTTTATTTTTAAGTTTTTTTAAAAGTTGTTGTGCTGATAAATTTAGGAGTTTCATTTATCTCTTAAACTAATTTTTCGTCAGAATAAACGCAACATTTCTCTGGTGGAAAATATAAATTTAATTCTCCATCTGGAATGGGTTTTTCTCTTTCTACTTTTGACTTAATCACTAAATCACCCATTTTTCCTGTAAGAAGCTTAAAATTACCAAAGTCCTCAACTCTTGTAAGTTTAATTTTAACTGTATTACTTTTTTCTTTTTCAGCCAATTCTATGAACTCGGATCTAATACCCAGTTTAACATTTTTATCTTTTAAATTTCCTAAATTTGAATTTGTCTTAATTGTAGTATCATTAATTTTTACTTCATGATCAGAAGAAACAGTTGAATGAAAGATATTCATTGCAGGGGAGCCAATAAAATAACCTACAAAAGTTGTTTTAGGTTTTTCAAATAAATCTTTTGGCAATCCAACTTGTACGATTTCACCTTGATCCATAACAATTATATTTTCTGCAAAAGTCATAGCTTCGTTTTGATCATGAGTTACATAAACCAATGTTGTTTTATATTGTTCATTGATTTCTTTTAAGTTTCTTCGAAGTCTAAATTTTAAATCTGGGTCTATAACCGTAAGAGGTTCGTCCATTAAAACAGCTGCAACGTCTTCTCGAACCAACCCTCTACCTAAAGAGATAAGTTGTTTTTGATCAGCCGTTAATTTTCTTGCTGGTGAGTTTAAAAATGAAGATAAATTTAAAGTATCTGAAACTGCTTTTACTCTTTCTTCAATTTTTTCTTTTGTAAATTCCCTGCATCTTAGTGGAAACGCTAAATTATCATAAACAGTCATTGTATTGTAAATTACTGGGAACTGGAAAACCTGGGCAATATTTCTATCTTCTGTTTTTAAATCAGTCACAGGTGTTTCATCGAATAATATTTCACCTTTGGATGGCCTCACTAATCCAGAAACAATGTTTAACATCGTGGTTTTTCCACACCCAGAAGGTCCCAAAATTGCATACCGCTTGCCATTTTCCCAAGTCATTGAAAACGGATTAAGAGCATATGTTGGTTTTGGATCTAGAGGATTATAAGTATGAGAGATATTTGATAAATCAATTTTAGCCATTTGTTCCTCCATATGGCGACGAAACTAATTTTTCATCTTCTCCAAAAGCATAAAACTTATTTGCATTAAAATTTATTTTTACTTTCTCATGAATTTTAAAATTCATTACTTCCTCGATTAAAGCAATTAATTTTGAATTTCCTCTTTTTAAGTGAAGCAATGTTTCTGAACCACTAATCTCTGCCAATTCTATTTCGAATTCTTCACCATTTTCATCAAGTTTTATCTCTGAAGCTCTAATTCCAAAATTATAATCTTTATCTTCTAAATTCTTAAAATGATTTGGAATTTCTAGAGAAATATTCTCAAAGTTCAGATTTTTTGAATTTTTTGAACCCTTCAGAACATTCATTGGTGGATCATTTGATATTTCTGCAACTTTTAAATTAGATGGATTTTCAAAAATCTCTTTGGCAGGCCCTTTTTGTAATACCCTCCCTTCATCTAAAACAATTACTTCTCCATTTAGTTCCATTACTTCTTGAGGATCTGTTGTTGAGTAAATTAAAATTGTATCTTGGGAAAGTCCTTCTGAGAAAATTCTTTTAAATTCTTCTCTTAATTGCTCTCTAAGTTTATAATCTAAATTAACTAACGGTTCGTCCAGCAATAAAATTTTTGCTTTTTTTGCAAGTGATCTTGCAAGCGCAACTCTTTGTTGCTGTCCGCCAGATAATTCCTGAATTTTTCTATTTTCAAATCCAACTAATCCAACAGTTTTTAGAGCTTCATCTACATCTTTTTTTATTTGCTCAGGACTTAATTTTCTTTGTTCTAATGGAAAAGTTATGTTTTCATAAACATTTAAATGAGGGTAATTAATAAATTGTTGATAGACCATAGCAACATTTCTTTCCCAAACTGGTATTTTAATAAAGTCTTTTTCCTCAAAAGAAATTGATCCTTGATCTGGATTTAATAATCCTGCAATTGTTTTTAAAAGAGTCGTTTTGCCAGATAAAGTTCTGCCTAAAATGGTATACAAATTACCTTTTTTAAAATTAAACGAGACATCGTTTAAATGAAATTGCTCATCAGGTTTATAAGAAATTTTCTCTCCAATTAAATTCATTATTTTAATGCTCCTGATAAATTTCCTTTTGATAGATATCTCTCAACTATAAATGCAACGATTATTAATGGTGCAACTGAGACTAAAGCTGATGCCGAAAGGCTCCACCATGGTGTTATTGATGAATTAAGTGCAACAACTTTTACAGGTAACAATTGTACTTCAGTAAATGTCAAAATAAATGCAAAAAAGAAATCTATCCATCCAAAAATAATACAAAACATTCCCGCAACAATTAATCCAGGTATTGAATTTGGTAAAACAACTTTATAGAAAGCTTGATAGGGATTACACCCGTCAATTAATGCAGTCTCATCTAATTCTTTTGGAACTCTATTAAAAAAATCTACCATAATCCAAACAGCAATTGGCATCAATAAAACGATATATACGACCACTAGACCTAATAAACTATCAAGCAATCCTATTGTGCTTAGAAAAATAAAGAAAGGAATTGATAATACAATTGGAGGCATGATTCTTTGTGAAATGAAGAAAAAAGTAATATCGTTGTTTCTTACAAATCCGGCTTTAAAGGTAAATCTTGATAGTGCATAGGCAGCAAGAGTGCCAAGAACAATACTTATTAAACTAGCAGTACAGGTTACAAAAATACTATTAAAATAAGGCTCAACAATATCTACTCCACCTTTAGCAGGAGACTTAATTAAAACTCTCCAACCCTCCAGTGTTGGTTCGAAATCTAACCAAGGTATATAAGTTACTTTACTATTTACAGATTGGAAGTCTTTAAAAGATGTTGATACAGCCCACAGAAATGGTGCAACGACAAATACAGTCCAAAATGTAATAAAGAAATATTTAAGAAAAGTGTAAAGTTTGCTCATAGAGTTATTCTTTGATCATTAATTTGGTTAAAACTTTAGCTATTATCGTTAAACTGATAATCATTATGACAAGATAAGTAAAAGATAAGGTTGCTGCATAACCCATCTGAAATTCTCTTAATCCTTTAATATAAATATAAAAACTTGACGTCTCAGTTGCAGTACCTGGCCCTCCTGAAGTCAAAACAAATACTGTATCCATTATTTTTGATGCCTCGATAAGTCTTATTATTATTGCTCCAATTGATATTGGAGCCATCAAAGGAAAAGTTACATAAACAAATTTTCTAAATGGACTTGCTCCATCTATAGCGGCTGCTAAGAAGGGTTCTTTTGGAAGTGATAAAAGTCCAGCTAGTAATAGCAAAAACATAAACGGTGTCCATTGCCAAACCTCAACAATTATAACAGTAAACTTTGCAATAACTGGATCACTCAACCATAAAATAGGTTTTACTCCTAATCCACCTAACAAATCATTTACAGGGCCGAGGGACTCATGAAAAAATGTTCTCCAAATAACTGTCATTATTACTGGAGTTGTCATCATGGGTACTAGAAAAATTACTCTAAAAAATCTTTTAAATTTTATTTCTCTCCAAACCATCATCGCTAGAGCAAATCCGATAACATATTGAAGAATAACTGTGGTAACAGATAAAAAACTTAACCTAAAAAAGGACTCCCAAAACCTCGGGTCATCAGTAAATAACCTTATATAATTCGTAATACCTATGAAGTTCATTTCTGGGGTATAACTATTCCATCCAGAAAGACTTAATCTAATAGTAAAAATAATTGGAAAGATTAGAATCCCAATAAGTACAAACAATCCTGGGAATAAAAAAACAAACTTGTGTTTAAAATTCATAATTTTTTTTTGGATTATTTTAAAATGTGGCCGTTAAAAAACGGCCACAAGTTTTACAAAATTATTGCTTATTATCTTCCATTGCTACACCAACAGCATAGGCTTTTCTTACGTTATCTTTTCCTACTCTGTTAAGTATATCTTCCCACTGTTTAGCAGCTTCGTCTAAAGCAGCTTGTGGAGATAATTGACCAGCTAATGCTTTTGCAGCTGCAGTAGCCAATGCAGCATTAAACTCAAAAGTTCCAGGAACTCTTAATGGAAATACTCTATTTTTACTTTGTTCCATTTGTGCAAGAGTATCAACATATGATTGAGCAATATCTTTATCCCAACCAATTTGTGTCCATACATCAACTTTAAAGTCATCATTTCTAAATGGGTTTACACCAAATCTACCAATTCCAATATCTGCTTGGTGGTTAGCTTCGTTAGCAAAGAAACATAGGTAATCGAAAGCCATTTCTTTCTCTTTACTTTTCTTAGCTACTCCAACTGCCCATCCCCATACGAAGAAAGGAGCTTGGTTAAAGCCTTCATCCCAAGAGTTAGTTTTTCTATTCCAAACTTTCATTGCTCCTGGTAACTGTGCAGCACCAACTTTATTGTTTATTGGACTATCTGGTTGCATAGCAGCAACAAATGCATCATCCCATGAAAAACTAAACAAAGTTTGTCCTCCACCAAATGATCCAATTTCATCACCTAAACCAAAATTTATTCCTCCTGGAGGAACATATTTAGTTGCCTCAACCCAGTCAGTTAAAGCTTCAACAAAACCTGGATTGTTAATTAGTGGTTTCATAGTTTCTAAATCAAAGAAAAAACCACCAGGTGTTTTAGGATTTTTTGAGTAAGCAGCAGATCTTGAATAGAAAGCAGCATACATTAGATCGTCTTTTTTCATTACTTCAGCGGATCCGTATTCTTTCTCGCCATCTCCATCCCAGTCCCAATTATTAAAGTAAGCTGCCATTTCTCCATACTCTTTCCAAGTTTGAGGAACTCTTAGTTCTTTACCAGTAGCTTCCTTATATTGTTTTTGGTACTCAGGATTATCAATTACATCTTTTCTATATTTTAGATAATGTCTGTCTCCATCAACCGGAAACTGATACATAACACCATCCCAAGATGCTACACCGATGTGAGACGGAGTAACGTCTTTCATTTGTTTCATCTCAACATATTTCTTTGGAACTGGCTCTAAGTATCTTCTCCAATCGTTAATGAAGTTTGAAAATCCAAAAACGATGTCATATGGAGCTTGTCCAGCTTGAAATGGTACCATTGCTTTCGCATATAAGTCACCTGCTGGTGTATGAGTAACATCAACTTTTGCTCCAGTAAGTTTAGCGAACTGCTCAGCATGTAGAGCTGTTGGCTCTCCCATGACTGGTACAGCATGTGTATTAATCTTAAGCGTCTTGCCTTTATAGTTTTTCTTAGACATAGACTCGTAAGAACAATCACCAGGAATATCCCCAGTTGCTTTGATATGTGGAAACTGATCACTCCACTTATCAGCATACGCAACAGGACTAAATACCAACAAAGCTGATATTAGAGCGGTTACGCAAGTTTTTATTGTCTTCATCTTTTTTCCTCTCTTTGTTGTTAATTATGGAACTAACACTGCACGACCTTTAATCTTACCATCATTTAAATCATGTAGTGCTTTATTAGCTTCTTCAAGTTTGTATTCTTTCATTGAAAGTTTTACTAAACCTTTATCTGCTAGTTCCATTAATTCATATAATTCAGCCCATGTACCTACTAAGCTTCCAACTATACTTTTTTCTTGATCGATCATATCAATCGCCAAAACTCTTATTTCTTCTCCGTAACCTACAATATAGAAAGTCCCAGTTGCTTTGGTCATTTTAATTCCCATTGGCGTAGAACCTTTTTCACCAACAAAATCTATAACAGCCTCTGCACCTTTTCCTTTTGTAAGTTCTTTTACTTTTTCAATTTCATTACCATCTATTAAAACCCCATGGTCAGCTCCTAGTTCCATTGCATGTTCTAAAGGTGCTTTTGCTTTTTCAACAACAATAATATTTGCAGCACACATTGCTTTCATACATTGAATTGCTATATGTCCTAATCCACCAGCACCTATGATTACACAATTTTCACCTGGCAGAAGGTGTCTAGTAGCTTTTTTTACAACTCTGTAAGCAGTCAAACCTGCGTCTGAAAATGGCGCAACGTCTATTGGACCTAAAACTTTTGGAATTTTTATTAGATTTCTTACGCTAGTTTGAAGTAATTCTGAATATCCCCCGTGTTTTACATTCAAACCTGCAAAAATTGGATCTTCAGCATGCATATCGTTTCCTCTTCTACAATCTAAGCATGTTCCTCCTGTGCCAGAAACTTTAGGGTGTAAAATAACTGCATCACCTTTTTTAAATCCTGTAACATCTTTACCAACTTCCTCTATCCATCCAGCGTTCTCATGTCCCATTACCATCGGCAACAGATCGTTATTTTGATCTGTAATGTGCTTCCAAACTCCTTCAATTATATGCAAATCAGTTCTACAAACACCTGCAGCTCCAATTTTAACAATCACATCGCTTGCTTTCTCAATTTTAGGATTTGGTAACTCTTCACCTGTGACCCAAACATCTGCTTTCATTTCTGGGTCATACTTATGTAAAACCTGTGCTTTCATTATTTCCTTTCTAAATTTATTTTTTATAAATAAATTTTAAATTGAAATAAAAAATATGTCTAGAAAGTTAGAATAATTTTAATTACCAATTACAACTTCAGATTGTTAATTTACTTTGTTTTTGCAGTCTCCTGTTTTGAAAAACTCATCCATATTATCTATGGCCAGATTGGCCATTGCAGTTCTAGTTTCTTTAGTTGCACTACCTAAATGAGGAAGAATAAAAGCACTTTTGTGTTTAAGATATCCTGGATTTAAATTTGGTTCATTTTTGTATACATCTAGCCCGACTGCATAAACTTTTCTTCTTTCCAAAGCATCTATTAAAGCTTCATCTTCAATAATATCTCCTCTTGCAACATTGGTCACGACTGCACCTTTTGGTAATAGTTCTAGTGTATCTTTATTGATTAAATTTATTGTCTCTTTAGATGCAGGACAACAAACCGAAAGGACATCAGAGACTTTCATCAAATCATTTAAGTTATCGTGGTAAGTTGCGCCTTGTTCTTTTTCTTCGCTTAATTTTGAACGATTGTGATAATGAATTATCATACCTAAAGATTTAGCTATTTTAGCTATTTTTTGACCAATTCTACCCATGCCAAGTATTCCAAGTCTAGTGCCTGTTAATTGTTTACCAATCAACATATCTGCTGACCAAACCCAGCCGCCTTCTCTAGCTTTTTCAATTCCTTCAGATGCTCTTCTGCATGCACCTAATATCAACAAAACCCCAATTTCTGCAGTGGCGTCAGTTAAAACATCTGGTGTATTTGTAACTGCAATGCCTCTTTTCTTTGCAGCCTCTAAATCTATATTTCCAAAACCTACAGCAAAATTTGATATAATTTTAACACTATCAGGTAATTGATTAATTGTTTCTGCATCAAGCTTATCTGTTAGAGCAGATAAAATACCATCGCAGCCTGCACTCATCTCTATTAGCTTCTTTTGAGAGTAGAGTTCATCATTTAAATTAAAGTTAGCATCAAATAATTCTTTAGCTTTATCCTCACAAGATCTTAAAAGCCTTCTCGTGATTAAAATTTTTTTCATTTTAATTTGGATTAATTTAGATCAAAAACCTTACCAGGATTCATGATATTGTTTACATCAATGCTTCTTTTAATAGCTTTCATTACTGGCAAATTGTCTGGGTGCTCTCTTAATAAGTAATGTTTTTTTTGAAGACCAATTCCATGTTCTCCTGTAATTGTTCCCTCTAACTCTAAAGCTTTGTTAATTAGATCATCGCTGTATTGTCTAATTTTTTTTTGTTTTTCTTCATCATCAGGATCATACAATATTATGGAGTGAAAATTTCCATCTCCAACATGACCAACCATTGGTGCAGTTAGACCTAATTTTTTTACTTCTTTTTCCGCCCATGAAATGCACTCAACTAACTTTGAAATTGGTACACAAACATCTGTAGAGTAAACTTTCATATCATGACCTAAGGCTTTTACTGAATAATAAACATCATGTCTTGCTTTCCAAAGTATTTTTTGTTCTTCCGGAGAAGATGCCCATTGAAAATCACTTCCACCATTATTTTTTGATAATTCTTCTACAATTTTAATAGACTCATTATTAGATAGCTCACTTCCATGAAATTCAAAGAATAAAGTTGGTGATGCTTTGATGTTTTCTAGCTTTGAATATTTAATGCTAATTTCCATTTGGTCTTTGTTTAACATTTCAATTCTTGCAATTGGAACACCGTACTGAATAACTTCTTGCGCTGTCTTTACTGCTGAGTCTAAATCTGGAAAATAGCAAACTGCACTCATTATGCTTTCAGGTATTGGTGATAGTCTTAATTGAACTTCTGTAATAATTCCTAATGTTCCCTCAGATCCAATAAACAAATTAGTTAAGTTATATCCCGCGGAAGTTTTTTTAGTTCTTGCACCGGTTTTAATTATGTCTCCATTTGGTAAAACAACTGTTAAGCCAGAAATAACTGTTCTCATTGTTCCATATTTCACTGCCATTGTTCCTGAAGCTGAAGTAGATGCCATCCCACCGAGTGCAGCATCCGCACCAGGATCTATTGGAAAAAATACTCCATCTTCTCTTAAATATTCATTTAATTGCTTTCTTGTTACATTTGCTTGCACTCTGCAGTCAAAATCCTCAGCATTTACACTTAAAACTTTATTCATTTTTTCTAAAGAAATCGTAATACCATTTTGATTTCCAACAACATGGCCTTCAAGAGATGTGCCGGTTCCAAACGGGACAACAGGGATTTTATGCTCGTTACAAATTTTTAGAATTTTTGAAACTTCTTCATTAGTTTCTGGAAATACAACTGCCTTTGATAATATTGGGTTATAGGTATCTTCCCCTCTTGCATAATTTGCACGAGTAGACTCAGAAGTAGAAAATCTTCCGTTAAATATCTTTTTTAATTCTGCTTGGACGGTTTCGTTCATTCTTTAATAATACAAAAATATTGATTAAAAATACAGTTTATTTAGAAAGCATCTTGCCTATATTTTCTAAGGCTTGCATTATATTATCTCTAGATGCGGCAAAACTAAATCTAACGTAATCATTACAAGTTTTACCAAACGCAGTGCCAGGAACAATCGCAACTCCAGCTTCATGCATAGCTTTTTTGCAAAACTCAGATCCATTCATGCCAGTCCCTTTTATATTCGGAAAAGCATAGAAAGCTCCTCCCGGCAAACTACACTCAACTCCTGGTAAATCATTTAATCCTTTGTGAATTAAATTTCTTCTTAATGTAAATTTGTCTAACATATCTTTAATAGAATCTTCTGGACCATCTAATGCAGCTATACCAGCATATTGAGCTGCTGCATTTACACATGATACACTATTAATCAAAAGTTTGTTTACATGTTCAACCAAATGCTCTGGCCAGTAACTCCAACCAAGTCTCCATCCAGTCATAGAATATGCTTTACTCCAACCCTCAAGAACAATTAATCTGTCTCTTAAATTAGGATAGTTAAAGAAAGTTGGCATTTCCTTATAGTCAAAAATTTGTCTACTATAAATTTCATCACTTAAAATTGTGACCTGCGGATGTTTTTCTAATTCTTTTGCTAAGTAGTCAATTGCAGGTTTTTCAACAAAGCTTCCAGTTGGGTTGTTTGGATTTATTAGAATTAAAAGTCTAGTTTTGTCAGTTATTAAAGACAGAATTTTGTCTGGATCAAATTTTAAATCTTTATCCTCAGTTAAATCATATGGAACAGCTTTTGCTCCAGAATAATTAATCATTGACTCATAAATTGGAAAAGCTGGAGTTGGATGAATTATTTCAACACCTGGTTCACCATAACAAGTAATTGCATAATACATTGTTGGTTTACCACCTGGCATTATTAAAACTCTATTTGGATCAATATCAGCATTGTATAGTCTCTTGACCCATCTTGCGACAGCTTCTCGACATTCTGGAATTCCATTTGATAAAACATAACCATGATGACCGTCATCTAGAGCTTTTTTTGCAGCTTCAACAACATGTTTTGGAGTTTTAAAGTCAGGTTGTCCTAGACCTAAATGGATCATAGGTTTGCCTTGTGCTTCTAATTTTTTTGCTTCTGCTAGAACAGAAAATGCACTTTCAGTTCCTAAACGATCTAATGCTTTTGCTAATTCAATCATAATTTTTCGTCGACAAACTAACTGAAAAGCAACTTCATGTCTATTTATTTAAAGTGAAAATAATAATAAAAATTATTTATAAAAAATATTTAATTTCGGTAAATTATCTTTGATCTATCTAACTCTTTTACACTTTTGCAGCCCATAAGGATCATATTTCTTCTAATTTCATCGTGCATATTTTGAAGCAGCCTCTCTACTCCTTGCTGACCACCTGCTCCTAAACTGAACAAAAAAGCTTTACCAAAACTACAAGCAGTAGCACCTGCAGCTAAAGCCTTGAGAACATGAGTTCCCCGTCTAACACCTCCATCTAAAATTATCTCAAGTTTATCACCCACAGCATCTGAAATAGCCTTTAGTTGATCAAAAGGAGTTCTAGATCCATCAAGTTGTCTTCCTCCATGATTTGATATTATTATTGCTGTACAACCAATATCAACTGCTCTCTTTGCATCCTCTACAGACATTACACCCTTCAAGGCAAAAGGTCCGTCCCACTTTTTTATACAGTATTCTGCATCTTCCCAATTCATTTGTGGATCATACTGTTCATTAACATAATCTATTACGGATTTTGTAATGTTAGTTCCCTTGTCAGTTTTGTGTTTAATATTTGCAAGTTCAAATTTCTTATTCGTAAAATATCTGAATAACCATCCTGGTCTCATTGCGAAATTCATTATACTTTCTAATGTGAATTTAGGAGGAGTTGTAAAACCAGTTCTGTGATCTCTTTCTCTATTTCCTGCAACCAAAGTATCAACTGTTAAGCATAATCCGTCAAAGTTTGCTCTTTTACACCTATCAATCAAATCATCAGTAAATGATTTATCTTTATGGATATAAAGTTGAAATAATTTTGGTCCACTTGATATGTTAGCAATTTCTTCAATCGAAAATGATGCCATTGTCGACATGCTATACATTGTACCAAATTTTTCTGCAGCTCTAGCTGAAGCTTTATCTCCATCAGGATGATATAAACTTTGCATAGCAGTAGGTGATAAAAAAATTGGCATATCTATTTTTCTACCAAAAACTGTGGTTGATAAATCTGGTTCTCCTACGCTTCTAAGAATATTAGGGATTAAGTCACAATCATCAAATGAATTTGTATTTCTTTTTAAAGTGGTTTCATCATCTGCACCACCATCAATGTAATGAAAAATTGGAGCTGGAAGTTTTTTTTTGGCTAGCTTTCTAAAATCTTCAAAATTATAACAATTCTTTAAGCTCATGCATTTCGGAATCTTAAATTATTTCGATTAAGATCACTGATCTTTGTGCAGCCCATTAATTTCATGTCTCTTACTAATTCAGTTTTATATAAATTAAGTGCTCTCTCAACACCTTCTTGACCTGCTGCAGCTAAAGCATAAAGATATAATCTTCCACCAGCACATGCTTTTGCACCCATAGATAAAGCTTTTAACATATGAGTACCTCTTTGAAATCCACCTTCACAAATAACATCTAACTTATCACCAACTGCATCAACAATTTCAGCTAATTGATCGAATGGTGATCTAGATCCATCAAGTTGTCTTCCTCCATGATTTGATACCATTATACCAGTGCATCCGATATCAACTGCTCTTTTAGCATCTTCAACACTCATAACTCCCTTAAGCGCAAAATGGCCACCCCACTGAGAGCACAATTTTTCAGCATCGTCCCAGTTCATAGATTGATCCAACATAGTAGAAAAATAATTACCAATTGAAGTATTTGTGTCAGTTCCTTCTTTAACGAAATCTTGAAGATGTGGTAGTTCAAATTTTCCTTTGGTTAAATAATTTATTCCCCACATTGGTTTTGTGGCAAAACTAAACAAACTCGAAAGTGTTAATTTTGGAGGTGATGTAAATCCAGTTCTTAAATCTCTTTCACGATTTCCTCCTGTTATCGTATCAACAGTTAAAGCCATCACATCAAATTTTGCTGCTTTTGCTCGTTCTAAACAAGAGTCATTTAATCCTCTGTCTTTATGGAAATAAAATTGAAACATTTTTGGTGTGTCTATTAAAGATGAAATTTCCTCAACGCTAACTGTAGCCAATGCCGAAACACCAAACATCGTATTAAACTTCTTTGCAGCTTTTCCAACCGCTCTTTCTCCTTCGTAATGGAATAACCTTTGCAGAGCTGTTGGAGAACAATAAAAAGGCAAATCTAATTTTTTTCCAAAAATAGTTGTCGACAAATCCACATTTTCAACACCTCTTAAGACATTTGGAACTAAGTCAACATCATTAAATGCACTACTATTTCTTGCATAAGTTATTTCATCATCCGCAGCCCCATCAATATAATGAAATATTGGAGATGGAAGCTTTTGTTTTGCCAATTTTCTAAAGTCATAAAAGTTATGACAATCTTTTAATCTCATATCTTAAGTTAAAATTTTTTTGTAAAATTAAACATATAACTATTTGCCCCAGGATTTTTATCTCCAAGACTTGCATTAGAAATATGATTATAAGAAATACCTAATTCAGAATTAGAAGAGATATCAAATAATATCTGTATTTGTGTCTTAAATTCAATTTCGTGACCTAAGTCCTTGCCATCTCCTTCGTCGTAATATCCAATTGCAAAACTAGGAGAGAAAGTAGTTGAATTAGATTTTTGATTTAATTGATAACCTGTATAAATATATAATGCATCATCAGCCGTTATCATTGCACCTGTCACAGGCTGAACATTTCCTAAGAAAATATCTTTGCTAGCATTAAAATTTATATATTCGGCACCAAATAGATTTGCTCTCTTACCATCATCGCTGAAATCGAACATGCCAGTGTAAAAACTCCATTTATTTTCTGCATTAGAAAATGAGACAGTAAGAAATGAAATTATTAAAGTTTTAATTAAAATCTTCATATTAAAAATCCTTGTTACTTTATAGATACTTTTCTAATAATTAAAAGACCGCCAAAAGCGAACAAAATCAAAGGTATTGACCAGAGTAAAAATGTATTTTGGTTTAATTCTGGTTCATATACAATCCATTCTCCATATTTATTTTTTAAATAATCATATATTTCTTCTTCTTCTTTACCTTCATCAATCTTATTTTTTACAACAAGCTTCATACTAACAGCAAAATCGGACTGAGAGTCGTAAACAGATTGACCTTGGCATATCAAACACCTTAAGTTTTTTGTAATTTGATCTACTTTGGTATTTATTTCATTCGCATAGGAAAAATTAAAACTAAAATATAGCAGCAATATCAATTTTAAAATTTTAAGCATTTTTTTCTAATAAATTTTTTATTTCTATTAAATTTTCGCTTGTCAATGGACCAATATACTTTTTTATTATCTCATTTGTTTTACCACTTATAATAAAAGTTTCAGGAACACCAATAGCTCCGAATTCTATTGATTTTGTTCCATCATTATCGGTAATAACTTCTGAATAAGGATTTCCAAGTGAGCTTAAAAAATTTTTCGCATTTTTTGGACTGTCTTTATAATTAATTCCAATTATATTTATGTTCATATCTTTTAATTTCATTAAAAACTGATGCTCTTCTCTACATGGTGCACACCAAGATGCCCAAATATTTACTACAGAAGGACTATTTTTATCAAATAAGTCTGAAATATTAATTATTTCATTAGAAAATAGTTTTTTTGCATTAAGTGAAAAATCTATTTTACTTTTTAATTTCTCGTTAGAGTAATCTTTCGATACGTTCAATCCCTTGAGCAAGATTATAAAAATTATTATTAATGTTAGTAGTAATCCTAAAAATTTAATATTTTTGCTCATTTTTTCTAATAACACTTAATAAACCACCAAAACCAATAAATATAGTTGAGATCCATATCCAAATCATTAAGGGTTTATATTGATATCTTACGTTATAATAGCCATCGTCTTTTAAAATATTAAATACTAAAAAATTATCTGAAAATAATGTTGTCTTAATATCTGCTTCACTCGTAATAGTTAAAGGTTGCTGGTAAATCCTAACTTCTGGGTATAAAGTAAAAGAGGAATTTTTATTCGTAACTTCAAAACTAGCTTTAAGAGATTTATAATTGTCTACATCTTTAACATTAACTTCTTTTAATTTTACAAATTTGTCATTGAATATTCTTTCATCTCCTACTTTCATATTTGAATTGAATTCATTAGAAAAAAGTCCATTCAACAAGATACTTGTAATTAATAAGCTAAAACCAAAATGTGAAATTTTTTGGCTAATCGAGGATTTGCTAACAAAAAAATCTTTAGTTGTTACTAATAAAAGATAGATGCTCAAAACTATCAGAGGAATAGACAACAGAAATGAATTTTCGGTTTTTGTTAAAATGACATATGAAATAAGTAGTGAAACTAAAAAAATAATTAAAATATTATAGTTAAACTTTTTTAATTTATCTTTAATCCATTTCAAACTTGGGCCAAAGCTCATGAATATTAAAAAAGGAATTAAGAAGGGTATTAAAAGATTATGATAAAAAGGCGGACCAACAGAAATTTTTGAACCATTTAAAACTTCAAGAAAAATTGGATAAATTGTACCAACAAGAACAACAGATAAAAAAAACATCATAAACCAGTTATTCACTAATATTGCAGTCTCTTTACTTAAAATAAAATTCTCTTTGGCTGTGTTTGATATTTTATTCTGATTAAAAAAGAAAATTAATATAGACATCAAAATTAGGATAAAGAGAAAACTTAATATATATAGCCCTCTTGATGGATCGTTTGCAAAAGTGTGAATTGAATTTAAAATTCCAGACCTAACAAGAAAAGTGCCACTCATACTCAGTGAGAAAGTTGTAATTGACAAAATAATAGTCCACTCTTTAAACGAATTTCTTTTCTGTAATACAATTACAGTATGCAGTAGCGCTGTTAAGCAAAACCATGGCATTAATGAAACATTTTCTACAGGATCCCAAAACCAAAAACCTCCCCAGCCCAGCTCATAATATGCCCATATAGATCCAAGCAAAATACCAATTGTTAAAAATACCCAAGATACCAAAACCCATTTTTTAATGTGCCTTGCCCACTTATCTCCAATATTTCCGCTAATCATTGAGGCAAGTGAAGCTGAAAAGATAATAGATGTTCCAACATAACCTAAATATAAAATTGGAGGATGAATAGCTAAAGCAGGGTCTTGTAAAATAGGGTTCAAACCTAATCCCTCGGTAGGAATTGGATATAGCATTTTGAATGGGTTGGAAGTTAATAAAATAAAAACTAGAAAACCTGAAATAATAATTTGTTGAAATAGTATCGTTAAAAGTTTGTATTTAGTATCTTGTGATCTTGAATTTAATAAAAAAATTAATAGAAAAATTGAAAGAACTAATAACCACAATAATAAGCTTCCCTCGTGATTTCCCCATGTGCCTGATACTTTATAAAATAAAGGTTTTAAAGTATGAGAATTGTTGAAAACAGTTTCATTACTAAAATCTGAAGTTACAAAAGCTGCAACTAGACTAAAAAAACTTACCGTAATCATTATAGTTTGTATTGAAGTAATTAAAATAAAGTTTTTATTTAAATATTTATTTTCTGAATTTGCATCAAAGTATGACTTAAAAATTAAATAAACAGATGCTACTAAAGCAATATATAAAGAATAATTTCCTAAATAATTAGACATACAAATTAATTGTTTTTTATAGCTTCGCTGACCTCAGGAGGCATATAATTTTCATCATGTTTTGCTAAAATCTTATCAGCATTTAGAAAACTTTTATCCTTTAAGAAACCTTCAGCAACTACACCCTTACCCTCTTCAAACAGATTAGGTACAGATCCATTAAAGTTGACTAATAATTCATTTTTGAAATCCGTAATTACGAAAAAAATTTCTTTATCGTTTATTCTAATAGAATTTTTTTTCACCATTCCACCAACTCTAATTTTTTGAGCATTTTTGATTTCATTAAGGTTTTTAATGTCTGTTGGAGACTTAAAATATACTACGTTTTCCTCAAGAGATTTAACCACCAAAAAAATTGTAAGAACTAATGAAATAAAAATTAAAAAAATAAAAAGGGCTCTAAATTTAACTTTTTTTCCGTACATGTGAATTTTAGTTAAACTTTAGATGTGGAAGTGTTTGCTAATATCTCTCTGTACGTTTTTTGCTTAGCTACTGATGCAAGTTTCTTTTCATCTAGTGATTTATAATTTTCCTCAAATTTCTTTTTCTCTTTAATTAAATTTAATTTTACTACCGCGTACAAGAAGCTAAAAGAAAATAGAGTAAATATAAATGATGACCAAACGTATACACCGTATCCATTCATATTCAGTAGTTCACTAATCATAATCTATTAAGGCCTTTATTTTTAATCTTTAACAGTTCTGTATTATATTTCATTAAAAATATCAAAAGTGAAAATAGAGCAAATGCCGCAGTCATTATAGCTAATGGTGTCAACATTGAAGAATGAATTGTTGTTTCTTCCAAAATTTTTACTGACGCAGGTTGGTGTAAAGTATTCCACCATTCTACTGAAAATTTTATAACTGGAATATTTATAAGACCAATAATTGCTATTATTGAGCTAATTTTTTCTGCTTTACTAGTGTCTGTCGTAATCTTCCAAGAAGTAATGAACAATAAATAAAAAATTGAAAGTAAAAGCATTGAAGTTATTCTTGCATCCCAAGCCCACCAAGTTCCCCAGGTTGGTTTTCCCCAAATTGATCCTGTAACTAAAGCTATTATGCTAAAAACAAAACCAGAAGGTGCTAAACTTTTTGTTATTAAAGAGAAATTTTTATTTTTAAAAACAAAAACTCCAAAAGAAAGAATGGAAATAAATGAAAATATTCCGAGTGATATCCAGGCTGATGGAACATGGACATACATAATCCTAACTGAGTCACTCTGCTTATAATCCTCAGGAGAAAGAACTAAAGCTTCAACTAATCCAAGTAACAATACAATTATAAATAGCGCAAATACAAACTTTTGTATTTTATTAATTATCTTTAAAGTATTATTCGGATTGAAATAATTAATCATAATTTTTTATAACACATAAATTTTAGATTAAAATTGTTCAAAATTTTCTGACCAAGAATACAGAGGAAGATAGAGGAAAAACAGTACTCTTGATCAGAATTAAATATTTTATAACAAACAGATATGACAGAGATTTGGGACAATTGTGTTTAAATATTGGCTATTAGTTAATTTGAAGGCTTGAAGTAGCTTGATCCACGCTTACCTGAAAAAATTTCGTTAATTAGAGGGTGTTTTATAGGCTCTTCAGAGTCATCAAATAATAGATTTTGCTCAGACACATAAGCCTCGTAAGTAATTTCGTCATTCTCTGCTAGTAAATGATAAAATGGCTGATCCTTTCTAGGTCTCACGTTTTTTGGAATCGATTGATACCACTCCTCTGAGTTATTAAATTCAAAGTCAACATCGTAAATCACACCTCTAAAATCGAAGTGTCTATGTTTTACAACGTCTCCAATTGAAAATTTAGCTTTTTGAGTACTCACGATATTAAATATGGATATTTGATGAAAAAAATCAATAAAAAAAATATAAATGTTTTATTAATCTGTTAATATGTAGCAGTGAATAAATCACTTCTAAAATTCATTACAGACGTTGGGCCTTTAGCTATTTTTTTCTTCTTTTATTATAACAGTGATAAAAATTTAAAAATTGCAATACCACCTCTAATTGTCGCAACAATAATTTCTGTTCTCTTGGTTTGGATACTGGAAAAAAAAGTTCCGATGGTTCCTTTGTTAGGAGGAATTTTAATTACTCTATTTGGAGGTTTAACAATTTATTTTGATAATCCAATTTTTATTTATATGAAACCCACTATTATTAATATTTTATTTGCCTTAGCTTTATTCTTTGGAAAATACTTCACCAATGAACCAGTTTTAAAATTAATACTTGGAAAAACACTGCCAATGTCTGATGAAGGTTGGAAAATTTTGAATAACAGATGGACTTATTTTTTTATTTTTTTAGCTATATTAAATGAAATTGTTTGGAGAACTCAAACAGAAGAATTTTGGGTTAACTTTAAAGTTTGGGGAATGTTACCAATTACATTCATCTTTACAGCATCACAAGTTGGGTTGATTAATAAACACAAATTAAATGAGTAATTTAAAATTAGTAATAAATAATTCAAATAAAGAACAAAACCAAAGGTATTTTTTTGAAAAAAAAGAACTAAAAATTATATTAGACCTATATGCTAAAATGGTATCTGAAGGATCTTGGAAAGACTATGGCCTCTCAATATCAAGTAAAAGAGTAAGTTTTAGTATTTTTAAAAATGCAGCAGAAAAATCTATCTACAACATTAGTAAAAATTTTAAACCCTCTAATAAGAATTTAAAATATTTAATAACTGATAGAAATGGTAAAATTTTAAATAATGCTTATGATTTAGAAATACTTCTAAAAAAAACAAATTGGAAAAAACTATAGTTTTTGATTATCTTCTTTGACCAAACAATCTTAAAAGCATTATAAATAAATTTATAAAATCTAAGTATAATGTTAAAGCTCCCATAACAGCTTTCTTGCCAATTACTTCACCTGAATCTGATGCTGCGTACATATTCTTAATCTTTTGTGTATCATATGCAGTTAATCCAACAAATATTAGAACTCCGATGATTGAAATAGCAAAGTACATCATTGACGATTTTAAGAAAATATTTACTAAAGATGCGATTATAATACCGATCAAACCCATCATTAAGAATGATCCAAATTTTGTGAGGTCTCTTTTAGTTGTGTAACCATATATACTCATAGCTCCAAATGTTGCTGAAGATATGAAAAATACTCTCGTCACACTAAGTCCTGTGTAAACTAATAAAATTGATGATAGTGATAAACCCATTAAGGCTGCAAAAATCCAAAAAGTAGTTTGAGCTTTTGAAGAACTCATTTTATTTATCCCAAAACTCATATAAAAAACAATTCCGAGAGGAGCTAACATAACCACCCATTTCAATCCTGATAGATAAATTGCATTTCCGAACTCAGTTAAAGCAACTATTGATCCACTTGCATCTGTAACTACTGACATTTTAAAAGATAGCAATGCAATGATTCCCGTTAGCAAAACTCCAGTTGCCATGTAGTTGTAAACTTTAAGCATGTAGGCTCTAAGGCCTTCATCCATCACAACAGCTTTTTTTGCTGTCGTTGATCTATTTAAAATATTGTCTCTATTGAATTCCATAATTAAATATATAGTAATAAATTTTAAATTTTTCAAGCAGTCAAAATATAGGTAACAAATACTTAATATTTAATGAATTATAAAAAATTAGGAACAACAAATATAGATATTAGCACGATTTGCCTCGGCACCATGACTTGGGGTGAACAAAATAGCCAGGAAGAGGCCTTCGAACAAATGGATTTCTCACTAGAAAATGGGGTTAATTTTTGGGATACAGCAGAACTTTATGCGGTACCTCCTAAAGCTGAAACTTTTGGTCATACAGAGACGATCATTGGAAATTGGTTTGAAAAAACAAAAAAAAGAAAAGATGTAATACTTGCAACTAAAGTTTGTGGTCCTGCAAGAGATTATATTAGAAATGGTGAAAATAGTTTTGTAGGGAAAAATCTCGAAACTGCACTTCATAACAGTCTTAAAAGACTTAAAACTGATTATATAGATTTATATCAGCTTCACTGGCCAGAAAGAAATGTAAACAATTTTGGAAGACTTGGATATGTGCATAAAGAAAATGAATGGAATAAATTCGAAGACGTATTAGTTGAATTACAAAAGTATATTGAGCAAGGTAAAATTAGACATGTAGGTTTATCTAATGAAACTCCTTGGGGTGTTATGAATTATCTAAAACTCTCAAAAGAAAAGAGTTTGCCAAGAATGATGTCCATACAAAATCCCTATAGTTTATTAAATAGGTCATATGAAGTTGGATTAGCTGAGGTGTCTATAAGAGAAAATATTGGCTGCTTATCTTATTCTCCTTTAGCCAGTGGTTTTTTAAGTGGTAAATATAGAAATAATCAATTTCCAAAAGGATCTCGGATGGAAAGAGATTGGGATTTTTGGACAAGATATCGAAAACCAAATACTAACGAAGCTGTTGATGAGTATTTTAATATTAGTGAAAAATACAACATTGATATGAGTCAAATGTGTATAAAATTTTGTGAGATACAGGATTTCATGTCTAGCGTTATTATTGGTGCAACAACAATGGAGCAGTTGAAAACAAATATAGAAAGTGTAAAAGTGAATCTTGATAAAGAAATAATTAATGAAATTAATGAAATTCAAAAAAAATATCCAAATCCATGTCCATGATATTTAAAATAATTTTTTTTATTTTCTTATTAGGCTCAACTTCTTATTCAGAAGAATTAAATAAAATAGGAACATTTAAAGACTGGGATGCAATTGTTGTAACTAGTGGGGATAGTAAAGTATGTTTTGCTCAATCTAAACCTGTTCTTCAATCTCCTAAAAAAAATGATAGAGATGCAAGATTATTTGTAACTTTCAGACCATCTGAAAAAATTAAAGATGAAGTGAGCACAACATCAGGCTATGAATACAACAGTCAAAATTCAATTACAGCTAGCTCTGGTAAATCAAAATATAAATTTGATATAGCTCAAGATAATTTTGCATGGATCTCAAGTAATAAAATTGAAAAAAAAGTTGTTAGCAGAATGAAAAAGGCCTCAAGATTAATGATTACTGGATATAATAAATCTGGATCTCAAACAATTGATCATTATTCTTTGATGGGCTTCACTAAAGCATATAACGCGGCTAAAAAAAGCTGCAGTTAAATAATGAAATCAAAGAAAAAGATAGTTCTCGCCTATTCTGGAGGTTTGGATACATCAATCATATTAAAATGGTTACAGGAAAATTATGATGCAGAAGTAATTTGTTATACTGCAGACATTGGTCAAGAAATAGATAGAAATAAAATTTTCAGAAACGCAAAAAAACTTGGTGTAAAAAATATTATTATCCAAGATCTAAAAGATATTTTTGTAAAAGATTATGTTTATCCAATGATTAGGGGCCATGCAATATATGAAGGTGTTTATTTGCTTGGAACCTCAATTGCTAGACCTTTAATAGCCAAAGATCAAATTAGAATTGCTAAAAAATTTAATGCCTATGCTGTGTCTCATGGATCAACAGGAAAAGGAAATGATCAAGTTAGATTTGAGTTAGGTTATCATTATTTTGGTCCTAAAATAAAAGTTATTGCGCCTTGGCGAATTTGGAAGCTGAAATCTAGATCAGATCTAATTAATTATGCAAAAAAAAATAAAATTGAAATACCTAAAGACAAGAAAGGAGCGCCACCTTTTTCAGTAGACGATAATATTTTTCATACATCAACAGAAGGAAAGTTGTTAGAAAATCCAAAAAACTCTGCACCTGACTTTATCTTTCAAAGAACGGTATCTCCAGAAAAAGCACCTAATAAATCTTCAATTGTAAAAATAGACTTTAAAAGTGGAGATCCGATTGCAGTGAATGGGAAAAAATTATCTCCATCTAAATTGCTTGGAAAATTAAACGACATAGCTGGAAAAAATGCTGTTGGAAGAGTTGATCTAGTAGAAAATAGATTTATCGGTATAAAATCAAGAGGTGTATACGAAACACCAGGCGGAACTTTATTAATGCACGCTCATAGGGCTATAGAGTCTGTTACACTTGATAAAGATACAATGCATAAGAAAGAAAAAATTATGCCTAGATATGCGGAACTGGTTTACAATGGATATTGGTTTTCTAAAGAGAGATTTAAATTACAAAGAATTGTAGATCTTAAGAGAACTAAAGTTAATGGATCAGTTAAATTGAGGTTATATAAAGGGAATGTTATTATTCATTCAAGAATAACTAAAAGTTCAGCTTATTCTATGAAAAAAGTTTCATTTGAGGAAAATAAAACTTTTAATAAATCAAATGTTGAAAGATTTATTAATTTTCACAAGAAAAAATTAAAATAAAATATCATGAATTTTGAACCAAGTCGGGCGCAAGCCACTAATAAACTAGATAATTTTGTTGAAAATAATCTTTCTGAATATTCAAAATTGAGAAATTTTGATTTTGGTCCAGATAAAAGATCAAATATATCTTGTATTTCTCCATATATATCTCATGGAATATTAAATGAGTTAGAAGTTATAGATAAAGCCTTAAAGAAATTTTCATTTTCTAAAAATGAAAAATTTATTCAGGAGGTTTTGTGGCGTACTTATTGGAAAGGATGGTTAGAATTAAGACCTAATGTATGGACAGATTACATAATAGAACTAAAAATTATAAGAGAAAAATACAAAGATAATAAAGATTATTTAAATGCCATTGATGGAAATACAAATATAGAATGTTTTAATGAATGGGTTAAAGAATTAAAAGAATTTAATTACCTTCATAATCATACAAGAATGTGGTTTGCCAGTATCTGGATTTTTACTTTAAATTTACCTTGGCAATTAGGAGCTGAATTTTTTATGAAGCATCTCTATGATGGAGATGCAGCATCTAATACATTGGGATGGAAATGGGTTGCTGGGATACAAACTCAAGGTAAGCATTATTTGGCAAGTGAATGGAATATAAAAAAATTTACTAATAACAGATTTAATAACATTAATTTAAATGAAAATGCACCACCTAAAGTTAGCGAGAAAATATACAAGGCTGTCTTAAAAGATTTTAGTAATCCAGAAAGTTTGGATGAGCAAAATTTAATTATTTTTGATAATAATCTTTCCTTTGAGTTGACTGATTTCAAAGACCATAAATTTAAAAAGATTTATTTAGTTAATAATAATAACAGCAGTAGAAATATTACACTTAGTGAAAAAACAGTGAAATTTAAGACTAATTTAATTCAGGATCAAAAAAGAAGGTTGGATGAAAAATCTTTGGATTGTGAAATTATTGATATTGGTAACCTTAAAACAATTGAGAATAGTTATTTTTTATATCCTTGTGTTGGAGAAAACTTAGATTTTTTAACTTCTCAGGGAATAAATAATATAAAATTTCTTTATCGTAATTTAGACCGAAGTTCTTGGAAATATTGCAATAAAGGTTTTTTTAATTTCAAAAAGTATATACCAAATATAATTAAAGAATTTTTTTAAAGAACTATTGTAAATTATCAAAATTATGAGATAACAATAGTATGAATAACCCGCAAGTTCTTGAAATTATTGAAAATCTTAAAGGCAGAAGGAATTACGAAGAAAAGAAAGCTTCAAAATTAGGTTTCAACTCTCTTTACGCATACATTGAAAATAAAATATTAAAAGAGAAAGAAGCTGAAGCAGCAAAAATTCTTGAACAATCAGCCCCTAAAGAAGAAGTGATTGAAGAAAAAAAACCAGAGAAAAAGAAAAGCTGCTCTTGTTGTTAATTAGTTATTTTTTGAACATTTCTTAGAACAATATTTCACTTTATCCCAATTTAATTTCCATTTTTTTCTCCAAGTAAAAGGTCTCTTACATACAGGGCAAATTTTTATGGGTAAATTTTCTTTTCTCACTACGCAGTATTTTGTTTAATAAATTTTTCTGCCTCAGCTAAAATTAATTTTTTTCTATCAGGTTTCATTTTATCAAAAATTCTAACCATCATAGAAAGTCTTGGATTTTTTAAAAAGAAGGCTCTATTTCTATTTATGAATCTCCAATAAAGACCATCCATGGTATTGCACCATTCTCCTTTTTTAAAATCCATCATTTTCATGAAATAAGCGGAGCCGCAAATATATGGTTTTGTTGCAAATATTCCTCCATCACTGAAAAGCCCCATTCCATAAACATTCGGGACCATTACCCAGTCAGAGGAATCCACAAACATTTCCATAAACCATTTGTAAACATACGTTGGCTTAACTTCACATAAATTCATTATGTTCGATAAGATCATTAACCTTTCAATATGATGTGACCAACCATAATTCACTGCATTTTTAATAGCATAATCTAGAGGTGGTAATCCTGTTGTTCCTTCATACCATGAGTTTTTCATTTTTCTATTTTGTTTAAAAAAATTTCTATTTTCCATTTCTTTTGAATAACTTTGATAAATTCCTCTCATAAATTCTCTCCATCCGATTACTTGACGAATATAACCCTCTAAGGAATTTAATCTTATTTTATTTTTGTTGTGAAAATCTAAAACTTTTTTAATTATAAATTCTGGAGTGATAAGACCTAAATTGATGTAAGGACTTAAAGCACTATGAAATAATATATTGTCTTTCTGATCAACTGCATCTTCATAATCTCCAAATAAATTTGATTTCTCTTTAATAAAAAAATTTAATAATTTAATTACATCATCATATTCCGTAGCAAACCAAAAGTCTTTCGTATTACCTGGATGATTTTTAAAGTTTTTATCAATTAAAATTTTTAGTTTTTTGGTATGAACAGTCTCAGTAATTTTTGGAAATTTGGGTATAGATATATTTTTTGGAAGTTTATTTCGATTTTCTTCGTCAAAACTCCATTTGCCTCCTTCTGGGTTACCATCTTTTTTCATAAGTATATCCAAATCTCTTCTAGTTTCTTTATAGAAAACTGCCATAAAAGGTTTTTTTGATTTCGATAAATAGTTTTTAAATTTTTCTCTAGAATTTAAAAACATTGGAGTTTGAATAATATTCCATTTAATTTTTTCTTTTTTTAAAAAATTGGTAATTTTATTTTCAAAAAATTTATCCTCAATTTCAAAACTTGAAATTTCTTTAATTTTCTTTGCTTTAATTATTTTTTTTAATTTTTCTGTATAATCTAGCTTGAAAGATTTATCCTCGATCGAAGAATATTCTAATTTAAATTTATTTTTTTTTAGTCTATCTGCGTGAGATCGCATGCAAGATAAGAACAATAATATCTTTTGTTTATGATGCTTTTCGTACGTACAAAGCTGATAATCTTCAGCCATAAAGAAAAGGTGGTCTTTTCTGTACTTTTCTAGATATTTCTCTGAGAAAAGCTGATTTCCAAGTAGAAAAAATAATTTCATTAACTATATATAACTTTTTAAAAATTTATGTCAGAAAAATATTTAGTTGTAGGTGCGACAGGATCTATCGGATCTAATTTAGCTGAACAGTTATATGCAGCTGGCAAAGAAGTACACTTAGTTGGTAGGGATGAAGAAAGAACAAAATCTTTGTCTGAAAAACTAAATTGTAAATATACAGTCTCTGATGTTTTAGAAAATGGTTTTGTTGAAAAGATTAAGTCCGAAATAGATGATATCAAAGGTATAGCTTATTGTGTTGGTTCAATTGATTTAAAACCTTTGCGAATGGTTTCAGAACAAGATTTTACAAAATGTATGAAACTAAATTTATATTCTGCAGTAGATTTAATTAAAGGTTATCAAGAAAGTTTAAAAAAAAATAAAGGGTCGATTGTCTTGTTTTCAACTGTAGCTGCTCAAAGAGGTTTTACAAATCATGCAATTATAGCATCAACTAAAGCAGCTGTTGAAGGATTAACTGTTTCTTTAGCAGCAGAATTTGCTCCCAATATAAGAGTAAATTGTATTGCTCCAAGTTTAACTAATTCAAAAATTGCGGAGCCAATGCTTAAAAATAAAGTTTTAGCTGATGGTATAGCAAAAGCCCATCCATTAAAGAGACTTGGAGAAGGTAAAGACTCAGCTTCGCTTGCAAAATTTCTAATAACTGAAGACAGTTCTTGGGTTACAGGACAAATTATTGCTGTCGATGGTGGTAGATCAAAACTTTCATAGAGTGAAGAAATTATTATTTCTTTTATCATTAATACTATTATCAACTAATTCATTTAGTAAAAATTTTAATTTTAATAAAATTATTGAATTAGAAGCACCGTGGGGTTCGTCGTTTGTTAATTATAATGAAATGATTGTTACCGAGAAAGGTGGCAAAATAAAACTTGTTAATATTTCAACAAGAGAGGTAAATGAAATTGGTCATAACTTAAATTTTGTAGAATATGGACAGGGAGGATTATTGGATATTCTGCATCATGAAGATTACATTTACATCTCATACACAGAAAATAGAAATAATTGGAAGACTAGTACTTCAATTGCACGTGCAAAATTTAATAAAAACAAATTAAATTTTAAAAATATTTTTCAAGCCAATCCACCAATTGACTCGCCTTATCATTTTGGTTCAAGACTGGCAATTAAAGACAATTATTTATTTGCTTCTGCAGGTGAAAGAGGTGGAGGAATGATTGCTCAAGATGGAAACAAACATCCAGGAAGTATAATTAGAATTTATTTAGATGGTGGTATTCCAAAAGATAATCCTCGTTTTGAGGGGAAATCAGACTGGCTACCTGAAATATATCAAATTGGTGTAAGAAATCCTCAAGGTTTAACTTTATCACCTTTTGATGGAAAAATTTATATGAGCAATCATGGTGCAAAAGGAGGCGATTGGTTTGGTGAAGCAAAGAAAGGTGAAAACTATGGTTGGAAAATTCTTGGATGGGGTGGCACAAATTATTCAGGTATACCAATAGGGCCTAAATGGAAACCTGGCTTTACAAAAGCCATTCAATATTGGGTTCCATCTATAGCGACAAGTGCAATCACAATTTATAAAGGTAATGAATTTAAAGATTGGAATGGTCATGCATTAATTACTTCTCTTAAAGATAAGTCTTTAAGAAAATTAGAGTTTAATGATTTATCAAACGTAAAAGAGGAAATAATATTTAAAGATAAAATTGGAAGAATCAGAGATATACAAATTCATCCTATAAATGGTAAACTATATTTTTTAAATCAAGATGGATTGTGGTTGATGGAAAATTCTAGTTAGTATCAAAAAGCTCTTTAAATAATTTAAATTCACCAATTTTAAAAATAATTGCATCATCTTTTTTAAATCCAAATTTTTCTGCATTTTGCTTAAACCTTAAAGGGGGCTCTAATATTGGCTCAAGTGATAAGACAAAAGTTCCCCAATGCATTCCAATTACTTTTTTACTTTTTAAATCTTTAGCAAGTCCAAGGGCTTCTTCAGGGTTAGTGTGATAAGCAGAAGAATCTTTAATCGAAGCCATAGGATAAAAATTATATGCGCCAATGTTAATAAATGTTAAATCAATTGGACCATACTTATCTCCCAATTCTTTATATATTTTTCCAACACCAGTATCACATGAAAATAATATTTTTTTTCCTTTGTATTCAATCAAATAGCTGCCCCATAAAGTTTTGTTAGTATCCGTTAAACTCCTTTTTGACCAGTGGACTGATGGCAAAAAAGTAATATTTAAATTCTGATTTATTCTTATTTGATCATACCAATCCATTTCATTTACATCTTTAAATCTATTAATTTTAAAATATTTTTTTAGTCCTAAAGGTAACAGGACTTTAGATTCTTTATAAGGAAATCTCATTATTGTTTTCATATCTTGATGATCATAGTGATTGTGAGTTAGTAGAAAAATATCTGTTCTTGGTATCTCATTAAGTTTTAATGCTGGTTCGGTAAATCTCTTTGGCCCAAAAAATAAAGGTCCTGCATTTTTTGAAAAAACTGGATCTGTTATTATTGTTATTCCCCCTAATTTTAATAAAAATGTTGCATGACCTATCCACGCTACATAATCTTCTTTTTGGAAATTATTTAAATCCAATAAAACTTTTTCTTTTTTAATGATATTACTTTTGGGAAAAGTCATATCTAATTTTTTTTTTTCTTGGTTAAAGACCTTAAACGACCAATTGAAATTCATATCAATCACCTTTGATCCTTCAGGATTACGAAATGTGCCATTTGCTAAATGATGATATTTTTTTTTCATATCCGATTAATAATTTTTTGAAATAATATCTTGAATTGTATTACTTATAACTATTGTTCCAGCTTTGTTAGGATGTATGCCATCCTGTTGATTTAGATTTGGATCAAGAGCAACACCCTCTAGCAAAAATGGAATTAAGGGTAAATTATATTTTTTTGACAATTTAGGATAAATAGCATCAAAATTTTTTTTATACTTAGTTCCATGAGTTGTTGGCGCAACCATCCCAGCTATTATAATTTTTATTTTTTTACTGTTAGCGATTTTAATTATTTCTTCTAAATTTCTCTCGGTTTCATCTGGTTGAATTCCTCTAAGCATATCATTTGCCCCAAGACCAAGGATGATTAGATCAATACCGGGTTCTGATAAACTCCATTCTGCTCTATTCAATCCACCAGAAGAAGTACTACCTGACACACTTCCATTTATTACCTTAATATTTAAACCACTCCTAACGAGATTACTTTCTAAAACCAAAGATAAGTGTTGCTCTTTAGGTAGACCATAACCCGCCATTAAACTATCGCCGAATAATATAACCTTTTCTATTGCACTTGCATTTATGTGCACTAGAAAGAATAACAATATTTTTATAAATAAACTTTTATTCATGAACACACTTCTTAAATTAAAAAAAATAAATCTCAAATACCAAACTGGGAAGGACAATATCAATGTTTTAAAAAATATTGATTTAACTATAAAAAAAAAAGAAACTGTATCTGTGGTTGGAGAAAGTGGGTCAGGAAAAACAAGCTTGATTATGCTTATTGGTGGACTAGAACGTCCAACCTCAGGAAAAATTATATTTCAAGACAGGGAAATAACAAATCTTAATGAAGACGAAGTATCTGAAATTAGAAAGCAAAATATAGGAATTATATTTCAATCTTTCTATTTAATTCCAAATTATACAGCTGTTGAAAATGTAGCTTTAACACTTGAACTTAATGAATTTAAAAATCCAGAGAAAGAAGCAAAAAGTTTATTAGATCGATTTGGTCTAAAACATAGATTCAATAATCTTCCAAGTCAATTATCTGGCGGAGAGCAACAACGTGTGGCGATTGCAAGAGCTATTGCAATGAAACCAGATTTGATTTTAGCTGATGAACCAACTGGTAATCTAGATACCGAAAACTCAATAATGATTTCTGAAATTTTATTTAAATACGTCAAAGAAGAAGGGTCTTCTTTAATAATGGTCACACATGATCCAAAATTAGCAGACAAAGCAAAACGAAAAATTAAAATCAAAGATGGAAAAATTAAATAATTCTTCGGAGTTAAGTTTAATATTCAAGTATGCTTTAAAGGATTTAAGCAGAAATTATAAAAAAATTTCAAGCATTATTGTAACGCTGTTTATCAGTCTTTTTATTTTAAGTGCCATCTTTACAATCGAAGATAGTTTAAAAAAAGAGCTTAATGATAATGCAAAAGTTCTTTTGGGTGGAGATCTCGAAATCGATTATAACCGTAATCAGGGTAATCTTAATTTAGTCAATAAAGTAAAGGAATTTTCAACTGTCTCACAAATGATAGAGTTCAGTACAATGCTTTCTACGACAGGCAGAGAAAAAAATAAATCATTATTTACAAGAATTAAAACAGTTGATGAAAAATATCCACT
Organism: uncultured Pelagibacteraceae bacterium; assembly: GCA_902559605.1. Classification (GTDB taxonomy): domain Bacteria; phylum Pseudomonadota; class Alphaproteobacteria; order Pelagibacterales; family Pelagibacteraceae; genus Pelagibacter. Next base: position 10,141 of record CACEIC010000004.1, on the reverse strand, counting down.
TTACGGTGAAGTTGTTTATGAGCCAGAAGATGCTTATGAAAGAATGCAAAAGGAACCAAAGACAATTTTGATTAATGAAAGTTTATCAAAAACTTTAAAGATAAAAATAAATGACAAAGTTAAGGTACAAGATCAAAGTTTCATAGTTGTTGGAATTATAAAATCTGTACCTGATGTCAGTGGGTTTGTAGCTTTTGGAGATTGGGCATTAGCAGGAAAACAAACTTTGGAGATACTAAAACTAAATGGAATAGGTAGTTTTTTAAATTATGAATATAAAGTAAAATTTAATCCAAGTGATGATCCAGAAAAAATAGAAAGTAAGATCAAAGATATTTTTAAAGATGACCAAAAAGTAAAACTTAGATTTCCAGAAAATTCAGCAAGTGGCTTAAAAAGGATAATTAATAATTTTTCCCAATTTCTCTCTTTAGTTTCAATTAGTGCAATGCTAATTGCTGGAATAGGTATCGCTAATACATTGTTGTCATTTATAAACCAGAACAATATGTCTATAGCTGTAAGAAAAGCTGTAGGATTTTATTCAGGGAATATAAAAACACTTTATTATCTCCAATTATTTATATTATTATTTATTATTACTGTAATTTCTTATGGCTCAAGTTTTTTAATTGTACCAATTGCAGACAAATATTTATCTAATGGGTTGGGATTAAATGTTTATCCAAAATTCTCTTTAATTAATTTTATAAAAATATTTATTGTAGGTTTGTTAGTTCTTATAATTTTTTCAATACCAACAATAAGTTCAATTGATCAAGTTAAAGCATCAAACCTATTTAGAAATGTATTCCAAAACCTACAATTTTATTACTCAAAAAAGTCAGTTATTTTAAGTTTTATCTTGTTATCATTTTTAGTTTTATTGTTTACGCTGGGATCTGAAAGACCTTCTTATAGCTTGGGTTATTTTCTGGCTTTTTTTATATGTCTAATTGTATTTTTTTTACTTTCAAAGATTATAATTTATTTACTAAAAAAGTTTAATTTTATTTCAAATATCTCTTTAAAAGTATCGATTAAAAATATAACTCAAACAAAAAGTATCACTCCTATCACAATCATGTCTTTAGGCTTAGGTGTAACTTTATTATTAACCTTAGCTTTGGTTGGAACAAATTTTAAGAGAGAAATTGCAAGATCTATTCCAGATATTGCACCTGATTATTTTTTTGTTGGAATTCAAAAGGGTGAAAAGAAAAAATTTGAACAAGGTGTTTACAAAATGGACCCTGATGCGGACATTGAAATAGTACCTATGGTTTCTTCCGGAATAGTAAAAATTAATGGTGTGAATCCAAATAGCTATATTAAACCAGATAATGATAGTTATTGGGTAATTGGAAGTGAAAGAAGATCTTCTTGGGTTGAAAATATACCTATAGATAACCCAATTTTAAAAGGAGAATGGTGGGATTTATCAAAACCTAACCAACTTCAGATATCGCTTGATGCAAAAGTGGCCAAAGATTTTAATATTGAGTTGGGAGATATTTTTACTTTAAACATTTATGGTCGAGAGATTGATGGAGAAATAGTAAATTTTAGAGATGTTGATTATCGTGATCTAAGTATTAATTTTGCCATGTTATTTAATCCACAATTTGCAAAAAAAATTCCTCATGAATATTTAGCAACTGCTAAGTTTAAAAATCCAGATAATTTTGATGAAACCAAAATGTTAGAGGTATTACCGAGTTTGTCTATGATAAAAATTGCTGATTACTTAAACAAAGTAACATCAGTTTTAAATAAAGTTTTCATAGCTGTAACCCTAATTTCTGGCGTAACAATTGTCATTGGATTGATTGTTATCTCAAGTGCTATAGTGGTCCAAGGAAAAGTAAAAGAGTACCAAAATCTTGTATTTAAAATTTTAGGTTTTTCTAAAAAAGAAATTGTATTTTCCTCTTTAATAGAATTTATGATTATTTTTATGTCTGTAGTATTAATCGCAATCTTTTTTTCAGTGATTGGATCAAAATTTATTATGGAGAATATTTTTGAATTAGTTTGGCAATTTGATTTTAAAGTTTTAATTTACCTTGGTACCTCTATAGGAATTGTGACCTTGATTTTAATTATGCTCACTAATTTTAGATACTTAAGTCCTAAAGTCTATCCATTAATAAGAAATCAATAATAGTTTTTATTACTATTTTAAATTTAACTTACACTTAAGTTAATATATAAAAAAATAATGAGTAGTTTTGAAAAGTCAAAAAAATTTTTTTTAGAAGGGATAGAATTATATTCAAAGCAAAACTATAAAGAGGCAGTAATAAAATTTACTAATTCATTAGAGTTAGAACCTAATAGGCCATCAATTTTGCTTAACTTATCTAAATCATATTTACAAATTAAACAATTAGAAAATGCGAAATATAACTTGGAGAAAATAATTAAACTTAAGGGATTTGAAAATGAAAAAAAAGAGGCTTTGAATTTATTATTGAACATTTACTTTGAAATGGATGATTTTGAAGAAATCAATAAATTAAAAAATATAAATAATGCTAGAGAAATTTTTAATAATAAAGATTATGTAAAATTACAATTCTACTATCCTAAATTATTTAACTCTCTCGAAGAGATACCAAATGCAAGAGATGAATTTAGAGGAAACATAAAAAAATTATTAAATGACAAATATTTACCAAAACTTGATTTAATTGATGACCCAATTATACCACCAAATTTTTCTTTATCTTATGATGGGTATGATAATTTGGAAATAAACAAAGAATTAATAAGTACATATAAAAAATTATATCCAAAACTGAATGATGAAATAGGATTTTCAAACAATAAAAATAAGAAAATCAAAATTGGTTTTATTTCAGAATTTTTTACAAATCATACGATTATTAAACTTTTCGAAGGGTTAATGTATAAATTAGATAAGTCAAAATTTGATGTATTTGTAATTTATTCAGACAAAACTTTGCCAGGTAGTAGATACGATGAGATAAAAAAAAATTGTATACTGTATAATTATGAAAACGTTTTTTTACCTAAGAATTTTAGTGAAAAGGTTGAAACTATCAAAGACTGTAATTTGGATATTCTTTTTTACACAGATATTCATATGTCAGAGAACTTATATTTTCTTACTTTGCTAAAGTTAGCTCGATATCAAATTACATCGTGGGGTCATCCAGAGACAACAGGAAATTCAAAAATAGATTTTTTTTTATCCTCAACATTATTAGAAACAGATAATTTCAAAAAAAAATACAGTGAAAAAGTATTGCTCTCAAAATATCTTCCAATGTATTTTTATAAACCTAAAGTAATCAATAATCTTAAAGATGAAATGTTAGTAAACAAAAATGTATATTCTTGTCCCCAAAATCTTATTAAAATGCATCCAAGTTTTGATTTTGCAATTAAAGAAATATTAAATAAAGATAAAAAAGCTAAAGTATATTTTATAAAAGATAAAAATAAAAATATAACAAAAAAATTTTCTAATAGATTAAAAAAAAATGTATCAACAAATATGGATAGAGTTTTTTTTATGGATAAATTAACTGTTGAAGAGTTTATAAATAATTGTGGAAGATCTTCTGTGTTATTAGACCCTTTTATCTTTGGTGCTGGTAATAGTTTTCACGAGTCTATGTATTATGGCACACCTACTGTTACTATGCCTACTGATTACTTAAAAAGCAGAATTGTAACAGGAGCTTACAAACAAATGGAAATTGATAATGCTCCTGTAGCAAAAGATTTACATGAGTATGTTGAACTGTCTATAGAAATAGCAAATAATGGTGGTCTTGACTTAAAAAAGTATTATCAAGAACAAGCAAATAAAAACCTTTTTGAAAATGAAAAAGCTGTAAAAGATTTAGAGAGTATATTTTTTAATATAAATAATAATTAAGTTATTTTAATTTTCTTTTAAAACATTCAATTGTATTTTTAAGTAAACAGGCAATAGTCATAGGTCCGACTCCACCTGGAACTGGAGTTAAAGCTTTTGCAACTTTTGATACTTCATTAAATGCCACATCGCCAACTAGGCCGTTTTCAGTTTTATTAATACCAACGTCAATCACAATTGCATCTTTTTTTACCCAATCACCTTTTACAAGCTCAGGGATTCCAACTGCAGCGACTATAATGTCTCCTTTTAAACATTCTCCTTTAAGATCATTTGTTTTTGAATGAGTAATTGTAACTGTACAATTTTCTTTCAACAACAACTGTGTCATTGGCTTACCATTTAAATTTGATCTTCCAACAATTACAGCCTTTTTTCCATTAAGGTTTGGTTCAATTTTTTTTATTAATAAATAACAACCTAAAGGAGTGCACGGAATAGAGCTTTCATAACCTGACGACAGATTACCAACATTCATGGGATGAAATCCATCTACATCCTTCTCTGGAATAATTGCCTCTATAACTTTTTGTTTATCAATATGTTTAGGAAGTGGGAGCTGAACTAAAATTCCCGAAACGGAATCGTCATTATTAAGTTCATCGATTTTTTTTAAAACTTCACTTTCTTCAACACTGTCAGGGTATCTAATCACCTCTGATTTAAGACCTACTTCAGAGGCAGATTTTTCTTTATTTCTAACATAAATTTGACTAGGTGCTAAATCACCGATCAATATGACTGTTAAACCTGGTACTTTATTATGCTTATCTTTTAAAGATAAGACTTCTTTCTTGAGCTCCTCTCTTAAATCAGCAGCAGCTTTTTTTCCATCAATTAAAATCATTTATTAAAATATTAGTGGTGCAATATAGAGTTTCATACACATTTCTATGAACCATATCAACAAAAGAAGTACTATAGGAGAAATATCAAAAGCACCAAGGTTAGGTAAAAATCTTCTAATTCTCATTAAAATCGGTTCTGTCATTTTATAAGTGAAATCTAATATTAAATATACAAACCGATTGCTTGTATTTAGTACATTAAAAGCGACCAACCAACTTATAACAACATTGGCAATTACAACATATGAATAAAGTTTTAAAATTTGAAGAGCTAAATAAAATATAGCAATCATTTTTTTTCAACATAGATAGACTGACTTGGGAATGCAAAGGCAGCTCCCTTACCTTCAACAATTTTTTTTATTTCAAGTGCCAAATTTTCTTTTACTTGTAAATAATTAGTCCAACTATTTGTTTTTGTGAAACATCTAACATACATATCAATCGAGCTATCTGAAAACTTATCTATTCTTACGGCGACTCCTACAGATTGATCATAATCGTCACCTTTATTTATGTGATTTTCAATTTCGTCTCTTATTGTTTTTAATTGATCAATAGTGGTGTCATATTGAAGAGTTATTATCCAACTAATAGCCCAATTAGTCTTTCTTGTGTTATTAATCACTGCATTTTCTGCAAATTGAAAATTGGGAATAATCGCCAGTGATTTGTCAAATTTTCTTATAACAGTTGATCTGAATCCAATGTTCTCAACAACCCCTTCGATAACTCCCTCAACTTTAATCCAATCACCAATTCTAAATCTTTTTTCAACTAAAACTAAAATTCCGGAGATTAAATTTTTAAATAAATCCTGAGCGCCTAATGCTACTGCTACTCCAAATAAACCTAACCCTGCAATTATTGGTCCAATTTTAATTCCCCATAACTCAAGAACAGCAGCTGCGCCTAAAATAAAAATTAAAATTTTAAGAGACTTTATAATCCAGCCTATTAATTCTTTTGTCAGGACTTTATCTAATCCACTTAAAATATATGATATAGGCTCAATTATCTGATGTATTATCCAAAATATTAAAATTGTTATTAGAGTTCTGTTAACGTTATCTATGAAACCCCTAGTCTCATTATCAAATGACATATAGTAACTGGCAAAGAAGACACCAAGAACAATTGGAAGAAACCTAGCAGGACCTTCCATAGATTTTACAAAAGTATCATCTAATTTATTAGTTGTTCTTTTTGAAATTAATTCTAATTTTTTTATAACAAGTTTGCTAATTAGGCCTCTAAATATTAAAAATAATACAAATATTCCAAGACCTACTATTATCTGAAAGAAATCTACCCCAAGAATTCCCTGCTTCCAAACAGATAAAAATAACTCATTTAGTTTATTTAAAACGTCCATTTTTAAATTTTATATAGCAAAAACTCTTCTTCACCAGGGTTAAAAAGAAAAATTTTTTTCCATTTTATGTCATTCAATGCTGAAGATGCTTTTTCACCCATACACATTAGGTTAGTTTCCATCCAAATATTATCTAAATTATATTTTTTTATTAACGTAAAAAATGTCTTCGCACTATTTTCAGAATATATATAAACAATTTCTGGCACAGAAGATTTGATATCTCTTAGAAAGTCATCACTTAAATTTTCATTAGGAATTGCAGTATAATTTATAATTCTCTTGATGACATAATTTTCTGAAATTAGATCTTTATCAAGATTATAAGAAACAATTTCCCCACTAATGTAGGCCATTGGCCCAATCTTTGGGTCAAAGTTTTGCAAAATTAATTCTTTAAGATTATTTACGTTGCCCTCAGCACAGAAAATATTTTGAAAGCCTACTTCTTTTGCCTTTCTTTCTGTTGCAAGACCAACACAAAAACAAATTATTTTTTTATCTATTTTTGAAATATTTAGATTTTTTAAAGAATTAGCGCTCGTGAAAATGACGCCTTTGAATTGGCTAAAATCTATTTCTTGTGTTTCTATTTTTTTTATTTGTAATAAAGGTAAATGAGAAACTTTATGTTTCATAGAAGTAAATTTTAAAATTAATTCTTTGCTATCATCTAATGGTCTGGTTAATAAAATATGCATTTTAATTTTTATAAGAACCTTTTGATTTTAATTTAAGCTCTTCTCCCACCATTCTAGTAGTAGACTCAATATTATCTTTTTGAAGACTTTTTTTTATGAAATATCTATTTTTTCCATCGACAGAAAACAATTCGGTCAATAGGTCTACTTTTTTACCATTTGATTTGGCAAATACACCGACTGCAGTGTCACAATCTCCTTCAAGAACTTTTAAGACCTCTCTTTCCGCTTTTGCGACGGTTCTTGTTTCTTGATCATTAATGTTTTCTAGTAATTTTTTAATTTCATTATCATTTTCTCTACATTGAATTGCTATAATTCCTTGACCTGCACAAGGTACAAGTTCATCAACACTGAATTCCTGAGAAATTTTATGTTGTAAATTTAAAGCATCTACTCCTGCTTTTGAGAGAATTATTGCATCATATTCGCCTTTTTCTAACTTTTGAACTCTAGTATCAACATTTCCTCTGATAAGTTTATATTTTAAGTTGGGTCTTTTTTTCTTAAGTTGATATTCTCGTCTAAATGATGATGTGCCAATAATTGAGTTTGGCTCTAAATCTTCAAATTTTATATTATTTTTACTTATTAAAACTTCATTAGGAGAATTTCTTTTTAAAAAATTATTAGTTAAAAGATTTTTAGTTTCTTCAGTAGGCATATCTTTGAAGGCATGTACTGCTATATCTATATTTTTATTCAATAAATCTTTTTCAATTTGTTTTGAAAATAATCCTTTGCCTCCTATTTCAGATAATCTCTCATCTTTCTTTTGATCTCCTGTTGTTACTATTTTTATCAATTCAATCTCTTTAGAAAAATATTTTTTTAGTTCATTTTTCACATTCTCTGCGTAAATCATTGCTAACTTACTTCCACGTGTCCCAATTAAAAGATTAGCTCTTTTCATAAAAGTTATTTTTATTACATTCTTATAGATTAATTGTATTAATTATAAAAAATAATTTATGACTGAAAAACCAATAATATTAGGTATTGAGACCAGTTGTGATGAAACTGCAGTTTCATTGATCCAGGATACTGAAAATAGTGTGCCAAAAATATTATCTAATGTTGTTTCTAGTCAGTTTGATGTTCATAAAGAATTTGGAGGTGTTGTACCAGAGCTTGCAGCAAGATCTCACGTAGAAAAAATTAATTTAATTGCAGACAAAGCAATAAAGGAAAGCGGAGTTAGTTTAGATAAAATCTCTGCAGTTGCTGCAACCGTTGGGCCTGGACTTATAATCTGTTTAAGTGTTGGGTTAAATTTTGCTAAAGCTTTGTCATCATCTTTAAAAATTCCTTTTATAGGAATAAATCATTTGGAAGGTCATGCACTAAGTCCAAAACTTCAGCAGCATATAGACTATCCTTATTTACTTCTTTTAATTTCTGGTGGACACAGTCAATATTTGATTGTTAATGGACTGGGTAATTACAACAGAATAGGAACAACAATTGATGATGCCCTAGGTGAAGCATTTGATAAAACTGCTAAGCTTTTAGGAATAGAATTTCCTGGTGGTCCCAAAATAGAAATTTTTGCAAAAAAAGGTGATCCAAAAAGGTTTAAGCTACCAAAACCAATTATTAATAAAGGAGGTTGCAATTTATCATTTGCTGGACTGAAGACTGCTATTTTAAAAATTACGAATGAGATTAAGACTGATCAAGACAGATTTGATTTAGCTGCATCATTTCAAAAAACCATAGAAGAAATATTGTATTTAAAAACAAAAATAGCTTTTTATGAGTTTCAAAAAGTTTCTGGAGAAATAAAAAAAAAATTTGTTGTAGCTGGTGGAGTTGCAGCAAATAAAGGAATAAGAGATAAATTAAGCCAAGTAAGTAGAGAAAATAATTTTGAAGTAATCTATCCTGATGTTAAGCTTTGTGGGGATAATGCAGCAATGATAGCAATGGTTGGATTAGAAAAATTTAAAATTAATCAATTTGATAAGTTAGATTTACAGGCAACGCCCAGGCTTCCTCTTGATATAAATGCAAAGTTTTTGAAAGGCGCTGGAGTAAAATTATAAAATAAAAATTAATTTATTTGTATAGTTTCAGGTTTTATATTTTCATTATAATTTTTGTATACTTCTATGTAGGCCGTTTCTAATTTTTTTGTGAAAAGTTTTGAATTAAACAAAGGCATATCTATAATATTCTTTTTTAATTTATACTTAATCTCTTTATAAAAATTTTTATTTTCAGCAATTTTAACTGCTAGTTCTTCATATTCTTTACCACTTTTTGTTATAAGTTCCTCTAAACCCACTGATGACAATAAACTTGATGCAACACGACTTGCAAATGAGTTACCTTTAATTGTAATTATAGGTAAAGAGGATCTAAGAGCATCACTTGCTGTTGTGTGAGCATTACAAGGAAAAGTATCAAGAAATAAGTCTGCTAATCCAAGTCTTATTATGTGCTCTGAATGTGGTAATCTTCCTGCAAATATCATACGGTTTGGGTCAATATCATTAGAAACTAAAATTTTTTTCAAATTATTTTGTGCTGTTTCATTATCAATAAGTAGCCAAATAACACTATTTTTTACCTTTTTTAAAATCTTCATCCATATCTCAAACATATCAGGTAAAATTTTAAAATTATGATTAAAGCAGCAAAAAATAAATTTATTTTCAGGCAAATTAAAATCTTTTTTACTAAAAATTTTTTCAGATAAATCAGGGTTGCTATCATTAACTTGGTAGGAGTTAGGAAGATAAATAATATTTTCTGAGTAATAATTTTTATTTTCTTCTGGAATTACAATTTTATCTGCAATTAAGTAATCTATACAATCTGAACTAGTTGTGCCTGGAAAACCTAAGTAACTTATTTGTATTGGTGCACATCTCTCAATGAATAAATCAAATCTATTGTTATTTGTAAAACCTTTTAAATCTACTGCTATATCTAAATTTAGCTCTCTTGAATGTTGCACAATTTCCTTGGTGGTTTTTAATTTTACATCAAAAAATTTGTCAAAAGTTTTCATAACTCTTTTTCTAATCTTCGAGCCATCATCTGGCCCAAAAGAATAGGCGTATATCTCAAATTTGTTTTTATCGTGGAGTTCAAAAAGATTGGCCATTAAATACATGGTTGCATGATTATGAAAGTCTGATGAATAATAACCGATTTTTATTTTTTCGTTTTTTATTTTTTCTAATTTAATTTTTTTTGGATTTTCAAATTCACTTTTTACGAAAATTTCTATAGCTTTTTTTTGTAATGATGGTGAATCATAAATCAGTATTGTTGGAAAAGGACTGGTAGCTTTTTTCCC
>CACEIC010000003.1 GCA_902559605.1 uncultured Pelagibacteraceae bacterium | reverse complement strand
GACATTACATTTTTCAGGGAAAACTTCATGATTTTCTATTAATGGTCCATATTTTTTTAAATTTATTTTTTCTATATCCTCACAAAAATATACTACATGAGGGTTGCCAACATTCACTGCAATACCACCATTAATTTTATTTCCGTCAATATCAATCATACCAAGTGATAGATTTTTAGTATCAAGATTTTTACTTAAAGGAATTTTGTTCCACTCTAAATTTGGAGTTCCAATTATCGTTTCAACATCTTTATTATTAAGAACTTTAGATTTTAATATTTTTGAGGATACCAAAATTTCAATTTCTTTTTTATTTTTTTCAATACTTAGTAAATAAGCAACACATCTAGTTCCATTTCCACATGCATCTGAGCGGCTTCCATCCGAGTTAAAAAAAGCAACATCAGCATCAGCTTTTTGACTTTTGTTTATGTAGATCAACTGATCGCACCCTATGAAATCTCTGTCACAAATTTTTAAGATTTGGTCATTTGATAAGTTTAAACTATTTATCCTCTGATCAATAATAACAAAGTCGTTACCTAATCCATCCATTTTAAATGCTTCAAATTCCATATAAATAATACTTAACTTATTTATTGACTTTTTGAACCTCTAATATAATTTACGCGCACTTCCGCAAAATACAGCAATTTGCGGTGTCTTTGGAAACAAAGAGATCGACACCAGTCAGCGAGGGTTCGCCCACTGGTGCGGTACTTGCTGTGCGAAATTATGTTTGAAAATTTAACTAATAAATTTGAAGAAATTTTTTCTTCATTAAAAAAAGCTCCTTCTCTTGATGAAAAGCAAGTTGACGAGGGTTTAAAAGGTATAAGGTTGGCTTTGTTAGAAGCCGATGTTTCATTAGACGTAGTTAAGGAGTTTATTAGTAGAGTTAAGCCCAAAGCGCTAGGTCAGGAAATTATAAGATCAACTTCTCCCGGGGATATGGTTGTAAAAATCGTTTATGACGAAATAGTATCTTTTTTAGGTGATAAGAATTCTGAAATCTCCCTTAATGCTGTCCCTCCAGTTCCAATCATGTTAGTTGGATTGCAAGGTTCAGGAAAAACCACAACAACCTCAAAATTAGCAAAATTTTTAGAAAAAAATAATAAGAAAAAAGTAATGATGGCTAGTTTAGACGTTTACAGACCTGCCGCGCAAGAGCAATTGAGACTTTTGGGTGAACAAAATAATATTGAAACTTTGCCAATTATAGAGGGCCAGCTTCCAGCTGATATTTGTAGAAGAGCTTTAAGTGCTGCAAATTTAAATGGTTGTGAAGTAGTTTTATTTGATACCGCTGGAAGAACACAAATAGATTTTCAAATGATGAATGAAATCAAACAAATTGAAACTATTATTAATCCTGCAGAAACTATACTAGTAGCAGACTCTCTAACAGGTCAAGTTGCTGCTAATGTAGCCAAGGAATTTAAAAATACAGTAAATTTGAGCGGCATTATACTTACAAGAGCAGATGGAGATGGAAGAGGTGGAGCAGCATTGAGTATGAAATATGTTGCTGAAGTACCCATAAAGTTTCTTGGTGTTGGAGAAAAAATTGAGAATTTTGAAGTTTTCCATCCTGATCGAATTGCAAATAGAATTTTGGGAATGGGAGATATCATTTCCTTAGTTGAAAAAGCTTCAGAAGATTTAGATCAAGAAAATTTAAAGAAAACAGAAGAGAAACTTAAAAAAGGTCAATTCTCGATGGAAGATTATCTTTCTCAATTACGTCAAATGAAAAAGATGGGTGGAATAGAAGGCATAATGTCATTTCTCCCTGGAGTTTCAAAAATTAAATCACAAATGGACCAATCAGGAATAGATGAAAAAATTATAACTCAAAATGAAGCAGTTATTTTATCAATGACAAAGCAAGAAAGAGAAAATCCTAAAATTATAAATGGATCAAGAAAAAAAAGAATTGCTAATGGCTCAGGTACAGACATTGCCACTATCAATAAGTTGTTAAAACAATTTAAGATGATGTCAGAAATGATGAAAAAAATGTCTAAAGGAAACATGAAAGGAATGGCGGATAAAGGGATCCCGCCTGAACTATTTAATCAATTAAAATAAAGGAGATATAAGTAATGTTAAAAATGAGACTATCAATGGGAGGTACTAAAAAAAGGCCAGTATATAAAATTGTTGTGGCTGATAGTAGATTTCCAAGAGACGGAAGGTTTATAGAAAAATTAGGTTTTTATAATCCGTTATTACCGAAGGATAAAAAGGAAAGAATTGGCTTAGATTCCGAGCGAATTAAATATTGGTTAGGTCAAGGAGCTCAGCCAACAACAAGAGTTGCAAGGTTATTGGGAGAAAACGATATAATGCCAATGCCTGAAAAAGGAAACAATCCTCAAAAAGCAATTCCTAAAAAAGATAGAAAAAAAGCTGACGAAGGTGGAGAAGCGAAACCAGAAGGAGATGCATCTAAACCAGCAGAAGCACCTAAGGAAGAAGCTAAGCCAGCAGAAGCACCTAAGGAAGAAGCTAAGCCAGCAGAAGCACCTAAGGAAGAAGAAAAAAAATAATGTTAGAAGCTCGTATATTCACACTCTATCCAGATTTTTTTCCAGGCTATTTAGGCCAAGGTATTTTTGGTAAAGCACTATCAGAGAATAAATGGAAAATAGATACTGTGGATATAAGAGAGTATGCATTTGATAAGCATAAAACTGTTGATGACACTCCTTATGGAGGAGGGGAAGGTATGTTAATGAAAGCAGATGTATTAGCAAAATCAATAGATAAGAATGTTAAAGATGGCGAAAAGATTATTTATCTAAGTCCAAAGGGTAAGTTGTTCAATCATCAATTAGCAAAACAACTATCTCAAGAAAAAACAATAAATATAATTTGTGGACACTTTGAAGGAGTTGATGAAAGATTGTTAAAAACAAGAAATATTGAGGAAGTAAGTATAGGAGACTTTGTTTTATCTGGAGGTGAAGGAGCTTCGTTTGTAATTCTTGATGCAATTTTAAGATTTATTCCTGGTATTCTTGGTAATACAAATTCAGCTAAAGAAGAAAGTTTTGAAAACGGACTTTTAGAGTATCCTCAATTTACAAAACCTCAAATATGGGAGGAAAAAAGTGTTCCAGATGTGCTATTATCAGGCGATCACGCCAAAATTAAAGACTGGCGTTTATCTCAATCTGAGGCTATAACACGCGACCGAAGACCGGATTTGTGGCAATTATATAAAAAGACTAAAGAGAATTAAAATGAAGACAATTGAAGAAATTAATCAATCTAAAGTAAAAAAAATTATTTCTGAGAGAAAGCATCCAGAATTTTTCCCAGGTGATATTGTTAAAGTAGGAGTTAGAATAACTGAAGGAAAAAGAGATCGTATTCAATATTTTGAAGGTGTGTGTATTGCAAAAAAAAATAGAGATATCAATTCTTCTTTTACTGTAAGAAAAATTTCTTTTGGTGAGGGTGTGGAAAGAACATTTGCTTTATATAGTCCGATTGTAGATACAATTAAAGTTGTAAGGTCAGGAAAAGTTAGAAGAGCCAAGTTATATTATTTGAGAGATAGAACAGGTAAATCTGCAAGAATTGCAGAAAAAATTAAAAAGAAAATAGGTATAGATGTCGAAACTAAGATTCACGAAGTAACAGAAGAAAATGTTATGCCTGATACAGAGCAAAAAACAGCAGACAGCCCACAAGATACCAATAAAGATGCTCCAAAAGTAGAAGCAAAAAAACTAGAAGATAAAAAAGAAACTAAAGAAGAAACCCCATCAGTAGAAAAAAAAACTGATGAAAAAAAAGAAAATCCTGAAGTAAAAAAATAATTTTTTACAATGCCTCAAACTATATACGATAAAATATGGAATGATCACCTTGTTCATCAACAAGAAGATGGGACTTCACTTCTATTTGTTGATAGACATTTAATTCATGAAGTTACTAGTCCACAAGCATTTGAAGGTTTAAGAAATTCTAATAGAAAAGTTAGACAACCTTCTTTAACTTTAGCAGTAGCAGATCACAATGTTCCAACAACGGATAGATCAGTGCCTATTACTGACAAAGATTCAAAAATACAAATCGAGACACTAGAAAAAAACTGTGCAGAATTCGGAATAAATCTTTTTGGAATGAACGATAAAAGACAAGGAATAGTTCATATTATTGGTCCAGAACAGGGATTTACACAACCAGGAACGATTATCGTTTGTGGTGATAGTCACACTGCTACTCACGGAGCATTTGGTGCATTAGCATTCGGAATTGGAACTTCGGAAGTGGAACATGTCTTGGCAACACAGACTTTAGTTCAAAAAAAATCAAAAAATTTTAGAATAAACGTTAATGGATCTCTTCCTGTTGGAGTAACATCTAAGGATGTAATATTACAAATAATCGGAAAAATTGGTACAGCTGGTGGAACTGGTTATGTAATTGAATATGCTGGAAACTTAATTTCGAATTTAAGTGTCGAACAAAGAATGACGATTTGCAATATGACAATTGAAGGTGGAGCAAGGGCTGGATTAATAGAGCCAGATGAAAAAGTTTTTAATTATTTAAAAGGTAAACCAATGTCTCCAAAGAATTCAAATTGGGACAAAGCATTAGAATATTGGAGTAAATTAAAGTCTGATGGTGATGCAGTATTTGACAAAGAAATCAGTCTTGAGGGCAAAGATATTAAACCAATGGTAACTTGGGGAACTTCGCCTCAGGATGTAGTAGATATTGATGGAATTGTTCCTGATCCTGAAAATGAGCAAAATGAAGACAGAAAAAATTCTATTAACAGATCATTAAAATATATGGGTTTAAAGCCGAAAACTAAAATAAAAGATATTAGAATTGATAAAGTTTTTATAGGAAGTTGCACAAATGGAAGAATTGAAGATTTAAGAGAAGCTGCAAAAATCTTAAAAGATAAAAAAATTGCTTCTCATGTAAATGCAATGATAGTTCCTGGTTCAGGATTAGTAAAACAACAAGCAGAGCAAGAAGGTTTAGATGTAATATTTAAAAATTCTGGATTTGAATGGCGTGAGCCAGGTTGTTCAATGTGTTTAGCTATGAATGCAGATAAGTTGAAGCCAGAAGAAAGATGTGCGTCAACATCAAATAGAAATTTCGAAGGAAGACAAGGACGAGGTGGAAGAACTCATTTAGTTAGTCCAGCTATGGCTGCTGCAGCTGCTATATCTGGAAATTTAGATGATGTTAGAAAATACAATAGTTAAATGAACAAATTCACAACATTAAAAAGTATTCCTGCATATTTGCCAATTGTAAATATCGATACAGATATGATTATTCCAAAGCAATTTTTAAAAACAATAAAAAGAACAGGACTTGGAAAAAATTTATTTTATGAAATGAGATATGACGAAAAAGGTAAAGTAGTAGATGACTTTATATTAAATAAATCCCCATATGATAATTCTAAGATTTTAATTGCAGGGAACAATTTTGGATGTGGATCATCTAGAGAACATGCGCCATGGGCACTTTTAGACTTTGGTATCACTTGCGTTATAAGTACTAGTTACGCAGATATATTTTATAATAATTGTTTTAAAAATGGAATATTGCCTATTAAACTTAATGATGAACAGATAAAAGAACTTTCTGAATATTCTAAGAGACAAGAAGAAATTGCAATAAATTTACCAGATCAAAAAATAATTTTTGGGAATAAAGAAATCAAATTTGAATTAGACGAATTTAAAAAAAAATGTTTAATTGAGGGACTAGATGATATTGCACTGTCTTTGGAAAAGTCTAACAAAATAATTTCATTTGAAGAAAAATTAAAATCCACAAAGCCTTGGATATTTAATGATTAAAGTCAAAAAAAGAAAATTCTTATTATTACCAGGTGATGGTATTGGTCCCGAGGTTATTAATGAAGTTAAAAAAATTATAACTTGGTTTAATGTAAATAAATCTCTTGATTTTGATATGGAAGAGGCCTTAGTTGGAGGAGCATCTTACGACAAGCACGGAACACCGATTACAGATGAAGTATTTTATAAATCATTAGAATGTGAAGCAGTCATTTTAGGAGCTGTAGGTGGACCAAAATATGATAATTTAGATTTTTCCAAAAGACCTGAGAGAGCTCTTCTCAAGCTAAGAAAAGAATTAAAATTATTTGCAAATTTGAGGCCTGCAATTTGTTTTAAACAATTAGTTGAGGCATCTACGCTAAAACCTGAAATCGTATCAGGTCTAGACATCATGATTGTTAGAGAATTGACAGGTGGTATTTATTTTGGTGAGCCGAGAGGTATCAAGCCAATTGATAATGGTGAACGTAAAGGAATAAACACTCATACTTATACCTCATCAGAAATTAAAAGAGTTGCTAGAGTTGCATTTGATCTAGCAAAGAAGAGAAACAACAAAGTTACTTCCTGTGAAAAATCGAATGTTATGGAAGCAGGTCAATTATGGAAAGAGGAAGTTCAAAATCTTCACGATAAAGAATTTAAAGATGTTGAGTTAAATCATATGCTTGCAGATAATTGTGCAATGCAACTTTTGAGAAATCCAAAGCAATTTGATGTAATTGTGACAGATAATTTGTTTGGTGATATGTTGTCAGATGAAGCATCTATGCTGACGGGATCTTTAGGTTTATTACCTTCAGCTTCTTTGGGTGCAAAAAATAAAGATGGTGAAATGAGAGCAATGTATGAGCCTGTTCATGGATCTGCTCCAGATATTGCTGGAAAAGGAATTGCAAATCCAATTGCAACCATCTTGAGTTTTGCAATGGCCCTGAGGTACTCTCTTGACTTAGATAAAGAGGCTGATGACTTAGAAAAAGCAGTGCAAAATGTACTAGATGATGGGTTAAGAACTAAAGATATTATGTCAAAAGGAACAAAAGAAATTTCAACTTCTGGTATGGGAGATGCGATTATTGCATATTTGCAAAAATAAAAAAATTAACTTAATTTGATACTATTAAATTTATGACTGTTTATTCCGCACCTGTGAAAGATATGATGTTCTTATTTGAACATCTAAAAGATAATAAAAATTATAACGAAATTGAAAAATATAAAGAAGTCACTTCTGATCTAGTAAAAGATATCTTAGAGGAAGCTGCAAAAATTAATGAAGAAATGCTTCTTCCTTTAGCAAAAGCTGGAGACGAAAATCCTTGTGTCTATGAAAATGGAGTAGTTAGAACCCCTCCAGGTTATAAAGAGGCATATTCAAAATTTATAGAAGATGGATGGGTATCTTTAACTTGTGATCCAAAATATGGTGGTCAAGGAATGCCAAAAACTGTAAGTGCTTTTTTTGATGAAATGCTTTCATCATCAAGTTTATCTTTTAAATTATATAGTGAATTAAGTATAGGTGCATATAATTGTATTTTGAGTCATGCAACTGAAGAAATCAAAAACACATATCTTCCTAAAATTGTTGAGGGTAAATGGAGTGGGACAATGTGTTTAACAGAGCCTCAATGTGGAACAGATTTAGGATTAATAAAAACAAAGGCAATTAAAAATGAAAATGGTACTTATAATATAAGTGGACAAAAAATCTTTATTACTTCTGGTGACCACGATTTAACTGAAAATATTATACACCTAGTTTTAGCAAGAACGCAGGACGCACCAAAAGGAACGAAGGGGATAAGTTTATTTTTAGTACCAAAATATGAAATTAATGATGATGGATCAATTGGTCCAAGAAACGGCGTCAATACTGTTTCAATTGAATCAAAAATGGGTATTAAAGGTTCACCCGCATGTGTATTAAGTTTTGATGATGCCAAAGGGTATATGATCGGACCAGAGAACAAAGGCTTAAATTCTATGTTTACAATGATGAACTTAGAAAGAATCGTTGTCGGTATACAAGGATTAGGTCTATCTGAAACAGCTTATCAAACTGCTTTAAGTTATTCTAAAGAGAGAAAACAAGGTAAATCAAATAATAATTCTAATGGAGAAACAGATTTAATTATTAAGCATGCAGATATTCGAAGAAGTTTGTTAAATATGAAGTCTATAATTGAGGGAGAAAGATCCTTATCTTTTTGGATGGCCCAGCAGGTAGATGTAAGCTTAAGTCATAGTTCGGAGGAAGTAAAAAAAGATGCATCGGATATTGTAGGTCTTATGACGCCAGTAATTAAGTCATTTTTTACAGATATGGGTATGGAAATAACCAATGAAGCAATTCAGGTTTTTGGAGGCTATGGTTATACAAAAGACCAAGGGATAGAACAATTATTTAGAGATAATAGAATTACACCTATTTACGAAGGAACTAATTCTGTGCAGGCAATTGATTTTGTATTTAGAAAAATTAGTCAGAAAAAAGTTTTTGAAAATTTTATGAAATATGTAGATACAGAAATTCAAAATTGTTCAAAAGTAGACAATTTAAATGAACATGTAAAAAAAATATCAGAATTAAAAAATATATTGTCAGATTTCACGGACTGGATATCTCCTAATGGCAATACGCCAAAAGACGATATAAGCGCATCATGTAACGATTATTTAAGATTTTTTGGTTATTTTTGTCTTTCATTTATATGGCTAAAAACAATGAGAAAAAGCTATGAAAATTTGGAAAATAATAAAGAGTTTTATGAAGATAAATTAAATACAGGAAATTACTATTTTGATAAAATTTTGCCTAGAGCTGAGAGCCATTATAAATCTGCTATTTCTGGTAGTAAATATACTATGAGCGCAAAATTTAACTGATGAATAAATATAATCAGAACTTAGATAAAAATCCCTCAAATTATGTTCCTTTAACGCCGCTAAGCTTTCTAGAAAGAGCGAAAGACATTTATCCAAATTACGAAGCTTTAGTATATGAAACAAAATCTTTTACATGGACGGAAGTATTTAACAGGTGTATCAAATTTGCAAGTGCACTAGAGAAAATTGGTATTGTTGAAGGAGATACAGTTTCAGTTATGACCTTTAACACTCCAGAGATTTTCGAGGCACATTATTCTGTTCCTATGACAGGAGCTGTTTTAAATACAATTAATTCAAGACTCGATGCAAAAACTGTTGCTTATATTTTAGAACACAGTGAAGCAAAAGTATTAATAATAGACAGGCAATTACATGCTGTTGCAGAAAAGGCTTTATCAACTTTAAAGGACAAACCAATTGTAATTGATGTTCAAGACGATTTTGCAGATCAATCCTTATTAAAAAAAATTGGAGATAGAGAATATGAGGAATTTTTAAATACTGGTGATGAAAATTATATTTGGAAAAAACCAAAGGATGAGTGGCAAGCGATTTCTTTAAGTTATACATCTGGAACAACTGGAAATCCAAAAGGTGTTGTTTATCATCATAGAGGTTCTTATTTAATGTCAACAGGTAGTGCCGTTGCTTGGAATATGCCAAATAGATTAAATTTTTTAACAGTTGTACCAATGTTCCACTGTAATGGATGGGGATACCCGTGGACAATACCAATGTTAAATGGAAAAACAGTTTGTTTAAGAGCTATTGATGTAAAAAAAATATTTGAATTAATTGAAAAGCATGACATTACCCATTTTGGAGGTGCACCTATTGTACTTAATATGATAACAGGTGCATCACAAAATGATATCAAAGAATTAAAAAATAAAGTTTATGTTTTAACTGCTGGAGCACCACCTCCAAGTATAATTTTCAAAAAAATGAAAGCATTGGGATTTGAGGTAATGCATGTCTATGGTTTAACAGAAACATACGGACATGTTTTACAATGTGCTTGGAATGATGAATGGAATGGTTTTGAAGAAGATAAAATTAATGAAATTAAAGCAAGGCAAGGTGTGAGATTTCCAAACACAGAAGGAGTGGTTGTTTTAGATCCAGAAACTATGAAACCCGTGCCTAAGGATGGAGAAACCATTGGCGAGATAATGATCAAAGGTAATGTTGTTATGAAAGGGTATTTTAAAGACAAAGAGGCCACTGAAAAGGCTATGAAAGATGGATGGTTTCACTCTGGTGATTTGGCAGTTATTTATCCAGATGGATACATCAAGGTTAAAGATAGGTCGAAAGATATTATTATTTCAGGTGGAGAGAATATTTCTTCTATCGAAATCGAAAACACACTTTCTAAGCACCCAGCTGTTTCAATTGTTGCTGTAGTAGCAAAACCAGATGAGAAATGGGGAGAAGTTCCATGCGCATTTATAGAGAAAGTGGCAGATAAAGAGACAGATGAAAAAGAATTAATCGATTTTTGTAGAGAAACTCTAGCAGGGTTCAAAATTCCAAAAAAAATAGACTTCTGTGAACTTCCAAAAACATCAACAGGTAAAATCCAAAAATTTGAATTAAGAAAAAGAGCTAAGGAACTTACTTAGATTTCTTTCAAATAAACCACTTACTTTCTTTACAAATAGATAAAAAGATGACACTAAGCTAAAAAATGAAAAACTTTTCTATTGCAAAATCAAGAAGACTTAGAGGTACGCCTTATACATCAAGAATTGAAAAACAAGGTGTTACAGCTTACACAATATACAATCATATGTTGCTTCCTGCTGCATTTGGTTCTTTAGAAGACTCATATCATCATTTAAAAGAGCATGTTCAAGTTTGGGATGTGGCTGCTGAAAGACAAGTAGAGATTACTGGAAAAGATGCTGCAAAATTGGTTCAACTTATGACTTGTAGAGATCTTTCGAAATCAAAAGATGGAAGATGTTATTATTGTCCAATCATAGATGATAATGCTGGATTAATTAATGACCCAGTTGTTCTAAGATTTAATGAGAATAAATGGTGGGTTTCTATTGCAGATACAGATGTAATCTTATTTGCTAAAGGATTGGCAATCGGGAATAAATTTGATGTAAATATTATCGAACCTGAAGTTGATATTATGGCTGTGCAAGGGCCTAAATCATTTAAGTTAATGGAAAAAGTTTTTGGTGAAAAAATAACAAATTTAAAATTTTTTGGTTTTGATTATTTTGATTTTGCTGGAGCCAAACATTTAATTGCTCAATCAGGATGGTCTAAACAAGGTGGATATGAAATTTATGTTGAGAATAATGAGGCGGGTTTAAAACTATACGATCATTTATTTGAAATCGGAGATGAGTTTAATATTAGAGCAGGATGTCCTAATTTAATTGAACGTATCGAAAGTGGATTACTTTCTCAAGGAAACGATATGGACAATGGAGACAACCCATACGAATGTGGCTTTGATAAATATATTAATGTTGATAGTGATGTTGAATTTTTAGGAAAAGAGAAATTAAAAAAAATAAAGTCTCAAGGAATTAAAAGAAAACTAATGGGCGTTAAAATTGATACTGATAAAATAAGTGTAACTGGTTCGATGAATTTAACAGATGAAAAAAATAATATAATCGGAGAACTAAGGTCAGGTTGTTACAACCCAACTTTTAAACAGGTAATTGGTATAGCTATGATAAAAAAACCATATTTTGAAGCAAAGCAAACATTCAAAATTGATATAAATGGTAATAGTTTTAACGGAACAGTTTGCGATTTACCTTTCATTTAGTATAAATCTTTAAAATGACTAATATAGCTATCATCGGTGCAACCGGTAATGTTGGAAGAAAGACTCTAGAAGTTATAGAAAAAAAAGATATTAAATTTGATAACCTTTTTTTAGTTGCCTCTTCTAATAGTGCTGGAAAAAAAATAAGTTTTAAAGGCAAAGATTACGAAGTCCATGATCTTGAAAAATATGATTTTTCAAATGCGAATATAACTTTTTTTGCAGCAGGTGGTAAAATTGCAGAACAATATGCAGAAAGTGCAGCAAAATTAACAACTGTAATTGATAATTCCAGTTTTTTTAGAATGGACCCCGATGTTCCACTTATTGTGCCTCAAGTGAATGCAGAAAAAATTAATGAAATGAAAAAAAATATTGTGGCAAATCCTAACTGCTCAACAGCTCAGTTAGTATTAGCTCTTAAACCATTACATGATTTATATAAAATAAAAAGGGTGATAGTTTCTACTTATCAATCTGTTTCTGGAGGTGGAAAAGCACCTATGGATGAATTGATTGAACAAACAAAATCTTATCTTGATGGAAATTCTGTTCAATCTAAAAATTTTACTAAACAAATAGCTTTCAATATAATTCCTCACATTGATGTTTTTTCGGATGATGGATACACAAAAGAAGAATTGAAAATGACTAATGAAACAAAAAAAATACTGGATAATAATATAGAGTTAACAGCTACATGCGTTAGAATTCCTGTTCTAGTATCACATTCAGAGTCAGTAAATATAGAGTTCGAAAATCCTTACTCTCTTGATCAAATCAGAGAAGCATTAAATAACGCTGATGGTTGTAGAGTTATAGATAAAAGAGAAAGTGGAGGATATAGCACACCAATAGAAGCAACTGGTAGTTATGAAACATTTATCTCGAGAATTAGAGATGATAAGACAAAAGAGAACTCAATTAATTTGTGGATCGTTTCAGATAACCTATTAAGAGGAGCCGCATTGAATTCTGTTGAAATTGCAGAAACAATAATGAAAGCAAATCAAAATGGAAAATAATCCTTTGTCTCCTCACATTCAAATTTATAGATGGCATGTTTCATCTTTAGTTTCAATATCTCATAGAATTACTGGAATAATAAATATATTAGCAATAACTTTAATTTGTATTTTTTTTATATTTTTTTCATTTAGTGAAGGAAGTCATGAATTTATAAATTTTTTCCTCCAATCTATTATTGGAAAATTTTTCATATTGGGTATTACATGGTCTTTTAGTTTTCAAATCTTAAGTGAGATAAGACATCTAATTATGGATTTTGGTTATGGATTTGAATTAAAAACTACAAAAATCACTGGCTTAATTGTAATCTTTGGATCTTTTGTTTTAACCATTTCAATTTATTTGATAGGAAGAAATTTATTGTAATGAGAGCAGTAACAAAAAAATGGGTATTTCTAAAAGTGAGTTCTCTCATATTGGTACCTTTGATGCTATGGTTTGCTTTAAATCTGGTAAGTATTTATGACAAAAGTTACTTGGAGATATTGACTTTTCTAACTTCTCAACCTTCAAAGTTTATATTTAGTCTTTTTCTTATTTTTGCTTACTTTTTCTCAGCATTAAGCATCAGTGAGGTTTTTGAAGACTATATTAAAGACGAAAAAATCAAAAATGCCGCAAACAAAGCTTTAAATTTTTTTGCTATAACAATTCCTTTAATTACAATATTAGCGGTATTTAAACTAACTATATGAAATCTTATAATATTATAGATCATGAATACGATGTTGTTGTCCTTGGTGCTGGAGGCTCTGGCCTAAGAGCTGCGGTTGGCTTAAGTGAAGCTGGATTAAAAACTGCATGCATTTCTAAGGTCTTTCCAACTAGAAGTCACACATCAGCTGCGCAAGGTGGAATTTCAGCAGCCCTTGGAAATATGGGTGAAGATGATTGGCGTTGGCACATGTACGATACTGTAAAAGGAGCGGATTGGTTAGGTGATCAAGATAGTATTGAATATTTGTGTAAGGAAGCTCCGAAAGCGGTTTTAGAATTAGAAAAGTATGGTGTTCCTTTTAGTAGAACAGAAGATGGAAAAATCTATCAAAGACCATTTGGAGGAATGACAAAAAATTATGGAAATGGAATAGTACAAAGAACTTGTGCAGCAGCAGACAGAACTGGTCATGCAATTCTCCATACATTGTATGGTCAAGCACTTAAACATAATACAGAATTTTTTATTGAATATTTTGCATTAGACTTAATTATGAAAGATGGACAATGCAAAGGTTTAATTGCTTGGAATTTAAATGATGGAACAATTCATCGTTTTAGATCTCACATAACAATTATAGCCACAGGGGGATACGGGAAGGTGTATTACTCAGCAACATCTGCACACACTTGTACTGGTGATGGTAATGCAATGGTATTAAGAGCTGGATTACCTCTTCAAGACATGGAGTTTGTACAATTTCACCCAACAGGAATATATGGACACGGAACACTTATTTCTGAAGGTGTAAGAGGTGAAGGTGGATATTTGGTAAACTCTAAAGGTGAAAGATTTATGGAGAGATATGCTCCCAACGCTAAAGATCTTGCATCAAGAGATGTAGTTAGCAGATCAATGTCTATTGAAATCAATGAGGGAAGAGGTGTTGGTAAAGATCAAGACCATGTTCATTTATATTTAAGTCATTTAGATAAGAAAGTTATTGAAGATAGATTGCCAGGCATTACTGAGGCAGCAAGATTATTTGCAAATGTAGATGTAACCAAAGAACCAATACCAGTTGTTCCAACAGTTCATTATAATATGGGTGGTATACCAACAAATTATAAAGCTGAAGTTTTAACAGTAAATGGATCTCAAAAAACAGTCCCAGGTTTGATGGCGATTGGTGAGGCCGCGTGCGTATCTGTGCATGGAGCAAATAGACTAGGTTCAAATTCACTTATTGACTTGGTTGTTTTTGGAAGAGCAGCAGCAAAGAGAGCAGCGGAATTGGTAAAACCTGGAACGCCTCACGAAGAAGTTAGTGAAAGCGAAACTGAAAAATGTCTAAATAGATTTGATAAACTAAGGTATGCAGAGGGAGATAATGGAACTGCTGAACTTAGACTGGCGATGCAAAAAACAATGCAGTCTAAATGTGCTGTATTTAGAACTGAAAAGAATCTTAAAGAGGGTGTAGATGAGATCAGAAAAACATATGACGGCATGGAATCGATTTCTGTTAAAGATAAATCGTTGGTATTCAATACTGATTTAGTTGAGACTTTAGAATTTGATAATTTAATTAGACAAGCGATAACAACTGTAGATTCTGCATATCACAGAAAAGAAAGCAGAGGAGCTCATGCTCGTGAAGATTATCCAAAAAGAAATGATGAAAAATTTATGAAACATACATTATCTTGGTGTGATGGAAAAAATACTAAAATTGAATACAGAGATGTACATACTTCAACATTAACAAATGAAGTCCAATATTTTCCTCCACAAGAAAGAGTGTATTAATGGTTCAATTAAATTTACCACAAAACTCAAAAGTTAATAAAGGTAAATATTTTAAAGACAAAACCGGTTCAAAGAATATCAGAAAAGTAAATGTTTACAGATGGGATCCATCAACTGGAGAGAACCCAAGAATAGACACATATGAAGTAGACATGGATAATTGTCCATCTAAAGTTTTAGACATACTAAATAAAATTAAAAACGAAATTGATCCAACACTTGCATATAGAAGATCTTGTGCGCATGGAGTTTGTGGTTCTTGTGCAATGAATATGGGTGGAAAAAATGGTCTTGCATGTACTAAGCCACATGCAGAAATTAAGGGAGATATAGATATATACCCTTTGCCTCACTTAAAAGTAAAAAAAGATTTAATAGGAGACTTAAGTGGATTATATAAACAATACCAATCCATTGAACCTTGGTTAAAAAATAATTCAAAAAGTGAAACAACAGAAATTCATCAATCTCCAGAAGATAGAGCTAAACTTGATGGAGCTTATGAATGTATAATGTGTGCTTGTTGTTCTACTTCATGTCCTAGTTATTGGTGGAATGGCGATAAGTATTTAGGTCCTGCAGTTTTATTACAAGCTTATAGATGGATAATGGATAGCAGAGACGAAGATAGAAAGGAAAGACTTCAAAAGGTTGCAGATGAACTTAAGCTTTATAGATGCCACACGATTTTGAACTGCACTAATGCATGTCCAAAAGGATTAAATCCAGCAAAAGCTATTGCTGAGATAAAGAAAATGCTTGCAACCACATAATTACTTATTTAAATACATCCATGAATTTAATTGAGCATTTTATCGATGGTAAAATTGTTTCAGGTACATCTGATAGAAAAGGAAAAGTATTTAATCCCGCTATAGGCAAACAAGAGTCTGAGGTAAGACTTGGTACAAAACAAGATCTTGATTTAGCAGTACAAAAAGCAAAAAAAGCATTTGAAACATGGTCAAATGTAACTCCAATACAAAGAGCTAGAATAATATTTAAATACAAAGAAATAATTGAAAAAAATTCTGACTTGCTAGCTAAGATGATTGTATCAGAGCATGGAAAAGTTTATGAAGATGCCAAAGGTTCTCTCACAAGAGGTTTAGAGGTAGTTGAATTTGCATGTGGAATTCCACAAATGCTAAAAGGTGACTTTACAGAAAATGTAGGTACAAACATTGATAGCTGGTCAGTGAGACAGCCATTAGGTGTATGTGCAGGTATTACACCATTTAATTTTCCTGCAATGGTTCCAATGTGGATGTTTCCAATGGCAATAGCTTGCGGAAATACATTTGTATTAAAACCTTCTGAAAAAGATCCATCTTGTCCATTAAAACTTGCAGAGCTATTTAGTGAAGCTGGTTTACCAGATGGGGTTTTGAATGTTGTTAATGGAGATAAAGAAGTTGTAGATGCAATTTTGGAACATAAAGATATATCCGCAGTTAGTTTTGTTGGATCAACACCTATTGCTAAATACATTTATGAAAATGCAGCCAAAAATGAAAAACGTGTTCAAGCTCTTGGAGGAGCTAAAAATCATTGTGTTGTCATGCCAGATTGTGATTTAGATCAAGCAGTAAACGGTCTAATGGGTGCAGCATATGGGTCTGCAGGAGAAAGATGTATGGCTCAATCTGTTGCTGTTGCTGTTGGTAATGTAGGTGACAAACTAGTCGATGAATTATCTAAAAAAGTGGAAGCTTTAAAAATTGGACCAGGCATGGATAAGAATTCTGAAATGGGTCCTTTAGTAACAAAAGAGCATCTTGAAAGAGTAAGAGGTTATGTTGATTTAGGTATTAAAGAAGGAGCAGACCTTGTGGTTGATGGAAGAGATATCAAACTTCAAGGTTATGAAGACGGTTATTATATTGGTGGTTGCTTATTCGATAATGTTAAAAAAGATATGAGAATTTATAAAGAGGAGATATTTGGACCTGTATTATCTGTTGTCAGAGCTAAAGATTTTAACGAAGCATTAAATTTAATTAATGACCATGAGTTTGGTAATGGAACAAGTATTTATACAAGAGATGGAGATGCAGGAAGAACATTTGCAAATCAAATTAAAGTAGGAATGGTTGGAATTAATATCCCTATCCCTGTGCCAGTTGCTTTTCATAGTTTTGGTGGATGGAAGAGATCATTATTTGGAGATCAACATATGCACGGGCCAGAAGGAGTTAGATTTTATACTAAATTAAAAACAATCACTTCAAGATGGCCTTCAGGTGTTAGATCAGATCCTGAATTTATAATGCCAACAATGAAATAGCAAAATGTCAAAAATATCATTAATAGGAGCTGGACAAATAGGTGGAACTTTAGCACATTTAATTGGACTAAAGGAGCTTGTTGATGAAGTAGTATTATTTGATGTAGCAAGTGGAATTGCTAAAGGTAAAGCATTAGATATTGCACAGTCTTCATCTGTTGATGGATTTAATGTAAAATTTTCAGGTACTGATAATTATGAAGATATAAAAAATTCAGATGTAATCATTATTACAGCTGGTGTTCCAAGAAAACCAGGAATGAGTAGAGATGATTTATTAGGAATAAATTTAAAAATTATAAAACAGGTTGCTGAAGGTATAAAGCAGCATGCACCAAATGCCTTTGTTATATGTATCACAAATCCATTAGATGTAATGGTTATGGCTTTTCAAAAATTTTCTGGACTATCACCTAACAAAGTTGTTGGAATGGCTGGAATATTAGACACATCAAGATTTAAACTATTTTTATCTCTAGAGTTAAATGTGCCTGTTAGAGAAATTGAGGCAATGGTAATGGGAGGTCATGGAGATACTATGGTTCCTCTACCAAGATTTACAAAAGTTTCAGGAAAACCATTATTAGATTTAGTTAAAGAAGGAAAAATTTCAAAAGATAAATTGGAAAGTATAAATCAAAGAACTAGAGATGGAGGTGCTGAAATTGTTAAATATTTAGAAAAAGGTTCAGCATTTTATGCACCGGCAGCGTCAGGTGTTGAAATGGCAGAAGCATACTTAAAAGATAGCAAAAAAATGCTCCCTTGTGCTGCACATTTAAATGGACAATACGGAATAAGCAATATTTATGCTGGAGTGCCAGTAATTGTTGGAAAGAACGGTATAGAAAAAATCGAAGAAATTGAGCTAGATGAAAATGAAAAATCTGAGTTTAATAACTCAGTAGATGCTGTAAAAAAATTATGGGAAGCTGCATCCAAAATTGATCCTAGTTTAAATAACTAGTTAATGAATATTCACGAACACCAAGCAAAGAATATACTTAGAAAATATGGAGCTAAAGTTCCGGATGGAGTTTATGCTCTAGATGTAAATGAATTATTGGAAAAAGCTAAAAATCTTAAAACTGATAAATATGTGTTGAAAGCACAAATTCATGCTGGAGGCAGAGGTAAAGCTGGTGGAGTTAAAATAGTAAATGATTTAAAAAGTCTTGAAATAGAGGCAAAATCCTTGCTCGGAAAAAAATTAATCACTCATCAGACAGGACCTAGCGGAAGAATTGTTAAAAGATTATATGTCGAAGTTTCATCTAACATTGATAAAGAATTTTATTTGTCTTGTGTTGTAGATCGTGCGAGCTCAAAGATAGCTTTTATCTCAAGTGATCAAGGTGGTATGAATATAGAAGAAGTCGCAATCAAATCTCCTGAGAAAATTTTAACAACAAAAGTAGATTTAGATAACGAAATATCTGATGAAAATTGTAATAAAATAATAAGTATTTTTAATCTAGATGAAGAAACAAAAGAACAAGGAATTAGTCTAATCAAGTCCATATACAAATTATTTATAGAAACCGATGCTAATTTAATCGAAATTAATCCTTTAATTTTAACAAAAGAAAAAGAGTTGATTTGTTTAGATGCAAAAATGAATTTTGATGGAAATGCTTTATTCAGACATCCAGAGCTAATTGAGTTGAGAGACCTCAATGAAGAAGAAGAAACAGAGATAGAAGCTAGCAAGCATGATTTAGCATATATTAAACTTGATGGAACAATTGGATGCATGGTTAATGGAGCTGGGCTTGCAATGGCAACTATGGACATAATTAAATTATATGGAAAGGAACCAGCAAATTTTTTAGATGTTGGTGGTGGGGCTTCTAAAGAAAAAGTGGCAGCAGCTTTTAAAATAATTTTATCAGATAAAAATGTTAAAGGAATATTGATTAATATTTTTGGCGGAATAATGAGATGTGATGTTCTTGCCCAGGGTGTTGTGGATGCAGCAAAAGAAATAAAAATGAATGTTCCTTTAGTTGTAAGATTGGCCGGAACAAATTTTGAAGAGGGAAAAAAAATACTTGATAATTCAGGTCTTGAGTTAATTTCTGCTTCTGATTTATCAGATGCTGCTAAAAAAATTGTAGAGGCTATTAAATAAATGTCAGTTTTAGTTAATAAAAACACAAAGTTAATTTGCCAAGGTTTTACGGGTAGTCACGGAACTTTTCATTCAGAGCAAGCAATTAAATATGGAACAAATTTAGTCGGAGGAGTTACACCAAAAAAAGGTGGTCAAACTCATCTAGATAGACCAGTATTTAATACAGTAAAGGAAGCAGTCGATGAAACTGGTGCCAACGCAACTATGATTTATGTTCCTGCGAAATTTGCATCCGCAGCAATCATAGAGGCCATTGAAGCTAACTTAGAATTAATCGTTTGTATCACTGAGGGTATACCAGTTCTTGATATGATTAAGGTCAAAAAAAAGTTACTTAATTCAAAATCAAGATTAATCGGTCCCAATTGTCCAGGGATAATTACGCCTGATGAATGCAAGATCGGAATAATGCCAGGAAATATACATAAAAAGGGTTCTGTTGGTATTGTATCAAGATCTGGAACTTTGACCTATGAGGCTGTCGCACAAACTACAGAGAATGATTTGGGACAATCAACATGTATAGGTATAGGTGGTGATCCAATAAATGGTACGAATTTCATTGATTGTTTAGATTTATTTTTAAAGGATGAGGAAACTAAATCAATTTTAATGATTGGTGAAATAGGAGGATCAGCTGAAGAAGAAGCAGCTGAATTTGTAAAAAATCATGAAATAAAAAAACCCATGGTTGGTTTTATTGCAGGTGTTACAGCACCGCCGGGTAGAAGAATGGGACATGCAGGCGCCATAATATCAGGTGGCAAAGGTGGGGCCAAAGATAAGATCAAAAAAATGGAAGATTGTGGTATAGAAGTTGCCACATCCCCTTCAGAAATTGGAAAAACATTGTTAAATAAATTGTCCAATTGAAAACAAAATTTAGTATTATATTAAAATAAAATGAGCTCTCCTAAAAATCTGGAATATAAAAAAACATCATTTCTAAATAAAGCTAATAGTGCATTTATTGAGGAAATGTATGTAAAATTTATAAATAAAGATCCATCTCTATCTGAAAGTTGGATTGAATATTTCTCAGGTGTAGATGAGGATATGAAGATATTAGTCGATGAGATAAATGGACCGTCGTGGAAACCTTTCTCAAAAAAAATTAATATAGAAGATGTTGTGAAAACAGCTAAAGAAAATGAAAAAAACAAAGATAATTCTAGCAAGTTTAATTTTCAAGTAATTGCAAATTCAAATAAAAATTCAATAAGTGCCGTAGCCTTGATAAGAGCTTATCGCTTAAGGGGACATCTATTATCAAAATTAGATCCTTTAGAATTGATGAAGTCAGAATATTTAGACGAATTACATCCTGAGTACTATGGTTTTAAAAAAGAAGATTATTACAAAGAAATTTTTCTAAACGGAATAATAAATAAAAAAAGTGCAAATATTAGAGAAATACTGAAGTTTTTAAAAAAAACTTATTGTGGTCCCATAGGTTATGAATACATGCATATTTCAAATCCAACTGAGAGAATGTGGTTTAGAGATAGAGTTGAAAAAGACGAGAATGCACTCAAGTTTACAAAAAATGGAAAGCAAGCAATTTTAAATAAATTAATACAAGCAGAGGGATTTGAAAAATTTTTAAACACAAAATATGTTGGTACTAAAAGATTTGGTTTAGATGGTGGAGAAAGTTTAATACCTGCTCTTGAGCAAATTATAAAAATCGGAGGACAATCCAAAATAAAAGAAGTTAAAATAGGAATGTCACATAGAGGAAGACTAAATGTCTTAGCAAACGTTTTACAAAAGTCTTATAAAAGAATTTTTAATGAATTTGCTGGTGAAATGGATGGTTCAGAAGATGGTGCTGGAGATGTCAAATACCATTTAGGAGCCTCATCTGATAGAGAATTTGATGGAAATCCTGTACACGTTAGTTTAACAGATAATCCTTCACATTTAGAGGCAGTTAATCCTGTTGTTCTTGGCCAAACTAGAGCTAAACAATTTTTTCACCAAGACAAACAAAGAAATAAAGTTATACCAATATTAATTCACGGAGATGCTGCATTTGCAGGGCAAGGAATAGTAGCAGAGTGTTTTGCGATGTCCGGACTTCCTGGTCATAACACTGGAGGGACAATCCATATTATTGTTAACAACCAAATTGGATTTACAACAAGTCCTAGATTTGCGCGATCTTCCCCTTATCCTTCTGACGTAGGTAAAATGGTTGATGCACCAATCATCCATGTTAATGGAGATGATCCTGAGGCAGTTGTTTACGCAACTAGAATAGCAACTGAGTTTAGATTAAAATTTAATAGAGATGTTGTAATTGATTTAATATGTTACAGAAGATTTGGACATAATGAGGGAGATGAGCCATCTTTCACCCAACCACTTATGTACAAAAAAATTAGATCTCATCCATCTACAATTAAAATTTATGGTGAAAAGCTAGTAAATGAAGGACTTTTTACGAAACAAGATTTAGATCAACAAATTATTGATTTTAAAAATTTATTAGATGATCAATTTAAAAATGCGAAAGATTATAAACCTAAAATTAGGTGGTTTGAGGGAACTTGGTCGAGATATAAACCCGAAAGAGGTAAAGATAAAAGAGGTGTAACTGGATCAGATTTGAAAATTTTAAATAATATTTCTGACAGAATACATGTTTTTCCAACTGATAAAAATATTCACAAAACCATAACAAAAATTATGGAAAATAGAAAAAAAACTATTAATGAAGGCTCAGGAATTGATTGGGCAACAGCTGAGTCTTTAGCATTTGGTTCATTATTAGTTGAAGGTTATCCAGTTAGGTTAGTAGGTCAGGACTCAGGTAGAGGTACCTTTAGTCAAAGACACTCAGTTTTAAGAAATCAAATTGATAATTCAAGGTACATACCTTTAAACAATATATCTAGTAACCAAAAAAATTTTGAAATTGTAGATAGTTTTTTATCTGAACTTGCAGTTTTAGGATTTGAATATGGATACAGTTTAGTAGAACCGAATACATTGACAATTTGGGAAGCTCAATTTGGAGATTTTGCAAATGGTGCACAAGTAATTATTGATCAATTTATATCATCTGGTGAAAGAAAGTGGAAAAGAGCATCAGGACTGGTTATGTTATTACCCCATGGTTATGAAGGACAAGGTCCAGAGCACTCTTCCGCGAGATTAGAGAGATTTTTACAATTATGTGCAAATGATAATTTACAAGTTATGAATTGTACTACACCTGCAAATTATTTTCATGCTTTAAGAAGACAGATGCACCGTGATTTTAGAAAACCTTTAATTATAATGACACCTAAGTCACTTTTAAGAAATAAATATTGTGTATCAAATTTAGAAGATTTTAGTAAAAAAAATTCTTTTCATAGAGTGCTATGGGATCATGCTAGAGATACTAAGCAAAAAGGTTTTATTAAGTTAAAAGAAGATAAAAAAATTAGAAAAGTAATATTATGCTCTGGAAAAATTTATTTTGATCTTCTCGCGGCAAGAGAGAAACTAAAAATCAATGATGTGATTTTGTATAGAATTGAACAACTATATCCTTTCCCTGCAAAAAGTTTGGTTAAAGAGCTAAAACCATTTGCAAAAAATTCAAAATTTTATTGGTGCCAAGAGGAGCCCAAAAATATGGGTGCTTGGTTTGCTGTTAGAGATTATATACAATGGACATTAGAGACTATTAAGGCTAAAAACAATGCAATTTCTTACATTGGAAGAAGTCCAGATGCTACACCTGCTACAGGTTATGCAAGAAGACATAATTCTGAACAACAAGAAATTATAAATAAAGTATTTGAATAAATGAGTGAAAAAATATTAGTTCCAGTTTTGGGAGAAAGTATTACAGAGGCTACGGTCACGAAATGGTTAAAGAAAAAGGGTGATAACGTAGTTGTTGATGAAGCTGTAGTAGAATTAGAAACTGACAAAGTAAACTTAGAAGTTCCTGCACCTGCGAGTGGTGTTATATCAGAGATCAACTCAAAAGATGGTGATACAGTCGAAGTTGGAACTGTATTAGGAATGATTTCAGAAGGTGGCGCTCTTAAAGAAGAAAAGGAAGCTGAGCCGGTTAAAGGAAACGTTGAAAAAAATAATGTAATAAATTTAGAAATCGAAAAGAAAAAAGATACAAAAAAAACTCAAGAACCTTTATTGCTTGACGAAGAACCATTGGTATTAACTGATGAAGTTAAAGAAACCAAGCCTATTAAACAAAATAAAACACTTTCTCCTGCTGTAAGAAAAATGGTTGTTGAAAATAAAATTAATTTAGATGAAGTAAAAGGGACAGGTAAAGATGGTAGAATTTTAAAAGGTGATTTAATAAGTTTAATGGGAGCTAACCCTCAACCTAACGAAAGAAAAATTCAATACGGCGAAGAAGAACGAATTAAAATGTCAAGACTAAGACAAACGATTGCTAAACGTTTAAAGGAGGCTCAAAATAATGCAGCTATGCTTACAACGTTTAATGAGGTTGATATGTCAAATATAATTTCAATGAGAAAAGATAACCAGGAAGATTTCCAAAATAGTTATGGAATTAAACTTGGCTTCATGTCCTTTTTTGTGAAAGCTTGTATAGTAGGATTAAAATTATTTCCTGCAATAAATGCTGAAGTTGAAAATGATGAAATGGTTTACAAAAATTATTATAATGTGAGTTTTGCAGTAGGAACTGAAAAAGGATTAGTAGTTCCAGTATTAAAAAATGCAGATGAAATGTCTTTTGCTGACATTGAAAAAAACATAAAAGATCTGTCAGACAAAGCAAAAAATGGCAGTCTTACCATAGAGGATCTTCAAGGGGGAACGTTTACAATTAGCAACGGAGGTGTTTATGGATCAATGTTATCTACTCCTATTTTAAACCCTCCACAATCAGCAGTTCTTGGAATGCATAATATTGTTGAAAGACCTGTTGTTGTTGATGGTGAGATAAAAGCTAGACCTGTAATGTTTTTAGCATTGTCTTATGATCATAGAATAATTGATGGAAAAGAATCTGTGAGTTTTTTAAAAACTGTTAAAGAAAACTTAGAAGATCCAAGAAGGTTATTTTTAAATTTATAATATGTCAGAAAAATTTGATGTTACAGTAATTGGTGGTGGTCCTGGTGGTTATGTTTGTGCAATTAGATTGTCTCAACTTGGACTTAAAACAGCATGCATAGAGTCTAGAGGATCTCTAGGAGGGACATGTTTAAATATTGGATGCATACCATCAAAAAGTTTACTTAATTTATCTGAAAAATTTCACAGTGCTAAAAATTTTGAAAAAATTGGAATCGAGACTGGAGAAATAAAACTCAATTTAGATAAAATGATGAAAAATAAAGACAAAGCTGTAACAGTTTTGACTAAAGGAGTTGAATTTTTATTCAAAAAAAACAAGGTCACTTATTTTAAAGGCAAAGGTTCATTTGAGAACGAGAATTCAATAAAAATTGAAGGCTTGGAAGGCACTAAAATAATTCAAACTGATAAAACGATAATCAGTACAGGATCAGAGCCAGTTTCATTGCCTGGAGTAGATTTTGATGAAGAGAGAATTCTTTCTTCAACTGGAGCCCTATCTATTCCCAAACTCCCAAATAAAATGATTGTTGTTGGTGGAGGATATATAGGGTTGGAAATGGGATCAGTTTGGTCAAGACTTGGCACTGAAGTCACAGTCGTTGAATTTTTAGATCATATCACGCCTGGAATGGATCGAGATATTTCAAATGAATTTATGAAAATATTAAAGAAACAAGGTATAAAATTCAACCTTAATACTAAAGTTGATAAAATAACTAAAAACTCTAACGGTGTGACGGTTGAGACTTCACAAAATGATGGCCAAAAAGTTAAACATGATGTTGATGTTGTTTTAATTTCTGTAGGAAGAAGACCTTATACTAAAAACTTAAATTTAGATAAAGTTGGTGTAAAGTTAGATGAAAAAGGAAGAGTTAAAGTAAATAAAAATTTTGAAACGAATGTTAAAAATATTTATGCAATAGGTGATGTTATTGATGGCCCAATGTTAGCCCATAAAGCTGAAGAGGAAGGAATTGCTGTTGCAGAATTAATAGCAGGTCAATCAGGTCATGTTAATTATGATATTATTCCTGGAGTTGTTTATACATCTCCCGAAGTCGCTTATGTTGGCAAAAGCGAAGAGCAATTAAAAAAAGAAAACATAGGGTACAAAATTGGTAAATTTCCTTTTATGGCAAATTCAAGAGCCAAAGCAATTGATGAGCCAGAGGGTTTTGTAAAAATTTTGGCAGACCAATCAACTGATAAAGTGCTTGGTGTACATATTATTGGTCCTCATGCAGGAGAAATGATAGCTGAGATGGCTGTCGCAATGGAATTTGGAGCTAGTTCCGAAGATATTGCAAGAACATGTCACGCACACCCAACATTTTCTGAAGCTATAAAAGAAGCAGCATTATCAGTAGATAAAAGACAAATTCACTCTTAATAATTATTTTTCTACATTCAATAAAGCAAATCTTTTAAATTTTTCTTCAAGTTTTATTTTATTATTATTTGCAAAGTCTTTTATTGCTTTTTCAACACTTTCAATTTTTGTAATACCTGCAAAATCATCACAAACAATTCTAGAATTATTTTTCATGTTGTCATAAAGTTTCTGTAAATCACTTAAAACTGTATCGTAACTATGGCCTCCATCTAAAAATACAAAATCAATTTCACTTAAAGGAACTTTTTCTAAAGTCACCCTTGTGTCTCCTTCTATTAGCTCAATATTTTGCGAAAATTTCTTTAAAAAATTTTGAACAGATATCTTTGAATTTAAATTTTCTTTTTTTATGAAATTATAATAGATAGTTTTAAGTGGATTCGAAAACTTTTGATTTTCAAGAAATTTAGGTTCGATCTCATCTACACTTGATGTTTTAGTAGATCCAAATAAATCTAATCCGTAATATCTAAAATCACTACCAAAATTTGTCTTTAATAATTCACATATATTTCTTGATGTAACACCACAAAAAACACCGATTTCTAATACATTTTTTGGCTTATATTCCTCAATTAAACTCAAAAAATTATCCCCATAAGGTTTTTTTAAACCTGATTTTCTCCAGTAATAATTATATTTCATTTGATCTATTTATATATTTTTAAGATATAAAAAAACTAAAATTAAATATTTATGAAATATCCAGTTTTGTTGCCAAATATATTTGATTATCCTTTTACCTATGAAAGTAATATTAAATTAAAAGCAGGAGATTATGTAAAAGTTCCATTTGGTAAGAAAAATATTATTGGTGTAATTTGGGATTTTTTTGAAGAAAAGAATAATAAGGAATTTAAATTAAAATCTATAATTGAAAAAATTCAAATTGAACCACTAAGTAAAAAGACAATGAATTTTCTAAAGTGGTTTTCTAATTACAATCTTGTACCCCTAGGAATGTGTTTAAAACTACATTTGATTAATGACGAAAATTTAAGAATAAAAAATGACATCGATCTATTAAAATATGCTCTATCAAGCAAAAAAGAAAGTTATCAACTTTCTGAAGAGCAAGATAAAGCTTATAAAGAGTTATCTAAAAATGATAGCAGTTTTAGAGTTCATTTACTGCAAGGTACTACCGGTTCAGGAAAAACAATAGTTTATTTTAAAGCTATTGAAAAAATTATAAATATAGGATTGCAAGCTCTAATTTTATTACCAGAAATAGGACTAACAAATGAATTTGAAAAAAAATTTAAATCTTATTTTGGATTTGAAGCTGCAGTTTGGCATTCAAAAGTCAGCCCAAAAAAAAGAAAAATTATATGGAATGGATTATCAGCAGGAAAAATTAAAGTAGTACTTGGAGCAAGATCATCCTTATTTCTGCCATTCAAAAAATTAGGTTTGATAACTGTAGATGAAGAGCACGATCAATCTTATAAACAAGATGAAGGAATTATCTATAATGCTAGAGATATGGCAATATCAAGAGCTAAACACGAAAATATTCCAATAAATTTAGTAACTGCAGTTCCATCAATCGAAACATATGAAAATATTAAAATTAAAAAATATAATTACTCAAGATTGCTTAATCGATATAAGGGTGCAAATTTACCTAAACACCATGTTATCGATCTTTATCAAAATCAACTAGCGACCAAAAGTTCTATATCTCTCAAAACTCTTGAAAAAGTAAAAGGACATTTAAATAAAAAAGATCAAGTTCTCTTTTTCATAAATAGAAGAGGTTTTGCACCCTATGTTTTATGTAAAAAATGTTTAAATGTTTTTACATGCCCAAGGTGTTCTATAAATTTAGTATTTCACAAAAATAAAAAAATTCTTTTGTGTCATTACTGTGGATATAATTCAAAATTAAATAGAGATTGTAAAAAAGGAAATGTTTGTGAGTTTGTATTTAGTGGACCTGGGGTAGAAAAAATTGCAGAGGAAGTTAAAAACCTTTTTCCTAATAAAAAAACAATAATTTTTTCTAGCGACACAATGAATAAAGCATCTGGCAAAGATAAATTGAATAAAATTATATCTGGTGAAATAGATATTCTTGTAGGCACTCAGTTAATATCAAAAGGATTTCACTTTCCAAAATTGAATTGTATTGTTGTATTAGATATTGATTTAACTTCTCAAGGACACGATCTTAGGAGCACTGAAAAAAATTTACAACTTTACCATCAGTTATCAGGAAGAGCAGGTAGAACCGGCAAACCGGCTAATATTTATTTCCAAACATACAATTTAAAACCAGAAGTTATAAATCAAATTACAAATGAAGATCCTTTTAAATTTCTAGAAAATGAATTAAATTTAAGAAAGAGGAATAATCTACCACCCTACGAAAGATTTATCGCTTTAATCTTATCTTCATCAAATGAAAAAAAACTTGATATAGATGCCGTAAAACTTAAAAATATTTTATCAAAATCTATAGATGCAAAAATTTTAGGACCAGTAAATGCTCCAATATATAGAATTAATCAAAAATTCAGAAATAGACTATTAATAAGGGCAAAAAAAACATCTAATGTTCAGAAAAAATTGAAATATGTATTGAAAGATTTTCAACTCTCCAAAGGAATGAAACTTTCAGTTGATGTTGACCCTATCAGCTTCAATTAGCCCATTAAATCTTACCATTTTTCACAATCTGAGCCTTGAAGACTGATAATTCGTATGTTATCTAAGCGAAATTTTAAACATCTTCACAATTGAGAGTATAAATTGAGCGAAAATAAAATATCAATAACTTCTAATAACAGTTATTCCCAAGCATTATTTGAGCTGGCTAACGAAGATAAATCTCTAGCAAAAGTAGAGGAACAAGTCGTTGCAGTTAGTAGACTCATAAATGAAAGTGAAGAATTTAGATATTTAATCAAAAACCCTACGACTAGTATTGAGGATTTAACTAAAGTTATTGAAACAATTTCTAAAAAAAACAATTTTGATAATCTTTTAAAAAGATTTCTAGTTTTTTTAATTCAAAAAAGAAGATTTTTTTATTTAGAAAAAATTTTAAGTGACTTTATAGAGGTATGTTCGAAAGCTAGAGGTGAAATAAAAGCAGAGCTTTTTTCAGCTAAAGAACTTAATGAAACAGATATTTCTAAAATTAAAGAAGAGCTATCTCAAAACTTTGGAGCAAAGATACAGTTAAATTATAAATTTGACCCAAGTTTAATTGGTGGCTTGGTATTAAAAGTGGGAAGTACAATGGTAGATAATTCTATTAAAAATAAACTGCAACAAATTCAAAAACAAATGATAGAGGCATAAATGGAAATAAATCCTTCAGAAGTAACAAAAATATTAAAAGAACAGATAAAAAAACTTGGCGATAGAGCTGAGGTTTCAGAGGTCGGACAAGTACTATCTGTTGGAGATGGAATTGCAAGAATTTATGGCTTGGATAATGTTCAAGCAGGAGAAATGGTTGAGTTTTCTGATGGCTCTAAAGGAATGGCATTAAACTTAGAGAGTGACAACGTTGGTGTTGTTATATTTGGCGATGATAGAGAAATTAAAGAGGGTGATACTGTAAAAAGAACTGGTGCGATTGTTGATGTACCAGTTGGAAAACAACTTTTAGGAAGAGTTGTTGATGGATTAGGAAATCCAATTGATGGAAAAGGAGCTTTAGATAAAAGTTTAGAAAGAAAAAGAGTTGAAGTTAAAGCTCCAGGAATTATTCCACGACAATCAGTTGGAGAACCAATGCAAACAGGTTTAAAAGCAATTGATAGCTTAATTCCTGTTGGAAGAGGGCAAAGAGAACTTATAATTGGAGATCGTCAAACTGGTAAAACCGCAGTAGCTATCGATACAATTATCAATCAAAAGAAAATTAATGAATCAGACGACGAAAGTAAAAAACTTTATTGTATATATGTTGCAATTGGACAAAAAAGATCAACTGTTGCTCAGATTGTAAAAACTTTAGAGGACGCTGGCGCAATGGAATATACGACTATAGTTTCCGCAACAGCTTCAGACTCTGCGCCTCTTCAGTTTTTAGCTCCTTACACAGGATGTACTATGGGAGAATATTTTAGAGATAATGGAATGCATGCTTTAATTATTTACGATGATTTATCTAAGCAAGCAGTCGCATATAGACAAATGTCATTATTATTAAGAAGACCACCGGGGCGTGAAGCATACCCAGGAGATGTGTTTTATTTACATAGTAGATTATTAGAAAGAGCTGCTAAATTAAGTGATGAAAATGGCGGAGGTTCTTTAACTGCGCTACCAATTATTGAAACACAAGCAGGCGATGTCTCTGCATACATTCCAACAAATGTAATATCTATTACAGATGGGCAAATATTTTTAGAAACTGAACTATTCAATCAAGGAATTAGACCAGCAGTAAACGTTGGATTATCCGTATCTAGAGTTGGATCAGCTGCACAAACTAAAGCTATGAAATCTGTGGCTGGATCAATTAAATTAGAGTTAGCTCAATACAGAGAAATGGCAGCTTTTGCTCAATTTGGATCTGATTTAGATGCATCCACACAAAAACTTTTAAATAGAGGTTCGAAGTTAACTGAACTTTTAAAACAAGGACAGTATTCTCCCATGACAGTTGCAGAACAAGTTATATCAATTTTCTGTGGCGTAAAAGGTTATTTGGATGATATTGAACTTAAAGATGTAGCAGACTTTGAAAATAAAGTTCTACAAAAGTGTAAATCTGATAAGCCTGAGATTATGGAGTCTATTGCCAAAACTGGGAAGATTGAGGAAGACATTGAAAAACAATTAGTAGAATTAATTAAAGGAATTAAATAATCATAAATGCCAAGTTTAGACGATCTTAGAAAAAGAATTACGAGTGTTAAATCAACTCAGAAAATAACAAAAGCTATGAAAATGGTGGCTGCAGCCAAGTTAAGAAAAGCTCAAGAGAATGCTGAAAAAGGCAGACCTTATTCTGAAAAAATGAATAATGTAATTTTAAATCTTTCAAAAAGTATAACAGATAAAGAAAATGCTCCCAAGTTACTGGTTGGAACAGGTGAAGAGAAAGTTCATTTATGTATTGTGCTCACTGCTGATAGAGGTTTATGCGGAGGTTTTAATACAAACATTATTAAAAAAGCAAAAAGTTATTTCGAAAAAATAATATCTGAAAATAAAACTTTAAAAATTATTACTGTTGGATCTAAAGGATATGATCAACTTAAAAGACAGTATAAAAGTTATATTGTAGAGAACATTTCTTTCAAAGAGTCAAAAAATATAAATTACTTTGATGCAGATAAAGTAGGAAAAATTATAATTGAAAAATTTGAAAAAAATGAATTTGATGTTTGCGCAATATTTTAC
The DNA here is from genome assembly GCA_902559605.1 of uncultured Pelagibacteraceae bacterium. Taxonomy (GTDB): domain Bacteria; phylum Pseudomonadota; class Alphaproteobacteria; order Pelagibacterales; family Pelagibacteraceae; genus Pelagibacter. The sequence continues at coordinate 25,694 of CACEIC010000003.1, read as the reverse complement.
AATAAATTTAAAAATGTAATTACACAAATTCCACAAGAACAACAAATAGTTCCACTTAATGAAAATAAAGATGATAAAGATGACTCTGGTAATGATAATGACTATGAGTTTGAACCAGATGAAGATGAGATTTTAAGTAATTTATTGCCGAAAAATATTTCAACGCAAATATTTAAAGCAATGTTAGAGAATTCTGCCAGTGAGCAAGGTTCGAGGATGACAGCAATGGATAATGCAACCAGAAACGCAGGCGAATTGGTTGATAGGCTTACAATTGAGTATAATAGAAGCCGTCAAGCAGCAATAACAAAAGAGTTAATTGAAATTATATCAGGAGCAGAAAGTTTATAATTATGAGCAAAAAAGGAAACATAACACAAGTAATTGGTGCAGTCGTTGATGTAAAATTTGATGGAGAACTGCCAGAAATATTAACAGCCTTAGAGTGTGATAATGGAGGTAATAGATTAGTTTTAGAAGTTGCACAGCACCTTGGAGAGTCAAGTGTTAGAACCATTGCTATGGATAGTACGGAAGGACTCAAAAGGGGTGATGAAGTAAAAGATACAGGTGCTCCAATTCAAGTTCCAGTAGGTCCAGAAACATTAGGACGAATTGTAAACGTAATAGGTGAACCAATCGATGAGAAAGGACAAATTTCTACTAAAGAAAATTGGCCTATACACCGACAAGCTCCTTCTTTTAATGATCAGTCTACAGAAACAGAAATTCTAGTAACTGGAATAAAGGTAATCGACTTATTAGCACCTTATGCCAAAGGTGGAAAAATTGGATTGTTTGGTGGAGCAGGAGTTGGAAAAACTGTAATTATAATGGAACTTATAAATAATATAGCTAAGGCCCATGGTGGATTTTCAGTATTCGCTGGAGTGGGAGAGAGAACTAGAGAAGGAAACGATTTATATCACGAAATGATCGAGTCAGGAGTGATCAAGCCAGAGGGAACTGGGTCTAAAGCAGCATTAGTTTATGGACAAATGAATGAACCTCCAGGAGCTAGAGCTAGAGTAGCTTTAACTGGTCTTACTGTGGCAGAGTATTTCAGGGATCAAGAGGGTCAAGATGTTTTGTTCTTTGTTGATAACATTTTTAGATTTACTCAGGCAGGGTCAGAAGTATCAGCTCTTCTAGGAAGAATTCCTTCAGCGGTTGGTTATCAGCCTACTCTTGCAACAGATATGGGAAACCTGCAAGAAAGAATTACAACAACTAATAAAGGATCAATTACATCTGTTCAGGCAATTTATGTACCTGCAGATGATTTAACAGATCCAGCTCCAGCAACTTCTTTTTCACACTTAGACGCAACGACTGTACTCTCAAGACAAATTGCTGAATTAGGTATTTACCCAGCTGTTGACCCATTGGATTCTACTTCTAGAATTTTAGATCCAAGAGTTGTTGGTGATGAACACTATAGAGTAGCAAGATCTGTTCAGAAAATTTTACAAACATACAAATCTTTGCAAGATATTATTGCAATTCTAGGAATGGATGAGCTATCAGAGGATGATAAACTTACCGTTGCTAGAGCTAGAAAAATTCAAAGATTTTTATCACAACCTTTCTTTGTGGCTGAAGTATTTACAGGATCTCCAGGTAAACTTGTAGATTTAGAGTCAACAATTAAAGGGTTTGACGCAATATGCAAAGGAGAATATGACCATCTGCCTGAAGCTGCTTTTTATATGGTTGGCACAATAGAAGAAGCAATAGAAAAAGCTGAAAAAATGGCAAAAGATGCAGCTGCTTAATGAGTAATCTCTTTAATATAGATATTGTTAATCCAGAACAATCTTTTCTTTCTAAAGACAATGTATTTGAGGTTGTAATACCTGCTGTAGAAGGAGAGATTGGTATTCTTAAAGATCATATTCCAATTATCTCTTTTTTAAAACCAGGTATAATTAGAGTATTCTCTGAGTCTGAGGAACAAAGTTTCTATGTTGAAGATGGTATTGTCGAATTTAAAGACAATACATTATCTGTTTTAACTAGTTCAATTTTTGATTTAAAAGATACTGATAAAAATTTTGTATCTGAGTCGATAAGCAGTGCTGAAGCAGAATTATCAAAAGATAATATTGATGATCAAAAAAGATTTCTTTTAAACCACAAAGTCGAAGTTCTAAAATTTATAAGTATTAATTAACTACTTTTTCTAGTTCTTTTTGAATTTCTTGGTAAACATGAAGTTTAAAATCTACAACTTTAGTTGTTAAATCTTTAATATCTATCCATTTCCAATCTAAAAATTCAGGATGTTTAGTTTTAATGTTAATCTCATTTTCCTCTCCATTAAACTTTACAATAAACCACTTTTGCTTTTGGCCTTTATATTTTCCTTTCCAAATAATTCCTAAAAGGCGATCAGGAAGATCGTAAGTTGTGTATTTACTTATTTCTTTAACTAGTTCTACTGACTTTATACTTGTTTCTTCTTTAAGTTCCCTCAACGCTGCATCAAAATAATTTTCACCTTCATCAATACCGCCCTGAGGCATCTGCCAAAAATCAGCAGGATTATCAATTCTTTTTGCAACAAATATCTTATTTTCTTTATTTAGGACTGCGATACCAACACCATTTCTTAATGGAAGTTTTTGATATTTTTCTTTCATTCTTAACCATTTAATAATTTAAGAGCAAATTCTAACTGGTTATCAGTATCTGTATTTATTCTAAATTCATCTGAACCTTCAGCAATAACTATATCTGGATTTACACCTACTCTTGAAATCGATTTACCCGATGGGAGATAGTATTTAGAAACAGTAAGTCTTATGGCACCTTCATTTTCTAAAGGAATAATTGATTGGACTGACCCTTTTCCATATGTACTCTCTCCTACTAATATCGCTCTTTTGTGATCTTGTAGTGCTCCTGCAACAATTTCAGATGCTGATGCAGACCCATAGTTAATCAAAATAACCATCGTTTCTCCATCAATAATATCTCCTTTTTTTGCAAACCATTTTCTGTTTTCATACTTCCTTTTACTTTTTGTAGAAACTATTTCTCCATTTTCTAAAAAATAATCTGAAATTTTTATTGCTTGAGATAACAATCCACCAGGATTGTTTCTTAAATCTAATATGTAATTTTTAATTTTCTTATTTTTTTTAAATTCTTTGATTTTATTTTTTATTTGTTTACTGCTATTCTCATTGAATGATGTTAATCTTATATAAGCTGTTTGATCATCTTTAATTTCTGACTTTACAGATGCAACTTGTATAATTTCTCTTGTAATTGTAAATATAAGTGCTTTTCTTTCTCCCCTTCTTCTAACAGTAATTTCTATATCAGATCCAACAGGACCTCTCATTAATTCTACAGCTTCAGAAAGAGTTTTTCCTTGAACTTGAACATCATTAATTTTAACGATGTAATCTCCGGCTTTGACACCAACCTCCTCAGCTGGCGAGTTATCAATTGGAGAAATTACTTTTACGACACCAGCCTCCATACTGACTTCAATGCCCAATCCTCCAAATTCTCCGCTAGTCTCAGTTTGCATATTTTTAAACGAGTCCGGAGACATATATGCTGAATAAGGATCCAAAGATTGCAAAACGCCGTTTATAGCAGCATCCATTGCTTCACTCTGGTTTACTTCATCAACATATTCTTTATTAATTTTATCTAAGACTTCGCTGAATAAATCAATTTTTTTGTAAATATCGTTTTCATTACTCAAAATTGGATTTGTAAATAAGAAAAAAAATAATGAAGCTATAAGGTATATTTTTTTCATATGATCAGTTTTTCTTTAGGAATTAATTCTGACCACATTTTTTCTAATTCGTAAAATTTTCTTTTTTCAGGATTGAAAATATGAACAACTAAGTCTATTCCATCTACAAGCTTCCAATCATTGCTATCCTTTCCTTCAATTTTACAATTGTTCACACCATTAATTTTTAATTTTTCAAAAACTTGTTCGGATAAAGCTTGAATATGTCTTGATGATGTACCACTAGCTATAATCATGAAGTCCGCAACTGATGACTTTCCTTCGAGATCTATTGAAACTATGTCTAAGGCCTTATTAATATCAAGCGTTCTGATTATTTCATCTTTAAGAGCTGATATTTTTTCCATTAATTAAATTAAGATTATCAAATTTTTCTTAATTGAGAAGATGAAATATTGACTTTATTAAACTTTATAAATTCAACTGCTTTTTTATTATATTTCTTAAATGATTTAGATCTAAAAGCCTTTGATTTGTATCCATTTCGATCAAATACTAATATTTTGCACATTTTAGTTATTGAATTGTACCCTTTCCATTTATGAAAATTTATTAGGTTATCTGCCCCCATTAAAAAAAATATTTCTGAATGTTTAAATTTTTTTTTTAAATATTTAATTAAATCTACTGTACGATTAGATTTTATTATTTCTTCAAAACATTTAACTTTTATAAATTTATTATTTTTATTAATTTTTTTTGCATAAGCTGTTCTTTTATATAGATCATTTGGATTATTTTTTTTTAATGGATTTTGTTTTGTTATAGCCCATATAACTTGGCTCAAATTATAATTTTTTTTTGCTAATTTAGAAATTCTTACATGACCAACATGTGCTGGATCAAACGATCCACCGAGTATACCAATCTTTTTATTTTCTAATTTGCCCTGAACCATAAACTTCATATTTATAACTTACTAACTGATTTAGACCGACAGGACCTCTTGGTGGCAAGGTGTTTGTTGAAATTCCAACCTCTCCACCAAAACCAAATTCTCCTCCATCAGCAAATTGTGTTGATGAATTTTGAATAGCGATTGAGCTTTTTACATTCTTAATAAAGAATTTTGCTGTATTTTTGTTTTTGGTTACTATTGCATCTGTATGCATAGTTCCATATTTATTGATATGGGCAACTGCTTCTTTGACATCATTCACTAATTTAACCGAAATAATCGTTGAAAGATGTTCTTTTGACCAAGTATTATTATTTGCAGGATATGTTTTGCCTTTAAATAATTTACTTATTTTTCTATCAGCTAAAATTTTGCAACCACTTTCAGCTAGTGAATTTAAAATTAAATTTACTGATTTTGATTTACTTTTATGTATTAAGAGAGTTTCAGTTGCACCACATATACTAGTATTTCTCAACTTAGCATTTAATACTATTTTGTTTGCCATATTATCGTCTGCCTCTTTATCAATATATGTATGACAAATTCCTTCCAAATGACCAATAACTGGAACCTTTGAAAGTTGTTTAACTTTTTTTACTAAATTTTTTCCGCCTCGTGGTATTACAACATCAATGGAGTTTTCCATTTTTGATAATAAATAATCTACGAGTTTTCTGCTTTTATTGTTTATAAACTGGACGTAATTTTCGTTTACTTTATTTTTTTTTAGAGCTTTCCTAAATAAATTTACTAAAATTTTATTACTATTGTAGGCTTCGGAACCACCTCTTAATATAACAGCATTTCCAGATTTAAAACATAGTGCTGATACATCCGAAGTAACATTGGGTCTACTCTCAAATATTACACCTATAACTCCTATTGGTATTGTAACTCTTCTAATTTCAAGTCCATTTGGCCTTTTCCATTTGGAAGTTACTTGATTAACTGGATCTTTAAAAGAAGTAATAGTTTTAATAGAGTCAATTATACTTTTTAATTTATTATTATTAAGAGCGAGTCTTTGAATTAAGTTTTCTTTTAATTTTTTTCCTCTTGCATAAAAAATATCTTTATTATTTTCACTAATAATCTTATTCTTATTAATCTCAATTAATTTTACAAAATCTTTTAAAACTTTATTTTTTTTTTTTGGACTAATACTTGAATTCAAAGCTTTTCTAGAATTTAATCCAATTTTTTTAAGTAGTTTACTCATTAAATTTTAACCATATCATCTTTATGTATAACTTCAGACTTTGTAACATAGCCTAAAAGATTACTAATTTTGTTAGAATGTTCCCCTTTTATTTTGGATATCTCATCGGATGTAAAACTGCTCAACCCTCTAGCAAATTCATTGTTATTTTTATCCAAAATTCTAACATGATCACCTTTAAAAAATTTTCCTGAAACTTTTCTAATACCTGCAGCTAATAAACTTTTTCCATTTTTTAAAGCATTTAAAGCACCATCATCTATAATAATCTCTCCTTTTGGAGATATAGAGCTAATTATCCATTTTTTTCTTGCATCTAATTTAGATACTTTTGGCAAAAACCATGTCCCAGAATTATGTTCCAGTATATTTTTAATTGGTCTTTTAATTAAACCATTTGCAATAGCCATATAGCAACCCGAGACTTGACATACTTTTGCAGCATCAATTTTCGTTTTCATTCCACCAGTACCATACTCACTTGTGCTTTTACTTGAAAAATTTTCAATTTTAGAATCAATATTTTTTATTTCTTTAATCAATTTAGCATTTTTGTGAATTTTTGGGTTTTTAGAATACAATCCATCAACATCAGACAATAATATTAAGCAATCTGCACCTGATATTTGTGCAACTCTTGATGCCAATCGGTCATTATCTCCGTATTTAATTTCAGAAGTTGCAATACTATCATTTTCATTAACAACAGGTACAAAATTAAGCTCAAATAAGTTTTCGAAAGTTCTTTTAGCATTTATAGCTCTTCTTCTTTGTTCAGTATCTTCCAAAGTAATTAGAATTTGAGAAATATTTATTTTATTTGAGCTAAATGTCTTTTTAAAAAGATTCATTAATTCTATTTGTCCAATTGATGCAACAGCTTGGCTTTTATCAAGCTTTAAAGTTTTTTTATTTAATTGTAATTTTTTACACCCTAAAGCAATTGCTCCAGAACTTACTATAACAATGTTCTTTTTAAGTTTTTGTAACTCTTTAATATCTTTAGCAAATTCCAAAAGCCATTTTTCTCTAATAATTTTATTGTCATTTATTAATAAAGATGAACCTATTTTTATTACTACAGTTTTGGAGTCCTTAAGATACATAGTTTACCAACTTTGACTTTATATCTGATACTGATTTTTTATCCATTGTTGACATGAAAAAGATATTTTTTTTTAATTTATTCTTGAGTTTTTTTATCTTCTCTTTTTTTTCCTCTTCATCTATTAAGTCAGTTTTATTTAAAACTACTATTTCTTTTTTTTTAACTAAATCTTTACTGTATTTTGATAATTCTTTTCTGACTTGGTTGTAAGAAATAAATAAATTATCTTCAGTTATATCTATTAAATGTAGCAAAGTTTTGCACCTTTCTATATGTTTTAAAAATTTTATCCCAAGACCAGTTCCGGTATGAGCACCCTCAATTAAGCCCGGTATATCTGCTAAAGTAACTTCTTTGTCATCATAACTAGCAACCCCAAGATTTGGATTAATTGTAGTAAATTTATAGTTTGCTATTTTTGGATTTGCACTCGTCATTGATGCAAGCAAGCTGGATTTCCCAGCATTTGGCAATCCTATAATACCAATATCAGCAATTGTTTTTAGTTGAAGCCAAATCCAAAATTCCTCTCCTTGACCCCCTTTTGTAAATTTCTTTGGAGCTCTATTGGTTGAGGACTTAAACCTTGTATTTCCAAATCCTCCTTTACCTCCGCTTGCTACTAAAAATTCCTCTTTCTGACTTTTAAAATCATAAATAAGTGTTTTATTATCTTCTTCAAATACTTGTGTTCCTAAAGGTACTTTTAAATATAAATCTTCACCACCTTTCCCAGTTTTGTTTTTTCCGCTGCCATCCTTTCCTCTTTCAGCTTTGAAGTGTTGTTGATACCTGTAATCAATCAAAGTATTAAGATTTCTTTCACTTATAAGAATTACAGATCCTCCTTTCCCTCCATCGCCGCCATCAGGGCCACCAAACTCTACAAATTTTTCCCTACGAAAACTTGGAGATCCTGACCCTCCGTTGCCAGCTTTTACATATATCTTAACTTGATCTAGAAATTTCATATAACAACTATGTGAGTGTTGTATTTATTAATTGGGCTTTACAGAAACGTAAGTTCTATCAGATTTTGATTTTTTAAACTCTACTTTACCTTTAACAACTGAAAAAATCGAATGGTCTTTACCCATGCCAACGTTTTCTCCAGGAAATATTTTAGTTCCCCTTTGTCTTACAATAATGTTGCCAGGCACAACCATCTCGCCACCATATTTTTTTACACCCAGTCTACGACCTGCACTATCTCTTCCGTTTCTCGACGATCCACCTGCTTTTTTCGTTGCCATAAATTACTTTTTATTTAGCTGCTTCCTTAGTTTCAAGTGTTTTTTTTGATGGTATTTCTTTTCTTTTTTCTGCTTCAGAAATTACTTTACCATCTTTTGAATAGATCTTACTTATTCTTACCATTGTGAATTTTTGTCTATGACCATTTTTTCTTCGCGAATTTTGTCTTCTTCTTTTTTTAAAAATAAGAACTGTTCTATTTTTTCCATTTTTTATTAATTCAGCTTCAACTTTAGCTCCACTAATAGTTGGCTCCCCTAATTCTAAATTTTTATCATCTCCGTAAGCTAGTATTTCATTAAACTCTATTTTTGAATTTTCTTTTGAATCTTCGAGCTTTTCAACTTTGAGAATCTCTCCAGCTTTCACTTTATACTGTTTACCACCTGTTTGAATTACCGCGAATGACATAGTTAACCTTAATTTTTATAGTCAGCAATATAGTCTGGGTTGCATCATAGTCAAGGTTAATAACTTAGAAATTATCCTTTAAATCCCTCAATTTTTTGAAATTTTCTAGATCGTTTGACTTAAGAAAAATGTTACAATTAAGTTCCTCACCAATCGTTGATGGCATACTAGTTTTACCTTGTTTAATTTTTTCTTTAATTTCTTTAATTTTTTTTAGTAATTCATTGTTATTGGAATCTTGTGCTAAACAAAATTCAGAATTCTTTAAAGTATATTCATGTCCACAATAAATTTTTGTATCTTTATCTAAATTTTTTAAAACTTGTAGTGAGTTGTACATTTGCTCATAACTCCCTTCAAAAATTCTTCCACATCCCATAGAGAATAAAGTATCTCCTGTAAAAATTAACTTATTTTTAAAAAAATGAAAACAGATATGACCTATTGTATGGCCAGGGACATGATATATTTTTGCTTCAAAAATATCTTCTTTCCAAATTTCACCATCACTTAAGCAAATATCAATTTGAGGTATTCTTTTTTTATCTCCAATATAACCTATTACATCTGCATTAAATTTTTTTTTTAATTCTTCATTCCCACCAACATGGTCATTATGATGATGTGTATTTAATATATATTTTAAATTTAATTTATTTTTCTGTAAATAATTTATAATTGGATCTGCTTCACCAGGATCAACAACACAACAATTTCTATTAGCTTCATTAATTAAAATGTAAGAAAAATTATCTTCCAGACACTTAATAATTTCTACTTTCATTTAACTTTCTATTAAAAATATACCTAAGTGAGAGTCAAGATTTTTATAATTTAAATTTGATTTATTTATTTCTGAAATTCGACTTTTTTTTAAAGCGATAGACTTAAATATTTTAATATTCTTACTACTGCAAAAATTATAAAAATCTTTAATTGTGCACATATGTAAATTTGGCGTATTATACCATTCATGAGGTAAATTTTCTGTTACAGGCATTGTGCCTTTAAACAATAATTGTAGTCTAACTCTCCAGTAACCAAAATTAGGTATAGTAACAATTACTTTTTTTCCTACTTTTAGTAATTCATTAATAACTAATTCAGGATTAAGAAAAGCTTGTAATGTTTGGCTTAAAATAACGTAATCAAAAGACGATTTAGGAAATTGTTTTAAATCGCTTTCAGCATTCCCCTCAATTACAGTTAATCCTTTTGATAAACAATTTTGAACTTTTTCTTTAGAAATTTCTAATCCACGAATATCTTTAGTTTTGTTTTCTTGTAAAAATTTCATCAAGTCTCCATTGCCACAACCGACATCTAGAACTCTAGTATTTTCCTCTATCAAATTAGATATAATGTTAAATTCTTCTTTCATTTATAACTTTGTAGGTTGAATTAATATAATCGCCAAGTGTCTTTAGGAAACTTGGAACATCGAGCAAAAATGAATCATGCCCCTTATCAGATTCTATTTCTACAAATCCGACATCTGCACCAATAGAATTTAGTGCTATAACTATTTCTCTATTCTCCGATGTTGGATACAACCAATCTGATGTAAATGATATTACAAAAAATTTTGTTTTAGTTTCTTTGAATGCATCAGATAAGTTTCCTTTGTACTGTTTGGATAAGTCAAAATAATCCATTGCACGAGTTATATATAAATAACTATTAGCATCAAATCTATCAACAAACACAGATCCTTGGTATCTAAGATAACTCTCAATTTGAAAATCTGCCTCAAATCCATATCTCAGGCTATCCCTATCTTGCAATTTTCTTCCAAATTTTTCCTGCAATCCTTTTTCAGAAAGATAAGTAATATGTGCTGCCATTCTTGCTACCGCTAAACCTTTGTCAGGATTTAATTTGTAATTACTATAAAATCCATTTTCCCACTTACTGTCAGCCATAATTGCCTGTCTTCCTAATTCATTAAACGCTATGTTTTGTGCCGAGTGACTAGATGTGCAAGCAATCGGTATTGCAAGTTTTGCTTTATCTGGAAAATTGGCAACAAATTGAAGTACTTGCATTCCACCCATTGAACCACCTACTACAGCAAAAAGTTTTTCAATTTTTAAATATTTAATTAGCTCATATTGAGCGTTAACCATGTCGTTAATAGTTATAATTGGAAAATCAGTTCCTATTTGTTTGCCAGTGGACTCATTTATTGTGCTAGGTCCGTAAGATCCCATGCAGCCTCCAATAACGTTTGCACAAATCACAAAAAATTTATTTGTATCAATTGGCTTATTTTCTCCAACAACATAACTCCACCAACCATCTTTATTAGTTATTGGGTTTTTTCCAGAAACATATTGATCTCCGGTCAAAGCATGGAAAACTAATATTGCATTACTTTTTTCACTGTTTAATTCCCCATATGTCTCAAATGCTATTGGAAAGTTATTAATTTCCTTACCACAATCCAATTTAAGGGAATTTGATATAATTATTTTTTTTGTATTAATATTTTTATTCATAATAATTGTACTGATTGAATTGTGAGAAAAAAAAACATTTTAGCGGTTTTTTTATAGCGCTCGCAATTCAGTATAAATCAGCGCATGCAGCTTTTACTTCAAAGGAATTTATATGTCAAATATTGCTCAATTAATTATTGTTTTATCTAGTTAAAAGACTATTTATAGTGAAATATTTACTATGACAGCGCTAAGATTTAAAAACATAAAATTACAGAGTTACAAACCAGGAAAATCCTTATTGGCTGGTAATAAAAATATTATTAAGTTATCTGCAAATGAATCTGCTTTAGGTGTCAGTAAAAATGTCGAAAAAATTGTTAAGTCTAAATTTGATATATCAAAATATCCAGACAGTAAATTTTCGGAATTAACACAAAAAATATCAAAGAAGTATGGTTGTGATAAATCCAAGATAATTTGTGGCTCTGGTTCTGACGAAGTAATTCAAATGCTTTGTCAATTGTTCCTTAGAGAAAATGATGAAGTTGTTGTTCCTCAGTACAGTTTTCTCATGTATAGGATATACTCCAAAATCGTTGGGGCAAATGTAAAATTAGCTAAAGAAATTAATTTTAAAGTTTCAGTTAAAGAAATTCTTAAAAAGACATCAAAAAAAACAAAAATTGTTTTTATTGCAAATCCAAATAATCCAACAGGCACTTATTTAACAAAAAACGAGCTATTAGACTTAAGGAGAAGATTAAATAAAAATATTTTATTGGTTGTTGATGATGCATATTTTGAATATATGAAGAATAAAGATTACAAATCTGGAATTGAGTTATTTAAAAACTCTAAAAATGTATTTATTTTAAGAACATTTTCAAAAATCTATGGTCTAGCTTCTTTAAGGATAGGCTGGGGATACGGTGATAAATCTATAATTAAAGAATTATATAAAATTAAACCACCTTTTAACGTAAATAAATTTGCTCAAATTTGTGCTGTTGAATCACTTAAAGATGATAAATTTGTTAAAAAGTCAGTAATACATAATCTTAAATGGTGCAAAAAAATTAAAAATGAGATGTTAAAATATAATATTGGTACAAACAAAATATCTGGAAATTTCTTTTTGTTAGATTTCAAAAAAGCAAAATTTACCGCAGATACAACTTTAAAAAAATTACAGAAATATGGAATTATACTAAGAGAAATGAATTCATATGGCATAAAAAATTGTCTAAGACTTACAATTGGCAACACAAAAGAAAACCAAATATTCCTTAAAAGAATGAATACTATTTTTAAAAATGTTTAATAATATTCTTATTATTGGTTGCGGATTAATAGGCTCGTCAATACTAAAGGCTTCAATACAAAAAAAAATTTCTAAAAATTTTTTTGTATTTGAAAAATCAAAAAAATATAAATCTATTATTAAAAAATTTAACAAAAAAATTAAATTTTTGACAAGGTTAGATAAAAATTTAAATAAAATTGATCTTGTAATTTTAAGCACTCCTATGAGTGAATATCCTAAATTTTTTTCGTCATTAAATAAAAATCTCAATCATAATTCAATTATAACTGACGTTGGTTCAACAAAAAAAAATCTAATTTCTTTAAAAAAAAAAAATTATCAAAAAATCTTGATTGGGTGATGAGTCATCCTATCTCAGGTTCCGAAGTTAGTGGGCCCGGATATGGTAATGCTAATTTGTTTAAAAACAAGTGGTGCATAATAATAAAAGATAAAAATGTTCTAAAACAAAAAAAAGTAGAGAAATTTTGGAAATCTTTAGGATCTAAAATAATTATTATGAACCCTGATGATCATGACAAAATTTTTTCAGTCACTAGTCATCTACCTCACTTGATTGCTTACAATTTAATAAAAACTGCTCAGGATTTTCAGAAAAAAAAGAATAAAAATTTGATTAAATTTAGTGCAGGTGGATTAAGAGATTTCTCAAGAATTGCTGCATCCAACGAAATAATGTGGAGAGATATATTTTTTGAGAATAAAACTAATATGATTGAAGCAATAAATCTTTTTATGAAAAATTTAAAAGATTTTAAGAAGAATATAAGCAAGAAAGAAAATTCAAAGATAATAAAAAAATTAATCAATTCGAAAGCAGTAAGAAAACAAATAATTTCTCAAAAACAAGATATTTCTAAACCTGATTTTGGTCGAGAATAATTCAGATCCTTGTTACTTTCTTTACATCTAATTTCGCGGTTTCTTTAATAAGTTTTATAGTTTTTTTAATTGGCATTATGATTACTCTTTTTTTTGGACCATAAGCGTGGATAAGATCATTTTTATTGATGCATATAGCAACATGCCCTTTCCAAAAAATAATATCACCTTTTTTAAATTTTTTTTTGGATTGCACACCTTTTTTTAATTTAACTTGATCAATCGTATCTCTTGGAAAAAAATTATTATTAAATTTATAAAATATTTGTAATAGAGCTGAGCAATCAATTCCTTTGAATGTTTTTCCACCCCATTTATATTTACAGTTTAGAAAACTTTTAAATATTTTTACAAAATCAGTATTTTTTTTTTGGATTGGAAATATCTCCTTTGATCTTAGCCATTTATCTTTTTCATACATAATAAAATTTTGATTTCTTTTTAAAATTTGTATTTTGCTCGCAAATGGTAAAAACTTATTTGATTTCTTTTTTTTATTACCTAAATAAATTCTTGATTTCAAAATTCCAACTTTATGAGTTGGATTAAATTTTTTGTAGTTATCAATTTTTTTTATAAAACCTGAATATTTGTCATATGAACTTTTTATTTTAAAATAATTATTTTTTTTACCAATTACTTTAAACTTCTCACCGTAGATAAGTTGAGAGCTTAGATTAGAGTTCTTTATTGGCTCTTCTAATATATTGACTGAAGGTTCTTTTAAAAAAAGACTATTTTGCACCAATTTTAATCTTGTTCCTTATAAACCACAAACAAATTAAAGATGGAATAACCATCAAAGTAGTTATTATAAAAAACGTTCCCCAGTCTCCATTTAGCCAATCTACTAAAGCACCCGATGAAGAAGCAAGTGTAGTTCTTCCTGCGGTTCCAATTGAAGCTAATAGTGCATACTGTGTAGCAGTATATGTCCTATCAACTAAAAGAGATATAAATGCTACAAAAGCAACAGTTGCAAATGCTGCAGATATATCATCAGCGATAACTGCTAAAGCAAACAACCACTCAGATTTTCCTGTCCATGCCAACGCAGCAAATAATAAGTTTGTCGCTGCCATAAATCCACCAGCAACAAACATTGTTTTGATTGTACCAGCTCTCATAGCAAATATTCCACCTAATAAAGTAAAAACAACTGTTGTAATCCAGCCCAACGTTTTTGAATATATTGCTATCTCACCTTTTGAAAATCCAACCTCTTTATAAAAAACTATGGACATTCTTCCAAGAAAGGCTTCTCCTATTTTAAACAGAAATACAAAACCCAGTATGCCCACTGCAATTGAGAAACCATTTTTTTTAAAAAAACTAATTATTGGACCTCCTATTGTACCAGTAATATAAGCAATAAATTTTGTTATTACATTATTTGATCCAAGTTTTGATTGTATTATTTCGTCTGTTTCTTTTTGTTTGTTCTGCCTATCTGTTGTTATAGGCTCGTGTATGAACATTAAACCTATATTCATCAGTATTACTACAACACCAAGAACTAAAAAAGTAGTTTGCCAGTAATCTTCAATTCCAATGTTTTGAAAAAATTCGGCAGTAAACAATGCTATAACACCACCTAACTTATATCCAGTCCACCAACCAACTACAGCCATAGCAGCGCCTGCTGCCATTGATTTTCCTTCATCAGCATTGATCTGTTCAATTCTTAATGCATCAACTGTTATATCTTGTGTAGCCGAAGCAATTGCAATAACTAATCCAACACTAATTAGTAATGCTAAATTTTCTGTAGGGTTAATAAAACTCCAAACAATTAAACTAAATAAAATTATAATTTGCATTAGGACAATCCAACCCCGTCTATGCCCCAATCTTTTTGTTAAAAATGGAATTTGTATTCTATCAATTATTGGAGCCCACAAATAATTAAAGGCGTAAACTCCAAATATTAAACCTGCCCATCCAATAGTCGACCTACTTAATCCCTCTTCTTTAAGCCAAAGACTTAAACTACTCGCAATCAATACCCAAGGAAAACCACTTATTGCACCAAGAAGTAAAATTCTTAGCATACGAATATCTTTGTAGACTAAAATAGATTCTGACCAAGTTTGTTTTTTTTCAAACATTAATATTTTCTCCAAAATGATGGAATAAATAATACTAGAATTGCAAATAATTCCAACCTTCCAAGTATCATTGCAACACTAAGGACCCATTTAGAAAAGTCAGAAAGGCTCGAAAAACTCCCATTAGGTCCAATAATATCACCTAAACCTGGCCCAACATTTGAAATTGACGTTGCTGCAGCTGAGATAGCGGTTATAAAATTTAACCCATCAAGTGATAACAGCGCCGTCACAATAAAAAATATTAAAATATAAAGGAAAATAAATGAGATTATTGAGTCCATGAATTTTTCATCTACATTATTATTTTGATATTTAATTTTGAAAATTCCTCGAGGGTAAATTATTTTTTTCAGTTGGTTTGATATAAATTGATACAAAATTTGAACTCTAAAAATTTTTATTCCACAAGTTGTAGAACCTGCGCATCCTCCAATGAACATTAAAATTATGAAATATACTAATGGAAATTGACCCCAATTACTAAAATTTTCTGTAGCATATCCTGTTCCAGTCAAAATAGAAATTATATTAAAGCTAACAGACAAAAAACTTATCTCAGTTAAGCTTTTATTTATAACAGATAAATAAAAAAACATTAAAAGAATTGAAATAATAACCAAAATTATAAAAGTTTTTATTTGTGTGTCTTTAAAAAATATTTTTTTATCTCCAGCTAAGTATTTGATGTAACTAATAAAAGGTATACTTCCAAGAATAATAAATATTATTGCATTAATTTCTATCAACGAGCTTTCAAAATAACCTATAGATTCATTATAATTTGCAAAACCTCCAGTCGCTATTGTTGTCATAGCATGTACGATGCTATCAAAAAAACTCATTCCAAATATAAAATAAAAAAAAGCACAAGTTAAAGTTAATAATGAATATATAGACAATAGTCTTAGAGAAACTTCTTTAGTTTTAGGAAAAATTTTTTCAGAAGTATCATTAGATGAAATATTAAAAAGTTGCATACCTCCTATATTCATTAAAGGCATTAAAGTGATTGCCATTACGATAATTCCAATACCACCAAACCACTGCAACATTCCCCTCCAAAGTAATATCGCTTTAGATGTTTCATTTAGATTCGTGATAATTGTAGATCCTGTTGTTGTAATACCAGACATGCTCTCAAAAAACGCATCTGTAAAACTCAAATCCGTACTAGAAAAAATTAAAGGTAAAGAACCAAATATAGCAATACTTAACCATGAAAGTGCTGTGAGTAAAAAAGCTTGAGGTAAACTTATCTTTTTATCGTGATCATAATTAGAAATGAAAAATAAAAAACCAAAGATAATAGTAACGATCATTGATCCGATAAATCCTGCATCAATTTGATCAAATATTAATTGAACCAAAATAGGTACAATCATTGAAAGACCTAAAATAATTTGCAAAACCCCTAATGTGAAAAAGACAGTTTTATAATTGGACATTTTGAATGGACATTATTTTATGGTAAATAAATTTCAACTCTATATGAATTATTAAAAAGGCTGATATTAAGGATATTTAAGTAGTTGTGATAGACAAAACAAATTTTGACAAAACAAACGCTTGGCCATTTGTTGAGGCTAAAAAGCTATTAAGAGAGAGAAAATCAATCATAGAAAAAAAAAATAAAATAGTTTTACAAACTGGTTATGGCCCTAGTGGTCTACCTCATATAGGTACATTTGGAGAAGTTGCAAGGACGACAATGATTGTCAACGCTCTTGATCATTTAACAGATATTCCAAAGGAAATTATTACATTTTCTGATGATATGGATGGTCTTAGAAAAGTACCTGAAAATGTTCCAAATCAAGAAAAGCTCAAAAAAAATCTTCACAAACCTTTAACGGATGTCCCTGATCCATTTGAAAAGTTTAGTAGTTTTGGAGAACATAATAATAATATGTTGAAACAATTTCTTGATAATTTTAAATTTAAATATTCATTTAAAAGTTCTACAGAACTATACAAGTCTGGTTATTTTAATGACACCCTAAAATTAGTTCTAGAAAATTATGAAAAAATTATGGAAATAATTCTTCCTACTTTAGGTAAAGAAAGACAGAAAACCTATTCCCCCTTTTTACCAATATGCCCAGAAACTGGAAAAGTTCTTGAAATACCTGTTTTAGAAATTGATTCGAAATCTTCTAAAATCATATTTGATAATAATGGATCAAAATTGGAAAAAAGTATTTTAGACGGGAACTGCAAATTGCAATGGAAAGTTGATTGGGCAATGAGATGGTACGCTTTAGATGTTGATTTTGAAATGTATGGAAAGGATTTAATTGAGAGTGCAATTCTTTCAACTAAGATTATTAAAACATTAGGTAAATCTAACCCATCTGGTTTTGCTTATGAACTTTTTTTGGACGAAAAAGGTGAAAAAATATCTAAATCAAAAGGTAATGGAGTAACTATAGATGAATGGCTGAATTATGCATCTCCTCAAAGTCTATCTCTTTACATGTATCAAAATCCAAAAAGAGCAAAAAAATTGTACAGAGAAGTTGTTCCAAAAGCTGTTGATGAATATCTAGATTTTATAGAAAAAGGAAAAACTCAAAATGATTTACAGAAGTTAATGAATCCAGTTTGGCATGTACATAATGGATTAATGCCAGAGGAAAATACAATTATGACTTTTTCAATGCTTTTAAATTTAGTTGAAACAAGTAATGCGGACAGCAAACAATTACTTTGGAAATTTGTAAAAAAATACAAGTCAGAAATTAATGAAAATGATCATCCAATTTTTGATAATTTAATTGAATATGCAATAAAATATTTCAATGATGTTATAAAAACAAAAAAAATTTATAAAACTCCAAATGAAAAAGAGAAAGTTGCACTGAAAGCATTAATTAAGTCTTTAGATAATTGTAATGATAAAATGGCTCCTGAAGATATTCAGACAAATATTTTTACCGTAGGAAAAGAAAATGGTTATAAAGAAAATTTAAGAGAATGGTTTAAGCTTATCTATGAGGTTGTATTTGGTGACGAAAATGGACCCAGAATGGGCTTCTTCATTAGTTTTTTTGGAGTAAATGAAACCAAAGAATTGATAAGAAAAAAGGTTGAAAATGTTTAATCTTATAAGACCTTTTATATTTAAATTTAGCCCTGAAGTTGCACACTCACTAGCAATAAAGGCTTTAAAGTTAAATCAGATACCAGCTATAGATAAAACAACCAGACTTACCATCCAAACTAAATTTTTAAACAAAATCTTAAATTCTCCTCTAGGTGTTGCTGCTGGATTTGATAAAAATGCAGAAGTTTACAATCCTCTATACAAACTAGGATTTGGTTTTGTTGAGGTAGGCACAATTACACCTAAACCACAAATAGGAAATCCGAAGCCAAGAGTGTTCAGATTGGAAGAAGATGAGGCTTTAATTAATAGACTTGGATTTAACAATATTGGATCAGAAGAAAGTAAAAAAAATATTGAAAATAATTCACCTAATGGATTACTTGGTATTAATATAGGACCTAATAAAGATACTGAAAACAGAGTTGAAGATTATTTAATTTGTTTTAGAAAATTTCATAATTTAGCAGACTATATTACAATTAATATCTCTTCTCCTAACACAGAAAATTTAAGAAACTTTCATAAAAATGAAGAGTTAGATAATCTTTTAAAACGCATAAATGAAGAAAAGAAAAATTTAAATTCAAATGTGCCAATAGCAGTCAAAGTATCTCCTGATATTGATGAAAAAAGTATTGATGAAATCTCAGAACTTTTTTTAAAATATAATGTTCAAATAGTGATAGTTTCAAATACGACAGATAGAAATAGAGAAAATATATCTAATATAAATAAATTAGAAAAAGGCGGTTTGTCTGGAAAACCACTTGAAAATATCTCTAATGAATTAATTAATAAATTTTTTAAATTAGTTGGAAAAAAAATCTTAATAATTGGAGTTGGAGGCGTTGACTCTGCCGATGGCGTTTTTAATAAAATTGTAAGCGGTGCAACTCTTGTGCAATTGTATACAGGTATGGTTTATAAAGGACCAACTATTGCTTCAAAGATTAATAAAGATCTCGACGAAATTGTAAAAAGAGAAGGTTTTAAAAATATTTCTGAAGCTATTGGAACAAAAAATTAATCTTGACTGGTATTCTTTAAGACCATATACATCTTGAAAATTTATGTCTAAAAAATGCGAACTTACTGGTAAAATCCCTCTAAAAGGCCATAATGTTAGTCACGCTAACAATAAAACTAAGAGAAGATTTCTTCCAAATTTAAAGAAAGTAAAATTTAAAAGTGAACTTTTAAAAAAATCTTTGAGATTAACAGTTTCAAATGCAGGTGTTAGATCTGTAGATAAAAAAGGTAGCTTTGATAATTTCTTAAAATCTGCAAAATCAAGAGATTTATCGTTAAGATTAAAAAAGCTTAAAAAAACAATAATTGCAAAAACAGCATAATGAATAAAGTTTTCCTTACTCTCTCATTTTTAATGGGATTGGTTGTGCTAGCATCTAATTATTTAGTTCAATTTCCTATAAAATATTATGGTTTAGAGGAAATTTTAACTTACGGTGCTTTTAGTTATCCAATAGCATTTTTAATTACAGATTTAGCCAACAGATCTTTTGGAAAATTAGTAGCTAGAAAAATTGTCTATATAGGCTTCACAATTGGAATTTTGTTTACTTTAATATTTTCAACTAATTTTACTGATCTTATTTCTATAAGAATAGCAATTGGTTCAGGAACAGCTTTTATAATTGCTCAACTTTTAGATGTTCAGATATTTGATCAATTAAGACAAAAAAAGTGGTTTATAGCACCATTAACATCTTCTTTGATAGGTTCAACAGTTGATACTTTTTTATTTTTCTCAATATCATTCTATGGAACGGGAATTCCTTGGGTAACTTTATCGTTAGGAGATCTTGCAGTAAAAATATTTGTTGCTCTTGTAATGTTGATACCTTTTAGATTATTACTCGGTACACTAAAAGCAGCATAATTAAATTTTAGGTTCTTGTTGGGTCATGCAATGTATTGCACCAAACCCCCATATCAATTTGCTACAGTCAACTGTTTCAATTTTTCTATTTCTAAAGTAATTTTTGAAAATTTTAATTGCAGTATTATCTTCTTTTACTCTGAATATTGGAAGAATTATTTTTTTATTACAAATATAAAAATTCATATAACTTGCAGGAACTCTTGTATTCTCAATATAAATTGGTGAAGGCATAGGAACTTTTATAATTTTGAATTTCTTTCCTCTCTCACATTTACTTTCTTTCAATATATTTAAATTCTTATTTAAGTTTTTGAAATTTATATCTTTTTTATTATTTTCAACCGCAGTCATAATCGTATTTCTTGAAACAAATCTTGATATGTCATCAACATGTCCATGTGTATCATCGCCTGCAATTCCTTTTTTAAGCCATATAAAGTTTTTTATATTTAAGTATTTATTAAACATTTTTTCGTAGTCTTTTTTTTTAAAATTTTTATTTCTTTCTTGAATTTTGCTTAACAAACATTCTTCAGTTAATAGAATTGTACCTGAGCCATTTACATCAAATGCCCCTCCTTCCATGATTATTTTTCTAATTCTGCCTTTTTTTTTGATTATTGGATCAATCTTTTTAAAATTAGCAATTTTACTAATACTATTATTGATTCTATTGTCATTTTTATAATTTTTATACTTTGACCATCCGTTAAAACCAAAATTTAGTATTACCTTTTTCTTTTCAACTTTATTTATTATAAATATGGGTCCAGAATCTCTTAACCATATTCTATCAGTTTTAATATAGTGGAAGTTAATATTTTTAATTTTATTAAGTTTTATTGATTTTTTTATATTTTTTACATTTTTGCTAACGATTAAGTTAATTTTTTGATTTTTTGAAATTTTTTTTATAATCTCTAAAATTACTTTAGGAATAAATTGATATAATCCAGGCCAATCATTTTTATTATAAGGCCAAGCAATCCAAACTGAATTTTGAGGCTCCCATTCAGCTGGCATTCTAAATCCATTAAAGTTTTCATTCATCTGCAGGATTTTTTAGTATGCCTTTATAAAAATCGATTCTTCTATCTCTTAAAAAAGGCCAATGCTCTCTGGCTGAATCAATTTTTTTATAGTTTATTTCACGAATTAAAATTTCTTCTTTTTTACTACCGAGTTTTCCAATTATTTGCCCACTAGGATCTATGATCATTGAGTTTCCCCAGAATTCTATATTCTTCTTACCTTTTTTTTCTGTTCCAACTCTATTTATAGCAACCACATAAGTACCATTTGCGATTGCGTGAGATTTTTGCATTGTTATCCAAGAGTCTAGTTGAGATTTTCCAAATTTTTTTTTCTCTTTAGGATGCCATCCAATAGCAGTAGGGTAAAAAATTATTTGTGCACCTTTAAGTGCAGTCAATCTTGCAGCTTCTGGGAACCATTGATCCCAACAAATTAAAGGTCCAATTTTACCAAATTTTGTTTTAACAGATTTAAAACCTAAATCTCCAGGAGTAAAATAAAATTTTTCATAATAACCAGGATCATCTGGTATATGCATTTTTCTATATTTCGATAAAATTTTACCTTTCTCGCTAATAACGATACTAGTATTATGATAGAAGCCATGTGTTTTTTTTTTCAAATAATGAAATCATTAATACTATTTGTAAATCTTTGGCTAATTCACAAAATATTTTTGTAGTTCTGCTGGGTATTTTTTCCGCTAGCTTAAAGTTGGAATGACTTTCTGTTTGACAAAAATAATTTGATAAAAATAGTTCTGGCACACAAATTATTTTAGCTTTTTTTGATGCTGCTTTTTTTATATTTTTAATAGCTGAATTTATATTTTTTTGAATATTATCTGAAATTTTACTTTGAATAATTCCAATTTTTACTTTTTTGATCATCAATCAAAATATTTTGGAAAAGTTTTTTCTGTCTCTATTTTTCCATTCTCCAGTATGATATGCGTCACTTGCTATTAATGGTAAAACACTGGTAGCTTCAGCAAATACCATTTGTTCTTTGGAAGTATCAACCTTACCCCATGAACTTGCTTCTTTTAATGTTGAACTACTGCAAGCTCCATCTCTTGAGTCAGCAACAGTAATTTGTATTGCATATTTGTGCATATCTACATTTTTTCCCAAAAGTTCAGCACAAATTACCGTGTCTTGTATAAAGTTTTTAGGAACTCCACCACCAATCATAAATAATCCCGACCCTCTAGATTTAATTTTAATCTCTGTCAATTCTCTAAATTCTCTAATTGAGTCTATTGTAATATGATTTTTTGGATTTCTCTCTTGATGCATGACTAATCCAAAACCTGCACTTGAGTCTGTAAATGCAGGACAGAATATAGGTACATCGTTATCAAAAGCTGTTTCAATTAAAGAACCTTTCTTTTTAGAATTAGTTTTTAGATATTTGCCAATCTCTTTAATAAATTCTCTCGATGTGTAAGACTTTGGCTCAAGTTTGTCCGCTATTTCTCCTATTGTTTTATCACAAACCTGGAGCTCCTCTTCATCGATGTAAGTATCATAAATCCTATCTATATAATTGTCTCTAAGTTCATTATCATTCTGATATTGTGATCCTTGGTAATGTTTAAATCCAAGTGCTTCAAAAAAATCCATATCTATTATAGATGCTCCAGTTGCTACAATTGCATCTACCATGTTGTATTTAACCATATCTCTATAAATATGCATACATCCAGCAGCAGAAGTAGACCCTGCAAGAGTTAAGAATATTGTACAATCTTTATCTTTAAGCATTTCATTATATATCTTAGATGCATTAGCAGTTTCTCTTGAAACAAAAGACATTTTTTCCATAGAAGATATAATTTTTCTAGAGTCAAATGATGTAATATCAATATGCTCAACCTCTTTACTTAAAAAGTCTTTTTTTCTGTTATGATTAAGATTTTTTGTATCTGACATTATGCAACAAGAAACTCTTTATTTGTTTCTTTGTCATACATCGTCATAATTGGATCATCACAAACTTCGTAAATACTATCAGAATAATATCCATTAAATTGAGTTCTAAATGTCAAACCGTATGCTCCCAATTGACCCAGTTCAATGTAATCACCTTCTTTAATATTATTAGGTAGAATGAAAGGTCCCTTCATATAATCCATGCTATCACATGTTGGTCCATAAAAATCAAATGAAGTCAATTTTTTTGATATAATTCTTCCACTTGTAATTATCCTTGATGGATAAACTATATTAGGCACTCCTGCATCAAATAAAGTTCCATATGTTCCATCATTAATATATAGCTTTTGTTTTTTTCTCAAGTTTACTCTAACAATTGTTGAACCACTTTCTGCTACAATTGCTCGACCTGGCTCACATATAATTTCTGGCAGCTTTTCTAATTTTAAATTATTTAATGAATTTTTTATTTCTTCAAAATAAGAGTTTAATGATTGAGGAACTAAGTCAGGGTAGATTGTTGGAAATCCTCCACCTATATTTATAACATCCGGAACTATTTTTGTTTTTTTTATTATATATTTAATTTCACTAATCCCTTTTGAATAAGATATTGGATGCATACATTGCGAACCCACATGAAAACTTAATCCTATTTTTTTTGCATACTGTTTTGTTAATCTATAAAGTCCTATTGCTTCAGAAGTTTGTGCGCCAAATTTTTTAGATAAATCTATTTCTGCGTGTTCATTAGAAACTGCAACTCTCACAAATAACTCTAAATCCTTAGCTTGATTAGTACTATTAAGAATTTTTATTAACTCATCTTTTGTATCTATTGAAAAAGTCTTAATATTATATTTGAAATATGCTTCGTTTATACTCTCCTTGCTTTTTACAGTATGCATGTAGGAGCATTTTGCATCTGGGCTAACACTTCTAATTGCCTCAACTTCTTTAACTGAAGCGATATCAAAATCATTAATTCCACTCTCCACGATAGTTTTTAACACTAATGGATGTGGGTTAGTTTTAACTGCATATAGGATTTTACCAGGAAATTTATTCTGAAAAAATTTAGAAGCTATGTTTATAGAATCTCTTCTAATACAATAAACAGGTTCTGTTGGTCTCAGTTGGTTGACTAATTTATCAACTGATTTAAATTTTTGCATTTAAAGCTCCAAAAAAAAATTTAACAAAAAAAACCGGCATAATTGCTATGCAAGTTTATATAAAACGAGCATTTATGCAGAAAATGAGGCAATGTAAAGTAAAAATGTACCCTTGAAATAATTTAGAATGTTTCCATATAAGGCACATGCCAGAAGCAGAAGTATTAAAAAAAATAACAGAATTTGAGGATAAATCTCTACTTATAGTAGATGATGATAACCCTTTTAGAGAAAGACTAGCTCGAGCAATGGAGAAAAAAGGCTTTTCTGTTTCACAAGCAGAGGGTGTAAAAATTGGAATAGAGTCTGTGAAATCAAAAAAACCTGCTTTCGCAGTTGTTGATTTGAGACTAAACGATGGAAACGGACTAGAAGTTGTAAAAGAAATCCAGAAAAATAACTCAGAGAGTAGAATAGTGATGCTCACTGGTTATGGAAATATACCAACTGCAGTAGCAGCTATTAAAGAGGGTGCAATTGATTACTTGGCTAAACCAGCAGATGCAGATGACGTAGAAAAAGCACTTTTAGCTGATCCAAATAAAAAAGCTGCTCCACCAGAAAATCCAATGTCTGCTGATAGAGTTAAATGGGAACATATTCACAGAGTCTTTGAATTATGTAACAGAAATGTATCTGAGACCGCAAGAAGACTTAAAATGCATCGAAGAACACTTCAAAGAATTCTATCAAAAAGATCCCCAAGATAATTCTAAATATATTTTCTAAGTTTAATAATTTTATTAACTAAAGCTGTTAGTAATAATATCTTAAATAATTCAGCATAAAGAAATGGGTAAACACCAAATTCTAATATTGGTTTATCCCAACCGATTAAATTTCCAAGCCACAAAATACCCAAAATATATATTACTGATGTTGCAATTATAATTTTTAAAAAATTAAATATATGGTTTTTATCGTATGTAAATATGCCTGCTATCAGACATGCAAATATAAAACCTATTAAATATCCCATTGTGGGACCAACAAAATAAGCTAATCCTATTCCTTTCTCTGGCGAGTTAGAAAATACCGGTAATCCCATAATTCCTTCTATCAAATAAAAAACTACCGAAAGTACTCCAACTTTATATCCAAAGGAAATT
>CACEIC010000002.1 GCA_902559605.1 uncultured Pelagibacteraceae bacterium | reverse complement strand
AAAAAAATGAGGTAATTTTTAATAAAACCGAGTCTGGAAATAAATTTGTTGTAAAAAAAATTAAGAAAAATTTTAAAAAAAAATTAGTTTATAAAGAAACTATAATAACAAGTAGTCTTTACAATAGTGCAATAAACTTGGGAATCAAACCAAATGTTATATTAGAATTCGCAAGATTATATGGTTTTCAAGTAGATTTTCAAAGAGATATTTGGAAAAATGATAGTTTTCAGATTATATATGAAGAGTTTGTTAATGAAAATGATAAAATTGTAGATACTGGTGAAATAATTTTTGCTAATCTCAATCTGCAAGACTCTGACTTACAGCTATATAAATATGAATATGAAAAAAATAAAGTTGATTACTTTGATGAAAATGGCAAGAGTATTAAAAAAACACTAATGAAAACTCCAATTAACGGAGCAAGGTTATCATCATCATTCGGTAAAAGGAAACATCCTATTTTAGGATATACAAAGATGCATTTAGGTACAGATTTTGCAGCACCTAAGGGTACACCGATAATGGCATCAGGAGACGGAAAAGTTTTGAAAGCTGGATGGTGTGGTGGTGGAGGAAATTGTGTTAAAATTAAACACAATAGTACATATCAAACTGTTTATGCACATATGTCAAAATTTGGAAGGGGTGTTAAAAGAGGCGCTAGGGTCAAACAAGGACAAATAATTGGATATGTAGGGTCAACTGGTTTATCAACAGGTCCACACCTACATTATGAAGTAATTGAAAATGGAAAAAAGATAAATTCTCAAAAACTTAAGCTGCCATCAGGTAAAATCCTCAAAGGTGAAGAAAGAAAAAAATTTGAGGTTGATAAGATAAAAATAGATGTTTTAAAATCTAATCTTATTGCAAAAAATTAATTAATCAGCATCTCTTGCTTCTTCGGAAGTTACTTTTGTTTCTTCAAAGTTTTTTTTGAAATTTTGTTCTATTATATTATTTTTTTCTTCTGAATTTTTATTAATTTCTTGTATGCTTAATATTCTAGAAAAATGGTCTGCATGTTGTAAATAATTCTCAGATAGTATCTTATCTCCAGATGAGAGTGCTTCTCTGGCAAGATTATTGTATTTTTCAACTAATTTTGATGCATTTTGATTATTTCTTCCTGGACTTCTATATCTAAAATCAGCATTAGAATTAAAATCGTTTTGATTTTTGTGTCCATTGCCTAATCTTTTTCTAAAACTTCTGTCACCATTCGACCTAAATCTATTTTTTCTGTTATTGTTTCGATAGCTATTCATCAAATTAATTTTGTAGACACTATAACTCTAGGAAAAGATCTAATATCTTTACATACTTTATTTATATAAAATTTGTTTTCCATTAATAAATTTTTTACTTTATTTTCTTGATTTTCACCAAATTCAAATATCAATTTTCCGTTTTTTTTTAACAATTTTTTACTTTGTTTGATTATATTTTCTATAACTCTTAATCCGTCTAAACCTGCTTTTAACGCTATTGTTGGTTCAAATAATTTAACATTAGCCTCTAATCTCTTAAAACTAATTTCATTAATGTATGGAGGATTAGAAACAATAAAATCATATTTATTATTATTAAATTTGTCAATATCGATATTTATGAATTTAACTTTATTTTCCAAGTGATGCATTTTTGCATTATTAATTGCTATTTTGATAGCTTTTTTGCTTATATCTATAGCAGCACCCTGTGAATTTGGTCTTTCTTTAACTATAGATAAAATTAAACATCCAGAACCTGTACCTATATCTAGAAATAACTTTGAAGAATTATAACTAGTCAGTTTTAAAACCTCCTCAACAATAATTTCTGTCTCTGGTCTTGGTATTAATACATCTTCATTTACTAAAAATTTATATTTCCAAAATTCTTTTTGATTAAATATATATGCTATAGGTTCTTTCTTTTTTCTTCTAATTAATAATCTTTTAAACATATAAAACTCTTTTTGTTCTAAAGTGAAATTTAAGTTTGTTAGTATATCTTCCCTGGATTTATTTAATGCTTTTGCCAAAAGTAATTCGCTATCTAATTTATAACTTCTAATATTGTTAGATTTGAGAATTTTATTACCATAATTTAATGAGCTTAGATAATTCATAAGTTTACTTTATTAAGTTCATCTTCTTGAGCTTGTAAATTTAAAGACTCAATCATTTCATCGAATATTTCACCCTCCATAAACTCTTCTAATTTGTGTAAAGTTAAATTAATTCTATGGTCTGTAACTCTTCCTTGTGGAAAGTTATAAGTTCTAATTCTTTCAGATCTATCACCAGTTCCAATTTTACTTTTTCTATCCTTAGATCTTTCTTGATCAATTTTTTGTCTCTCATAATCATAAATTCTTGATTTTAATATTTTAAGCCCTTTTTCTTTGTTTCGAATTTGCGATTTTTCATCTTGCTGGCTTACTACAATTCCGGTTGGAATATGAGTTATTCTAACCGCTGAGTCTGTAGTATTTACGCTTTGACCGCCTGGTCCACTACTTCTAAATACATCTACTCTTAAGTCTTTCTCATCTAATTTAATATCTAAGTCTTCAGCCTCTGGCAAAACAGCTACTGTAGCTGCAGAAGTATGAATTCTTCCTTGTGTTTCAGTGTCTGGCACTCTTTGAACTCTGTGTACTCCACTTTCATATTTTAAGGCAGAATAGATATTTTTACCTTTAATAAGAACTATCACTTCTTTGAGACCGCCAGCATCACTTTTTGATATTGAAATTATTTCAATAATCCATTTTTTTTTTTGACTAACTTTTTCATACATTTTATATAAATCTGATGCAAATAAACTTGCCTCAAGGCCTCCCGTGCCTGCTCTAATTTCAATAATAGCATTTTTACTATCCGCAATGTCCTTTGGAAGTAAAAATAGTTTAATTTTTTTTTCGTTAATTTTGTAATTGTTTTTTAATTTTTCTAGCTCACTATTGGCAAATTCTTTCATTTCTGAATCTGAGCTTTTATCATTTATTATATTATTTAAATCATCAGTATCTTTTTTATAACTTAAATATTCTTTTGCTTGTTTCACGATATCATTTAAATCTGAGTACTCTTTAGAAATCTCTGCGTATTTTTTTTTATCTATCTCACCTGAAGAGAGATCACTCTCTAATTTACGATGTCTATCAATTAAGTTTTGGACTTTTTCTTGTGGAAGCATTTATTTATTACTTATAAATTGGAGGCTTTTTCTTCTACTAAAGAAACAATTCTATTAATCATGTCTTTAGTCATTACTTTTTCTGTTTCTAGGCCATTTAAATACAACATGTGATTATCTTTTCCTCCACCTGTTATTCCTATTTCTGTTTGTTTTGCCTCTCCTGGACCATTAACAACGCAACCAATGATGGATAGTGTTATTGGTTTTTTTATATGAGATAATCTGCTTTCTAATTCTTTCACAGTTTTAATAACCTCAAAAGCCTGTCTAGCACAGGATGGGCAAGAAATAATTTTTACACCTCTATTTCTTAAATTTAGAGATTTTAAAATTTCATTACCAACTTTAATTTCTTCAACAGGATCGTCAGAAAGTGATACTCTTACAGTGTCTCCAATTCCATCTAACAATAAACTACCAAATCCAATTGAAGTTTTAATACTGCCTGGTAAATAGCTACCAGCTTCTGTTATTCCAAGGTGAAGAGGATAATCTGTTTTTTTAGATAATAACCTATATGCTGCTATAGACAGAAATACATCCGAAGATTTAACACTAATTTTAAAATTTGAAAAATCCATATCCTCAATTATTTTTATATTTCTCAAAGCACTATCTACTAAAGCCTCAGGACAAGGCTCCTTATACTTTTCTAGGATGTCTTTTTCAAGTGATCCTGCATTTACACCAATTCTAATCGAACAGTTGTTATTTTTTGCAGCGGAAACAACTTCTGCAACTCTTTTTGTATCTCCTATATTTCCAGGATTTATTCTAAGACAATCTGCACCATTCTCTGCAGCTTCAATTGCTCTCTTATAGTGAAAATGGATATCTGCAACTAGAGGAACATCCACATGTTTGATTATTGTTTTTAAAGCTTCTGTTGACTTACTATCAGGGCACGAAACTCTGACAATATCTGCGCCAGCTTCTGTAACTTTATGAATTTGTTCTATTGTAGATTTATGGTCAGTTGTCAATGTATTGGTCATTGTCTGAACAGTGATTGGATTATTTCCACCAACCTTAATTTTACCAACACTTATCTCTTTGGTCTTCTTTCTATTAATTTTTCTAAATGGTCTAATTTCAGATGTCATTTGTCTAACTTAAATTCTTTATGCAAACATTTTACAGCTTTTAAAACATTTGTGCTTTTTATTAAAACTGAGATTTTAATTTCTGAAGTTGAAATAACTTGTATATTTATATTTTTTCTTGCAAGTGCTTGAAACATTCTAAATGTAACACCTGGAGTAGTAATCATTCCAACGCCTATTATAGATACTTTTGATACATTTTTATCAAAAATTAATTTTTTAAAAACAATATTTTTATTTTTGTTTATAATTTTCTTTGTTTTATTCAAATCATTTGACTTGATTGTAAATGTAAGATCTGTTTGCTTTCCATCAGCAGATATATTTTGAACTACCATATCTACGTTTATCGAATTTTGTGAAAGTGGTTTAAATATGGATGCTGCTATGCCTGGTCTATCTTTAACTCCTAATAAAGTTACTTTTGCATCATTATCTGTGGAAGAAATTCCTGTGATAATTTTATTATTAATAATATTTTTTCTTTTTGTAATTAATGTGCCAGATTTGTTTATAAATGACGATTTTACCTCAATATTTATCCTATTTAATCTTGCATCTTGTATAGAATCTGGTTGCATTACTTTTGATCCTAATGAGGCCATTTCTAACATTTCTTCATAAGATATATTTTTAATTTTTTTTGCAGAATTAAGTTTATTTGGATCTGTTGTATATACTCCCTCAACATCTGTGTAAATGACACATCGATCAGCTTTAAAAAACTTTGCAACCATAATTGCGCTTGAGTCAGAACCACCTCTGCCAATAGTTGTAATATTTGAATTTTTATCCACACCCTGAAATCCAGCAATAATAGGGATTCCTCCAGATTTTAAAAATTTTAAAATTTTAGTTTTATTTATATGTTTAATTCTTGAATATTTATGTTTACCCTCTGTCACAATTGGTATTTGCCAAGCCATCCAAGATCTAGAATTTAAACCATTTGCTGCTAGATGGCCTGCTAATAACGAGCACGAAATCTGCTCACCAGCAGAAACTAGAGTATCATATTCATTATCAGGAAAATTTTCACTGATTTGTTTTGACATATTGATCAACTTATTGGTAGTGCCGCTCATTGCAGATGACAAAACTATTACTCTATATTTTTTTGAGTAAGATTTAATTATTTTTGATACTTTTTTAATTCTTTGAATTGACCCAACTGAAGTACCGCCAAATTTTAATACAATAATTTTCATTGGTAGTTTTATTTACAAGCCTTATAATATTGATAAAATACATCTTATTTATAATGTCAATAAAGAATGAGCAATAATACTATAAACAAAGAAGAAGTAGAAAAATTTAGCAAAATTGCTGAAGAATGGTGGAATCCTAATGGAAAATTTAAACCACTTCACAAATTTAATCCAATAAGAATAGAATACATAAAAAACAATATTATTAAAGATTTTAACATTTCATCAAATCATGAACCATTAGCAGGCATAAGTATTCTTGATATTGGATGTGGAGGAGGCTTACTATCCGAGCCTTTAGCAAGACTTGGAGCAGATGTTGTGGGTATCGATGCGTCCAAAAAAAATATTGATATTGCAAAACATCATTTAAAAAAAAGTAATTTAAAAATTGAATATCATGATAGATCTCCAGAGAATTTTAATTATGAAAAAAAATTTGATGTAATTCTTAACATGGAAATAGTTGAACATGTTGAAGATATTCCTAAATTTATAAATCAAAGTACAAAATTTTTAAAAACCAATGGTTTAATGTTCATTGCCACCTTAAACCAAACATTAAAATCTTATGTATTTGCAATAATAGGAGCTGAATACATTTTAAGATGGCTTCCAATTGGAACACATAATTGGAGCAAATTTGTAAAACCTGAAAATCTAGAAGATATCTGCAATAAAAATTCACTTAAATTAAAAAGTATTGATGGTGTTAAATTTAACCCAATTTTAAATAAGTGGAAACTTTCAAATGACAAATCCGTAAATTATATAACAAAGTACAAAAAGAGTTAATTTTCCTTATCTTCAATCCATGGAATGGTTGACGTCTCTATACCTTCTTCTTTTAGTTCCTTAACGTCTTCAATTGATGCTTTGCCAAAAATATTTTTTTTATTCTTTTTTTTGCTGTAATGAATAGATCTAGCCTCATAAGCAAAATTTTCTCCAACATATTCAAAGTTTTCTTTTACAAATTTTTGATATTCTCTTAATTTTTTTTTAACATTTTTATAATTCTTGTAAGCTTTATCTTGTTTGAAAGTAGAATTAGCTAAATTTGGTTTCATCAAAGACTTTTCAATCTTTTGAGAATTACACTGCTGACAACTAAGAAGTTTTAATTTTTTTAATTTATCAAATTCTTTTGAGCTAGCAAACCAACTTTCAAACTCAAGACTGCAATTTTTACAATTTAATAAATACTTAATCATTGAAATGACTTAATTACATTTTATAGGATTTCAATACCTAAGATCTGTAATCAGAATTAATTTCAATATATTCCTTAGATAAATCCATAGTATAAGCTGTAAATTTTTTACTTCCAATAGATAGATCAATTGTTATCTCTATATTCTCATTTTTCATATAATCACTAAGGATATTTTCGTTATAATTTTTATCTAATTTTCCATCTTTAAGGATCATATTAGATCCCATTAATATAGATAATTTTTCTTGTTTAACAGTTACACCACTTTTTCCGATTGCCATCGCGATCCTACCCCAATTAGGATCTTCTCCAAATATTGCTGTTTTAACTAATGGTGAGTTAGCTATTGAGAAACAAATATTTTTTGCATCTTTCTCGGTTTTGCTATTAATGCATTTGATGGTAACAAATTTTGTTGCTCCCTCTCCATCACTCGCAACTCTTTTTGCTAAGTTGAGCATTACCTGATGAACACTATTAATGAATTGTTTTAATTTTGGATCTTTAAAACTTTTTATCTCTTTGTTGTTTGCTTTGCCTGTTGAAAATATTGAAACCATGTCATTTGTACTAGTATCCCCATCGCATGTTATGGCATTAAAAGTAGTCTTAATATTTAGATTAAGTATCTGTTTCAAAATTGAAGAAGAAATATTGGCATCGGTAAAAATAAATCCTAGAGTTGTTGCCATATTTGGAAAGATCATCCCTGATCCTTTTGCAACTCCATATATTTTTACATCTGAACCAGCTATTTTACATTCTGCCATTGATAGTTTTGGTTTAGTGTCTGTTGTCATAATCCCAAGAGCTGCTTTGATCCAAATTAATTTATTTTGATTATATTTTATTTTATCAACTAAGTTTTTAGTGTTACTTAAAATTTCATTTTCAGGAAATTTTTCCCCTATGGTGCCCGTGCAAGCAAATAGTAGTTGGTTTGGTTTAATTTCTCTTGGCTTTTCCTCATCTTCTATTTGTTTTGATGTTAATAATTTTGATAAATTTAAGGAAATTTTTTTAAGAGAGTTATAGCCATCATTCCCTGTTAAGGCATTTGCGTTTCTTGTATTGATTAAAATGCCATAAATTTTTTTATCTTTTATTTTTTTATTCCATTTTATATTTTCAGAGACTAAACTTGATTGTGTATATACATTTGCATAACTTGCTCCATCCCTAAAATAAAATAAAACTAAGTCGTCTCTTTTTTTGTTATAAAGACCACAGCTAATTGTAGAGATGGATACTCCATTAATATGTTCAAGATCTTGAAAATGTCCTATTTTAGAATCCTTGTGTTTCTTATCAAAAAAGTTGTTTATACCAAAATCCATGCTATTTAATTTTTTAAATAAATAACTATATAATTTATAACTATTAAAACATCAAAAATATGCTTAATCCTTTAAACATTATTAGTAAATTTATAAAAAGTGGCAATCAAAAGGAATTAGACAGAATTCAAAAAATCGTAGAAGAGATTAATCTTAAAGAAAGTAAGGTTAGTAAATTTGAGGATAATGAATTTCCTTTAAGAACAAATGAATTTATCTCTAGATTAAAGGAAGGAGAAAAATTAAAAGATTTATTACCAGAGGCATTCGCATTGGTAAGAGAAGCTTCGAAAAGAATTAACAATGAGAGACACTTTGATGTTCAGCTAATTGGAGGTATTGCGTTACATGAGAATAAGATTGCAGAGATGAAAACGGGTGAAGGCAAAACACTTACTATAGTTCTTGCTGCATATCTTAACGCATTAGAAAAAAAAGGTGTTCATATAGTTACTGTAAATGATTACCTCGCAAAAAGAGATAGTATAAATATGGGTAAAATTTACAATTTTTTGGGTTTGAGCTGTGGATATATAAACTCAAACCAGTCAGATGAGGAACGCAAAGAAAATTATAATAAAGATATAACTTATGCCACTAACAGTGAATTAGGCTTTGATTTTTTAAGAGATAACATGAAATATTCAAAAAATGAGATGGTCTTGAAGAAGCATAACTTCGCGATAGTTGATGAGATTGACTCTTGTTTAATAGATGAGGCAAGAACTCCTTTGGTTATTTCTGGGGCAGCAGAGGATAAAACTATGCAATATATTGCTGTAGATAAATTAATAAAAAATTTGAAACAAACAGACTTTGAATTAGATGAAAAAGAAAAAAATATACTCTTAACAAATGAGGGAATAGATAATGTTGAAAAAATATTTTCTGATGCTGGTATTTTAAAAAATAATAATTTTTATGACCCAGAAAATTTACATTTAGTTCATCATGTAAACCAAGCATTAAGGGCAAATTATTTATTTGAGAATGGACGAGATTATATAGTTAAAGATAACGAAATAATTATAATTGACGAGCAAACAGGCAGGCAACTGCCAGGTAGAAGATTTGGTGATGGACTTCATCAGAGTTTAGAGGCTAAAGAAAAAATAGAAGTTAAAGCTGAAAATCAAACACTCGCCTCAATAACTTATCAAAATTTTTTTAAGTTGTACGATAAATTAGCAGGTTGTACAGGAACAGCACAAACAGAGTCTGCAGAATTTTTTGAAATTTATAACTTGCCTGTTTTACAGATACCTACCAATAAAGAAATGATAAGAAACGATCTTAATGACCAAATCTTTAGAACAGGTTTAGAAAAAGACAATGCAATCATTCAAAAAATAAAAGAATGTAATGAAATTGGACAACCACTGTTGGTTTTCACATCTAGCATAAATAAATCTGAGCATTACTCGAATTTGTTAGAAAAAGAGAAAATTAAACATATTGTTTTAAATGCTAAAAATCACGAGAAAGAAGCAGAAATTATCGCAAATGCTGGCAAAACAAATTCAGTAATTATTACAACAAGTATATCGGGAAGAGGTGTTGATATTAAGTTAGGTGGACAAGATCAATCTGAAAAAGAGGATGTAAAAAAAAGGGGGGGGTTATTTGTTATTGGAACAGAAAGAATGGAAAGTAGAAGAGTTGACAATCAAGCAAGAGGACGATCTGGAAGACAGGGAGATGAAGGAAGTTCAATATTTTTTGTAAGTTTAGAAGATGACTTGATGAGATTGTTTGGCTCAGAAACCATGAATTCAATGCTAGAAAAGCTTGGTCTTAAAGATGGTGAAAGCATTGATCATCCTTGGATAAATAAAGCGATTGAAAGGGCTCAACAAAAAGTTGAAGCAAGAAACTTTGATATAAGAAAAACGCTTATTAAATTTGATAATGTTCTTAATGACCAAAGACATGTAATTTTTGAACAACGAAAAAATGTAATAGATGGCAAAGAAGAAGAGAATTATTCAGATATTTTCCTAGAAGAAGTTTTAGAAAATTTAAAAAGACAAAAAATATTATATGAAAAATCTCCTAATTCTAAGGAATTTCCAAATGCTTTAAAGCAGACTTTAGGTAAATCAATAAATGATAATGAGTTGGATGAAATTTTAAATTCAGATCTAAAATCAATGGAAAAAAAAATAAAGGATAAATTTAAAAAAAACAGAGATGAAAGAAATAATTTATTAGGTGTTGAACAAGGAAAAGAAATTGAAAAAAGAATATTGGTACAAATTATAGATCAAAATTGGAAATCACATATTCAATACCTAGAGCAATTAAGACAAGTAATTGGTTTAAGATCTTACGGACAAAGAGATCCTTTAGTGGAGTACAAAAAAGAAGCTTTTCTATTATTTGAAAATTTACTTGGAAAATTAAAAACTGATCTTGTAACAATGCTTTTAAATTTAAAAATAATACAAAAAGAAGAGGAAGATAATTCCCAAAACAATGTGAAAGAAAACTTAAAATCTATTGCAAAAAGTAAAATTGGAAGAAATGAACCTTGCCCATGTGGATCTGGGAAAAAATATAAACACTGCTGTGGTGCCTTATAAATTAAAAAATCACCGTTAATAAAATTAATAATAGAAAAATTGATGTAGTTGAAATAAATAATTTTTTATTCGATTTTAATTTTAAAATCAAATTTTGAAGAAAATTATGTTTAATAGTAAGTTTATCTTGATGCGCTGCATTAGTGGTGAAACCTTTATTCCTTCCAATATCTAAAAACTTATTCTTTCTTTGATTTAATATTTCTTCGTCATTTAATGTTAGAAATTTACTTAAGTTTCTATCAATAGCATCACGTACATTATCTAAAATAAGATCTTTATCTCGATGTGCGCCCCCCAAAGGTTCGGGTATTATCTCATCAATAATTTCTAACTTTAAAAGATCTTTCGCTGAAAGCTTCATTGCTTTTGCAGCTTCTAAAGTCTTTGTTGGATCTCGCCAAAGTATAGTTGCACATCCTTCTGGAGATATTACTGAATATATTGCATTCTCTAACATCAATACTTTACTGGAGGAAGCTAGTGCAATCGCTCCACCGGAGCCTCCTTCACCTATTATTATAGATAAAGTAGGAACAGTTAGTTGCATAGAACATTCAATAGACTTTGCTATTGCTTCTGCCTGTCCTCTCTCTTCAGCGCCAACACCTGGGTAAGCACCTGGAGTATCAACAAAATTAATAATTGGTATTTTAAATTTATTAGCTAGGTTCATTAACCTTATTGTTTTCCTGTAACCTTCTGGTCTCATCATCCCGAAATTTCTCTCAATTCTTGAGTCTAAATTTTCACCTTTTTCCTGTCCAATTACTAAAACTGACTTAGAATTAAACTTACCAAAACCACAAATTACCGATTTATCTTCTCCATAAAATCTATCTCCTGAAAGTGAAATAAATTCATCAAATAAATTATCTATAAAAAATTTTGATTTAGGTCTATCCTCGTGTCTTGCAACCAATGTCGTCTGCCATGCATCAAGATTTGAATATACATCTTTAAGTTTTTTATCTATTTCATTTTGTAAATCAGTTATTTTACTTGTATCAACTTCTGAAAGACCGTCTTGATTATAAGGATCTTTTAATTTATCTAGTTCTATTTCTAAGTTCTTGATATCAGTCTCAAAATTTAAATAATTTTTCATTGCTTTATTATATATAATTTTTGGGCGATAAAATGATCAAATTACAAAAATTATATTTTTTTCAGAAGAAAAATAACATTTTTTCAAATAAATTAATGACATAATTTATTGATTATCATATACAACGTTTTCTAAATTTATAAAAATTATGAGTAATTCATTTATTAAAATTAACACTTTATCTGTTTCTAAAGATTTAAATGATTTTGTGAAAAATGAACTTCTTCCAGGATTAGACATTAACGAAAAAGATTTCTGGGATGGATTTGATAAAAGTATTAATGAACTTGCTCCAATTAATAAAAAGTTACTAGAAATTCGTGAAACTCTTCAAACTGAAATTGATTTATGGTTAAAAAAAAACAGAAATGGAGAATTTAATCATCAAGAGTATAAGAATTTTTTAAAAGAGATCGGATATTTAAAAGAAGAGGGAAATGATTTTAAAATAGATACTAAAAAGCTTGATACTGAAATTTCAAGTATTGCAGGTCCTCAACTTGTTGTTCCTATAATGAACTCTAGATATACATTAAATGCTGCCAACGCAAGATGGGTAAGTCTTTATGATAGTTTATATGGAACAGATTTAATTGAATCTGAAGAGACAGGTAGTCAAAAGTATGATCCTCTGAGAGGACAAGAGGTAATAAAATTTGCTCGTATTTTTCTAAATGATCACTTCTCTATCAATGGAATTCATTGGAAAGATATAAATGGATTTAAAATAGAGGGAGGCAACTTAAAAATATTAAAAGATAATAAAGAGTTTGATTTAGTAGATAAAAATAAATTTATTGGATACAGAGGAGAACCTAATAATCCAACAACTATAATTTTAGAAAACAATAATTTAAAAATTGAGATAATAATTAATCCTAAAGCTTTTAGCGCTGTTCAAGATGCTGCGGGAATAAGTGACATAATTATAGAGTCTGCAATATCTACAATATGTGACAATGAAGATAGTGTTGCTGCAGTAGATCCAGAAGATAAAATTTTATGTTACAGAAATTGGTTAGGTTTGATGAAAGGAACTCTAAAATCTGTCTTTGAAAAAGATGGAAAAACTTTAGAAAGAAAACTTAATCCTGATAGAAGTTATATTTCAAAAGATAATAAAAAAGAGAAGTTGCATGGTAGAAGCTTACTTTTAATTAGAAATGTTGGTCATCTAATGACCAATTCAGCAATTATTTTGGAAGATGGTTCTGAAATCCCAGAAGGTATTATGGATGCATTTATTACAACTGCTGCAGCAATTCATGATTTAAAAAGAAAAGGTAACTCAAGAACAGGTTCAATATATATTGTAAAACCAAAAATGCATGGGCCTGAAGAGACTGCTTTTACAGATAAAATATTTACTAGAGTTGAGGAAGTATTAAAGCTTGAAAAGAATACAATTAAATGTGGTATTATGGATGAGGAAAGAAGAACTTCTGTAAACTTGAAGGAATGTATTAGATCATTAAAAAGCAGGGTTTTTTTCATTAATACAGGTTTTTTGGACAGAACTGGGGATGAAATGCATACATCAATGGAAGCAGGTCCAATGATAAAAAAAGGTGACATGAAAAAATCAAAGTGGATAGCTGCATATGAAAATAACAACGTTAATGTTGGTTTAAAATGTGGATTTTCAGGTGTTGCTCAAATAGGTAAAGGTATGTGGGCAATGCCAGATAAAATGAAAGACATGATAGATCAAAAAATATCACATCTAGAAGCTGGTGCAAATTGTGCTTGGGTGCCGTCTCCTACTGCAGCTTCTTTGCATGCAATGCACTATCATAAACTAGATATTTTTGAACAACATAAAGACTTACAAAGTAATAAAATAGATTATATTGATAATTTGTTAACGATACCAATAGCAAACAGACCAAATTGGAGCAAAGAAGAAATAAATAATGAATTGTGTAATTCTGCTCAGACAATATTGGGTTATGTAGTAAGGTGGGTAGATCAAGGAATAGGATGCTCTAAAGTTCCAGATATAAATAATGTTGGATTAATGGAGGATAGAGCAACACTAAGAATATCTTCACAACATATAGCTAACTGGCTACATCATGGTATTTGCTCAAATAGACAAGTTTTAGAAATTCTTAAGAAAATGGCAAAGATAGTTGATAAACAAAATGAAGGAGATCCAGAATATCAAAACATGTCTCCAAATTACGACAAATCAATATCTTTTAAGGCTGCATGTGAATTGATTTTCCATGGCAAGTCGCAACCATCGGGTTATACCGAACCCCTACTGCATTTAAATAGGTTAATTAAAAAAAGTTAATTATTTATTTATAAATCTTTTCTATTTTTAAAAGCAGATATAAGCGTTCCGTCATCTGATGTTTCGATTTCTCCACCAACTGGCAAACCTTGAGCTAATTTCGATATTTTTACATTTATATTTTTTAAGCTGTCCTGAATATAAAAAGCGGTAGTTTGTCCTTCAACGGTAGCACTAGTTGCTAAAATCACTTCATCAATATTATCATTTTTTATTCTTTCTATCAGAGAATTAATAAGCAAATTTTCTCTATTATTTCCGTTGGTGCTATCAGAGATCGTGCCTCCTAAAATATGATAGTAGCCTTGATAAATAGATGAGCTTTCTATTGCCCATTGATCCGAAATGTTTTCAACAACACATATTTTGCTATATTTTTTATTTTTGTCTTCACAATTATTGCAGGGATTATTATTAGATTTTAATGTTCCACAAATTTTACAACGTTCAATATTTTTAAATACATCACTCAGATTATTAGCCAAAGGTCTTAATATTTCTTGGCGATTATTGATCATTTTTAAAATTATTCTTTTTGCAGATTTTGGTCCAAGACCTGGTAATTTAGATATTAGTTTAATTAAATTATCTATTTCAGGAAGATTTTGCATTTAATTATAAAGGCCATTTAAATCCAGGCACACCTAATTCACTAGTCGCTTTAGATATTTCTTCTGAGGTTTTTGATTTTAATTTATTTTTAGCATCATTATGTGCGGCAGTGATTAAATCTTGAATTATCTCTTTATCTTCTTTCAGTACTTTATCGCTTAATAAAATTTTAGTCATCTCTCCATCTCCGTTTAGCGTAATTTTAACCACATCTCCTCCAGAAACACCATTAACCTCAATTTTTTTAAGGCTCTCCTGACTTTCTTTCATTTTTTTTTCTATCTCTTTTGCTTTTTCTAGTATTTTATTAAAATCTGTCATTTTTTTTCCTCTATATCAGTCAATTCAATGTCGGGAATTAATCCAAGAATTTTGTCATATTCATTAGAACTTTTATATTCATCCATAATTTTATCTTTCATTATTATTTTCTCTTCTTTTTTACTAATTTCTCCTTTTTGGTTTGAAAATAAGATAATCCATCTTTTATTAGTCCATTCAAAAAGCTTATCAGATAAATTTTTTACAAAATCTTTATTTAATTTTGGATTAAAAGAAATTTCAATCTTATATTTAGAGAACGATACCAGATTAACATTATTCTCTAATTCATATTTAAGTTTAATTTCTTTTTTATCAATGCAAGTATTTATTAAATCCTCTAGATTAGTAATCTTATTTTGATTTTTATCATCTTTTTTTTCAGTTTCATTATCTTCTTGTTGAATATTTTTTATCTGACTGACAACTTCACTTTTTTTTAAAAAAATTTTGTTTTGATTACTTGAGTTATTTATTGTTATATTTTTTTTTTCTTCTTGATATAAAGTTTTACTATTTTTTATATAAATAAGTTGAATAAGAAACATCTCGATTAAAATATTTTTATTACTTACTAAATTCATTTCCTTTACAGTTTTTAGTGTATATTCCCAAAAAAGTAAGAATGTATTTGGTTTAGTTTTTTTTGATAAAGATAAAATTTCATTATAGTCATTATCATTTAAAGTAAAATTTGTACCATCAATAGCAAGATGTGAAATATTTTTTGTAAAATATAATATTTCTAGAAAATCATTGAGGAAATTACTTGGATCTACGCCAGATATATAAATATCTCTGTAGTGTTTCAAAACAGATTTTTCATCTCCA
Organism: uncultured Pelagibacteraceae bacterium; assembly: GCA_902559605.1. Classification (GTDB taxonomy): domain Bacteria; phylum Pseudomonadota; class Alphaproteobacteria; order Pelagibacterales; family Pelagibacteraceae; genus Pelagibacter. The sequence goes on along the minus strand of CACEIC010000002.1, from coordinate 69,090 downwards.
TTAAGGACTAATTCAAGAAGTTTGATGTATGAACTTTTATCTACATATCCAAATATTTTTTGGGCATTTTCAAATAAAAGTTCTTCATTTTCAGTGGACAATAATGCTCTGTCTAGTAAGGATAATGCATCTCTTACAGAGCCCTCTGAGATCTTTACGATTAATTTTAGTGCTTTATCATTTACTTTTCTATCTTCTTTTAAACAAATGCTTTTAATATATTGAAATAATTCTACTGAACCTATTCTTGATAAGTTATATCTTTGACATCTAGATAGAACAGTAATAGGAATTTTTTTTATTTCAGTTGTGGCAAAAATAAACTTTAGATAACTTGGTGGCTCCTCTAATGTTTTAAGTAAAGCATTGAATGCTTGTTTACTTAACATGTGCACTTCATCAATAATAAATACTTTGTATTTTGCTACTGAGGGACTATATCTTGAAAATTCTAGTAACTCTCGTACATCGTCTACGCCTGTTCTACTGGCAGCATCAATCTCTAGTACATCAATATGGTTTGAATTAATTATAGACAAACAATTTGAACAAAAGTTTTCGCTACAAAGTTTTTCAATACCATTTTCACAATTAAGTGCTTTTGCAACTATTCGTGCAAATGTTGTTTTTCCAATTCCCCGTATTCCAGTAAATAAAAATGCATTTGCTGATTTATTTATTTTTATAGAATTGTAAATAGCTTTAGATACTTCAGAATGGCCAACTAGATCCTTAAAAGTCTGTGGTCTATATTTTAAAGCAAAAACTTGAGAATTTTTTGTCATAACAGGAGACCTACCAACCTGGGAAAAACTCACTACCCTTGCTCTTTTTCAAGTCTGGGGGAGTTTGTGGTAGTCCCACCTGGAAGGCCTCCATTTCTATTATAACAATAATTTTTTCTAATCTACAATAAAGTTAATTATTTTTTTTCTCGAAATTCATGTGCTTTATAAACACCTAGGACGTGCATGTCTTCACAATGAAAGGCTAATTCTTCTAATGAATTTTTAATTTTTTTTTCATCTAAATGCCCATCAATGTCACACAAGAAAAAAAACGATGAGAATGAATTTTTTTCAGGGAAACTTTGAAGTTTTGTCATATTAACTCCATTTATAGCAAATCCTGATAATGCTGAATATAATGCTGCTGGCTTGTCTCTAAGCTTGAATAAAAAAGAAGTTATATACTTCATTTTATCTATTTCAGGTTGGATTATTTCTTTTCCCATAATTAAGAATCTTGTGAAGTTATCCTTATCATCTTGAATATTTTCTTTTAAAATTTCAAGATTGTATATTTCAGCACTTAGTTTCGATGCTATTGCAGCCTTGCTTATATCTTTTGTATCTGAAATATATTTAGCAGATCCTGCAGTGTCTGCTCTTACGTTACCAGATAGATTACTTTTTTTTAAAAATTGAGAAGCTTGACTCAATGCTTGTGCATGTGAGTAAACATTTTTAATATCCTTTAATTTAGAACCTTTAATACCTATTAGATTGTGATTAATCGGAAAAAAGATTTCTTCATAAATGTTTAATCTGTATTTAAATATTAAATATTCTACGCCAATGTTTCCTGTTGTTTTGTTTGACTCTGGTATAATTGCCCTAATGCTACTGTTTTTACTTGCCATATCAAAACATTCGTCAAAAGTTTTACAAGGAATAGTCTCTATGCTTGGATACAGATATTTGGCACAGCTCTCACTATAACTTCCTGCAATGCCCTGATAAACTATCTTCATTATATTATTTATTAAATGACTTTATGTATTCTTCTAAATCTTTTTTTGTATCAATGCCACTAGAAAAATAGTTGGCCAATATTACATTAATTTTTATATTATTATCAATGGCTCTAAGCTGCTCCAGTCTTTCTTTAGTTTCATTTTCACTTTTTTCAAGATTCACAAATTTTTTTAAAGCTGAATATTTATACAAATATATTCCAAAATGCTGATAAATATTGCTAGAGCTATTTTCTTTAATTATTCTATAAAAATTTAAAGCTTCCGTTGCTGAGTTTTCATTTATCTTATTTTTTGTAATAACTTTTACAATGTTTGCATTTTCGTAATATTCTTTTTTCTCGATGTTGTATGCTAATGTTGAGATATTTAAGTTTTTTTCCTTTGATATTTTATTTAAATTTTTAATATCTAAAGGATTAATCATTGGTTCATCGCCTTGGATATTCATAATAAAATCGATATCTTTTAAATCTAGTTTCTGAGAAGCCTCAAACACTCTATCTGTCCCAGTTGTGTGATTTATGTCTGTCATTACAAATTTACCTCCATTTTTTCTTACTTCTGAGGCAATTTCCTCATCACAAGTTGCAACATAAACCTCTCCAATTTGGCTTTCTAGAGCTTTTTCATATACATGCATGATTAGAGTTTTATTATTAATTTTTATTAATGGCTTTTGAGGGAGTCTCGTTGCGGCTAATCTTGATGGAATTATTATAATTGAATTACTCATATATTCATATTTTATGCGTCTTTGAGACGCAAATTTATAAATTAAATTTCTTATATATTTTGTTTAACATGTTATACGACCCTATTATAAAAAAAAATGGATTCATTCGAAATAAACAAAATAATTGCAGCTGTACTTCTTATAGCATTACTTGTAATTGGAATAGGAAAAATTTCAGATATTGCTTTTCATGTAGATAAACCAGAGAAATCGGCATACAAAGTAGATATTCAGGAAAGCAGCCAAGTTTTAAGTTTAACGAAAGAAAAAATTGAGGAAAAAGTTGATATTTCTGCATTACTTGCTTTGGGAGATGTTTCTCATGGAGAGAAAGTATTTAAGAAATGTTCTGCTTGTCATTTAGTAAATAAAGGAGGAGAGAATAAAATCGGCCCTGCATTGTATGGTGTAATAGGAAGAAAAGTTGCATCAAAACAGGACTATAAATATTCAAAAGCAATGGCAGCTTATGACAAAGATTGGACATTTGAAGAGATGAACGGTTATTTAAAAAAACCTCAAAGTTATATTAAGGGAACTAAGATGGCATTTGCTGGATTAAGAAAAGAAAAAGACAGGGCATCGGTTATTTTGTATCTTAACCAAAATTCAGATAATCCACTCCCCCTACCTTAATTTTCCAAAACAATACAATAGAATACTTTTTTGAACATGAACTCTGTTCAGAGCCTGTTGCCACACTTGGGAATTTTTTCCCAAAAATACGTCCTCCTCAACTTCATCTCCTCTTGGTAAGCAATGTAAAAAAATACAATTTTTTTTTGTATAATTAAATATCTCTTTTTTTATTTTAAATTTTTGAAAATGTTGTTTTTTTCTTTTTTTGTTAACTTTATCATTTAAAGATATTACTTTATCAGAAAAAATTACATCTGCGTCCAATGCAGCTTTTTTTAGATCATGATAAATAAAAATTTTTTTTTTATTTTTTCTTACCCAATCTTTAACTTTCTGACTGGGTGCAAATTTTTTTGGACATCCAATGCTTAGTTTAAAAGAAAACTTAACGGATGCAGCAATTAAACTGTCTAAAACATTATTAGAATCTCCAATCCAACAAATTTTTAATTTAGATATTGGTTTTTTTTTTAATTCTTCAACAGTAAAAATATCTGATAATACTTGAGTTGGGTGAGATGAAGGGCTTAAACCATTTATTAACGGTATAGTTAAATGCTTTTGGAAATCTTTAATTTTTTTATCATCATCAGTTCTCAACATAAAACCATCTGCATATGTAGATAAAATTTTAGCGGTATCAGCAATTGTCTCACCACCTTGTCCAAGATGAAGTTCGTTAGATTTAAGTGTTAGTGTTCCTCCGCCAAGCTGTTTAATGGCTAAATAAAAACTTATCCTAGTTCTTGAACTAGCTTTTTCAAACATTTGTACTAGCATTTTACCTTTAAGAGGCGCTCGTTTGTCTGGCTCTAAAATATTTAATTTTTTTCTTTGTTTTTTTCTTTGTTTCGCGTCAATAATTATTTTTCTAAGATCTTTACTGGGAATATCTTTTAAATTTATAAAGTGTTTCATTTTATTTCATTACAAACTTTATTAATAGCTTTTAGAGCTATATCAATTTCTCTTTTTTTTACATTTAATGGAGGTAAAATTCTTATAACGTTTTCAGCTGCTCTAATAGTCAATAACTTTTTTTCCATCAATTTTTTTATAAATTCGGTTTGATCATTAAAAAGTTGTAAACCAATTAATAGTCCTACTCCTCTGATCTCTTTAATTACTTTAGGATATTTTATTTTGATTTTATTAAGTTCATGAATAAAATATTTTGACATTTTATTTACATTAATTAAAAGATCCTTATTTATTTGATCTAAAACAGCATTACCTACTGCCATAGCAAGTGGGTTTCCACCAAATGTTGAACCATGTGTACCCGGTACCATAGCTTTTGCAACTTTCTTTGTCATTAGAACTGCACCAATAGGAAAACCGCCCCCAATTCCTTTCGCTATGGGAACTATATCAGGCTTAACTTTCGAATATTCAAAAGCAAAAAATTTTCCTGATCTTCCAATACCACATTGAACTTCATCAAGAATTAAAAGTATTCTTTTTTGATTACATATTTTTCTAATTGCTTTTATGCACCAATTTGGAATTACTTTAATACCTCCCTCACCCATTACTGTTTCAATCATAATAGCTGCTGTATTTTTTTTAATCAATTTTTTTAGTTTTTTGTGATCACCAAATTCAAAATGATCAAATCCTGGAACTTTTGGCCCAAATCCTTCTGTCATTTTTTTTGAACCGCTTGCATGTATTGCTGCAATTGTTCTTCCATGGAATGAATTTTTGATACAAATAATTCTATTTTTATGTTTTTTACCAATTGAGTAAAAATATCTTCTCGCAACTTTAATTGCTGCTTCTGTAGCTTCGGCTCCGCTATTTTGGAAGATAACAGAGTCTGCAAAAGTTTTTTCTGCTAATCTTTTTGCTAATTTTTCTCCCTCTGGTATTTTAAAAGCATTGGAAACATGCCATAGTTTTTTTGATTGTTTATATATTGCATTAATAAGTTTTTTATTTGCGTGTCCGAGGGAATTTACTGCTATTCCTTGAACGAAATCTAAATATTTTTTACCATCTGATGATATTAGAAAACTACCTTTGCCTTTGACAAAAGATAAATTTTTTCTTTTATAATTCGGTGCTAAAGCGCTCATATTTACTTATAATTTTTTTTATTTTTTTAAGAGTAATTTACAACCTCAAGTTATAAAATCTTTATATGTTGAAAAAAAAGAAAAAAAACTTGTTTTAAAACAGATTTATGCCACATGATGTTATATATATACAATTAAATACTAAATATAGTAAAAATAATGAGTTGGACTGAAGAAAAAGTTAATAAATTAAAAGAAATGTGGGGCAAAGGTCAAACAGCGAGTCAGATTGCCGAAATTATTGGTGGTGTTTCAAGAAATGCAGTGATTGGTAAAGCACATAGGTTAAATTTATCATCAAAAATAAAAACCAAATCTCAAAATGTAAACAAAAAAAATTATTCAAATCAGGGCAACAATCAAATTCAATTAAAAGGTAAAAGGAGTAAATTTAAATCACTAATTTTGGATAAAAATTTTGAGGCTGCAAAAAATCTTACTTTAGAGGAACTAACTGAGGATACTTGTAAATACATGGAAGGTAATCCAAATGAAAAAGATGCTAGTTTTTGTGGCAGGAAAAACGTAGAAAAATTTTCATATTGTCCATTACATTTAATGGTTGTTTTTCAACCAAAAGGAAAAAAAGAAGATATAATGGATAAAGATGAAGAAATGCCTAAATTTATAGAAAAAAAAATAAAATCAGCTTAGTTTATTAGTTTATTTTTTGCTTTTTTAAATTCTTCTTCGGTGATTAGTCCTTCATTTTTAAGCTTACTTAATTTAATTATTTCGTCCGAAATTTGAAGTTTCTTATCGTTGTTATTTTCGACCATTGAAGCTTCAATATCTCCATTAAAATTTTCATCTTCGGCGTTATTTTTAATATCTCTTCTTGCTTCAATTCCCATGCTTATAGGTTTTATAGAAAAAAATATTACCACTAAAAGTAAAAAAATACATAAACCAATTACTAAATAAGAAAGCATTTTATTTTTTTATATTATCTTTAATTGCAAACTGTCCACCAGTTTTCCAATTATAACTATATTTATTAATTTCTTCATCAAAATTCTTTTTGGTGTTAAAACCAAAGTCAAAGTTTGTTTTGTATAATCCTGTACTAACATTATCATATTTTAATAATTTGAGCTGATCTTCAGTCAATAGGGGATTGGGCAACAACTGTAAAAGTTTTGCAGTCAGTGATGCTATTTGAATTGGAACAGGTACGAGAAATCTTTTTTTTTGTATTGAAATCAATAATTTTTCAATTATTTCCTTAAATGTTAAAATCTCTGGGCCTACACATTCAAGAACTAAGTTGTTATTTTTATTTTCAATTGCATTTAATATTATATCTACTAAATCACTAACATGAATTGGGCTAAACTTTGTATTTCCATTATAATATAAAGGCATTATTGGCAGTCTGCTTAGCAATGTCATAAACCTAGTTGTAAATTTATCATCAACCGAATAGACAATTGAAGGCTTAAGAATTACAAATTTTTCAAAATTACTTTTAATTTTTTTTTCTCCCTCCAGTTTACTATTTGCATAATCGCTATCTAAAGCATTTTCAATTCCTAAAGAGGATAAATGTATAAATTTTTGAATTTTATATTTTTTTGCTAATTTAGAAAGTAAGTTAGGTAGATCCGTATGAATTATTTTGAAATCACCTCTTTTTTTTTCAAATAAAATCCCGATTAAATTAATACAAACTGTACAATTTTTAATTAAGTCCTCAATTTTTTTTGGGTCAAAATTTTTTAATTCCACTAATTCCAGATATCCAGGATTAGCTTGGGTCTTTATAATGTAACCCGCTCTATGAGTATTTCTTGTAACTGCGGTAATTTTATAGTTATTTTGTGATAACTTTCTTATTAAATTTCTTCCGATTTGACCTGTTGCACCGAAAAGTAGAATTTCTTTTTGATTCATATATATATTCTTAAAAATGAATATAGATATTAAATTACACAGAGAAGATTTGCCAGATCAATTAAACCTGGGTGACAATATATCTGTTGATTGTGAATTTATGGGCCTGAATGTTGAAAGAGACAAGCTTTGCTTGGTCCAAATCTCTACAGGCAAGAATGATGCCCACATTATAAAACTTAATAGGGAGACTTATAACGCACCAAATTTAAAAAAAATCTTAGAGGATAAAAAAATTAATAAGATATTTCATTATGCTAGAGCAGACTTATTATTTATAAAAAAATATTTAAATGTGGAAGTGGCAAATATAAACTGCACAAAAATAATGAGTAAGATTGCCAGAAGTTATAGCGATAAACACGGATTAAAAGACTTAATTAAAGAATTTACAGGTAATGATATTAGCAAAAATCTTCAATCGTCTGACTTTGGAGGAGATCTAACTGAAAAACAATTAAATTATTGTGCTAAAGATGTAATTTATTTACATCAAATTTACAAAGGTCTAAGTAAGATTTTAGTCAGAGAAAAAAGAAATGATTTATATAAAGATGTTATAAAATTTATATATAGTAGAGTTAATTTAGATTTAGCATCTTATACATCAGATATATGGTCTCATTAAATGCAAAATGATAGAATACAAAAAATTGCTAAAGACGTTATTCAATTTGAAATTAATGCATTAAAAAATCTAAAAAATAATATTAATCTTTCCTTTTCAAAAGTAGTAAAACTAATTCTAAATTGTAAACAAGGAAAAGTAATAATATCAGGTGTTGGAAAAAGTGGGATTATTGCAAGAAAATGGGCGGCTACATTCTCATCAACGGGTACACCTTCATTTTTTTTAGATGCCACTAATGCAAGTCATGGCGATATGGGTCAAATCACATCAAATGATATTGTAATTTTAATAAGTAACAGTGGACAAAGTGATGAATTGAAAAATATTATCCAATATACATCTAGAAATAAAAATATTAAATTAATCGGTATTACTTCTAAAAAAGACTCTGTTTTATACAAAAATTCTGATGTAGCTTTTCTAATGCCAGCTATAAAAGAAGCTGGTCCTGAAAATATTGTTCCAACTTCATCTACATCTGCTCAATTAGCTTTAGGTGATGCTATTGCAATTTCTTGTATGAAATATAAAAATTTTACGAAATTAGATTTTAAAAAAATACATCCAAGTGGTAGTTTATCTGTCAAACTCAAAACAGTAAGTGACTTAATGATTACTGGTAAAAAACTGCCAATAGTAAGTGAGAATTTAAAAATGAAAAAAGCTATAGATATAATTACCAATAAAGAACTTGGTGTTTTGATAATTAAGAAAAAAAATGGTTATACAGTTGGAATTATTACTGATGGTGATTTTAAAAGAATAGCACAAAAACACCCAAATTTTGAAAATTTGGAGCTAAAAAAAATTATGAAAAAAAATCCAATAACTGTAAATAAAGATACATTGGCTGCGTCTGCTTTATCGATAATGAATACAAAAAAAATTACATCTCTATGTGTACATGACGGTAAAAACAATAAAAAAACCATTGGATTAGTTCATATGCACGATATTTTGAAATCAAATATTAGCTAATGTCAGTAAAATCTTTGTTGCAATTAATATTATCGATAATAATTTTTTTTATATTAGGTGGAATTTATTTTATATATTTTTACTCAGGGCCTCTAAAAGATAGATTGGTATTGGATTCTGATGTTAATAAATTAGAAAATAAAAAAATAGAAAAAGAGATTATTTCAGATCAAGAGGTGCTTGATGATACAACTTTAAGTAATAAAGAAACTATTACCGAAGATAACAAGAAAGATTTAAAGATAAATAAAGATGAAAATTCAAAAAAAGAATTGGAAAACAAAAAGACAACTTTAAACAAAACCAGCACTGATAAAATTAAAAATCTCACTAAAGAGATTGAGTATATTACTTCCAATAAAGAAGGGGATATATTTAAAATTTTGGCAAAATATGGAAAAACAAATATAAAAAATTCGGATATTCTAGATTTAGAAGAAGTTAATGGAGTTATTTTCTCACCGAAAAGGTCGGATATTCATATAACTTCAGATTTTGCAGAATACAATTATGATAATCAAAATTCTCAATTTTATAGAAATGTTGTCATAAAATATGATAATAAAGTAATAAATTGTGACAATCTTGATTTACAAATAAATAATAATTATGCAATTGCATATAATAATGTTGAAATCAAAGATGAAAAATCTGTAATGAAAGCACAGGTTATAAAATTAAATATTATAACAAAAGATATAGAAATTAACTCACAAGATAAAATAAAAATAATTAGCAACTGATGGCTCTAATTAAAAAATTTAAGATTGAAAAATTCAAAGGAGAAGAAACAATAGTAGAAATTAAGAATGCATCAGTATTTTATAACAAAAGACAAATTCTAAATAATTTAAATTTAAAAATAAAAAAACAAGAAATACTAGGGATGTTAGGGCCTAATGGAGTTGGTAAATCCACTATATTTAATTTGATTACTGGTCTAAAAAATCCAAACTTTGGTGAAATTATTATTGATGGAATAAATGTAACAAATCTTCCAATTAATGAGAGGTTTACAAAGTTTAAACTTGGATTAGTACCACAATATGGAGGATTAATTCATGATTTAACCATGGAAGATAACCTTAAACTGGTTGCAGAAATTCATATTAAAGAAAAGGGGCTAAGGGAGCAAAAAATAAATAAACTTATTTCACAGTTTGAATTTGAAGCTTTATTAAATATTAAAGCAAAACATTTATCTGGTGGACAAAAGAAAAAATTAGTTATTGCAATGGCTCTTGTAAATGATCCTAAAATACTGTTATTAGATGAACCTTTTGCTGCACTTGATATATTGACAATCAAAATGTTACAAGAAATAATATTAAACTTACAATCAACCGAGGAAATATCAGTTGTTATATGTGATCATCAGGCAAGAGATCTTTTAAATTGTGTTGATAGAGCTATAATTTTATCTAACGGAAATATTATTGCATCAGGAAGTCCAGATGAAGTAATTAGTGATAAAGAAGCAAAAACACAATATTTTGGTGATGAATTTAATATAAATTAATTCACCTATGAACAATTATATAAAGATAAATCGCTCTATTAAACCTTTTAATAAAAAAATAGAAGTTAGTGGAGACAAAAGTATTTCTATAAGATGTGTTCTAATGGCATCACAAGCTATAGGTAAGTCGCGGTTATTCAATTTGCTTGAATCTGAAGATGTAGTTAATGCATTAAATGCTATTAAAAAGTTAGGTATTAAATTTAAAAAAAAAAAAAATTATTATGAAATCTATGGATATGGATTAAATGGATATAAAACGAACAGAAACACTACAATTAACGCAGGTAATTCTGGTACACTTGCTAGACTAATATTGGGACTCTTAATTAATTCAAAAAAAAAAATAAAACTTATAGGAGACAAAAGTTTATCTAAAAGAGATTTTACAAGAGTGACTGATCCACTAAAATTATTTGGCGCCAAAACAAGCTCAAACAAAAAGAGTTTGCCTGTTGAAATTACTGGATCTGAATTTTTAAGACCAATAAAATACATTGAAAATTTGGGGAGTGCGCAGTGTAAAAGCTCAATTATGTTAGGCGCAATTAAGACCCCCGGCACAACACTAATAAAAGCAAAAAAGTCTAGAAATCATACTGAATTAATTTTTAAGTTTCTTAAAATTCCAATAAAAATTTTAAAAAAAAAAAACTTCGATTTAATAAAAGTATCTGGCCCAGCCAACTTTAATGGTTTCAGTTATAAAGTACCTGGAGACATAAGCTCTAGTGCCTTTTTTTTGGTACTAACATTGTTGTCTAAAAATTCCAAAATAATATTAAAAAATATTAATGTTAATAATTCAAGAATAGGCATTATAAAAATACTTAATAAAATGAATGCAAATATATCTTTAAAAAATAAAAAAGTTTACAATGGTGAAAACATTGCGGATATAATAGTAAAAAGTAGAGGAAATCTTAAAAGTATAAATTGCCCAGAAAGCCTTAATAGCTCTGCAATTGACGAATTTTTGGTGATTTTTCTTGTGGCTGCAAAAGCTAAAGGAATTTCAACATTCAGAAATTTGTCAGAACTCAATAAAAAAGAAAGTCCAAGGCTAGATATTGCTATGAAACTCTTAAAACAAATTGGGGTCAAATGCTCAAGAAATTCAGACGATATTAAAATTTATGGAAACCCAAATTTAAAGTTGAACGGTGAATATAATATTAAAGACTTTAGAAAAGACCATAGAGTTTTTATGATGTCTTGTATTGCTGCATTAACGTTTGGGGGGAAATGGAAAATAGAAGATAAAGCATCTATTAATACTTCTTTCCCAATATTTCTTACATTATTAAAAAAATTGGGAGCTAAATTAGATTGACTATAATTAATAAAAAAATTGAATTTAAGATTGCAGCAGATGGAAGTAGCGCATCAGGCAAAACTACTGGATGTAAGTTAATTGCAAAAAAATTGAACATGAAATTTCTATCTAGTGGAAAACTATATAGATATTGTGCGTTAAAAATTATAAAATATAATAAATCATACAATTTAAAATTAATTAATGATATTGCCAAAACTATAACATTAAAGAAATTAGATAATAAAAAATTATATGATCATGACGTAACATTGCTATCTTCTGAGATAGCAAAAAAATCTTTTGTCCGTAAAGCTTTAAACAAATTTCAAAAAAAATTTATAAAAAATTCTAGTCTAGTCATTGTTGAAGGAAGAGATATAGGCTCAAAAATTATGCCGAATGCGGATCTTAAAATATTTTTTACTTGTTCTATAAATAAAAAAGCAAGACGAAGACTTAAAGAGTTTAGAATTTTAAATAAAAAGGTGACTTTAAGGCAAGTTGAAAAAGCCTTAATTCAAAGGGATAATGATGATATTAATAGAAAAATAAGCCCCTTGATTATGCCAAAAAATGCTGTATTAGTCGACACCACTAAATTAAGTTTAAAACAAATGGAGGCAAAACTTATTGATTTAGTTAAGACTTCGATTAAAAAAAAATATGGAAATATATAAAGATATAAATTCCCCAGAAACACAACAATTTGAAAAATTATTAAATAACCAGTTATCGAAAAATAAAATCGAAGAAGGAAAAATTATAGAGGGTAAGATAACAAAGATCACAGAAAAATTTGTTTTTATATTCATTCCAGGTCTAAAAAGTGAGCCAATTGTAGATGTAAATGAATTAAAAATGATTGGGTTTAAAGATAAGATTAAGGTAGGAGAAAATATACCTGTCTTACTAGAAAGAATTGAAGATAAGAATGGTGAGGTAATTGTTTCTGCAATAAAAGCTCAAAAGATTAAAGGGTGGTATAAACTAGAAAAAGCTTACGAGGAAAATGAGTCAATTATTGGTAAAATAACAACAAAATGTAAAGGAGGTGTTATAGTTGAGCATATTGATACTGGTTCTTTAATGTTTTGTCCAGGTTCACAAATAAGTGACAAGCCTATGAAAAACATCGATCATTTAATTGGTGTTGAGCAAAAGTTTGCAATAATTAAATTAGATAAAATAAGAGGTAATGCCTGTGTATCTAGAAGACAAATAGTTTCATCAAACAAAAGAGAAGATAAAGCAAAAATTATAGAAAAATTCAAGGTTGGGGATGTCATAAATGACGCTGTAGTTAAGGGTTACTCGTCTTTTGGGTGTTTCTTTGAAGTAAATAATGAAATAGATGTTTTAGTACATCTGCAAGAAATTTCATATTCAAGGGTCAATCATCCTGACGAAATATTTAATGTTGGTGAAAAGCATAATTTAAAAGTAATATCCATTGATAAAGAGAAACTACAGATTGGCTGCTCTATAAAACAGCTATCTCCAGATCCATTTGAACATATATCAAATTATGAAATTGGTAGTAAATATAAAGTCAAAGTTGATAAAATTACAGACTATGGTTGTTTCTGCTCACTAGAACCTGGCTTAAGCACATTACTTCACAGCAGCGAAATGAGTTGGACAAAAAAAAATGTATCACCAAAAAAATTATTCAAAGTTGGTGATATGATCGATTGTGTTATAACAGAAATTGATAAAGAGAAGAGACGTATAGCAATTTCTCATAAACTAACATTAGAAAATCCTTATCAATTATTTATGGATAAATTTCCTGAAGGAAGTGAAATAAGTGGAGTTGTATCAAATTCAAATGAATATGCACTATATGTTAAACTAGGAGATTTTGATATAGATGGATTTTTGCATGCAAATGATTTGAGTTATCTTGGTAAACCAGAAGATGAATTAAAAAAATACAAAAAGGGTGACAAATTAAATGTTAAAATTTTAGAAATTAAGAGAGATGAACAAAAAATTCGTGTTGGATTGAAGCAACTAGAAACTGACCCTTTTGATTGGTTCAATGGAAAAAAAGTAAATGACGTTATAACTGTTAAGGTGGTATCAACAGATAATAAGGGATTATTAGTGAGGCCCGAAAATTGCGATTTAGACTTTTTGATTAAAAAATCAAATATCGCATTAAATGCGTCTGATGCAAGACCATCTAGATTTGTTGGAGGAGAAAGAATAGATGCAGCCATATCAGAATTAAATATAGAGAAGAGAAAAGTCAGCTTAAGTATAAAATTGCTGGAGGAATTACAAAATAAAGAGGCAGTAACAAAATTCTCTAGTCCATTAAGTGGAAAAAATCTTCCTTTTTCATCATTATCTGAAAAGTTAGGAGAAAAAAAAAATAATAAAGATGATGAGTAAATAATTGTCTACAAAAAAATCAGAAATCATAAAAAAACTTTCAAATAACTATCCAAATTTTATTAAAAGAGATTTAACAAAATTTATTGAAATTATAATCTTTGAGATTAAAAATTCTTTAAAAAGACATGAAAGAGTAGAATTAAGAGACATATTTTCCATAGAACCAAGGTATCAAAAAGAGAGAATTGCGAGAAACCCTCGTACAAATGAAAAAATTTCTGTAAAAGAAAAATATTCAATACTTTTCAAATCATCAAAAATGTGGTTGGAAAAAATAAATAATGAAAAATAAAGTATTTATAGCATGTGATACAACAAGTATAAAAAGAATTAACAACATATTAAAAAATACAAAATCAAATAAGTTAAAGATTGGTTATAAATTTGGATTAGAGTTTTTAAATTCTAAAAATGGTAGAGGATTTATTAAGGAGTTAAAGGATCAAATTACTTTTGGAGATTTCAAGTTTTCAGATATTCCAAACACATGCTCTTCAGCTATTAAATCAATAAGTGATCTGAAATTCGATTACATAACTATACATATTAATTCAGGTTTTAAGGCTCTTAAAGAAGCAAAAAAAGCTGCAGGTAAAACAAAACTAATAGGTGTCACAATATTAACTTCATTAGATAATAAAGCTGTTAAAGAAATCGGATTCAGTAAAAATGTAAAAGATTTAGTTCTTCATCAAGCAAAATTGGCAACTAAAGCAAAGTTGGATGCTATCGTGTGTAGCGCTCAAGAAGCTAAAATAGTAAAAAAAGTATTTAAAAAAGAGATTATAACTCCAGGTATAAGATTGAATTCTAAAAGAGACGATCAAAAAAGAGTTTTAACACCTAATGAAGCCTACAGAAACGGTGCTGATTGGCTTGTGATAGGTAGAGATATTACTAAAGGTAACATTAAAAATAATATTCAAAAATTAATTAATCATTTAGATAAATGGTAAAAGGTTTAAAAATTTGTGGGATCACAGATCCTAAAACACTAAATTATATCTTAAACCATCCTAATCCACCAGGATTTATTGGCTTCATAACAAATTATAGAAAAAGTAAAAGATTTGTTAGGTATGAAAAACTAAAAGAACTACTTAATGTCGATAAAAAAGATATAAAATTTACTTCAGTTCTTGTAGATCCAACTGACGAAATTTTAGATAAAATAAAGAATTTAAATTTTGATTACTATCAACTCTATGATGTAGACCCTGAAAGAACAAAAGAAATTAAAGTAAGATACGGTATAAAAATAATAACTGCACTTACAGTTTCTGAAGAAGATGACGTAATTAAATATAAAAATTATCTAGAGATATCAGATATAATTTTATTTGACTCAAAAGGATATCATAAATCAGAAAGTTTTGATCATAAACTGCTAGATATTGTACCAAATGAATTAAATAAAATGATTGCAGGTAATATACAAATAGACGATATTTCTAATTTTAAAAATAAAGATTTCATTATAGACCTGAGTGGATCACTAGAAGATGCTAATGGAAAAAAGGATATAAAAAAAATTGATAAATTATTAAATTTGTTTGTAAAAATATGAAAATTAAAAAAAAAATTCCACTAATTGATCAGGTAAGTAAACTTGGTTTTTGGGGTGGAAAGTTTGGGGGCAATTACGTTCCCGAAACATTGAAAAAGCCAATAGAAGACCTAGAAATTCTATTTAATAAATTGAAAAATGACAAAAGATTCATAGCTGAAAGAGATAAATATTTTAAAAATTGGGTTGGTGCCCCTACTCGTTTTATTAAATTAGAGAATCTAACAAATCACGTTGGTGGGGCTCAAATTTGGTCTAAAGTTGTATCAGACGCAAATGGAGGAGCGCACAAAATATACAATGCTACTGTGCATTGTCTGCTTGCCAAAAGATCTGGTAAAAAATTTATAATTGGGGATACTGGTGCTGGTTATGCAGGTAAAATGTTGAGTATGGCTGCTAAAAAATTTGGGTTAAAATGCAAAATTTTCATGGGTGCAAAAGATATTGCAAGACAACAACCCAATGTAAAAGCTATGAAAAAAAACGGAGCTGAAGTAATACCTGTATACTCAGGAAGTCAAACACTTGTTGATGCTGTTTCTGAATGTATGAGGTTCTGGGTTGCTAATTGTGATACTACGGCAATGTGTGTTGGAAGTACGGTAGGACCTGCTGTTTTTGTTCGTATTTGTGGTTGGAGCACTAGTCAAATTTCAAGAGAGCTAAAAGTTCAATTAATTGATAAGTTTGGATCAATGCCAAAAAAACTAAAACTTTACAATTGTGTTGGTGGTGGAAGTTCAAGTTTTGGTTTTTGGAATGAATTTATGGATTATGACAAAAAACAGTGCGAATTTATTGGTGTAGAAGCTGGTGGTCCAGCAAAAAGTAAAAAACATGCAGCTCCTTTAACTTATGGTTCAAAAATTGGAATTCTTCATGGTGCAGCTCAATATGTTAATCAAGACTCGGATGGACAAATAGAAGAAACTGAATCAATTTCTGCTGGACTTGATTATCCTGGAATTTCTCCGCTTCACTGTTTTTTAAAAGATACGAAACGAGCAAGATATACTGCAGCAAGTGATGAAGATGCTTTAAGCGCTTATAAAACTGTAACTAAGTTTGAAAAATTAAGACCTTCTCTAGAACCAAGTCATGCTTTTTCAGTTGCAATAAAAGAAGCAAAAAAATTAAGCAAGGATACTATAGTGGTAGTCAATAGTTGCGGTGATGCGTACAAAGATCGAGAAATTTTAAAAAAAAGATTGGGAAAAAAATATGTTGAACCCAATTAGTCTTGCTTTTAAAAAAGCGAAACAAGAAAATAGAGCTGCTCTATTAACTTATACTGTTGCAGGAGATAGCTCAAAAAAACAATCATTAGATATATTAAATTCAATTTCAAAAAATGCTGATATTTTAGAATTGGGTGTTCCACACAACACTCCAGTTGCAGACGGTAGTCAAATTCAAACAAGTGCATATAGAGCGATTAAAAATGGGATTAGAATGAATGATGTTTTTAAAATTGTAAAAGACTTTAAAAAATCAAACAAAAATAAGGCAATTATTTTAATGGGATATTTTAATATGATTTTTCAATTTGGAGAAAATAAGTTTTTAAATAAATGTAATTCTTCGGGTGTAAATGGATTAATAGTTGTAGACTTGCCTTGGCCAGAAAATAAGGAATTTGCTAGAAAATGTAAAAGAAAATCTATTTATTTTATTCAGCTTTTATCGCCAACTACAACAACAAAAAGGCTTAAAAGAATTATAAGAGATTCTCATCCTATGAATTATTTTATTTCAATGTTGAGTACTACAGGTGGTAAACTAAAAGTTTCACCTAAACATATATTAAAAAATTATACCAAAATAAAAAAGATTGATCCAAAGAAAGAAATTGTTATTGGTTTTGGAATCACAGAAAAAACAATCGGTAAACTCAAATCAGCAGATGGATTAGTTGTTGGAAGTGCTATTTGTAAGGAAATTAGCAAGAGTTTAAAGCATGGACAAAATCCTGTCACAAATGTAAGTAAGCTAGTGAAAAAATTAAAAAGTAAAATTCTATGAACTGGATTACAAAAGCTTTAAGTTTTGGTGAAAAAATAAAGAAAGTTTTAAAAAAAAGACCATCAAAAGAAGATATAGCAAACTCAGACTGGACTAGTTGTTGCAAAGGCCCAATATTAAAAAAAGATCTCGAAGAAAATTTATGGGTTTGCAACTCCTGTGGAAAACATCATAGAATTAATTGCCGACAAAGATTTGACATTATTTTTGGAAGAAATACTTACGAAATACTTGATACTCCAATTCCTGCAGAAGATCCCCTTGGATGGGTAGATACCAAATCTTATAAAGATCGATTAAAATCTGCACGAAAGAAAACTAATCAAAATTCAGCTGTGATGATTGCTAAAGGAAGGATAAATGGAGTCGAAGTGACGGCCGGAGCGATAAATTTTGAGTTTATTGGTGGTTCTGTTGGGGCTGCAGAAGGTGAAGCAATTATTTATGGTGTTCAACACGCTATTGATAATCAAACACCATTTGTTTTCTTTCCTTGTGGTGGTGGACAAAGAATGTTTGAATCTCCTATTGCACTTGCAAATATGACAAGAACTACACTTGCTGTTAATGAACTTAAAAAAAATAATCTTCCTTATTTAGTTTGTTTTACCGATCCTACCGCTGGTGGTATTACAGCATCATTTGCAATGTTAGGAGATATTCATTTTGCTGAACCAGGTTGTTTGATAGCCTTTGCAGGAAAAAGAGTTATACAAGCAACAGTCAAGGAAGAGCTTAGTTCTGACTTTCAAACATCTGAATTTGTAGAAAAGCATGGATTTGTAGACAGAATTGTTGAACGAAAAGATTTAAAAACAGAAATAAGCTTATTATTATCAATATTGTTAAAAAAAGATAACGCGGTAAATGAAAAGCAAACAAATGAAACTTCAGACAATATTGAACCGCTTGCAAAAGCTGCATCCTAAAGAAATTGATCTAAGTCTAGACAGAGTTAAGAACCTTTGCAAAAAATTAGGTGATCCACAAAAAAAATTAAAATATATATCAGTCGTTGGTACAAATGGTAAGTATTCAACTATACAAGTAGTAAGATCAATTTTAAAAACTGCAAATATAAATTGTAATATTTATACTAGCCCACATATTCAAAAAATTAATGAAAGATATATTTTTAACGACTTAGAAATATCTGACGATGACTTATCTAATTTATTAATAGAAGTAGAAAATATTAATAATGGTGAACAAATAACTTATTTCGAAATATTAACTGCATCCTATTTTTATCATGCAAGTAAATTTAAAGACAAAATAAATATTATAGAAAGTGGTCTATTTCATAGATATGATGCAACAAATATTATTGATGCAAATTTGTCTAGTATTGTTACTTCAATAGGATTAGATCATCTAGATTGGTTACCAAAAAACGAGCAAAATATTAAAAAAATTGTTTATGAAAAAACCTCATCCCTACTAAATTCTACTATAGTAGTTAGTAAACAAAGCTCAGATGAAACTTTAAATTTAATAAAAAAAACAATTAATAATAATTTATCAAAAAAAATCATTTATAAAGATGATTTCAATTATTCATTAAATGAGAATGGTTTTATTTATTACGAAGATGAATATGGTGGTTTAAAATTACCAAAACCAAATCTTTTAGGTAATTTTCAAATTGATAATTGTGCGACTGCTATTGCTACAGTAAGAAATTTACAGGTGGGGGTAAAAGATGAAAATATTAAAGAAGGCGTTACTAAGATAAAAAGTATAGCGAGACTACAAGAAATTAAATCTGGAAAGCTTAAAGATATTTGTAAGAATAATAAATTATATTTAGATGGCTCTCATAATTCTTTAGGAGCAAAAGCTCTTAATGAATATTTAAACACTCAAGATTGTAAAAAGCACTTAATTCTTGGAATGATGTCCAACAAAGATCACGAAGAATATTTAAGCAAATTTAATAATATATCTTCCATAACAACAATTGATATTCCTAACCAACCGAATGCTATCAAAGGAATAGATTTAAAGGAAAAATTAAATAAATATCCTAATGTTAGTTACAAAAAATCTATTCAAGAAGCTCTTATATCCCTAAATCCAGAGAAAGACGATTTGATAATGATAACTGGTTCTTTGTATCTTGCTGGTGAGCTACTTAATTTGAATTAAATATTTTCTTTTATAAAAGCAACAATATCGCTCTTTGGTGTAGCTCCAACTTTAGTTGCTTTTAATTCACCACCTTTAAATAAAAGCATTGTAGGAATTCCACGAACACCATACTTTGTAGGCATGTTAGGCTCTGAGTCTATGTCATGTTTTGCAATGACAATATCATTTGCCATCTCCTCCGAGATTTCCTCTAAAATTGGTCCAACCATTTTACAAGGTCCACACCATTCAGCCCAAAAATCTACTAAAACTGGTTTTTCGTTCTTTAAAACTTGTTCTTCAAATATTTCGTCTGTAACTTTTAATGTTGCCATTAGGTTTATATATAAATTAAAATTTTTTTATCAATAGTTAAAAAAGAAATGTTAAAATTATCCACATCAAACATTTTCATACTTTTTTTGTATTGACATTGCGTATTCATTAAATTCATCTAATAATGCAAGCTTTTCATTGTCATTCTCATTAGTATATTTTTCTCGAAGTGTATCAATTTCTGTATAAAGCGTAGGGATCGTCCACCATTTTTCTTTTTTTTCACTCAAAATACGTTTGGCAATTTCTCTTTTTATTGATTTAAACATATTCTCTGGAAGAACTTCCGGTGCCTCTTGATATATGATTTTTTTTCCAAAACCTACTAAACGATCATCATCAAATTTATCTAATAATTTAAGTTTATCTTTCCATGATGCTGCATGCCAAGCAGGAAATAAAGCAGTATCTTTGTTTGATGTAAATTTAGTATAAATACTTTCTTCAGCATATATATCTTCTTGTGTTTTAGACTGTTCTTTTTCTTCAGCTACTTCTCTTAATGCATGAAGGATATTTTGAGAAAATTTCTCATTATTTTTAACGATATCTGCTCTTTTATTAATTAATGACTTATCCATGGCACTATAAGGTTCTGCTTGCATACCATATTTTGCATCTACAATAATTGGAGCCTTGTTAGATCTAATAGTTCTTAAAAATTTAGGAGACTTTTTCATTTCAACCTTAAGCTCATTAATTGATAAATTTAGTAAAGGTTCTATATCAATCCTTAAGTCGAACGCATAATACCAACCAGCATATATTGGATGCATACAATATTTTTGATGAAGAGGTGCAACTAAATGAAGTCTGGATTTACCATAATAATACTCATTTAAGGTAATAATTTCTCCTTTTTTAATTATAGTTTCGGTATCAGATTTATTTGCAGTTTTAAAAAAAGATTCCCAAGTCTCTGGCTGTTTTTTTTTGACTATATTTAAAACTTTAGCTGTCATTATACTATCACTTAATGCACTATGGGCGTCAGTTGAATCAATACCTTGCATTCTAGCTAACGATTCTAATTTAAATACTGCATTATTTTTTTCGTTAAATTCTACTTCTAAAATTGAAGGGTCAATTGCATAAGCTGCACGAGCAATATTAATGCCATCATGTCTTTTATTGGGAGCAGCATTTGTAAGATATGGATATCTAATCCCTTTAAAAAACTCTTTTCTTATCATTTCATCGTCAAATCCAATATTAGACCAACCAAGAAATACAGCGGGGCTCCATTTTTTAAATATTTTTTCAACTTCTGCTAACATTTGATAATGAGAAAGATTAGTTTGTGTTAATTGCTTTATTGATGTTTTATTTACAATAAGTGCCATGGCTTGAAAGATTTCTCCTTCAGGCAAGCTGCATCTTAAATTAAATCTGTCTTTCTCTTTAAAATTCTCATCAACTAAAACTCCGCCAATTTCAATAATGCTCCCAAAGTCTGTGCTTGCACTAGATGATTCTATGTCCCAAATTGCTAGATTCATAATTTTATCCTCAAATTAGCTAATATTTTATTGGTTTTTGGAAAGTTTTTTAAAGACTTTACCATTAGCATATAAACGATTAGCTCAGGTATTAATAACTCTTTTATGGATAGGTTAAGTAAAGTCAAGATATATTATTCAATTCGTAAAACTTTTTAACCCTTCCTAAAAATAAATTTTGATACATTTCTAATTCTGCTCCCTCAATTTTAAATTCTTGGAACAAAATATCTTTAGTACATAATAATATTATTCCTGCTTTCATTTTAGTTCCGTGAACAACGTCATGAGCTAAAGTATAAGCTCCTAATTGTAAAAAGTAGTCTTGAATATAATCTGTTTTTTTTGGTTTATTAGCTTGTTTAAAATCTACAATAACATCTCTACCTTCATAAACTGCTATCATATCAGCTGTACCGGCATATTGATCTGGATAGTATAATGTTTCTTCCATGCCATATACTTCATTTAGTCTTCCAGTAATTCCTTTTTGAATAATTTCTTTAGCCATATTTTTGTATTGCTCATTACTCTCAAAAAAACTCTCGTTAATTCTCCCTCTTAAGTAATCCTCAATATAAGAGTGCATAGAAGTACCTCTTGATGAAGCTTCAGTTTTAATTCTATTTGCTTCCTTAATTCCTACCCTCTCTTTCCAATTTGCAAGGGCTGCCTTCTCTTCTTCTGACTTTGTGGCCCCTAGAATTGTAGTAACACTTGGTAGTTTATACTCCCCTAATAAATATTTTCTGTATCCATCTTCAATTGATCTTGAAGTCTTGGGATAATTAAATTTATTATTCCATTTCATTAAATTTTTGTTTTAGAATTAAATTAATTGTTTGCTTGTCTTGGAATATCCTCAAACTTTTCAACATTTTCTGTTTCAATAGCCTTTTCAATTTGCTCTGGATCTTTTATATTTTCTAATGTTCTTTTAATAGATCTTGCATCCGTTCCAAATTTATCAACAGCTGTCATTGCCTCTTCTAATTTTTTTCTGAGATTAACAATTCCATCAAAATGTTTTGTAAATCTTGTGCTTATTGTTTTTAAATGATCATATATTTCTGTTGCATGTTTTTGAACTTTTAATGTTTGAAAACCCATGTGTAATGATTGTAAATATCCAGATAAATTATTTGGTCCCATAATAGTTACTTTATATTTTTTCATTAATTCTTGGCTCAATAATTCCTTAGTATTTGGGTCTTGGTAATTAGCTATCTCTAAAAACAAACTCTCAGTTGGTGCATATACAATTGCAAAATCAGTAGTTTTAGGTGGAACAATATATTTTTCATTTACACTCTTAGCTTTTTCTTTGAAAGCTTTTGCAAGTTTAGTTCTTGCATCCGCAATAGCTTTTTTATCGTCTTCTTGATGTGCATCTTGAATAGCTTTAAATCTCTCAACAGGAAAATGGCTATCAACCGGAACCAATACACCTTCTTGGAGTTTAATAGCAAATTCAACGTTTTCACCAGTTTCCTCCTTCATTTTTACGTTTGAAAGATACTGCGAAGAAGGCAGCAAATCCTTAATGAGTGAGCCCAGACTGAACTCTGCTAAAGTTCCATACTTTTTAACTCCAGCTAAGATTTTATTTATACCTTTTTGACTTTCGTTTAAATTTTCAACTTGGGAATTAAAAGCTGCAACTTTTTCATCAACTTTTGTTAGAGCTGCTGTCATGTCTTTTGTAACGCCAGTTGAAAGATTATTAAATGACGTAGACATGGAATTTAAAGAAGAATTAATAGTAGTATTTAAACTATCTTTTAATTTAACTATTTCTGCATTTAATTTTGCAATTTCGTCAGCTTCTTTGTTTGTATCTTCTTTTGTTACATTCGATTTAATATTTAAATAAAGGATAGCCAAAGTAGCAATCAATATTAAAGCTAAAATAATAATTAAAATTGTATCCATGATTCGTATGTTACACTTACTTAATGATATTTAAAGTTTATTTAAAACACTTTTAAGATTTTTTATCTCTCTATTTTTTTTTGATGTCATTAAACAAGCCTGAGAATTAAGAATTATTCCATCTTTTAATATCCTTAATTTATTAGCTTTTAAAGTTGCTCCGGTTGAAGTTATATCGGTTATTATTTCAGATGATCTGGTAAATGGATATATCTCTGTTGCACCAAGGCTCTTCACCAATTTAAATTGAGTAACTCCTCTGGAGAACATAAATTCTCTTGTTAAATTTGGGTATTTTGTAGCTATACGTAATCTATTTTTTTTTTTTTCTTTAAATTCAAAAGCTATTTCTTCAAGATCAGGCATTGTCTGTACATCTATCCAATCATCTGGGATTGCAACTACTAATTTAGCTTCTCCAAAATCGTACTTTTTTTTTACAATCACTTTTTTTTGAATGTTAATTTCGCTTTCCATTAATAAATCATATCCAGAAAAGCCAATATCTAGAGATCCATCCGCAAGACGTTCTATTATTTCTCTAGCATGCAGATAATTAATAGTAATATTTTTTTCTCCTTTAATAAATCCAAATAAGTCCCTCTCACCTCTTTCAGAAAGAATTTTTAATTTTTTTCTTTTAAAAATATTTAAAACTCCTGATCGCAAACGTCCCTTACTTGGAATTCCAATTTTTAAGATGCTATTACTCATAATTTCTCTAAGTTAATAGCTGCTCCAACAGCTGGTATATTTTTTTTAAATCCAAGATCTTTAATTAAAGAATCGTATCTACCACCTCTAATATTTAACTTCTCAGACTTTAATTTAATATCAATCTTGAATACCAAACCAGTGTAATATTCGAGATGTCTTCCAAAAGAAGAATTGAAACTAACATTTAATTTATTAATTTTATTTTTAGTTATTGGGAAATAATCATCCTGAACTCTAAGATTAATTTTATTTTTTTTAAAAAATAAATTTAACTTTTTAGATGCTTGATTAATAGGACATTCAATTCTTAAGTACTCTTTTAAAATTTTTACAACATTACTACCTTTTTTTGTTCTTCTTGGATCTTTAATTTTACTATCAAATCTTAACAATATTTCTTCTATTGATCTTCCAGCAACTTCTTTTTTTTTATTTCCATTAATCATTTTAGAATATTTTTTTTTATCTATTTCGACAATTGTTGGGTCGATATCAGAATTAGTCTCCAATCTTTTCAATAAATCATTAAAATATTTTTCTCTCCAAAAATGACGTTGTAATCTTAACTTCCATCTTGCTGGACAATCCAATTTATCTAACAAAAGCCTAAAAATTTCTATGTTACCTATTACTAAATATCCACTTTTATATTTAATTTTTGATAATGCTTTAAGTGAAGTTTCTATTATTTTTTTATCATCTTTTTTTTCAGTAAAAGATCCCAATATTTCGAAACCAATCTGATTTCTGATAACAGAGTCTTTTTTATTTAATCCTTTCCTAAATGCTTGACCACTATAGAAAATTTTTTCACTAGTTTTCTTTTTTTGTTTCAAATATCTAACACAAGATGCAATTGTTAAGTCAGGTCTTAAACAAATTTCATTTCCTAATTGATCATTGAAAGAAAATATAAATCTTTTGAAATTTTCTCCTGACCTTTCCAATATTAAATTAGTGTCAATAACTGTATCAAGATCAATATATTTATATCCGTTTGACTTAATTACTTTTAAAATATTTTCAGATAAGTTTTTTGATTTCATCAATCAGGTTCTCCTTGTCAAATGTAATTTGAGTATTTTCAGATTTTTTCCATTCTTCTCTAGATAAATTTCTTGATGTTTCTTCTAAATTTGGGACTAATTTTTTTATAGTAATTTTATTATTTTTAAATTCATCATCTCCACAAAGAATTACAGCTGGTGAGCTCCTTTTATCTGCATATTTTAATTGAGATTTCAAACCAGAATCTCCCAGATAAACTTCAGATCTTATGTTTTGATTTCTAAGTTGTGATAACAATTCATAGTAATTAGAGAGATATTTTTGATCTAAAACACATATAATTATTGGTGAATTATTTTTTACCTCGATTTTATTTAACTGAACTAATGCGTATAACAAACGATCAAGGCCTATGGAAACTCCTGTTGCAGATAAGTCTACTTTTTTAAATCTTGAAACCAAAGAATTGTATCTTCCACCTCCACCAACTGAGCCAAACTCCACCTCTTGGTTTTTTTGATTTTTGACTTTAAATGTTAAATTTGCCTCAAATATTGGACCATCATAATATTCAAGTCCTCTAATAACCTCTGGAGAAAAAATTATTTGATCAAAATTAGATGAATAATTTAATCCATCTAATACTTTATTTATTTCATCAACACCATCTTCAATTAATTTGTTTGGTATAGCTGACTTAATTTCATCTAGGGATTTCATGTTTATAAAACTAACTATTTCTTCAGCTTGATTATCGGAGAGGTTTGCTCCAATAGTTTTATCACCGGATTTGTCTTCACGTCCCGTTGTAAGCAATTGTTTAACGCCATCAGTTCCAACTCTATCAAGTTTATCAATAGCTCTTAAAACAGTAAGTTGTTGTTTGCTTTCTGAAATTTTTAAATTTTCAATAAGTCCCTGGATTAATTTCCTATTACTCAACTTAATTTGATATTGATTCTTTTCTAAGCCACAAAAATATAATGTATCAGCTAAAAGATTACACATCTCAGCATCTGCTAAAGGATTATTGGATCCAATAATATCACAATCGGCTTGAGTAAACTCTCTAAATCTACCAGGTCCGGGTTTCTCATTTCGCCATACATTACCGATTTGATATCTTTTAAAAGGATTTGAGATATTTAAATAATTTTGAGACACGTATCTTGCTAATGGTGCAGTTAAATCATAACGTAATGATATCCAACTATCATTTTCCTCTTGAAAACCAAATACACCAGAGCTTGGTCTATCCTCATCTGGTAAAAATTTTCCTATGTTTTCTGATATTTCAAAACTTGGAGTTTCTAGCTTTGAAAAACCAAATTTTAAAAAATTTTCTTCAATCTTAGCAATTAAGTTTTCTTTTAATGCTAATTCGTTACCGTATCTATCAACAAAACCTGAGGGGTTCTTGGCTGACAATTTTTTTTCTTTATTCATTTTTTGGTACACGGGGACAGATTCGAACTGTCGACCTTCGGTTCCACAAACCGCTGCTCTAACCAACTGAGCTACCCGTGCTCCTTCTGATGTTTTATACTAAATGTGGATAAAATTAAATTTATAAATAGTTAAATAGCTAGCTTGCAGCCAGCATGAAAATGATGTCTGTGTGTTTCTCTTTTAATAATTACGTTTTTAGTCATTGTTGTGTTAGTAGCATTTTTTTTTTGAAATGCAAGTAAGAAAAAGCTTTGCACAGGAATAGCTATGTCTTCTAACATATCCTATTCCCATACAAATATTTTTGATGAATTAAATTTTATTAACCTAATTTTTTCAAATTTACAGCGCTTGGACCTTTTTCGCCATCTTGAATTTCGAATTCTATAGCATCGTTTTCATTCAAAAATCTTAGCCCAGCTTCTCTAACTGCACTCGCATGAACGAAACAATCTTTTTCTCCGTCTTCTCTTTCAATAAAACCGTAGCCCTTCTTACCGTTGAACCACTTTACTTTGCCTTTTAATGTACTCATACTTTAGTTACTCTTTCTTTGTTATTATATAATTAGCTATAAATAGCTGATGGATAGGTATTAGATTTTAATTTTGAATGCAAGCATAATGATGGATATTAATACCACATGGTATGGTGGCTTCGGCGGGACTCGAACCAGCGACACAAGCCTTTTCAGGGCTTTGCTCTACCAACTGAGCTACGAAGCCATATTAAGATCTAAAAATTATACGACCCTTTGATAGATCGTATGGAGAAACTTCCAATTTTACTCTATCACCTTGTAAAACACGAATACGATTTTTTCTTAGTTTTCCTGCTGTGTGAGCAGTAACGTTATGACCATTGTCTAGTTTAACTCTAAACATAGCATTAGGAAGAAGATCAGTCACTATACCTTCAAACTCCAACGTATCCTGTTTACTCAAATTATTATCTCCTCATTCTTGATCTTATACTTAAAGCATGACCATATAATTCTTCATACTCTGCGAGATGTGTAGCGGATTCTCCTATTTTCTCAACACCTTTTTTAGATAGAGTTATATAGCTAATTTTTTTATAAAATTCGTTAACGTTCAATCCTGACGCAAACTTTGCAGATCCAAAAGTTGGTAAGACATGATTTGTGCCAGCATTATAGTCTGTAACTGCCATTGGTGAATATTTACCAATACAAACACTTCCAACGTTGATTACTTTATTAAGTATTTTATCTGGTTTAGAAATATTTATTTCTAAGTGCTCCGGAGCTATTTCATTTATTGAATTAATTATATCTGAATTTTTTCTTGCAAGAATTGCTAAACCATTATTTTTAAGACTTTTAAAAGCTATTAATCTTCTTGGTAATTTTTTTATTCTTTCTTTAATTTTTTTTTGAAATTCTTTTATCAATTTTAAATCTTTTGAAATAAGAATACACTGTGAATTTTCATCATGTTCTGCTTGGCCTATCATTGATGTTAGGACATCCTCTATTTTAGTTTTATTATCTGCTAAAATTGTTATTTCTGAAGGACCAGCTATCATAGACTCTACACCAACCTGGCCGAATAATTCCTTTTTAGCTGCAGCAACAAAAATATTACCAGGTCCAACAATTTTATTAACTTTTTGAATATAGGCTAAACTTGCAATAGCCTGCGCACCACCCATTGAATATATTTCATTAATTCCAACTTTTTGAGCAGCGTATAAAACAGCTGGATTTAATTTTCCATTAAGTTTGGGGTTGGCCAAAACAATTCTTTTAACGCCAGCAATCTTGGCTGGTATAGAATTCATAAGCAATGTTGAGGGTAAATTTGCAGGAACATAAATTCCTACTGACTGCAATGGAACATATTTATAGGCTAGCTTATTATTATATTTATCTTTATAAAAAATATTTTTTCTCTGCTGTTTTTTGTGAAAATTAAATATCCTATCATATGCTAAATCAATTGATTGCTTTATTTTTTCATTTAAAGATTTAATTGAATTTTTTAGCTCATTGTTTTTAATTTTTATCGAATTGTTATTGCTAAATTTTTTTTCATATTTTAACAATGCCTTGTTCTTGTTTAATTTTACGTCTTTTAGAATTCTTTTAACTATAGTTGTATCAATATTCTTTCCAGATCTCCTTGATTCCAAAAAGTCAATTAATTTTTTTTGAAAATTTATACTTTTTGTATCTAAAAACTTAATCATTTTTAATTTTTTGGTCCTCCAATGTTACGTCAATAACTTCTGTGGACAGTGTTATAATTCTATTTTTTGAAAATAACAGAACTATTTCAAAATTTTCTTTTTTTTTGAAAATATCAATAGCGAATAACTCTAAAGTTAATCCTGTATTGGACTGGTCAATATTTTTAGACTTAGAACTTTCAATAAATTCAAATTTTACAACACTATTTATCGGTTTACTATTTTCTGTTTCTTTATCTTTTCTTAAAACAGAAAGTAAAAAAATTTTCGTAGAAGGAAGGTATTTTATATCAGAAATTTTGACTTTAGATTCTGCACATATTGCTGAAATGATTTGTAAGTCATCTGGAGATTGGGCGATTACTTTCTTTAAAAAACTATTCACTAAGATATTCTTTTAATTTTTACTCCAATTTTTTTTAATTTATTCTCAATTTTTTCATAACCTCGATCTAAATGATACACTCTATTAATAACTGTTGTTCCTTTTGAAATAAAAGCAGCCAAAACTAAAGCGACTGATGCCCTTAAGTCACTAGACATTAATTCAGCTCCTTCTAAATTATTAGTTCCTTCGATAATTGCCTTATTTCCTTTAATATTAATTTTTGCACCTAATCTTTTTAATTCTGGAACATGCATAAATCTGTTTTCAAATATATTTTCTTCTATAGTGCTTTTTCCGCTAGCTTTGGTTAATAATACCATAATTTGAGCCTGCAAATCAGTTGGGAAGTTTGGATATTCCCCAGTTTTTAATAATTCTAAATTTTTAATTGTTTTTGGTCCCTTAATTTCAATTGTATTTTTTGTAGTTTTTATATTTGCTCCAATTTTTTTTAGTAGATTTATTTCCGTATTTATAATTTTTGGCTGAAAGTTTTTAATTTTTAAATTTCCACCATTCAGACACGCGGCAACACAAAAAGTGCCTGCCTCAATTCTATCATTCATTATTGAGTAGGTGATACTTTTTAGTACTTTTACACCCTCTATTTTTAAAGTTCTTTTACCAACCCATTTGATCTTAGCGCCAGCTGTATTCAAAAATTTTGTTAGGTCTTTGATTTCAGGCTCTATAGCACAATTCCTTATAGTCGTTTTTCCTTTTGCAAGACAAGCAGCAAGAATGGAATTTTCAGTAGCTCCAACAGAAATTTTTGAAAATCTTATATTTGAACCAACTAATCCCTTTTGTGCTTTTGCATTAACATATCCTTTTTCGATTTGAATTTTGACACCAAGTTTAGATATGGCTTTTAAATGTATGTCTATTGGTCTTACTCCTATACTACAACCACCTGGGCTACTTACTTTTGCTTTTTTATTTTTTGCTAATAAGGGGCCAAGGACTAAAATTCCTGCTCTCATTGTTTTAACTAGAGAATAAGGTGCAAAAAAATTATTTTTTTTCCCTATTGAGATTGTCGCAATTTTTTTATTACTTTTAAAACTAATTTTTCTTCCAAGTGATTTTAACAAATTAAGCATTGTATCTATATCTTTAACTCGTGGAAGATTTTTAATTGTTACTTTTTTATCAAAGAGTAGAGTTGCAGCAAGTATTGGTAGAGCAGCATTTTTACTTCCAGAAATTGATACCTCTCCTCTGATCTTAGAGGGACCATTAATTTTAAATTTATCCATTTTAAATTTTGGGCAGCGTTACCCCTTTTTGGCCCATATATTTTCCATTTCTATCAGCATATGAAACATCGGGCTTCTCATTCCCCTTTAAAAATATAAATTGAGCCACACCCTCATTTGCATATATTTTGGCTGGTAATGGTGTTGTGTTAGAAAATTCAAGAGTAACATGTCCTTCCCATCCTGGTTCTAAAGGTGTTACATTAACAATTATTCCACATCTCGCATAAGTAGACTTGCCTAAACAAATAACCAGGACATCGCTTGGGATTTTAAAATATTCGACTGTTCTTGCTAAAACAAAAGAATTTGGTGGAATAATACATTCATCGGAATCTTTAGTCACAAAATTTGTTGGTTTAAAATTTTTTGGATCTACAATTTCAGAATTAACATTAGTAAATATTTTAAATTCATTTGATACTCTTGCATCGTAGCCATAAGAAGAAACACCAAACGAAATTTTCCCTTCCCTTATTTGTTTGTCTTCAAATGGTGATATCATTGACTGTTCTTTAGCCATTTTAATTATCCACTTATCTGATTGTACTGTCATTTATTTATTTTTTTTGTTTTTTCTCTGAAAAATTTTTCTTTTTCTTAAGTTTTTACGCAAAGCCTCTTCTAGTTTAGCCTTTTTATCCTTCTTACTGTCCATCTTGATTACTTTTTATCTGGATTGGTAAGGTGATCTAACGTTATAACCTGATCGATAGGTATGGTTTTATCTTCCGAATTTTTGGTATCACCTTGTTTGGCTAATTTTTTTGCTCTTTTTTCTGCAAGCTTTTTTTCTCTTTTAGCTTGCTTCTCCATAGCTTTAGCACCTCTTGTTGATTTATAATCGTAGTGAATTCCCATATCATTTACCAAATTTAGATATACCTGATTTTAATAAAAAATTAAGGCAATTATTTGAAAAAAACAATTTTATACACTAATTATAATTAAAATATGCCCTCATAGTTAAATGGTATAACACATCCATGGTAAGGATGAGTTTCCAGTTCAATTCTGGGTGAGGGCACCAGTTATTTGTAAAATTTTTTTCTCATCATGATTCCTATTAAAACCAATATCATCATCCCGATTATTGGAATATAAATATCTGGAGTTAAAATTATATCGATTATACTTGGGGGCTCTAGATTATTTTCAATAACTTTATTAAGCCCAGCTCCAAGTGAGGTGCCAATAAATAATTGGGGCGCCATTCCAATAAGAGACCCAAAAAAGAAATTTTTAATTTTAACATTAAATAATGTTGGTAAAATATTAGATATTGCAAAAGGTATCCCACCAACAAATCTGTATATTAAAAAAAAAATAAATTCATTGTCTTTAAACTTTTCTTTAAGATTAGAAAATTTTGTTGAAAATTTTTTCTCGATAAAATCTTTAAAGAAATAATTTGCGGTTAAATATAAAGAGGTTGCACCTATTGATAAACCAAATATAACTAATAATGTTCCAATCCATTTACCAAATATAAATCCACCTAATAAAAATACAGGTGCCCCAAATCCTAATAACATAGACCAAGCAATCACTCCAATAAGGAATATGATGCTTGTTATAAAAAGATTAGAATTTTTTATATCATTTAATTTATCTCTATTATTTTTTATAAGATCAAAACTTGAAAAGTCATCAAGTGAGAAATAGTTAAAAAATAGCAACAAAAACCCTGTAACTATTGATAGGTATATAACACCTAGAACAATTTTTAATTTATTTTGTTTTTCCACTTTACCTAATTTATTAAAAATCGCTGTACTTATATACATTAAATTGTATAACTACCGAAATTTAACAAAAAAGAAGCCTTAATATGAAACGTACATATCAACCTAGTAAAAAAGTGAGAAAACGAAGGCATGGTTTTAGGTCTAAAATGAAGACTAAAGGTGGAAGAAAACTCATTAGAAGAAGAAGAAGTAAAGGCAGAAAAAAACTCACTGTTTAATGCAGGTCAAATTAAAGAGTCTATCAAAAAATGAAGATTTTAAATTTATTTTAAATGGTAAAAAAATCTCAAATAAATATTCAACAATTTTTTATAGGAGATTAGAAAATAAAAATAATAAACATTTCAATATAAGTTTTATTACAAAAAAAAAGATTGGAACCGCAGTTATAAGAAATAAAATAAAAAGAAGATTAAGAAATATGATGAATGAAAGTTTAAAAAAAATTAAAATTAACCTAAATTATAGTTATTTGTTAATTGCAAGAAAACCTATATTAGAAGATGAATACAGTTTTATTAAAACAAAGCTTTTTAGAGAATTTGAGAAAATTAGATAATTATGATTAAGAAGGGATTAATAAATTTAATTAAATTTTACAAATATCTAATTTCTCCATTTCTAGGTAACAATTGTAGGTACCTTCCAACCTGTTCAGAATATTTTATTGATAGTTTAAATGAATATGGTGTTTTAATAGGTTGTTATAAAGGCATTAAAAGAATTTTATCATGCCATCCCATAAAATTTTTGGGTGGTGGACATGGGTACGATCCAGTGAAGAAAAGGGAAATTAAATAATGGACACAAGAAATGTAATAGCAGCAATTTCATTAAGTGCAGCAGTAATAATCCTTTATGGATTATTTTTTGCTCCTCCAAGCCCTGATCCAAAGCAAATAACTAATAATGATCAAAATAAAAATAATCTTCAACTTAGTGAAGCACCAAAAATTGAACAAAATATTGAAAATAATAAAATTTCAAGAACAGAGGCAATAAACAAAGTTGAAAGAATACTTTTTGAAAATGAAAATATTAAAGGATCTATTTCTCTAGATGGATCATTAATCGACGACCTAATTTTTAAGAAATATACTGAAACTTTAGACTCTGATGAAAATGTAGTTTTACTTAATCCAAAAGAATCTGAAAATGGTTATTACATAGAGACAGGTTGGGCTATAAATAATAAAGATATAGAAGTTCCCAATTCAAATACAAAGTGGAAGGTTGTTGGCAATAAATTGCTAACACCAAATAGTCCAATTAAATTAGTATGGAATAATGAACAGAATATAACTTTTGAGAAAGAAATAAGTATAGATGATAAATTTTTATTTACTATTAACCAAAAAATTACAAATAATACACAAAATACTTATAACTTTTATCCCTACGGTCAGATTATTAGAAACCTAGCTCCTGATATAACTGATTTTTATATATTACATGAAGGTCTACTAGGTGTTTTTGATGATAATCTTGTTGAAGAAGATTACGATGACATTAAAGACAAGAAATACTCTATAAATGCTAACAAAGGATGGATGGGTATTACAGATAAATATTGGATAACTAGCTTAATCCCAGAAAGTAATAAAAGTTTTAGATCAGATTTCGATTATAAAAATAAATTTAAAGCTAACTTCATAGAGACTACTGCAACAGAAGTCAGAGCTAATGAAAGTAAAACTAATCAAGTAAAAGTGATTATTGCCGCAAAAGAAGTAGATGTCGTTGATGGTTATGCGGAAAAATTAAATATTAATAAATTTGATTTAGCAATTGACTGGGGTTTCTTATATTTTTTAACAAAGCCAATATTTTTAATATCAGATTATTTTTTTAAATTAACTGGCAACTATGGAATTGCAATTATACTAATTACTGCTTGTATTAGAATATTATTTTTTCCTCTTGCTAACTACTCATTTAGATCAATGGCAAAAATGAAGGTTCTTCAACCCGAAATGGTAAGGCTTAAAGAACTGCATAAGGAAGATAAAATGAAGTTACAGCAAGAAATGATGGCTCTTTACAAAAGAGAGAAGGTAAATCCTGTAAGTGGGTGTTTGCCTATTTTAATTCAAATACCATTCTTTTTTGCAATTTATAAAATGTTGTTTGTTACAATTGAAATGAGACATCAGCCTTTTTTTGGTTGGATACATGATTTAAGTGAAAGAGATCCAACAAGTTTATTTAATCTATTTGGTTTATTGCCATACGATGTTCCGTCATTTTTGATTATCGGTGCTTGGCCTGTAGCAATGGGTGTTACAATGTGGATGCAACAAAAACTTAATCCAACACCACCAGATCCAATCCAGCAAAAAATATTCATGTTTTTTCCAGTATTCCTAACAGTGATACTAGCACCTTTTCCATCAGGATTAGTTATATATTGGACAATTAACAACGTGCTTACAATGGCACAACAGTATGTGATTATGAAGAGAACTTCAGTTAAAACAGTTTAATTGATGGCGTTAGATAAGATTATTCCAACAGATGGGCCGAATATTAATGAAGTTGAAAAATATATAAACAAATATCAGTCTGAGGTTGTAGTAATTAAATGTGGTGGATCTGTTTTATTAGATAAAAAACTATTTAATCAGTTTATAGAAGATATCTCAGTAATAAACAAAATCGGTTTATCAGCAATAGTGGTTCATGGTGGAGGCAAAAATATTAAAAAAAAATTAGATGAAAATAATATTGAAACAAGATTTATCAAAGGACTTAGGGTTTCAGATGAAAAAACAATAAGATATATAGAAGAGGCTTTACTAGAGCTTAATTTAGAGATTTTACATGAATTAAAATCTAAAAACACTAATGTTTGTTCAATATCACCTAAAGAAAATAATATAATTAATATTGTTCCTGAAAGTAAAGAACTGGGATATGTCGGGACACCGAAAAAAATTAACAAAGAGAAAATATTAAATTTTATTAATAACAAACAAATTCCAATTGTTGTTCCTTTGGGATTGGGAGATGATGGTAGAATTTATAATATTAATGCAGATGTTGCCGCAGGTTCAATTGCAAAAGAGATCGATGCTAGACGACTTCTTTTGATGACAGATGTTGAAGGAGTTCTTGATGAAAATCAAAAACTTTTGTCTGAAATTAATCTCGATAGAGCCAACAAAATGTTAAAAAATAATACTATTTCTGGAGGCATGATACCAAAAATAAACACTTGTTTAGATGCAATATCTAATGGAGTTAGAGGTGTTGTTATTGTTGATGGGAGAAAACCACATTCAATACTATTTGAATTATTTTCTGATAAGGGCGCAGGTACATTAATAAGAAAATGAATAATCTAAAAAATATAAAGAATATTTTGTTCGACTGTGATGGTGTTTTATATAATGATTTAGAAGCAGTTTTTGGCCAAGTTAGTAAAAGAATGACAAAATATATTTCGAATAAACTTAACTTAGACCTTACAAAAGCCAAAGAATTACAAAGAGATTATTTTCACAAATACAACACAAGTTTAAATGGATTGATGATACATCATGACATACCACCGGAAGAATTCTTGGAGTATGTTCATGATATTGATCTTTCATTTATGGAAAAAGATCTTACCTTAAGAAATGAGCTAGAAAACATTGATTTAAATAAATTTGTATTCACAAACGGAAGTAGAGCTCACGTAAAAAATATAGTGAAAACTCTTGGTATTGAAGACCAATTTAAAGATATATTTGATATCGTAGACGCAAAATATCACCCTAAGCCTGAAGCTAAAGCTTTTGATCTTATGGTTGATAAATTTAATATTAATCCAAAAGAAACTCTTTATATCGAGGATATAGCTAAAAATTTATCAATAGGTAAAGAGCGGGGGACAATAACAGCTTGGCTTATCAATAATGAATACTGGGGTAAAAAAGAGTCTGATAAAGATTACATCGACTATAAAATCGAAAATCTCTCTTTATTTTTAAAAGAAATAAGGTTATTAAAAAGTTCTTAAATTTATGAGCATAGAAA
Source organism: uncultured Pelagibacteraceae bacterium (assembly GCA_902559605.1). GTDB lineage: Bacteria > Pseudomonadota > Alphaproteobacteria > Pelagibacterales > Pelagibacteraceae > Pelagibacter. Next base: position 32,853 of record CACEIC010000002.1, on the reverse strand, counting down.
ATATAATCAATGATGCCTGGGAAAATAGAGACCAAGTTAGTCCTAACTCAGATGAGAGTTTAAAAAATACTGTTAATCAAATTATTGATGACTTAGATAGTGGCAAAGTCAGAGTAGCAGAAAAAATTAATGGTAAGTGGGTAACACATCAACATATAAAAAAAGCAATTATGTTAAGTTTTAGAATGTATCCAATGGAAAATTTAAATGGACCCTACAGTAGTTGGTATGACAAAGCGCATCTTTTAAAAGGTAAAACGGCAGGTTGGTCTAAAGAGGACCATGAAAAAGCTGGTTTCAGAATGGTTCCTAATTCTCCAGTGAGAAAAGGATCTTTTGTGGGCAAAAATGCTGTTTTAATGCCGTGCTATGTGAATATAGGAGCATACATTGATGAGGGAACAATGATAGATACTTTTGCAAGAGCTGGGAGTTGTTCTCAAATCGGAAAAAATTGTCATATCTCTGCAGGTAGCGGAGTTGGAGGAGTTTTAGAGCCTGCACAAGCATTACCAACAATCATTGAAGACAATGTTTTTTTAGGAGCAATGTCTGAGGTTGTAGAAGGAGTGATAGTTGGAGAAGGTTCTGTTTTAAGTATGGGTATGTATATTGGACAATCAACAAAAATTGTTAACAGGAAAACAGGTGAAATAAGCTACGGTAAAATTCCACCATATTCTGTTGTTGTTCCAGGTTCTCTACCAGATAAAAATAATTCTAGCGCTCCATCATTATATTGCGCGGTAATAATCAAACAAGTAGACGAAAAAACAAGGTCAAAGACTTCAATAAATGATCTTTTAAGAGAGTAGATTAATGAAAACTTATAATGAACTGACGTTAGCTCAAGAGCTAATAAAATTTCAAACAATTAAAACAGAAGATAAAGGTATTATGAATTTCCTTTCAAGGAAACTCTCATCAATAGGCTTTAAATGTCATATAATAAAATCAAAAGGTACAGGTGCTAAACCTGCATTAAATTTATATGCAAAATTTGGTAAATCAAAACCTAACATTAATTATTTGGGTCACACAGATGTTGTTGCTAACCTCAATAATTGGGAGTTTCCACCATTTAAAGCAGTAGTAAAAAAAGGATATTTATATGGAAGAGGATCCCAGGACATGAAGGGTAGTGTGGCGTGTTGGATAAGTGCTGTAAGTAATTTTATTAAAAATAAAAAATTTAAAGGTTCTATATCAATAATAATTACGGCTGATGAAGAAACTACAGGTAATGGTTGTCCAGCCGTTATGAAATATTTAAAGAAAAAAAAGGAAAAAATTGACTTTTCAATAGTAGGCGAACCGTCATCAAATAAATCAGTTGGAGATGAAATAAGGATTGGAAGAAGAGGTTCTATGAATGCAACAATAACAGTGTATGGAAAAAGTGGACATTCTGCATTTTATGGCACTTATATAAATCCATGTACTGCTCTTGCTAAAATAATATCTAAACTTAAAAGTGCTCCACTAGACAAAGGAACAAAATATATGCCACCATCCAATTTGGAATTTACAAAAATTAATGTGGATAATATATCTGAAAATGTAGTCCCACAGTCTGCAAGTGCTAAATTTAATGTTAGATTTAATTCAACTTATAAATCGTTATCATTAAAAAAAAAACTTAGTAAAATTATTAATGCAGTTGCAAAAAAAGAAAATTGCAAAACCAAGATAGATTATAAAGTAAGTGGAGAAGCATTTTACACAGAGCCAAATAAACAAATATATATGGTAAAAAAAGTTGTAAAAAAAGTTACAGGGAATAATGCAAAATTAAATTGTAGAGGTGGTACAAGTGACAGCAGGTTTCTAGGTTCAATACCTCGACTTGAGTTAGGGTTAAGAAATAATACTATTCATATGGTTAATGAGAGAACATCGATCTCAGATTTAAAAAAGTTAACTAAGATTTATAAGAACATCTTACATAATTATTTCACTTGAAAACTGCAATTATAACATCTGAATCTTCGGAAAAACATATAACAGGTGATGGTCATCCAGAGCAACCAAAGAGAGTGGTTTCAATAATTGATACTTTAAAAAAAAATAAAGAACTGCTTTGGGATAAACCAGATGTTGTTCCTAGTGATATTCTTAATATGACGCATTCTGAAGATTACATTAATAATTTAAATAATTCATTTCCTAAAAGTGGGTTAAATTTTTTAGATGGTGACACAGTTGTATCTCCTGGAAGTAAGGATGCAGTATTTCAAGCCGCAGGATCAGCTATAAGTGCAATAGATGGAATTGAAAATAAAAAATATAAAAATGCTTTTTGTGTTGTACGACCACCAGGACACCATGCAGAAAAAAATAAATCAATGGGCTTTTGTTGCATTTCTAATGCAGGTGTTGCAGTTAATTATTTAATAAAAAAATATAAGTATAAAAGAATTGCATGTGTAGACTTTGATGTTCATTGGGGAAATGGAAATTATGATGTATTGTATGACAACAAAAATTCACTTTATATATCAACACATCAATATCCATTTTATCCAGGTGGTGGCTCAGAAAAAGATAAGGGAAAGTATAATAATTCTCTCAATATACCTCTTCCTGCAGGCACAAATTCTGAAGAGTATTTTAATGCTTATGATAGAGTTTTAGATAGGTTAATTGAATATAAGCCTGATTTCCTAGTCTTTTCTGCTGGCTTTGATGCTCACAAGAACGATCCATTAGCTCAATTTGAACTTTCATCCAAAGATTTTTATGAAATAACAAGAAGAACACTAAAAGCCACTAATAAGTTTACTAATGGAAAAGTGGTATCTTTATTAGAAGGTGGATACGACCTGAAAGCACTTGCTGAAAGCGCTAATTATCATGTAAATGCATTAATTAAGTCGGAGAATACATAATCATGAAACTATATAAACAAAAATCATCAAATATTGATAACAGGGGACTGTTTGCATCTAAAAATATAAAAAAAGGAACTAAGATTATTTACTACATAGGTAAAATAATTACAAAAAAACAGACCGAAAATAATCCGAAATTTGATAACGATAAAGCAATTTATCTTTTTAACCTCAATAATAGGTATGATTTAGACGGTGATTTTGCTTATAATACTGCAAGACTTATTAATCACTCATGTAATCCAAACTGTGAAGTTGAAGGTAAAGGTTTAAAATTATGGATTAGTTCTATCAAAGATATAAAAAAAAATGAGGAACTAACTTATGATTATGGATTTAGTTTTGATGAAAATTATAAGGATTTCCCTTGTAAGTGTGGCTCCAAAAATTGTTGTGGTTACATAGTTAGAGAGGGATCAAGATGGAGAATAAAAAAAAAAAAGAAATCTAATAAATAATTTTCTCAAGATATAAACCATGTGCAGGGGCAATAGGAGCACAATTTTTTCTAGATTTTGATTTAAATATACTAGTAAATTTTTTTAAGTTCCATTTATTTTCACCTAGGTATTTGAGTGAACCAACCATGGATCTAACTTGACTCTTAAGAAATGATTTTGATACAAATTGAATTTTTATAACACTTTTAACTTTGGTTATTTTTATTTTTTTCATGGTTCTTACTGGACTTTTTGCAGCACAATTAGATGCTCTAAAAGTTGAAAAATCATGAGTTCCAATTAATTTTTTTGCTCCCTTTTTCATCAATTCAACATCAATTTTTTTTTTAATATGCCACTCTCTGTTAAAATTGATAACTGAGGGAGAAGCATCATTTCTAATTAAGTAGGTATACCGTCTTTCTATTGCAGAATATCTTGAATGAAAAAGTTTATTTTTTTTCTTTATTTTTAGAATAGATATTTTTTTTTTATTTAAAAAGAAGTTTAGTGAATTCAATAATTTATCTTTTTGAATAATTTTGTTTGTAGTATCAAAGTGTGCTGATTGCTCTTTAGCATGAACTCCTGTGTCTGTTCGTCCAGACCCGTAAATTTTTATTTTTTCTTTTAATAGTTTTGATAAGACAATCTCAATATTTTCCTGGATTGACTTACCTTTTTTTTGAATTTGCCAACCATTGTATAGAGTGCCTACGTATTCTATTAGAATCTGATATCTATTCACTTGCAATTATTGTTCCTTTTCTAACTTTATTCCCTAATAAAAATTCGTTAATTAATTGAGGTTTCTTGCCCTCTTTTTGTATCTCAATAATATTTATTGAATTTTCACCACATGCTATTGTCATTTGTTCGTCGATTACTTCACCGATTGTTGCTGACTGCTTGTTTATTTTGGCTTTTAATATTTTATATCTTTTGTTGTTAAGCTCAAACCATGCACCAGGTTTTGGATATAATCCATTTATTTGAGCAATTATTTTACGAGCACTATTATTCCAATCTATCTTTCCCTCTATTTTTTGAATTTTCTTTGCATATGTAGCTTTTACATGATCTTGCTCTTTAAATATTGCCTCTCCGTCTAAAACTTTTTGTACATTTTCTAAAATTTTTTCTGTACTCAAATAAGATAATTTTTCTGATAAAATTTCTGCGTTATCTTGATCAAGAATATCTATTGAATATTTATTACATACTGGTCCAGAATCTAATTTTTCATCAATTTTCATAAATGATATACCAGTTTTTTTTTCATTGTTTAAAATCGATCTTTGAATTGGTGCCGCTCCTCTCCATTTTGGTAATAATGAAGCATGAATATTCAGAAAACCTTTTTTACTCAAATCAAGAATTTTTTTTGAAATTAATTGCCCGTATGCAACAACAATCACAAGATCTAAATTTAATTCTTTAAGATATTCAAATTCTTCATCAATTTTTTTTGGAGTTTTAACTTCTAGATTAAGTTCCTCTGCACATTCATGAATTGATGATTTCGTAAACTTTTGACCTCTATTTGATTTACTTGGAGGCTGAGTAAATACACAGCAAATTTTATATTTTTGGTTAATTTTTTTTAGGATAGGCACAGCAAACTGCGGTGTGCCCATGAATACAATATTTGACATTTAAACAACAACTCTATTAGAAGTTTTTTGTTTAGACAATTTTTTTATTATTAAATCTTTTTTGATTTTAGATAAATAATCAATTATTAGTTTTCCATCTAGGTGGTTTATTTCATGTTGTAAGCATGTCGAGAGTAATCCATCGCATTCCATTTCTTTCTTAGTACCATTTTCATCTATATAAGATACAGTACAAATTTCTGGTCTCTCTATCTCAATAAAGGTATTAGGTATTGATAAACAACCTTCCTCATATGTAGACATTTTTTCACTTAAATTTTTTATTTGTGGATTAATAAAACATAAAGGTTTTTTTTCATTTTCATTTTTTGACACATCTAAAACAACTACTCTTTTAAGTATTCCAACTTGAACAGCTGCTAAACCTATACCATTGTGATGGTACATAGTTTCAAATAAATCTTTTATGAGTTTTTTTTCATTAACATCAACTTTATTTAAAGGCTCAGATTTTTTTCTAAGAATATCATCAGGTACTGTGATTAGTTCTTTTACTGACATAGTTAATTTATTGTTTAGACTTTTAAAGGCAAGACTTCTATTAGAATTTCGTTCCTTAAATCTACATTTTTAAGCTCATTCATAGTTGAAACTAATAAATTCACAGTGTTTATATCTAGATCTTCAAGGTTACTTTCACCAACAATATCTACTATTTTGATTAATAATAAGCCTAACTCTCCATTCGATAGCATTTGTTTTATATCAGAGGAAAATTGATAGTTGTATTCATAGAGGTTTGCGTATTTTTTATCTATTTTTACGCCATCTGATTTAAGCGATTCAATAAGAATCATATCTTTTGTTGAAAAAACATATTTTTTGTTTCTTTTGATTTTTTTTAAAATATCGTTTGTTTCCTTTTCAGCTTTGGGCAAACTAGTTTTGTTTAAAAAGTAATTTAATAATTTTGACTGATGTATTTTTTTATTATTAAATTTTATCTTTCTCTCCTTTTTTAACTTGTTATCGGTATGATTTTCATAAAAGGTCGTAAAATTTGAGGGAACATCATCTTTTTTTATTTTTTTTAATATTATTTTAATTTCATTATCAAACGCATTATCTAATTTTTTTTTTTGGAAAGATTTATATAGTTCAGACGTCATACTTAATCTTTGCTCGACATCAACAGATAGAAGTAATCTTTGATATAATAAAGCTCTTCCCTCATAATCTGGAAGTAGCTTATATGCATCTTTGGCATTTAATAGTTGTGTTATGTTAAATTGAAATTTTTTATATGTATCTAGTAGTTCTCTCTCCTCAAATACATTTTCGTGAGTTGCTCTTTCTAATAATCTTAAATCTTCTGAATTTTCAATATCAAAGGAATTTGAATTTTTAAGAATATTTGATGATGACAAATAATTCCAGATATATCTAGGTGAGTCCATTTTTGGCTCATAATTAAAATCATTATTTGTTTTATGAGATAAGTGAAAATATAAAATATTTTCGTCTGAAATTATTTCATCTTTGCTAGCGTAACCCATTAATATATTAAATTTGTTTTCAAAAAAAGTGTCTATCTCATCCAACTCTTTTGACAAATCGAAAAGTAGTTGAGCTTGTTCTTTTTTATTTTCTAGAATTAAACAATAAATTTTAAAATTATTTAGATACTTATCAGTAATAGCACCACTAATATTAAATATTTCACATGCTTTTTTTACTTCAGAGTTTGAAAGAAAATATTCTGAATAAAATTTAATCAATTTATTTTTATTTGAAACTTCAGAGTTATTAATTAAAAATTCTCTAATTAATTCAAAATCTTTTTTGTTAATTAAATGATTAAATTTAAACTCTAAAAATTCATCTTCAGTAATATTATTTGTAGGAATATATGAATTTGTTAGTAAAGCTATATCTAATATTTTTTTTGAAAATTCAGATAAATTTCTGTTTAAATTTTTATTTAATATACTTTTAATTAACTCACCATCACTGTTCGACCACATGTCAATTTTTAGGCCATTCTGCGCGGGATCATATAATCCAGCTAATTTTATAGCGGATGACTCGATTTCTTTATTTATCACTATCTCGGAACTAGATTGAACTGATAATGTTGTATTTGTATTTAGATTATTACTTACGTTTATGTTTGAGGTTGAATTTTCTTTGTTAATAATGTCTTTTTTTTCAATTTTCCAGATATCGATTGGTTCATTTGCAAAAGAACAATTATAAAAAAATAAAATTAAGATTATTTTAAAAATTATTTTACTTAATCGTTTTAAAATTTTCATTAGGCAAAATCACTTCAATTTTTTTGTTGGGGGATGGGAAATCAATCTGACTCAAAACAACAATAGACAAAATTAATATAAAAAAAATAATTCCGGCTTTAATTGCAAATTTCATATTATGTTATATTCCTTTGTAGTATAATGTTTTAAAAGCATATAATTTTGTAAAATCAAAATAAGACATATTTGTGTTTTTTCAACTTAGAAATATATGGAATCAAATAAAAATCTAGTTTTAGTAGGTATGATGGGCTCAGGAAAGACATTAATAGGAAAATTGATTTCTAAACAAACCAAACTTAAATTTATTGATATAGATAATAAAATTGAAGAAAAAGAAAAAATGAAAATTGCAGAAATTTTCAAAAAAAAGGGAGAAAAATACTTCCGTGAATGTGAAGAAGAAATAACATTATCATGTTTAAAAGGTGAAAAACAAATTATATCACTAGGTGGAGGTGCTTATATTAATACCAATATTAGGAAAGAATGTAAGAAAAGTTCTTTTAGTTTTTGGTTGAACTGGAAAAAAGATATAATAATTAAAAGAATAAATGGTAGCAAAAAAAGACCTCTAGCCATGACATTAAGTAAAACAGATCTAGAGAGACTAATAAATGAAAGAGCTAAAATATATAGTTTGGCAGACTTCACAATTAATTGTGATCAGCTAAATAAAAATGAAATAGCAAATAAAATTATAAAAAAATATGAAAACAAAAATAATAAAGGTTAAAACTAAAAGTAAAAATTACGAAGTCCATATTGGTACCAATATAATTTCAAAATTAAGAAATATTATAAAAAAAAATAAATTATCATTTTCAAAATGTTTAATAGTAATTGATAGTAAGATACCAAAAAAATTTAGAACAATACTCTTAGGAAATTTAAAAAATCAAGAAATTTATACTTTAAATTTTAGTGCAAATGAGAAAAATAAAAGCAAATTAAGTATCGAAAAAATACATAATGTTTTATTTAAAAATAATTTTTATAGAGAAGACTGCATAATTTCATTTGGCGGAGGAATTACAGGAGATGTTGTTGGATATGCAGCCAGCACATTTAAAAGAGGAATAAAATTTATTAATATACCCTCTACTTTATTAGCACAAGTCGACTCTTCTATAGGTGGTAAAACAGGTATTAATAATAAATTTGGAAAAAATCTTATAGGAAGTTTTTATCAGCCAGATTTAGTAATTTCAGATATTAATTTACTACGTACCCTCCCCAAAAGAGAAATTATATGTGGATATGCTGAAATATTAAAAAGTAGTTTAATTGATAGCAAAAAAAATTTTATTTTTTTAGATAAAAATTTTAATAAGATTTTAAATCTCAAAGGAAATTTTATAATTAATGCAATTTTAAATAGCTGTTTATTAAAAAAAAAAATTATTGAAAAGGATGAAAAAGAAAAAAATTTAAGGAAATCTTTAAATCTTGGCCATACTTTTGCTCACGCATATGAGGCTAGTCTTGGTTACTCAAAAAAATTAAATCATGGAGAAGCTGTTATATTTGGTTTAATGAATGCTGTAAATTTTAGTAAAGAAAAAAAAATTATTTCAAATTCAAATACAGAATTAATAAACAATCATATTAGAAAGATAGAAATTAAAAATAAATATAAAGACCTTTTTAATAAAAGGAAAATTACATCAATTCTTAATTTTATGAAAAGTGACAAAAAAAATAAATCAGACAATATAAACTTAATTTTAATAAGGAATTTTGGAAAATTAAACCTAAATTATCAGGCCAAATCTGGTGAATTGAACAAGTTTTTATTAAAAGAATTAAGTAAAGCTTATTTGTAAAGAATGAATATCAGTTTTCAATTCTTCGCTTAAAATTTTGTAGATTACTTTATTAGACTGAATTCTACTCGTTTTTTTTAATATTTCAGAATTTATTTCTAATTTAATATGATATTTGCCTTTCTGATGTGAATTGTGTTTTAAATGCTTATAAGTGTTATCAATTATCTTTACATTTTTTATAGAACTGTCATTCAAAAGTTTATTTTCAATTTTTTTTGAAAGTTGATTAATATCCATTAAACTTGATATTATATTATATGAAAAATATTTGTGAATGGAATAATTGCAATGAAGAGGGACTTTACAAAGCTCCAAAAGAAAAGGATAACAGCAAAGAATATAGGCTTCTATGTCTAGAGCATGTAAGAGAGTTTAATAAAAGCTGGAATTATTTTTCAGGTATGAGCGACGAACAAGTAATCAACTTTTTAAAGTCTGACATGACATGGCATAAGCCAACGCAGAGTTTCAGCTCTTCAGACAATTTTTTCAAAATATTGTGGAATAATACTTTAAAAGATGAAAATGGAAAATTTAAAGATTTTAGTAATTTGAATCACATGAATAAGTTTAATTTTAATAGTAATGATCTTAAAGCCTTTGAAATTTTGGGTGTTGGTGTTGGTTTAAAATGGGCCAAAATACAAGAAAAATTCAAAAGACTTGTGAAAAAATTTCACCCTGATATGAATGCTGGCAATAAAAAATTTGAAGATAAGCTTAAAGTGATAACTTTAGCTTATACCCAATTAAAAAATACTTATAAGGACAAAATTGACAACAAATATTGAACAGACCCCAGATATTAAATTATCGATTAAACAAACATTCGGTATAGATTCTGATATGGAAGTGGATGCATTTTCAAAAAAAACTGATTATGTGCCAGATATAGATAAAACTTATAAATTTGATAAAGATACAACTTTAGCAATCCTCTCTGGATTTTCATTTAATAAAAGAGTCTTAGTGCAAGGTTATCATGGAACAGGTAAATCCACACATATAGAACAAATTGCAGCCAGATTGAATTGGCCATGTATCAGAATTAACTTAGATAGTCATGTTAGTAGAATAGATTTAATTGGTAAAGACTCAATTGTAATCAAAGATGGAAAACAAGTAACAGAATTCAAAGAGGGAATTCTTCCTTGGTCGATACAAAATCCAGTAGCTTTAGTATTTGATGAATATGATGCCGGTAGACCAGATGTGATGTTTGTAATTCAAAGAGTTTTGGAAGCTGAAGGAAATTTTACTTTATTAGATAAGAATAAGGTCATTAAGCAAAATAAATATTTCAGATTATTTGCAACCTCAAATACTGTTGGTTTAGGAGACACAACTGGACTCTATCATGGAACACAACAAATAAACCAGGGACAAATGGATAGATGGAATATCGTAACAACATTAAATTATTTAGCTTTGGAAAAAGAAATGGAAATTATTTTAGGAAAAAATAAATCTTTAGATAATAATAAAGGTAAAGAGAAAGTTGCAAACATGATAAAAGTTGCGACACTTACTAGAAAAGGATTTATGGCTGGAGATATTTCAACTGTTATGAGTCCTAGGACGGTATTACATTGGGCAGAAAATTCAGAAATATTTAAAGATGTGGGTTATGCGTTCAGAGTAACTTTTTTAAATAAATGTGATGACGTAGAAAAAAATACAATCGCAGAATATTATCAAAGATGTTTTGGAGAAGAACTGCCAGAGTCGATGATAAATATTCAGGTTTAATGAACAAAGATGATCTTATAAAAGAGCAATTTAAACAAGCTTTAAATTCAACGATTAAAGCCATTTCAGGCGAAACATATCCATTAAAAGACAAAAAAAATTTAAAAGAATTTAATATTTCTAAATTTGATAATTTAAAAGATAAAGAAAACTTTATAAAATTAAGAGCTGAGGCAGACTCGGAGGCATTAAAAAGAAAATTTTCTGATAATTCTACATTGGAACAAAATATTCCAAAAACACCTACTTGCCATACGCTGTATAAAATTTCTGAAAAAATAAGATATGAACTTTTAGGATCACAAATGATGAGAGGAATTTCTAAAAATTTAATGGCCAAATATAACAATAAAATTGGTATGGCAAAATCTGAAAATATTAAAAAGAAAGAGGAGTCTAATGTCTCTGAAGCTTTTGAATATTACATGCTTAATAAAATAATGAATGTAAATTTAACTGAAAGCGCTAAAAAAATTTTATCATACTGGAAAGAGGATTTTGAAAAATCTTTAGATAAACACATACACTTTTTAAAAGAAAATGCAGAGAATCAGGACATATACAATTCTAAAATATCAGAAATTCTTCAAAATATGGAAATCTTCGAATCTGAAGAAGAAAACAAAAGGGAAGAACAGAAAGAAGATGAGCAAGATAACAATAATTCAAAAGATGATCAAAAAACAGATAGTGGAGACTCTCAGGAAAGAGAAGAGGAAAACAGTGTTAATGAAGGAGTTGATAGTTCTGACGAAATGAATGAGTTTAGACTTGATGAACAACTAGGAAATGATGATGCTGAAAATAATGAAATAGAAAATATTGTTCAGAAAAAAAATTTAGGAATAAGTAATAAAGAATATAAAATATATACATCAGAATTTGATGAGACAGCAAAAGCAGAAACATTGGAAAATTCTGAAGAAATTTCAAAATTAAGAAAAAATTTAGATCAACAGCTAACTAGTTTCCAAGACATAATTACCAAACTTGCAAATAAATTACAAAGACAGTTACTTGCAAAACAAAATAGATCTTGGGAATTTGATCTTGAAGAAGGTTTATTAGATAGTTCAAAATTACCAAGAATAATAATTGATCCATATAATTCCCTTTCTTTTAAAAAAGAGAAAGATTTAGAGTTTAAAGATACAGTTGTGACTTTGCTAATAGATAATTCTGGATCTATGAGAGGGAGGCCAATTACTATTGCCGCTCTTTGTGCTGATATATTGTCTAGAACATTAGAAAGATGCTCGGTTAAAGTTGAAATTCTTGGTTTCACAACAAAAAATTGGAAGGGTGGCAAGAGTAGAGAAAAGTGGAATAAACTTGGAAAATTAAAAAATCCAGGACGTTTAAATGACCTAAGACATATAATTTATAAATCTGCTGATACCCACTGGAGACAATCAAAAAAAAATTTAGGTTTAATGCTAAAAGAAGGTTTGCTTAAAGAAAATATTGATGGTGAAGCTATTACTTGGGCTTTCAATAGACTTAAGAAAAGAAAAGAAGAAAGAAAAATTCTTATGGTTATTTCCGATGGAGCTCCAGTTGATGACTCAACATTATCTGTTAACTCTGGTGATTTTTTAGAAAAACATCTAAAGCAAACTGTAAAATCGATTGAAAACAAAAGTGATATCGAAATTCTTGCCATAGGTATAGGCCATGATGTTTCGAGATATTACAAAAAAGCGATAAAAATTGCTGATGTTCAAGAATTAGGTGATGTAATGATTGGTCAGCTTAGTGGATTGTTTGAAAATAATAAAAAATTACACTAATTTTTTTAAATTTTTATTTTCCCATTCTATATTTACTTCAGCTCCACCTCTGGTTTCTGAATTTCTAATTGTTATTCTGGCAGAATTTTTTTCTAACAATGTTTTGCCTATAAAAATCCCTAAACCTAGTCCAGTTTTTTTGTTATCTTTGGGTTTAAGTGTCTTAATATAAGGCTCTCCAATCTTATTAAGTATATCTTTTGGTATACCAGGGCCATCATCCTCTATTGTTATTTCAGTCTTTTGACTGTCACTTTTGATAGCTATATAGATATTTTCATTTGAAAATTTGTTAGCATTTCCAATAAAATTCCTCAGACCATAAACAATTTCAACAGATTTTAATATTTCAAATGAGTTAGAATCTTGCTCTTTATTAACATTAAAATTCTTATTAGAAATTTCTTTAAATGAGTTAACTATCTCATTAATATAATCGTAAAGCGTTTTATTTTTGTCAATAAAATCATCTTCTATAGCAGGATTTAATGTTAATTTTTTTAATATCTCATTACACCTATTAACCTGACTAATTAATAGTTCGAGATCTTTTTTAACATCATTATTATCTTTAAACTGATCAAATAAATCATGGGAAATAATTTTAATTGTGGACAAAGGAGTACCAAATGAATGAGCTGCAGCTGCAGCCTGTCCCCCAAGCGAAACTAGCTCATGTTCTTTGGAAATTACTTCTTGGATTTTATCTAATGCATCTTTCCTAAGATTTGTTTCTTGTCCAAAAATAAATGCAAAATAATTTAAAAAAAATAATGCAATTATTAATGCAAGAGGAATTGCATAGTAATAATACAGACTAATACTATATTCATCCAATGGTTTTGGCAATTCATAATGATAAAAAGTTAAAATTATAATTGATGCAAGAGTAATTAAAATTAAAGCAATATTTGTTTTAATATTTAAGTTGGATGCAGCAAATACACTTGGTATCAAAAGGAATATTGAAAATGGATTTAAAATACCCCCAGATAAGAAAAGTAAAGCACTCAATTGAAGTATATCTAAAGATAAAAAATTAAAAGAAGTCGCGTTTGAAAGTACTGGTTTTTTATAAAAAAACATTAAGTAAAAGTTACTTAAAGCTCCAACAAAAATTATAAGATTAGATAAAATAAAGTTGAACTCAAAACCAAAAATAAATTTGACAGTGTTTATAGTTATAAATTGACCTAAAATGCCTATCCATCTTAAATTGATATATGTTGACTTATTTAATGATGCTGCCTTGACAGATTGTTTTAAATCCATCTAAATATCTAAGTTTGAAACATTTATTGCGTTTTCAACAATAAAATCTTTTCTCGAGGAAACATCGTTACCCATTAAGGTTTGTATCAAATCTTGATCTTTTTTACTATTCTTTGAATATTGAACCTGTAATAAATTTCTTGTTTCAGGATTTAAAGTTGTATTCCATAACTCATCAGGGTTCATTTCTCCTAGTCCTTTAAATCTTTGAATGTTTAATTTAGACTTTTCAATTTGGAGAATATTATTAAATTCTTTAGAATTTTTTTTATATTTTTTAATATCCTTTGAATTTTTTATTAAATAACTTTCAAGCTCATTTTCATCTTTGATATATATACTTTTAGTTCCTTTATTAATTTTAAACAAGGGTGGCTGAGCAAGATAAACATGTCCAAACTCAATTAATTTATCAAATGGTTTATTGTTAAAAAAAGTTAATAATAATGCTCTTATATGTGAGCCATCAACATCAGCATCTGTCATTATTATTATTTTTCCATATCTTAAATCTTTGAGATCTATATCCTCATTTTTTGGATCAAGACCAAGTGCGTTAATCAATGTAACTATTTCATTTGATGAAATCATCTTTGATAAGCTTTTAGTTCTTAATTCACTGGCATTTCCATTCTTTTTCGATCCATTAAGATCTGTAAAAGTATTTAATATTTTTCCTCTAAGTGGCAATACTGCTTGATTTTCACGGTTTCTGCCTTGTTTGGCTGATCCACCAGCTGAATCACCCTCTACAATAAATAGTTCAGTACCATCCTGCTTTGAGTTTTGACAATCGGCTAATTTTCCAGGTAGTCCCGTTAATTCTAAGGCTCCTTTTCTTCTTACATTTTCTCTTGCCTTTCTAGCTACATCTCTTGCTACTGCGGCCTGAATAATTTTAGTTAAGATAATTTTTGAAATCGATGGATTTTGATCAAACCATATAGACAGCTTCTCATTAATGATAGTTTCAACAATATTTCTAACTTCTGATGAGACTAATTTATCCTTTGTTTGAGACGAAAATTTAGGGTCAGGAATTTTGATAGAAAGGACCGAAGTTAATCCTTCTTTTACGTCATCTCCTGATAAAGAAACTTTATTTTTTTTTAACAAGTTTTGTTCATTTGCATATTTATTTACTACTCTTGTTAATGCACTTCGAAATCCAAGAAGATGTGTTCCTCCGTCTTTTTGATAAATGTTATTGGTATAAGGTAATACATCTTCACTATACCCTGCATTCCACTTAAGGGAGCATTGAACATCAATATTATTTTTTAAACCTTCAATGTAAATTGGTTTTTTAAAAAGATCATTTTCATTTTTGTTTTTTAAACTTTCTTTTTTCTCATCAATGAATTGCACAAATTCACTGATACCTCCTTCAAATTTGAACTCTAATGTTTTTGGTTTTTTTTGTCTTAAATCGCTTAAAACTATTTTTATGCCCTTATTTAAAAAAGCTAACTCTCTCATCCTTTTTTCTAGAATAGAAAAACTAAATTTAATGGATGAAAATATATCTTTGGATGGAACAAAATTAATTTCGGTTCCACTGGTTTTTGATTTTCCAACTTGTTTTAAAGAAGTTTTAGCGTCTCCATCTTTAAATTCTATATAAAATTTTTTATTATCTCTATTAATTGTAAGTTTTAATCTCTCAGAAAGAGCATTAACAACTGAAACACCTACTCCGTGGAGTCCTCCAGAAACTTTATAAGAATTATGATCAAATTTACCACCAGCATGAAGTTGGGTCATTATAACTTCAGCAGCTGATTTTTTTTCACCCTTATGAATATCAACAGGAATTCCTCTGCCGTCATCAATCACTGTTACAGAGTTATCATCATTTATACTTATCTCAATTTTTTTACAAAAACCTGCTAGAGCCTCATCAATGGAATTATCTACAACTTCGTAAACCATATGATGTAATCCAGTCCCATCGTCGGTGTCACCGATATACATACCTGGTCTTTTTCTTACTGCTTCTAAACCTTTTAGAACTTTTATGGAGTCAGCTTGGTAATTGTTTGAATTATTTTTTGTCATTAATTTATAATATGGAAGAATTTTTTATAACATTTTTATAAAAAATTTAAAAATGGTAGAGACGCAAATGGTTAAATTAGTGTTGGATACCAACGTTTTTTTGATGTTTTTTAGATTTTTTTTCTATTTCTTTAAAACCCTTCAAAAAGATCATTTTTCTAATAAAAATATGGCGGAGAGAATGGGATTCGAACCCATGATAGAGTTTCCCCTATACACGCTTTCCAAGCGTGCGCCTTCAACCGCTCGGCCACCTCTCCAAAATACCTACTCTTTGCTTATCCTTAAAACACCTATGAATGCTTCTTGAGGAATTTCAACTTTTCCAAATTGCTTTGCTCTAGCTTTACCTTTTTTCTGTTTTTCAAGCAGTTTTCTTTTTCTATCTGTCGCTCCACCTCCATGAATTTTCGTTAATACATCTTTTTTAAAACCTTTAATAGTTTCTCTAGCAATAATTTTACCACCAATAGCTGCTTGAATCGGTATCATAAAGTTGTGTCTTGGAATTAAGTCTTTTAATTTTTCACAAACCTCTCTACCTGTAGTTTGAGCAAAATCTTTATGTATCATCATTGCAAGAGCATCAACAGGTTCTGAGTTTACAAGTATATTCATTTTTACTAGATCTCCTTCTTTGTGATCAATAATTTCATAATCAAAACTTGCATATCCACTTGTCATAGATTTAAGACGATCATTAAAATCAAATACGACTTCATTTAAAGGTATCTCATAATTAATTACTGCACGATTTCCTGAATAACTTAAATTAGTTTGAATGCCTCTTTTATTTTGACATAACTTAATAATTGATCCCAAGTATTGGTCTGGAGCGATAATTGTGGCTTTAATCCATGGTTCTTCTATAAATTTTATATAATTAGGATCTGGTAAATTTGATGGATTTTGAAGTTCGATAATTTCACCATTATTTAAGTGAACTTTATAAACAACACCAGGTGTAGTAGTTAATAAATTTATATCAAATTCTCTTTCAAGTCTTTCTGTGATTATTTCAAGATGTAAAAGACCTAGAAATCCACATCTAAATCCAAGACCTAAGGCAGACGATGACTCTGCTTCATAAGAAAAACTTGCATCATTTAATTGTAATTTAGCAAGTCCATCTTTTAATTTTTGATATTCAGAACTATCAACAGGAAATAAACCACAAAAAACTACTGGTTTACTTGGTTTAAAACCTGGTAAAGCGTCTTGGAGAGGATTTTCTGCATCGCATATAGTGTCTCCAACTTTAGTTTCTGATAAAATTTTAATTCCAGTTGTAATAAAACCTATTTCTCCAGCATTAAGTTCACTCACATCTTTTGCCTTAGGTGTAAAAACACCAACTTTTTCTACAATATATTCTTGATTTGTAGACATCATTTTTATTTTCATATTTTTTTTTAGTTTTCCGTCTATAATTCTCACTAATATAACTACTCCAAGATAAGTGTCATACCAGCTATCAACTAATAAACACTTTAATTTGCTATTTTTTTCACCTTTAGGTCCAGGCAAGGAGTTAATAATTTGCTCAAGAATTTCATCTATTCCTTGTCCAGTTTTTCCAGAGCAAGGTACAGAATTAGATGTATCTATGCCAATAACATCTTCAATTTGATTATTTGTTCTTTCAAGATCAGATGCTGGTAGATCAATTTTATTTAATACTGGAATAATCTCATGATTTATATCAAGTGCTTGATATACATTTGCAAGTGTTTGGGCTTCTACGCCTTGTGTACTATCTACAATTAATATTGAGCCCTCGCACGCATAAAGGCTTCTACTTACTTCATAACTAAAATCTACATGGCCTGGGGTATCTATAATATTTAAAATATAATTTTTGCCATTTTTAGCTTTATAATTTAATTTAACTGTTTGTGCTTTAATTGTTATCCCTCTCTCTCTTTCTATATCCATAGAGTCAAGCACTTGAGATTTCATTTCTCTATCACTCAAACCTCCACATTTATGAATTATTCTGTCCGCTATAGTTGATTTACCATGATCTATATGAGCTATAATTGCAAAATTCCTAATATTGTCTATTTTATCAACCATTTTTAGGATCTAATTTTTGCGCCAGACTTTGACTCAACGGAAGAGATAATTAGTTTATTAACGTTGTCCAGGTCATTTTCATTCAATGTTTTTTCTTCTGACTGAATAGTTACATTAACAGCTATAGATTTTTTTCCCTCTGGTATATTTTCTCCCTCAAATACATCAAATACTCGTACTGACTTAATTAATTTATTATCAACAGATTTAATTATATTAACCAATTCTTGAGATTTAAAGTTTTTATTAATAATAAATGCAAAATCTCTCTCTGATTTTTGGAAATCAGAAAATTTATATTCAGATTTTGTATCTTTTATCTTTTGTTTTAATTCTTTAATGTAATCAAGACAAATTTCAAATATTACCAAACCTTCGGTTTTTATATCTAATTTTTTTATTATGTTTGGATGAATCTCACCAAAATATGCAAGAGCAACTTTTTCGTTTTTATTTTGGTACACTCCTCCAGATTTTCCTGGGTGATAGTAAGAAGGAGTTTTATCATCTATAACAATATGTTCTTTATCGATCCCTGCTTCACAAAGACTTTGTATTACATCTTTTTTTACATCAAATGTGTCTACAATTCTCTCTTTATCATTCCAAGACAATCTTGATACCTTTCCTGCTCTTACAGCGCCTATCACTGTCAGTTGATCTCCTGGATTTTTTCCTTTAAAAGCTGGACCAATTTCAAATAAAGAAATGTCTTTAAATCCTCTATCTAAATTTTTCTTCAAATAAAATAATAAATTTGGAAAAATAGAATTTCTTAAAACATTTAGATCTGAACTAATCGGATTTACAATTGGTATTTCTTCATCATTTTCTTTAAATAACTGATTAATTTTAGAATCAGTAAATGACCATGTCACGGTCTCTGAATAACCTTTAGATGCGACAGATCTTTGTAAAAAATGAAATAATTTCTGATAATAATTAAGTGTTGGCTTTAATCTTGTCTTAATAGGTTCTAAAGTATTAATATGTTCATAACCTTTTATTCTCACTATTTCTTCAACAATATCAATTGGTTGAGTTATATCAGGTCTCCATGAAGGTATTGTTAGTTTTAAAATTTTTTTATTCTTAGATACATTAAAACCTAGCTTTTCTAGTATTTTGATTAATTCTTTATTTTCAACATTAAATCCAGTCGTTTTTTCAAAAAGAAATGGATCAAAATTTATTATTGTTTTTTTATAATTTTCAATTTTTTTTACATCTAAATTACTTATTTCACCTCCACAAATTTGTTTTATTAGTTCAGAAGCTTTTATTAATCCTTCTTCAATTGAAAGAGGATCTATACCTCTTTCGAATCTGAATTTTGCATCTGTATCTATATTTAATTGTTTAGAGGTTTTTCTTATTGAACGTGGTAAAAAATAAGCAGATTCTAATAATATATTTTTAGTCGAATATTCTGTTCCAGATCTTGTCCCACCAATTATGCCACCAAGACCAAGGATTCCAGATCTGTCAGAAATAACGCACATATCATTTTCTAAAATATATTTTTTATTATCTAAGGCTTCGAAGCTTTCTCCTTTAGAAGAACTTCTAACAATAATTTCATTATCTATTTTATCTGCATCATAAGCGTGTAATGGTCTATTTAAATCAAACATTACATAATTAGTAATATCGACTATTGCAGATATTGGTTTTTGGCCTAAAGACAGAATTTTATCTTTTAGCCATTTTGGACTCTCTTTATTTGTTACGTTTTTTATTAAACAACTTCCAAATATTGTACATCCTTGAGCTTTTTCTTTTTTTATTGTTACGTTTATATTTTGATTACCTCTATATTTTAAATTGGTTTTTTTATTAATTTTTAATTTACCAGCACCAGCTGCAGATAAATCTCTAGCAATTCCTCTTACTCCTAAACAATCTGGTCTATTGGGCGTAATTGATAAATCTATTACTTTTTCAGAAGTGTTTTTAAAATATTTTTCTCCAATTTTATTTGCATATTTATTGTTTTTTAATTCTATAATTCCATCACTTTCATTGGATAGTAGTAATTCTGACTCAGAACAGAGCATTCCATATGATGTTACACCTCTTATTTTACTTACAGATAATTTCATCTGATTTTTAGGAATAATTGATCCTGGAGGTGCATAAACAGTCAAAAGACCATTTTTTGCATTTGGGGCTCCACATACTACTTCAATTGTTTTGTCGCTACCTACATCAACATCACATAACTTCAATCTGTCAGCATTTGGATGAGTTTTGGCATTTATAATTTTTGCAACAATAAATGTATCTAATTCGGATGTAGAGCTCTCAAAACTTTCTACTTCTAGACCTATATTGGTTAATTTATCTATTATTTGATTGTTATTAAATTTTGTATCAAGATGGTTTTTTAACCAGTCAACGGTGAACTTCATCTACTCAGTCCTCTGTAATTTGATGGGACATCTAATGGATCAAAACCAAAGTGACTTAACCATCTATAATCAGTCTCAAAAAAAGCTCTTAAATCATTAATTCCATATTTCAACATTCCCAGTCTATCTATGCCAATTCCAAAAGCATATCCTTGATATTTACTTGGATTAACTTTTACATTTTTTAAAACATTTGGATGAACCATTCCGCAACCTAAAATTTCTAGCCATTTATCACCTTCACCAATTACTATCTTTCCATTTTTAATTTCATATCCTATATCTACTTCTGCCGAAGGTTCGGTAAATGGAAAATGACTTGGTCTAAATCTCATTTTAATTTTATCAACTTCAAAAAACTCCTTAATAAAATAATTTAAACATCCTTTTAGATGTCCCATGTTTATATTTTTATCTATATGTAACCCTTCAACTTGATGAAACATCGGAGCATGGGTTTGATCACTATCTGATCTGTAAGTTCGTCCTGGAGCAATAATTTTAAAAGGAGGTTTACCTTTTAGCATAGTTCTTACCTGAACAGGAGATGTGTGAGTTCTCAAAAGTAATTCCTTATTATTATCTAGATAAAAAGTGTCATGCATATCTCTAGCTGGATGATTATCTGGTGTATTTAATGCTGTAAAATTATTATATTCATTTTCTACATCCGGACCTTCCTCAACGCTAAATCCAATCTCAGAAAATATAGATGAAATTTCATCTATCACTTGAGAGACTGGATGAATTTTACCAATTTCAATATCTCTTTCTGGAAGAGTTACATCAATTTTTTCTTTCTCAAGCTTTAAATTAATTTCTTTAGTTTCTATTTCTTGAATTTTGATTGATATTTTATTTTGAAGTTCGTCTTTAACATTATTTAAATCTGAGGCTAATTTTTTCCTTTCTTCTACAGAAATCGAACCTAATTTTTTAAATTCGTTCGATATAATTCCGTTTTTTCCAAATAGTTCTGATTTAATGTTGTTTACTTTATCAACATTATTTTCCGCATTAAGTTTATCGATATAATCATCTTTTATTTTTTTAATATCAGACATTTTGATAGAATATTTGTTAAAGGAAGAAAAACAATAGTCTTGATTAATTTAATGCTGCTTGAGCCCTTTTAACTATAGTTTTGAAAGCTTCAGGGTTATCGTAAGCAATTTCTGCAAGAATTTTTCTATCTAATTTAATTCCAGATTTACTTAAACCATTAATAAACATTGAGTATGTTATACCTTCGGATCTAACACCAGCATTAATTCTTTGTATCCACAGAGATTTGAAATCCCTTTTTTTATTTCTTCTATCTCTGTAAGCATACTGCATAGCTTTTTCCATTGCTTGTCTTGCAACTCTTATAGTATTTTTTCTTCTTCCCCATTGACCTTTAACAGCTTTTAAAACTTTTTTGTGTTTAGCTCTGCTTGTAACTCCTCTTTTAACTCTTGCCATTTTATCCTCTTAAGCTGTAAGGCATATAAGATTTTACTATCTTACCATCTTGTTTAGATAAAACAGTTGTGCCTCTTTGTTTTCTAATTTGTGAATTTGTTCTTTTAATCATGCCGTGTCTTTTTCCGGCCTGTGGGGTAATAACCTTTCCTTTAGCTGAGATTTTAAATCTTTTTTTAGCTGAACTTTTTGTTTTTAACTTGGGCATAATTTCCGGGTTTATACAAATATTAAATTAAATTTACAACTAGAAATATGGCTTATAAAGGCTGGATTACCATAATCATTTGCTTTCCATCAAATTTTGGCTGAAGCTCTACTCTCCCAATAGTCTCCATGTCTGCCTTAATTTTATCCATCAATTCATTGCCAAGGTTTGAATGTTGCAACTCTCTCCCTTTGAACCTTATTGTAAATTTGACTTTATCACCTTTTGCCAAAAATTTCTGAGCATTTTTAATTTTGAAAGTGTAATCATGAACTTCTGTAACTGGCCTTAATTTTATTTCTTTTAATTCAATTTTCTTTTGTTTTTTTTTTGCTTTGTTAGCTTTTTTTTGTGCATCGTATTTATATTTACCCATGTCCATAATTTTACAGACAGGTGGTTTTGCATTTGGAGCAATTTCAATTAAATCTAAACCTTCATTTTTTGCTTTATTGATAGCTTCATTTAAATTTAAAATTCCTAAATTTTCTCCATCACTTGCAATAACTTGAACTTCATTTGATGTAATCCTGTTATTAGACCTTGGGCCTCTTGCTTTAGTTCTTTTTTGAAAATAATTTTGTTTAAAATCTGCCACTTAGATTGAAGGGGCTTTATTTAGATCGGAGTATTTTTTTATAAATTCTTTCAAAGCCATATTTTCTTGTTTATTAGAATCCAATCTTCTAATAGTTACACTGTTGGAGTCAACTTCTTTTTTTCCGCAAATCAATAACATTGGTACTTTTGTTAAAGAATGATCTCTTATTTTATAATTTAAATTGTGATTTTTAAGATCCACCTCGACAATCAAACCAATCCGTTTTAATTCCTTAGCTACACTTTTAGCATATTCATCAAAATCACTAGAGATTGGAATAACTACTGCCTGTAAAGGTGATATCCAAAATGGCAGCTTGCCTGCATAATTCTCTATAAGGATACCTATGAACCTTTCTAAAGATCCAAATAATGCTCTGTGTAACATTACAGGTACTTTTTTAGTTCCATCTTTATCAACAAAAGAAGCTCCTAATCTACCTGGTAAATTTAAATCTACTTGCAAGGTTCCACACTGCCAATCTCTACCGATTGCATCTCTTAAAACAAATTCAATTTTTGGTCCATAAAATGCGCCCTCACCTTTATTAATTGAGTACTCTAAATTTGTCGCTTTGATTGCCTCTAACAACGCAGCCTCTGATTTATCCCAAACTTTATCGTCACCAACTCTTAAATCTGGTCTATCTGAATATTTTAAAATAACATCTTCAAAACCAAGATCTTTATAAATTTCTAAAATTAAATTTGTAACACTCAAACATTCTTCGGTAATTTGTTCTTCTGTACAAAAAATATGTGCATCATCTTGAGTAAAGGCTCTTACACGTAATAATCCATGCAATGCACCTGAAGGTTCATATCTATGAACTTTTCCAAATTCTGACATCTTTAAAGGTAAGTCTCTATAACTTTTAAGTCCTTGATTAAATACTTGAACACATCCAGGACAATTCATTGGTTTAATTGCAAATACTTTTTCATCTGGTGTAGTTGAAGTATACATATTAGCTCCAAATTTTTCCCAGTGACCAGATTTTTCCCACAAAGATCTATCAAGTATTTCTGGCGTATTTATCTCTTTGTAACCATCGTGATCTTGTTTCATTCTCATATATGAAACTAATTTTTGGAACAAATTCCATCCTTTCTGGTGCCAGAACACAGATCCAGGACTTTCTTCTCTGAAATGAAATAAATCCATTTCTTTTCCAATTTTTCTATGATCTCTTTTTTCTGCTTCCTCAATTCTCTGAAGATAAAGGTCTAATTCTTTTTGAGTTGCCCAACCAGTGCCATATATTCTTTGAAGCATTTCATTATTAGAGTCACCACGCCAATAAGCTCCAGATACTTTTGTCAGTTTAAAAGCCTTACCTATTTTACCAGAAGATACTAAATGTGGACCTCTACATAAATCATGCCATGTTTCGCCATGATGATAAATCGTAAGTTCTTCGTTTTTAGGAATGCTCTCAATTATCTCAGCTTTATATTTTTCTCCAATTTTTTTAAAATGACTTATTGCTTTATCTCTCTCCCAAACTTCTTTTCTTGTTTTTACATCTTTATCTATTATCTCTGACATTTTTTTTTCAATCCTTTTTAAATCATCGCTAGTAAAAGGCTCTTTTCTTGCAAAATCATAGTAAAATCCATTTTCTATAACTGGCCCAATTGTTACCTGTGTGTCTGGGTATAGTTCTTGAACAGCCATAGCCATTATATGTGCAGTGTCATGTCTAATGACTTCTAAACCCTCAGGATCTTTAGCTGTAAATATTTCAATAGAACAATCTTGATCAATAACAGTATATAAATCCTTAAGCTCACCGTTTATGCTCATCACCAAAGCTTGCTTACCTAAAGACTTGCTAATTTTTTCAGCAACCTCTGTGCCTGTCACGCTTTTTTCAAAGTTTAATTTTTTTCCATCAGGTAATGTAATATTTGGCATTAGTTTATTAATTTTTTATACTCTGAATAAGTAGAAAAACACATTTTTTCAACATTAAATTTTGAAACGACATTTTTTCTACCTTCTATGCCCATTTGATTGATGGTCTGTTCATCTAAATTCATAATTTCTATTAATTTTTTTGAAAGATCTTCAGAGTTATTTGCTTCAAATAAAAATCCAGTTTTATTTTCATTTATAGTCTCTTTTGATCCCCCAATATTACTCGCAACTATTGGTTTTTTCATTGCCTGAGCTTCAACAGATATTCTTCCAAAGGCTTCTGGTTTTGTAGATGAAGAAACTATGATGTCTGAAACTTTGTAAGCTAAAGGCATATTTTTACAATGATCTATAAATTTTACTTGGTTAGTTAATCTGTACTGTTCAACTAACCTAATAAGTTTCTTTTTATAAAGTTCTCTTCCTTGATCGCTTCCAAGAATAATTACATTAAATACCTCATGTCCTAAATTAATATTCACTTTATTAATAGCATCTAAAAACATTTCTTGGCCTTTCCATTCTGTTAATCTTCCAGGTAATAGAACGGTTTTTCTCTCAATTTTAAGTCCCCATGATTTAAATAATTCATCTTCCTCTGTTTCTATAGTAGTTGATGGATCAAAATAATCAGTATTAATGCCCCTAAATATAACCAAGAATTTTTTTTTATCATTAAGGTATTCGGAATAGTTTTCTTTAATATGCGAAAATATAAAATTAGACCCAGCAATAATTAAATCTGATCTCAACATTACAGAATTATATAATTTTTTTAATTTACTTTTAAAATTATATGTTCCATGAAATGTAGTTACAAATTTACGTCGTGTGATTTTGGTAGCTAGCAAACAAGACCATGCAGGCGCTCTACTTCTCGCATGGACAATATTAATTCCATAAAATAAAATTATTAAAGAAATAATTATTGAATTAAAAAAAACCAAAATGGGGTTTTTGGAATTAACAGGTAACCTTATATATTTAACTTTTTTTTTATCTATAAACTTTGTTAATTCACCACCGTTGCAAATTAAAAAAGACTTACAATCATTTTCGTGTAGATAGTGTGCGATATCATAACAACCTGTTTCTGCGCCACCGTATCCAAGTTTTGGTATCACTTGCAGAACTTTCAATTTTGGATGCATATGGTAGAATTATAATATTTCAAATCAATTTTAATACTTTATATGAAAAAATTTAAATTTCTAAAAATTTCTAAAACGAAAAAACTAAGATATATAAGCAATTATTATAAGAAAAATCTTTATATTATATTTTTACCAGGTTTTGCATCCGATATAGAAGGAGATAAACCTAAAAGATTTTTAAACTATGCTAAAAAAAATAAATTTGGTTTTTTGGCACTAGAATATTCTGGATACGGAAAATCTTCAGGAGAATTTACAAAAGGGAATATTTCGACTTGGGCAAATGATGCAAAACAGACTATTAAGAATATAGTTAAAAAAAATGATATAATTTTAATAGGTTCTAGTATGGGTGCTTGGATTTCTTTATTATTATTTAAATCAATTAAGAAACAGATTAAAGGCTTTATGGGAATTGGTTCTGCTCCAGAATTTTTAACAAGAATAATGTGGAAAAAATTTTCAAAAAAGACAAAGAGTGAAATTATCAAAAGAGGTATTAGCAAAATTAAAAATGGTGGATATGAGTATCTCATAACTAATCAATTAATTAAAGATGGAAGAAAAAAACAAAATAAAGTTTTGAATGTTAAAATTTCAATGAAAATACCTGTTACTATGGTCCATGGTCAAAAAGATGAAGTTGTGCCAATTAAATACTCAAGAGAAGTTTTAAAAATCTTCAGCAAAGCAAAAAAAAAATTAAATATAATTAAGAAGGGTGACCATAGTCTCTCGTCAAAAAAAAATCTAAATATTATTTGTAAAGAGTTAGATAATATTATTAAAAATGCTAACTAGCTTGACCGACTAATTTTTTGTTTGATATAGGATTTTCTAACTTATCTAACATTTCTTTTGGACAAACTTGGACGAAGTTATTTATTTCATTTTCAAAATTCTCAACAATTTTTTTCGAGATTGTTGAATTTGTTTCTATCGCATGCTCTTGAATAAATTTCCTTAGATGCTCAATCCAAAATTTAGTTTCTGGGGTTTGCCAAACTACACTTTCAGGATTTACTTTTTTATCAAATTGATTTTCAGGGTCATAAATAAATGCCATACCTCCTGTCATGCCAGCTCCAAAATTATCGCCAATATCTCCTAATATAATAATATTTCCACCTGTCATGTATTCACAACCATTTGAATCACAACCTTCTACTACTGCAGTTGCACCTGAATTTCTTACAGCAAATCTCTCTCCTGCTTGTCCTGCGGCTAATAATTTTCCTGAAGTAGCTCCATACAAAACAGTATTTCCAATAATAGTATTTTCATTTGAAACAAGGTTGCTTTCATCTTGTAATTTAATCACAATAAATCCACCTGATAATCCTTTGGCGACATAATCATTTGCATCCCCTTTTAAAATTAGTTTTAATCCTTTAATAGCAAAAGCACCAAAGGATTGGCCTGCTGAACCTTTAAAATTTAATTCGATCGAATTTTCATCAAGATTGTTATTTCCAAATTTTTTGTACAAATGATAAGAAATTCTAGTACCAACTGCTCTATCGGTATTTTGAATTTCGAATTCTTGATTTATTTTTTCTTTTTTATCTATTTTGTCTTCTATTTCTGGCCATAATTTTTGATCTAAAGTATTTGGAACAGAATTAATTTCAGGTTTCTCACAATATCTTTTATTTTTTCCAGGATCTGCTTGTACAAAAAGAGGATTTAAGTCTAGATCATCCAAGTTTGGTGATCCTTTGCTTACTTGCCTTAGTAAGTCAGTTCTTCCAATTACTTCATTTAAAGATTTGAAACCAAGATCAGCAAGTATTTCTCTTACTTCCTCTGCTATAAATGTGAAAAGGTTAACTACTTTTTCAGGAGTTCCTGTAAATTTCTCTCTTAATTTATCATCTTGTGTGCAAACACCCACTGGACATGTATTGGAATGACATTGCCTGACCATTATACATCCCATTGCGACTAATGCAGTTGTTGCTACGCCAAATTCTTCTGCTCCCATCATGGCTGCAATTACAACATCTCTTCCTGTTTTTATTCCACCGTCAGTTCTAAGCGTCACTTGATGTCTCAAATTATTTAAAGTCAATACCTGGTTTGCTTCTGTTAATCCCATCTCCCAAGGAACTCCAACATATTTAACGCTTGTCTGTGGAGTGGCTCCTGTACCTCCTGAGTGTCCTGAGATTAAAATTATGTCTGCTTTAGCTTTTGCAACTCCAGCAGCTATCGTTCCAATTCCTGATGAAGCAACCAATTTAACTCCAACCCTAGCCTTAGGATTTATTTGTTTTAAATCATAAATTAATTGAGCTAGATCTTCTATTGAGTAAATATCATGATGTGGTGGAGGTGATATTAAAGTAACTCCTGGCGTTGAGTGTCTCAATCTGGCAATTTCATCCGTAACTTTAAAACCTGGTAATTGTCCACCTTCACCTGGTTTAGCGCCCTGTGCAATTTTGATTTCAATCTCATTACAATTATTTAAGTAATTAATGGTTACTCCAAATCTAGCTGATGCAATTTGTTTAACCCTTGAATTTGCACTATCTCCATTCTCCATAATCTTAAATCTTTTTTCATCTTCTCCACCTTCACCACTACAAGATGCGCCTTTAATTCTGTTCATGCCAACAGCAAGAGTTTCATGTGCTTCTTTAGATAAAGCTCCATGAGACATACTTCCACTTCCAAATCTTTTTAATATATTAGATGCAGGCTCAACATTAGATATATCGATGGGATTTTTAGATTTAAAATCCACTAAATCTCTTAAACTTATTGGGTTTAGATTATAAATACCTTTTGTGTATTTTTTATATATTTCATAAGATCCTTGTCCAACCGCAGTTTGCAGTAAATGAATTAGTTTGCCTTGATACTGATGTGTTTCACCGTTTTTTCTATATCTGTAAATACCTCCAATGGGTAAAATATTTGAATTATTGAAAAATGCTTCTTTGTGTATAGTTCTGATTTTCTTTTCTATTCCTTTTAAACCAATTCCAGAAATCTTTGATAACATCCCAGGAAAATAATCTTTCACAATTGTTCTGCTTAGTCCCACAGTTTCAAAATTACATCCACCTCTATAAGAACTTAAAACAGAAATTCCCATTTTAGACATTATTTTAAGAAGACCGAGATTGACTGATTTAATGTATCTTGAAACACATTCATCAAAAGTGAAATTTCCAAATAATTTCTTATAATGTCTTTGATATAAGCTATCAAAAGCTAAATAAGGGTTCACAGTAGTAGCACCAACGCCAATTAATGTTGCAAAAGAATGAGTATCTAAAGCATCTCCAGTTTGAACATTAATAGAAACATAACCTCTTAAACCTAATTTAACTAAATGTGTATTTATTGCACCTATACATAAAAGCATCGGCATTGGCATTCTATTTTCTGAAATATTTTTATCTGATAATATTATTTGTTTAATTCCCTCTCTAACAGCTTGTTCAGACTTAACTTTGAGTAAATTTATTGATGTCTCTAAATCATCGTCTTTGCTGAATGTACAATCTAAAACTTTATTATTATTTCCAAAGAATTTCAAAAATTTTTCAAATTGTGCATTTGATAATATCGGACTATTTAAGACATAAATATTGTCTTTAGTTAATTTACTAAAATCTAAAATATTACCAAGATTTCCAAATCTTGTCTTTAAACTCATAACTTTATTTTCTCTTAGAGAGTCAATTGGTGGATTTGTAACCTGACTAAAGTTTTGTCTAAAGTAATGGTATAGTGGTCTATATTTGTCAGATAAAACTGCTAAAGGCGTGTCATCACCCATTGAGCCTGTTGCTTCTTTAGCATCTTCTGCCATTGGATGAAGAATTAATTCTAAATCTTCTATGCTATATCCAAAACAATGTTGAAAATTCCTCAAACTTTGGCCTTCTAGCTCTACTTTTTCAGTTTCTGCCTCTAATTTTTTATCAAGATCAATAATCTGATTGTTGTAATGCTTATACTCTTTTGAAAGGTAGTTTTTTATTTCATCGTTTGAATATACTTTGCCTTTTTCTATTCTTACTCCTAATATTTCTCCAGGTCCTAATCTTCCTTTAGATACAATTTTTTTCTCATTTAAATCTATCATTCCTGTTTCACTTCCTGCAAAGAGAAGTTTGTCTCTTGTCACTGTATATCTAAGTGGTCTTAATCCATTTCTGTCGGTTGCAACAATTACCCATTCATTATCTGTTGCAGCTATAGCAGCTGGCCCATCCCAGGGCTCCATGGTACTATTTAAAAAATTGAATAGCTGTTGATGGTCTTTTTTTAATACCTTATTTTTTTTTGACCAGGCGTCTGGTATTAACATTAATTTTGCTAGAGGAGCAGGCTGTCCAGAAATATTTAATAATTCAAAAACATTATCTAATGATGCAGAGTCAGAATTTCCAGCTGGTATTACAGGCTTAAGATTCTCTATATCTTCGAAAACTGGACTAAACATCTCTTCTTCGTGAACCTTCATCCAATTAACATTTCCTTTAAGGGTATTTATTTCACCATTATGCGCTATAGATCTAAACGGTTGAGCTAAGTCCCAACTAGGCGCAGTATTAGTTGAAAATCTTTGGTGAAATATTGCATACCTCGATATAAATCTTTCATCTTTTAAGTCAGTATAAAAATCTGACAAAGCTTCTGCTAAAAACATTCCTTTATAAATGATAGATTTAGAACTGAATGAACATATATAAAAATTATTTAATTGATTATTGAGAGCTTCTTTTTCAATTACTCTTCTAGTTTCATACAATTTTTGTTCCAGAGATTTATTGACAACTTTTTTGTCATTGTATGTGAACAATACTTGAGTAATTTCAGGTCTTGTTTGTTCAGCTTTTTCTCCTAAAACAGAGGGATCAACAGGAACTTGTCTCCAGCCATAGATACTAAAATTTCTCTTTGTTAGTTCACTTTCAACAATAGTTCTACATTGCTCTTGAGCGCTATAATCATTTCTTGGTAAGAAAATCATACCCACACATAGTTCAGAATTATCATGTTTATGACCAGTGACTTCAATTTTTTCCTCAAAGAAATCTTTAGGAATTTCAATATGGATTCCAGCACCATCTCCTGTTTTTCCGTCTGCATCGATTGCACCCCTATGCCAAACAGCTTTTAAGGCATCGATTCCATATTCTACGACTTTTCTTGATTTTAGACCTTCGGTAGATGCTACTAAACCTACACCACATGCATCATGTTCCATTTCTTCCGAGTAAACATGATTACTTTTTAAAATTTTTAAATTTTTTTTTCTTAACTTCATTAAGCAACTCTAAGTTTTTGTTTACTTTGTAAATAATTATCAATTGATGTTGCGGCATCTCTTCCGTCTTTGATGCCCCAAACCACTAAAGATGCTCCACGAACTATATCTCCGGCTGCAAAAACTCCCTCTATACTAGTTTCCATTGTATCAAAATCCGCTTTTATTGTGCCCCATCTTGATACTTGTAATTTTTCTTCATTAAATAATTTTGGAAGATCTTCTGGATCAAATCCAAGCGCTTTGATTACAAGATCAGCTTTAATTTCAAAATCTGAATTTTCTTCAACAACTGGTCTTCTTCTACCGCTATCATCTGGCTCACCCAATTTCATTTTATTAACAACTAAACTTTCAATTTTATTTGTTCCCTTAAACTCTTTAGGGCTTGTTAACCAAATGAATTCAACACCTTCTTCTTCTGCATTGCCAACTTCTCTTGCTGATCCTGGCATATTTTCTCTATCTCTTCTATACAAACATTTTACAGATTTAGCATTCTGTCTCACTGAAGTCCTTAAGCAGTCCATTGCTGTATCGCCACCTCCAATTACTACAACATCTTTGCCTTCAGCGTTTAAAGTTCCGTTATCAAACAACTCAACTTTATCACCTAGTCCTTTTTTATTTGATGCTGTCAAAAATTCCATTGCAGGGAAAATATTACTCAAATCGTTACCAGGTAGATTAACTTCTCTAGCTTTATAAACTCCTGTAGCTATTAAAATTGCATCATGTTTTTCTCTTAACTCCATCAAGCTGGAATCTTTTCCAACTTCAAAGTTTAAGACAAATTTAATTCCACTTTCTTCTAAAAGTTTTATTCTTCTTTGAACAACATGCTTTTCTAATTTAAA
This sequence comes from uncultured Pelagibacteraceae bacterium, assembly GCA_902559605.1. Lineage (GTDB taxonomy): Bacteria > Pseudomonadota > Alphaproteobacteria > Pelagibacterales > Pelagibacteraceae > Pelagibacter. Next base: position 912 of record CACEIC010000002.1, on the reverse strand, counting down.
TCCTGGGATACCATATATTAGTAGCCCTCCAGCTCTGTCATAACGATCATATATAGTTACCTTGTATCCTTTTTTTCTGAGTTGTTCTCCACAAGCAAGTCCAGCAGGACCAGAACCTATAATTCCTACACTCTCATTTTTTTCACTATTTATTTCTATTGGTTTAACCCAACCATTTTCCCAAGCTTTCTCTGTGATATATTTTTCTATTGATCCAATAGTTACCGTTCCATGACCCGATTGCTCTATTACACAATTTCCTTCACACAGCCTATCCTGGGGGCAAATTCTTCCACAAACTTCTGGCATGTTGTTTGTGCTTTGTGATAATTGATAAGCTTCCTCATATCTTCCCTCAGCAGTTAGTTTAAGCCAATCTGGTATATTGTTACTTAATGGACAATGAACTTGGCAAAATGGTACTCCACATTGGGAACATCTGCTTGACTGCTGAACAGCTCTATCTTTTAGAAATTCTTGATATATTTCATCAAAATCCTCTTTTCGGTCTGATATATCTCTTTTAGGTGGATTTTGTTGACCTATATTAACAAACTTAAGCATTTTTTCTGACATGGTGGACGCTGTATATACGATAAAAATTTAATTATAAACAATTACAAGGTCATAAATATTGACTAATATTTCACAAAACTTAAGTAAATCAGCGGTTTTTTCTTATTATGCATAGATGATATGCAAATATGTAATTGCTTTAATTTGGTTACAATTTCATTATGAAGTATTGGATCTAATGATTTCAAAATATGTGGAGACGCTAATTTTATCAATTACTCAAGGAATATCTGAGTTTATTCCAGTTAGCTCGTCTGCACATCTTTTAATTATATCAAGATTGAGTGACTTCAATGTTAGCAACCTACAATTAGATATTAGTCTGCATTTAGGTTC
>CACEIC010000001.1 GCA_902559605.1 uncultured Pelagibacteraceae bacterium | reverse complement strand
TTTCCAAATTCATCAAATTCGCCGACTGTTAATGGTAACGAATGGTCTAAGTTCGTAGTCAACGAGTCAACGAAAGGAACAGCCATAACAATGCCCAAAAATAAATCAGGAGCTTGGTTAACAACGGCTCCCATCAAAAGACCTCCAGCAGATCCACCCATTCCAATAATATTACCTTTAGACGTAAACTTTTTTTCAATTAAAAATTTTGCAGAAGCAATGTAATCTTCAAATGTATTTTTCTTGTTTAATAATTTTCCTTCTTTCCACCATTTCATTCCTTTTTCCATACCACCTCTAATATGAGAAGTTACCCATATAATATCTCGCTCTATTAAACTTATTCTGGTTGAAGAAAAACTTGGTGACATAGAACTTCCGTATGATCCGTATCCATATAATAATAATTTTGCAGATCCATCTAATTTAGTTTTTTTATGTCTTGTTATTGTAATAGGAACCATTCTTCCGTCATGAGAGGCACACTCTAATCTTTCAACTATGTAGTCATCAGAATTATGACCACTAGGAATCTCTTGTTCTTTAACTAATTTTTTCTCCTTTGTTTTAAGATTGTATAGGTATGTCCTTCCAGGAGTTTTTGGTGATGAATATGATAAATAAACGGTATCAGTATTTCTATCTCTTTGGGTTAACGACACACCGGGTACTATAACTTTTTCATCTGAAAAAAATATTTCTTCTTCTTCATTATTTTTTGGATTTCTTAATATTAATTTTGATAATGCATTAGAAGTTTCAGATCTAATTATCCAATTATCTAAGAAAATTAATCCACCAATTAAAACCTCTTCTCGTGCAGGTATAAATGTTTCCCAGTTTTTTTTTTCTAAATCAGTTGTTTTTTCAATTTTAAAATCTTCCGCATCCTCATTTGTATGTTTATAGAAATTCCCATTCCATGAATTAACTGAATATATTATCCCTCTTTTTCTTTTATCAATTAGTTTCGGTTTTGGAATTATTTCATCTGCTTTAAAATAATACTGTTCGGACGTATTATGATCAGATGACGTAATAAAAAAATACTTTTCATCAGAGCTAAGTCCTATCCCTACAGTAAATGCTTCACTTTCTTCTTTAAATATAAGAATATCTTTATTAGTAGGAGCTCCAATTTCGTGCCTGTAAATTTCTCTTGGTCTGTGATTGTCATCAAGCTTTGAGTAAAAAATATATTTGTCATCTAAGCTAAATGTTATTCCGCCACTAGTATTTTCAATCTTTCCACCAACTTGCTCTCGACTTTTAATATCTCTTATATGTATGGTATAATATTCAGATCCTTTTAAATCTAATGAATAAGCTAGTAATTTATCATTATAGCTAACTTCCAAGTCTCCAAGCCCAAAATATTCTGTTTTAAGCTTTTCTTTTTCTAAATCGCCATTCCAAATTTCCTCTACTTCATCAGAGTCAATTTTTTTTCTTAACTTTATAGAATAATTTCCTCTAGTTGTTGTTTTTGTCCAGTAACTATATCTTACATCCTTAAACGGAAGAGACTCATCATCAAGTTTAATTCTTCCTTTAATCTCGTCGAATAAAACTTTTTGAATTTCTTTTGTATCTGACATTTGATAACTGAAATAATCATTTTCATCTTCAAGATATTTTCTAACCTCTGGTAATAATTTTGAACTATCTTTCAATACTTCGAGTATATTTTCCTGATGTATCCAACTATAATCGTCTTCCCAGGTTACATTGTGACAAGATTTTAATTCTGGTTTTTTTTTAAGCTGTGGTATTTTCATTTAAATTTAATTAATTTATGAATATTTTTTTTGCAATATTAATAATCTTTATAATTCTTTATATTTTACTCAATTGGTTTGCCAAAACCTCAACAAAAAAAATATCAAAATTTGTAAGAACATTTATTATAATTTCTTCAATATTGTTAGCGGTAATAATGGCATATGCAGGAAGATATATATTTTCCTTACCATTTATGTTGGCTATTTTGCCTTTAATTAAAACAAAAGCTGGCATTTCTTTATTTCAGCTATTTAGATTATGGGGGCTTTTTAGAGTTCTAAAAAATTCTGGCAGATTTAATTTTAATCAATTTAATCAAAATATGTCATCTCAGAATATGAGTTTGGATGAGGCATATAGAATTTTAAATTTAGATCCCAAAAAAAAATATACAAAAGATGAAGTGATGAATTCTTATAAAAAAATTATGAAAAAAATTCATCCAGATAGAAGTCCGGAATTGAATAATATTGCTACTTTAGTGAACCAAGCCAAAGACACAGTCTTAAAATCGGTTGTTTAAGTATAACTTAATATTGATTTGTATACTTGTTCGACCTTAATTAAATTCGGATCAATTTCACTTCCATGTGTAATATTATTAATATCATAACCTTCAGGAATAATTCTAATATGATTAGGAGTATAATCTGTATATGCCTTTGGAGTATCTAATAAAATTACTAAGCTTGGTTTGCCAGATTGTGATGAAATATGTGAACCAAATGAATCATTCCCCACATACATATCTGAAGATGCTATGAAAGGAATTACCTCTGAGATATTTTTGTCACTAAGATCTGTAATATTGTCTCTTTCAACCTTATCAATTATTTCTTGAGCAATTAATTTTTCATTAGGACCACACAAAATAAAAAAATTAAATTTATTTAGTTTATTCAACTCATTTATTAGATTTGAGTAATTATCAGTACCCCATTTTGTTGTTGGACCTGAAGATCCAGCACCTATTACAATATTAAATTTTGACTTATCAAAATAATTTGAGACACCTTTAAGTTTATTTTCATTTATATGAATTTTTGTATAAGTTCGACATTTCTCCATATTTAATACGCTAGCAGTGAATTTTTTTGCTGTGTTGATTAAATGAAGATTTTTCTTTTTAAATAAAGGATAGTGATAAATATCTTTTATTCCAGCCAACTTACATGCAACAAATATTCTAGGACTTGGATAATAAATAAATATTTTATCAAAATTGTATTTTTTTAATTCTGATGAAAAACTTAATATATTTTTAAATTTATTATATTTTTTATCTATTACTATGACTTCTTTAATTTTAGGATCATCCTCCAATGCATCCGACAAATTCTTGCATAATGTAAAAATTGTTATAGGTCCAAACTTTTCAGATAATTGATGAACATAACTTAGATGTAACAAATTTGCTCCAAGACCAATATAGCTAAGATAAACACAAACTTTCATAAGTATTTAGAATATATTTTTTTATTATTTTTTTCTTAAATCTATTCTATAAATATACTCATATAATTAAGTTATGATTAATGGAATATATGCAGCTACATTGTCAGTATTAGATAAAAATCTGGCTTTAAATACTGAAAAAACGATTAAATATGCAGAAAACTTAATCGACAAAGGTTGCCACGGAGTAGTTTTTTTTGGAAGTACTGGACAATCACAACTCATATCTCTTTCGGAAAAAATTCAATTAATCAATTTGTTACCAAAAAGTAATTATAGGGATAAATTTATAATTGGAACTGGTCTTAATTCGCTAGTTGACAATATTAATTTGATAAAAATAGCCAAATCAAATGGGTTTAATAAATTTTTAATTATGCCTCCTGCCTATTATAAGTATAGCGATGACGATGTGATTAATTTTTACTCAAGAATAATAGATGAAATTAATGAATGTAAAATAATTTTATATAATTTCGAAAAACTCTCAGGATATAAATTTAGTATTGATTGTGTTGAGGAGTTAGTAAAAAAATTTCCAAGTCAAATTGTTGGAGTAAAAGACAGTTCTTATAATTTGTATGAAAATTTGAAAATTGATAATTTTTCAGTTATGCCTGGTTCAGAGTCAAAATTATTAAAAGGATTAGAATTAGGTTGTTCTGGAATAATTACAGCAACAACAAATGTTACTTCAATTTTAGCAAGAGATGTTTACGATAAATTTCAAAATGGCTCAGATCAATCTTCTAACGAAAAGTTATGTTTAGTAAGAAGTATTTTCGATAAATTTAATTTGATTTCAGGTTTACATACTTTCATGGCACAAATTGACCATGACTACCAGAATTTAATTCCACCATTGAAACTGTTAAATGAAAACGAAAAAAAAATATTTTTTGCAGAACTTCAAAAACTTGATTTTGACTTTAAGCACTTAAAAGCAGCATAATGAAACTTATAAATTTTTTAAATGATTTGTTCAAAGAAGATGGTTTTATCTTAATAGATTATAATTCTAACAGATATGTTATAGGAAAGCCTTTGAAAGAAATTCCTATAGAATTACAATTGTTAGACAAAAGTTTGCATAAAAAATTACTTTTCCATCCTGATTTATATTTTGGTGAAGCATATACCAATGGCTCTTTAAGATTAAAAAATGGAACCTTGACGGAATTTCTTGATATAGCTTTTAAAAATATTGGAAGAGCAGATATTAATATTTATGGAAAGACATTAAATAAAATAAAGGGAACTTTAAAATATTTAACAAGTTTTAATAAAATTCTTAAATCTAAACAAAATGTTGCACACCATTATGATATTTCAGAAAAATTATACGATTTATTTCTTGATAAAAAAAGACAATATTCATGTGCATACTTCAAAAATGAGAATGATACCTTGGAAACTGCTCAAGAAAATAAAATTGATCACATAATTAAAAAACTTCACATACAACCTAACCAAAAAGTTTTAGATATTGGATCTGGTTGGGGAACACTTGCAATTGACATTGCAAAAAAAACAAAAGCTTCAGTTACCGGAATTACACTTTCAGAAAATCAATTAAAATATAGCCAAGAAAAAGCCAAAGAATTAAATTTAGATAATCAAGTTGAATTTAAATTAATAGATTACAGACAATTGAATGAAAAATTTGATAGGATAGTTAGTGTTGGAATGTTTGAGCATGTTGGAAAAAAATTCTATCAAACCTATTTTAATAGAGTGTCTCAAATGTTAAAAAAGGATGGAGTAGCTTTGATACACACAATTGGATCAAATCTACCACCTAGAGACCCTCAGCCCTGGATAACAAAATATATATTTCCTGGTGGATATACCCCTAGTTTAAGCGAAATAGCAAGGCCAATAGAGGATTCTGGACTTATAGCTACAGATATAGAGATTTTAAGGATGCACTATGCTCACACATTAAGAAATTGGAAAGAAAGATTTCTATCAAAAAAAGATCAAGTTTTAGAAATGTTTGATGAAAAATTTTTAAGGATGTGGGAATTTTATCTTACAAGTTGTGAAATGGCTTTTAAATGGGGAGATCAAGTTGTATTTCAACTTCAGCTAACTAAAGATATTAGATCTGTTCCTAATACTAGAGACTATATTTATTAAAAATTAGCTGATAAAGCTGTATTTCTTAAATGAAAAAAAAGAAAAAAAAACCTAAAAAAAAAAATTTAAAAACAAAGGTTAAAAAATCAAAAAATAAATTCAAGTCAAAAATAAAGAAAAAAAGACCAAAATTAAAAAAAAAAATAACAAAAAGATTAAATCGAAGAAAAAAAATAAAAAAAGTTAAGTTAAAGACAAGTACTGAAAAGGGTATTATTTCAAGAACGGTCAGACTTGAGGAAGATTTAAAAAATAAGTTTTCTTTTAAATTTAGTTTTAATTTATTAGCAATTGATAAATTAATACAAAAATTTTTTCAAAGTATAGAATTTAGATTAATTCGTTTTAAAGAAATAAGAGCTGAGGAAAAAAGGCAAATTAAACTTGAGAAAATTGAGCAAGCAGAAAAGGAAAAAATCGAAATTGAAAAACAGAAGAAAGCAGATGAGTTAGCTTTTTTAAAAGAAAAAGAAATCCAGTTAAAACAAGAACAAAAATTAGAAAGAGAAAGAGCAAAAGATATAAAATTATTCTTAAGAAAAGAACAGGCTATACTAAGAAAAGAGCAGGCGGAGAGACAAAAGAAATTTTTACAAGAATTAAAATTAGAAAAGCAAATAGAAAAGTTTAGAATAAGAGAGGTAAAAGAATTAGAACAACTAGAAAAATTAGCCTTAAGAGAAAAGAGAGAGGATTATTCAGGATTACAAGAGCGTATCGAAAAACTAAAATTAAAATATCAACAAATAAGAGATCAGAAAATAAGAGAACGAGTTGAAGCGTTAGGCGTAGAAACACAAGAAGGAGACGATAGAGCAAAATTACTTCAAAGAGAAAGGGAGTATACTTTAGCTAGGCAAAAAATTGAGTTTGCACTTGAAAGCTTTTACAGAAGTGCGAATAGTTTAGTTTTTCAACTTAATAAAAGATATATAACTAAACATATGTCTATCTTGAGATGCATAGACAGAAGATTCGAAACCGGAGAGATATTTATAAAATGGGATGAAACAATTGATGATGAGTGGTTAATACTAATTTATATTAAAAATAATTCTCCAGATGAAGGTATAGTCATTGAAGATAAAACAAATGAAGAAAAAAATATTTCACATGAATTTAAACCAAGTGAAATTTTTAAAGCCTCAGATTTAATGGTAGATTCATTAACCCAGTTGATTGCAAAAAAAAGATCTAAGAACAACTAAATTTGTTGTTCTTTGATAATTTTTTCTATTAACTTTATATTTTCTCCACTTTTGATTAATGGATAAATAGATTTTGCTTTTCTCAAGTCATCAACTGCTTTTTCATATTCCTTTAAGCTTAAGTATATTTGCGCTCGTCCTGATAATGCTCCAAAATGTCTTGGCTCTAGATCTAAAACTTTTTCAATATCGTCTAACGATTTCTCATAATCACCCAATATAAATAGTAATGTTGCTCTCTTATTCCAACCCTCCGCCCATTTTGGGTCCTCATTAATCACATCTGTAAATAGTTTTAATGCCATTCTATACTGCTGATGGTACATGGAATAAGTTCCTTTCTCTAATTTGTTCGTCAGATAATCATTGTTCGGGTGTCTTTTCCATTTATTCCAAATTTGATCCTCTAGCTTCTCTGCTTGTTGTAAATTTCTTGCATTAAGCAATTCTTTAAACAATATATTTAAATTGTCTGAATACACATTATTTGTACTTACAAATAAAAATATAATTATAAAACTTACATATTTTTTAATCACTGACATATACAGATACTCCTCTAGAATTAATGTCTACATCAAATTTTTTATGCAATGGTGGAAAAGCTCTTTGAGAACAATCTAGTCTATCACAAGTTCTACATGAAACCCCTACAGGTATCTCTGATTTTTTATCATTCAAATCTAAGTTTTCCGTATAAACAAAATCTCTTGCATATTTGGCTTCACATCCAAGTCCAATAGATAACATACTTTTTTTTTGTCCATATCTTCCTATACCTTTTTCAACAGTTCTTGCTATACATACATACTTTTCACCATTAGTCATTTTACTTACTGCAGCCTGTATAACACCAGGTCTAGAAAAAGCTGAATATACATTCCATCGAGGACAAGCACCACCATAACGTGGTATTTCTATACCTGACAATGAAAATCTTTTTGAAATATTACCAGCTACATCAACTCTCAAAAAATGAAATGGAACCCCAGGTAATTTTGGATCATTCAAACATGTTACTCTATGTGTGACTTGTTCGAAAGAAGTTGCAAAAGTATTTTGCAATAACTCTAAATCATATTTAAGTTTTTTACATTCATAATGAAATAATTTGTAGGGCATTAAAATTGCTGCTCCGCAATAATTTAATAAAGCAACTTTTGTTAATTTTTTCGACTCTTCATTTGGATAATTAAAAGTATCAAGATAAGAATTTATTATGTCACTAGCCCCTTCTTGTGCAATTTGAGCTGCAGCATGTAATTTCTTTGTTTCCAAAGACAAATAATCAGACAATAGCAACTTTCTATTTTTGTTATCATAAATTTTTGAAAAGGGTTTTCCTTCCTCAGGAATTATATCTTGTACTTCAATTTTATACTCTGATTTTAAATAATCACATAAAGCAATATATCTTGTTCTATTATTTTGTTTTATTTGTTCAAAGATTTGATTTGCAAATTCCTCTAGTTTTGGAAAAAAATTTCTATTTTCTTGCAAAAAATCTGAAATTACTTCTCCAGGAAATGAGTTTTTTCTATTATCAACAATTTTTCCTGAAAGTTTTTCAATTTTGTTAACTAATTCATGATCTTTTTTTTTCAAAATGTCTCCTAATCTTATTAGAGCTTTACCAATTTTAGGATTACTATTTGCTAGATCTTTAACTTCTGGACCAACTATATCCAAATCTTCAAAAAGTTGATCATCAAGCAACTCTGAAATTGTGTTGACCATATTGATATCTGATTTATTTGTTAGATCGCTAATGTTGATGCTTAACTCCTCACAAATTTTTAAAAGTAATTCCCCGTCAATTTTTCTTTTACCACCCTCGATTAAAGCTAAATAACTTGGTGAAATGTTAAGTTGTGAGGCTAGTTTGTTTGCCTGCATACCTAGCTGTCTTCTAAAAGCTTTTATTTTTGGACCAATGTTTAATTCTACTTGACTCATTTACTATTTGTAAACTTTGTAAATTATTATTTACAAAAAATTTATTGTATTTACTAGAATTTTAACATTTTTTGTGGATTTTGTAAATATTGTAAATTATAAAGTTTACATGGACAAAAATACTATAAAAAACATTGAAACTAGTTCTCAAACTACAAATCACCAAGATCACCAAGAGCATAGAAGCAGAGGGGTTTATTTAAGAGATGACCACTGCGATTGGGGATCAAGTGGAATGAATGAGTTTACAGAAGAATATAACGAAAAATAAAAAAATTAGTTTTTAAAGGGGGAATAATGTCAGCCGAGAATATCTCGTACGAGTTGAAAAGATTTGCAGGAATACAAAGGGATTATAAGCCAGAAGAAGTAGAAAGGTTAAGAGGATCTATTAAAATTGAGTATTCAATGTGTAAACAGCAATCTCAAAAACTCTGGAGATTGTTGAATACAGAGCCATATGTAAACACACTTGGTTCTTTATCAGGAAATCAAGCTGTTCAACATGCAAAAGCAGGTTTAAAAGCAATTTATTTAAGTGGTTGGCAAGTCGCAGCAGACGCAAACAGCGCTGGAGAAATGTATCCTGATCAATCTTTATATCCTTACGACAGCGCACCTAAATTAGTTGAGTCTATGAATAATTCCTTAATTAGAGCGGATCAAATTCAACATATGGAAATTGCAGACGGAGATATGAAAAGCAGCGAAAGAACTGATTACATGTTGCCAATTATTGCAGATGGTGAAGCAGGATTTGGTGGACCGTTAAATGTATTTGAGCTGACAAAAAAATTTATAAAAGCTGGCGCAGCTGGAGTTCATTTTGAAGACCAACTAGCTAGTGAAAAAAAATGTGGACATATGGGTGGTAAGGTACTTGTTCCTACTGGAACCATGGTCCGAAATCTAAAAGCAGCGAGATTGGCAGCTGATATTGCCGACGTTCCTCTCATTATTCTTGCAAGAACAGATGCCAACGCTGCGAAACTAATAACAAACGATTTTGATGAAAATGACAAACCGTTTTTAACCGGAGAAAGGTCACCTGAAGGCTTTTATTATGTAAAAGATGGTATTGATCAAGCAATCTCAAGAGGGTTAGCTTATGCACCTTACGCGGATTTAATATGGTGTGAAACTGCAACACCTAATTTAGAAGAAGCAAAAAAGTTTGCTGATGCAATACATGCAAAATTTCCTGGCAAGATGTTAGCTTATAATTGCTCCCCATCATTTAATTGGAAGAAACATTTATCTGATGATGAGATTGCAACATTTCAAACTAAAATTGGAATGATGGGATATAAATTTCAATTTATAACTTTAGCAGGATTCCATACGCAAAATATTGCTATTTTCGAGCTTGCAGAAAAGTATAAAAAGGAAGGTATGACTGCTTACTCTAGAATACAACAAAATGAATTTGCTAGAGAAAAAGATGGATATACCAGTGTTAAACATCAACGAGAAGTTGGCACTTCTTATTTTGATGCAGTTTCCAATACAATAAGTTCTGGAAAGAGCTCCACAACAGCAATGGAAGGCTCAACAGAATCTGAGCAATTTTAATTACTCTTTAGCTTTTGGATTTGATCCCAGGCTGAATTAATAGCTCTCATTTTCTTTTTGCTTTCCTCAATAACTTCCTGAGGAACTCCTTTACTTAGAAGTAAGTCAGGATGGTGTTCTTTACTTAATTTTAAATATCTTTTTCTAATATCTGTAAGATTATCATCAGGTTTGCTCTCTAATACTACATATGGATTGAGTTTATCTGATGATTTTCTACCCTCAACTATTCCATTGAACTGGGCGTTACTAAGACCAAATAATTGAGAAACATGTTGTATCATTCTAAATTCTTGATCACTTATATTTCCATCAGCTTCTGCAATATAAAATAATATATTAATGACTTCTTCCAATATATTTATATTTCCTTGATAAATCTGAGCTATTTGTTTTGCATATGGCTCGTAACCAGTACTTTCTTCTTTAGCTTTATTAAAAATTTTTCCAACTTGATCTAATTCATGTTCTGGAATTTTGAGTTTATCTTTTACCGCTATTAATTCCTCTCTACTAACCTGACCGTCTGCTTTACTCAGTTTCGCTGATAAAACTATAAGAGCTAATGCAAAAACTTGTTGAGGTTGTGTAAAAGATTTAAATGATGATCTTGATCTTGATACTTTTCCACCAATTAAGGAACCTAATAGCATTCCAAATGGCCCTCCTAAAGAAAAACCGATCATCCCACCAATTAAACTTCCCCAGATAGACATATAAAAAAAATTTAATATAATTTAATATATTTATGTTCTCAACTTTTTTAGCTTTAACATTTTTATTTTTAATGTTTATGTGGTCATTGGCTTGGGTAAATTATTACAATAAACTAGATAAAAGACTTGGTTCATCTTTATGGAGATGGAGTTATGATTATCCAGTGCCAGGTGATAGAGACATCTCTTTTCTTGATGATAAAAAATTTGTTATTTTAAGAAGAAAGAGAAATAGAGCAGTTACAGTTATGTATTTTATTTTATTTTTCTCTTTTTTTATATTTTTATCTTTTGTAACACAAATTTTATACGCTATTCAACATTAGTTTAGTTGATGTTTATTTTTTAAATACAAAAAGAACGCTACAATTTCATATCCAACATAAAATAATTGGTAAATGACTGGGAGTTTAAAAAATTTATAAAGAAACTTGTATTTTGGAATACTTTTCCAAATAAGTAAAAAAGCATCAATACCCACATAGATTTTTCCATCTTGTTCCACATGAAGTCTTCTCAGAAGCTCTTTATCAGTTTTTTTTGTTTCTAATTCAGCATTTTTATTTTTAGTAATGTCTATCCAATTCAAATTTTCTATGTTTTCTTTTTTATAAATATTAATTTCTGCTCTGCAGATTTTGCATGAATTATTAAAAAAAACCTTCATTATCAAACTATATTTGAATATTTTATTTTTACAAATGTGCCAAATAAGCAGTTGATATATTAATAATCACTATTACATTCTTCACATGTCAAATTTCTTCAAAGAAACAGATATAGATACATCACAAGCTGAAGCAATTGTTACTGAAACCTTAAAAAATTGTGATGACGGAGAATTATATTTAGAAAATCATAAATCTGAATCTATTGTTTTAGATGATAATAAAATAAAGAGCTCAACTTATAACTCTGATCAAGGATATGGTTTCAGAGCTGTGACAGGAGAGGTTGTTGCTTACTCTCATTCTAATGATATTTCAAAAGAGTCACTAAGAAAATCAAGCGAGAATTTAAAAGATACGTTAAAGTCAAAAAAAGGAACTTATAATCACGAAATTCCTAAAACTAATAGCAAATATTACGAAAACATTAATCCTATAGAAAGCAAGACTTTCGACTCGAAAATAGATTTGCTGAAATGTGTTAATAACTATTTAAGATCAAAAGGCTCAATTGTAAATCAAGTAACTGCAAATTTTCTAGGTGAACATAAATCAATAGAAATTATTCGTTCTGATAATCAAGTTTTGAAAGATGATAGGCCATTAGTCAGATTTAACGTTTCCGTCGTTTTAGAGAAAGATGGAAAAAAAGAAACAGGTGTTTATGGAGTTGGAGGAAGACAAAGCTATGATGACTATCTAAAAGATGGAAGCTGGAAAGATGTATGTGATGAAGCTTTTAGAATCGCAAATGTGAATTTAGAAAGCAAACCAGCACCAGCAGGAGAGATGAAAGTTGTTTTAGGCCCTGGATGGCCAGCAATTTTGATACATGAAGCAATTGGACATGGTCTTGAAGGAGATTTCAATAGAAAAAAAACTTCAGCTTTTCATAATTTAATGGGGCAGCAAGTAGCAAGTGAAGGAGTTACAATTGTAGATGATGGCACATTACATCAAAGAAGAGGAAGTTTAACGATAGATGATGAAGGAACGCCTACTGAAAATACAGTTTTAATAGAAAATGGAATTTTAAAGAACTATATGCAAGACCGTTTAAACGCTCGTTTGATGGGAACCAAGTCAACAGGTAGCGGAAGAAGAGAAAGTTATAAACATGTGGTTTTACCAAGAATGAGAAATACTATGATGTTGTCAGGTAAATATTCGCAAGATGAAATGATAAGTTCAGTTGATAAAGGTATTTTCGCTGTAAGTTTTGGGGGAGGACAAGTAGACATAACTTCAGGAAAATTTGTCTTTAACTGCACAGAAGCATATGAAATAAATAATGGTAAAATTGGATCACCAATCAAAGGTGCTACATTAATTGGAGATGGACCATCAATTTTAAAAGAAGTTTCATTAGTTGGTAATGATATGAAATTAGATCCAGGTATTGGAACATGTGGGAAAGCTGGACAGGGTGTTCCAGTAGGAGTAGCTCAGCCATCAATTCTTATAAATAAGATGACCGTGGGTGGAACAAAACTTTAATCTAAATGATAAGGGATCAGGAATTTTTAAAAGATATAGCGTCTTATTGTATTGAGAACTCTAAAAAACTAGGAGCCACGGATGTGGGTGTAAAAGTAATTCACTCTGTTTCAGAAAATGTTAGTTTTAGAAATAAAAAATTAGACGAGTCAAATAGAGCAGATAGTTTTGCTGTCAATTTAACTACTTACATAGAGAAAAAAAAATCAAGCATAAATTCATCAGATTTATCTAAATCAAACTTAGAAAAACTAATAGAACGTTGTATTGATGCTACAAAAATTACTCCATCAGATGAAAATAATTCGTTACCAGATAAAGATTTAATGTCTAAAGAGATAAGAGACCTTAATCTCTATGATGAAACACATTATCAAAATGATAAAAAGATTGAATTTTTAAAAAAAGTTGAAGAAACAGCATCAACGGACGAAAAAATAGTTAATACTGAAGCTGGTTTTACCGAAAATAAAAATAATTTTATACTCGCAAACAGTAATGGTTTCTTAGGTGGATACAAAACCTCAAATTTTTCATCTTCATGTGTAGCTGTATCAAGAATTAATGGTGCAATGGAAAGAGATTATGAGTTTGGTAGCACAAGATTCTTGCAAGATATGATGAAACCAGAAGAAATTGGAAAAATAGCTGCCAACAAAGCAATAAAAAAGTTAGGTCCAAAAAAAATTAAGAGTGAAAAAATTGGAGTAATATTCGATAAAAGAATTTCCAAAGGTATATTAAGTACACTAGCAAGTGCAATTAGTGCGAGTGCTATTGCAAGAGGAACTTCTTTTTTAAAAGATCAAATCAATTCTGAAGTTTTTCCAAATTCAATTAATATCATAGATGATCCAAAAATTGAAAAAGGATTAGGCTCCCAAAACTTTGATAGCGAGGGTGTTGAAACAAACTCTCTGAAACTAGTTGAGAATGGCATTTTAAAAAATTATTTAATTGATACTTATTATGGTAAAAAGTTAAATTTAAAATCTAACGGTAGGTCTGGAGGAACAACAAACTTATACTTTGAAAACGGTACCTTAAGTTTTAAGGATTTGCTAAATTCAGAAAAGAAGTTTCTATACATAACAGAGACTATAGGCCATGGAGGTAATATTATAACAGGAGATTACTCAGTTGGAGCGTCAGGATTTATGGTTGAGGATGGAGAACTAACTTACCCAGTAAGTGAAATAACTATTGCTGGAAATTTTAAGGAAATGTTCAAGAATATTACTTTGGCAAACGATCTAGAGATGAAATACTCTACAAATGCACCTACACTTTTGATTAATCAAATGACAGTAGCGGGAAAATAATTATTGAATTTTTTTTAGTCTATATTCCCATAAACCCATTCTTTTATAAGCTACTTTTATAATCAATGCTTTTTTCTTATCATACCATACTTCAAAATTTAATTTTTTATCATCAGGTAGATTTGGATCAGTAGAAAATAGTCTAAAGTGTTCTACATCATATTCTTTATTATAAAGTTTAATTTTTTCTTTTCCTAAAAATTCTATGTTTTGTTTTTTTACACTTCCAGATAATGGACTTATTTGTGTCTCAGTTTGCAAAATTCTATGATTCCACCAATGGCCGATTATATTTTCTTTATCCGCCTCACCCTTATATGATGAACCATCAATTATAAACTTCTCTTTTTTTTCATCAAAAATTAAATTTACATATTTTCTCTTATTGTTTTGAAATGTTTCTGAGTTAAATGAAATTAATTGGTCTTCAATATATTCTTCAGTACCTCTACTATTTATGGAGAACACTGTAACACCCAATAATTTTACATTGAAATTAGTCTTATTTTTAACAATAAATTTATTTTTTTCTTTTTTAAATGTGAAAATACTTTCTCCAATTTTTTCATCATCTTTAAATATCTCCATTTCTATGTTTGTATAATTTTTATAGTGGTCAGTATGTGCTTGCAAAAAAAGAGGAGATAAAACCAACAATATTACTAAGAATTTTCTCATTATTTCATATCATTTTAATTAACTTGTTTGAACTTTATATAGAATTTTTATGTTTAAAAGATAAATAGTCTAAAGAATTATGTTTTTAACCATTAAAAATATCCCCTCAAAATCTTGGAGCTCAGAAAAACCTTTAAATTTAAAACCTAAATTTACAACTTTTTTACTTTTATGTGTTGGTTTATCTTTGTTTGGGTTGGGAGAGGGTCTTTTATTAGTTTCTACTACTGGTAATTCTCCATGGTCTGTTCTTGCAGAAGGGTTATCAAACATATTAAATATTTCGATCGGATTATCTACATTCATAATAAGTATTATTGTTTTAGGGTTTTGGTTTCCACTAAAACAAAAACCAGGAATTGGTACAATTCTAAATATTTTAATTATAGCAACGATAATCGATTTGACACTTTTTCTTTTTGATCCTCCTTTAGCTACTTTTTCAAAATATATTCTTGCTGTATTTTCTGTTTTGCTTGTCGGTCTAGGAAGTGGGATATATTTAATTGCAAATTTAGGTCCTGGTCCAAGAGATGGATTGATGACAGGTCTAACAAAAAAAACTCAACTTCCTATTGCTTTAATTCGAGCTACTTTGGAAATTTCAGCTGTTATATCTGGTTGGTATTTGGGAGGAACTGTTGGTTTGGGTACTATAATATTTGCATTTGGTATAGGTCCCGCAGTAGCTTTAGGAATTTATATTGTGGATAAAGTTACGAAGTAAATGTTTTTAGTGGACAATTAGTCGATTGTTAATATTGAATAAAAATTGTAAATATAAATTATGTCTATAAAAAATTGGATGAAAGAATCAGCGAATATACTATTTGACGATAGTAAAAATGATTTAAGAGCCCTTCCAAAAACTGTGAGACTACAAATATTATTAGTTTTGAGTTTTATATGGACAACAGTATTTAGTTTATACGTATTTTCTTATGCTACTTTTGCATTTGGTTGGGCAGGGACATATGTTGCTCATATAGGTTTAATATTTGCTGTTTATTATACGTTTAAACAATTTCATAGAGCTGAAGCAAAAGCTGTTAGTGTTTTTAAGACAAAAAATTTTGATCCATTTAAAATAATGACAATTGTTTTTGTCATAGTTTTTATTTTTGTTTTCTCAAAAGGAATTGAAGTATTGACAAGAACAAACTCTTACTCAATTCCATATGACGGACCTAGTAAATCAGCTTTTGAAAAGTGGCTGCCTTTTACAAAAAATAAATCTGAATAATAATTTTAAGAAGCTTCAGATAATTTAGAGAGCTTTTTTCTCTCGTGAGGATCAAGCACAGCTTTCCTTAATCTGCATGAATTTGGTGTAATTTCTAGTGCTTCATCAGAATTTAACATACTCAATTGTTCAGCAATAGACATCTTTCTTACGGGAGTTAAAACAACATTTTCATCTGTTCCTTGTGTCCTCATATTTGTAAGTTTTTTACCTTTCATGACATTTATAATCATATCACCAGGTTTAGGTGACAATCCCACAATCATACCTGAATAAACTGGATCGTTATGAGTAACAAACATTTCTCCTCTTGCCTGTAGATTATAAATTGCAAATGCTACTGCTTTTCCTTGCTCCATAGAAATTAATGCACCATTTCTTCTGCCTTCCATATCTCCCTCAAATTTTCCATAGGAATGGAATATTCTGTTTATTACTCCTGTTCCTTTAGTTAGAGTAAGAAATCTACTAGTGTATCCCATTAAACCTCTAGTTGGTGCATGAAAGATTAATCGTTTTTTATTTTTTCCAGTATCTTTAAGATCTATTAACTTTCCTTTTCTTTTATTCATGGAGTCTATAACTTTTGAAGAAAACTCTTCGTCAAGATCCATAGTAATTTCTTCAATGGGTTCTAATTTTTCACCATTTTCATTTTTTTGAAATAAAACTCTAGGGGGGCTTACTGTCATTTCAAACCCTTCACGTCTCATTTGTGTCAATAATATTTCCAACATCAATTCACCTCTTCCACTTATTTCAAATGAATCTTTGTTTTCATTTTCTGAAAATGAAATCCCGACATTATTTTGAGCTTCTTGAACTAATCTCTCTCTAATTTGAGTACTTGTAAGTTTTTTACCCTCAGTTCCAGCTAATGGAGAACTATTTACTGTAATCTTAATAGACATCGTTGGAGGATCAATCGGGGTTGCTTGAATTGGTATATCTACCTCAGTATCACATATTGTATCAGCAACATTTGCTTTTTCTAATCCAGCGATAACTACAATATCTCCAGCTTCGCCAACTTCTATTGGTACTTTTTTTGTCCCCTCATATCTAAATATTTTAGTCAACCTTCCCTCATCAACTTTTTCTCCATCAAGATTAATTGCCTTGATTTGTTGATTTGCTTTTGCAGTACCTTGTGAAATTCTACCAACTAAACTTCTACCTAGAAAACTATCTGCATATAAAAGAGTCGAAAGCATTGCAAAAGGCTTGGACTTGTCAAATTCTGCTGGCTTTACATGATCTATTACTAAATCTAATAATGGATTTAAGTTCTCTCTTGGGCCATCTATTTCGTTAGATGCCCAGCCAGATCTTCCACTTGCGTAAATAACTGGAAAGTCTAATTGCTCTTCGTTGGCATCTAAGCTTACAAATAAGTCAAAAGTCTCATTTAAAACTTCATCGGCTCTTTGGTCAGCTTTGTCTAATTTATTAATAACTACGATTGGTTTAAGGCCTTGTTTAAGTGCTTTAGCTAATACAAATTTAGTTTGAGGCATTACCCCTTCGGCTGAATCTATTAATAATAATGCACCATCAGCCATACTAAGAACTCTTTCAACTTCTGCAGCAAAATCCCTGTGTCCAGGTGTATCAATAATATTAATTCTAGAATCTTTCCAATTTATTGAAGCTGGTTTGGCAAGAATTGTAATACCTCTTTCCTTTTCAAGTTCGCCGGAGTCCATCAGTCTTTCATCAACAACTTCATTTTCTCTAAAAGAACCACTCTGTTTCATTAAGTTATCAATCAAAGTAGTCTTGCCATGGTCAACATGAGCAATTATGGTGATGTTACGTATCGATGTTGTCATTTGCGCGTTCTTATATATTCAAAATATTTTTTTTCAATTCAAAAAAAAAGGGCAGTAAAAACTGCCCTTTTTGAATTTTTTTTGAGTAAGATTGGGATTACATTCCCATTCCGCCCATACCGCCCATACCACCCATTCCTCCAGGAGGCATACCAGCTGCACCAGCGTCTTTTTCATCTGGTTTATCTGC
Source organism: uncultured Pelagibacteraceae bacterium (assembly GCA_902559605.1). Lineage (GTDB taxonomy): Bacteria > Pseudomonadota > Alphaproteobacteria > Pelagibacterales > Pelagibacteraceae > Pelagibacter. The sequence goes on along the minus strand of CACEIC010000001.1, from coordinate 149,024 downwards.
TATCATGGCTTCTGTTGTTACTAACAATCCAGATATAGAAGCGGCATCTTGAAGTGCTGTTCTTACAACTTTAACTGGATCAATAATACCTTCTTTAAACATATCAACATATTGCTCTGATTGTGCATCGTAACCATTGCTAGGCTTGTTGGTTTCTAATAATTTACCAACAACTACTGATCCATCAACACCTGCATTTGTTGTGATTTGTCTAATAGGTGCTTGTAAAGCGCTTTTGACAATTTCTACACCAGCTTTTTGATCATCACCTTTTACTTTTAGACTATCAAGCTCTTTTGAAGCATAAAGCAATGCACATCCACCACCAACAACAATACCTTCCTCAACTGCTGCTCTTGTAGCGTTTAATGCATCCTCTACTCTATCTTTTCTTTCTTTAACTTCTACTTCAGTAGCACCACCAACTTTGATTACAGCTACACCACCTGCTAGTTTAGCAAGTCTCTCTTGTAGTTTTTCTCTATCATAGTCTGATGTTGTTTCTTCGACTTGAGCTTTGATTTGAGCACATCTTGCTTCAATATCAGATTTCTTACCTGCTCCACTTACAATTGTACTATTTTCCTTATCAACTTTTACACGTTTTGCAGATCCAAGATCATTAAGTTTAACATTTTCAAGTTTAATTCCTAAATCCTCAGAGATAACCTGTCCACCTGTAAGAATTGCTATATCTTCCAACATAGCTTTTCTTCTATCTCCAAAACCTGGAGCTTTTACAGCTACAACTTTTAGACCACCTCTCAGTTTATTAACAACAAGTGTTGCGAGCGCTTCACCCTCAACATCTTCTGAGATAATCATTAATGGTCTACCTGCTTGAACAACTGCTTCTAAAAGTGGAACCATTGGTTGAAGATTTGTTAATTTTTTCTCGTGAAGAAGAATTAGTGGATTTTCTAACTCTGTAGTCATTTTATCACCATTAGTAATAAAATATGGAGATAAATATCCTCTATCAAACTGCATACCTTCAACTACATCGAGTTCTGTTTCAATTCCTTTTGCTTCTTCAACTGTAATTACTCCTTCATTACCAACCTTCTGCATAGCTTTTGAAATCATTGCACCAATCTCTTTATCACCGTTTGCTGAAATTGTTCCGACTTGTGCAATTTCATCACTATCTTTTACTTTTTTAGCTGACGAAATTAATTTATTTTTTACATGGTCTACAGCAGCATCAATCCCTCTTTTAACATCCATTGGATTCATCCCTGCTGTTACATACTTGCAACCTTCTTTAACAATTGCTTGAGCTAATATTGTTGCAGTTGTTGTTCCATCACCAGCTTCATCGTTTGTTTTGCTAGCAACTTCTTTAACCATTTGTGCACCCATATTCTCAAATTTATCATCAAGATCAATTTCTTTTGCAACTGAAACACCATCTTTAGTTGTTCTTGGGGCACCATAAGATTTGTCTATAACAACATTTCTTCCTTTTGGTCCAAGAGTAACCTTTACAGTATTGGCAAGTATATCAACTCCCTTTAACATTGATGCTCTAGCATCTGAATCAAATTTAACTATTTTAGCCATTCTAAACTCTCCTTATTAATTATTTACCTGTTGCAATACCCATAATGTCAGATTCTTTCATTATGCTGTACTCTTTACCATCAATTTTAACTTCTGTTCCTGACCACTTACCGAATAAAACTTTATCTCCTACTTTAACGTCCATAGGTATTAGTTTTCCATCTTCAGTTTTTGCACCTCCGCCGACAGCAACAACTTTACCTTCTTGAGGTTTTTCTTGAGCTGTATCTGGAATAATTATGCCACCAGCAGTTTTTTCGCTGCTATCTAAAACTTCTATTAAAACACGGTCATGTAACGGTTTAAACTTCATACGAATTCTCCTTTAAATTAGCAGTCATATAGAGACATATTTAATAATTTTCAAGATCTTGAATAAAAATTATGGTCTAAAAAACCCAAGAATAAAGCATATTTTTAAGCTATACCTCAAGTATGCCCCAAAACTTAGACAAAGATGGATTAAGATCTAAAATAAATAGTTACGAATTATTTTTTATCGACATATGGGGAGTGATCCATAACGGATTACAAATTTTTGAAGATTCTATTGAAGTATTAGAAAATTTAAAAAAAAATAATAAAGAGTTTGTATTACTTACCAATGCTCCAAGACCAAATTCTACAGTTATTGATTTTTTAAAAAAAATAGGACTCAAAAAATATTATGAAGATGTATACACCTCAGGAGAAGCTTCATTAAAATATTTAATGGAAAATTTTCTAAATGCAAAATTTTATCATATTGGACCACCAAGAGATTTTGACTTATTTAAAAGATTTGAGCAAAATAAAGTTAGTAATATTAGTCAAGCTGATTATTTTATTTGCACAGGGTTATTTGAAGATCATGAGACAAAACTTGAATATTATAAAGATTTACTTGAGAAATTTTCAAATAAAAAATTTGTGTGTACTAATCCAGACCTAATTGTTGATAGAGGAGATGTTAGAGAGTTTTGCGCTGGATCAGTTGCAAAAATATTTGAGGAAATTGGTGGGAAAGTAATTTACTTTGGAAAACCTTATCCTCCAGTTTATAATTTATCTGCTAACATAAATGGTAAAAATGTTTTATGTATCGGAGATAATATGAATACAGATATAAAAGGAGCTAATATTCAAAATTTTGACAATTTGTTAATAACGAGTGGTATACATAAAAAAGAATTAAGTAGTTTAAATATTGATAAATTAGAAAAAAAATATGGAGTGAGTGTAAATTACACTCAAACGAAATTAAAATGGTGAACAAAATTAAAATTTATAAAAATTTTGAGATTTTAAAAAAACATCAAAATGCCATGATACTAATTGGTAATTTTGATGGATTACACTTAGGCCATCAAAAATTATTCAAAGAAGCAAAAAAATATAAAAAAAAATATAATTCCAAAATTGGAGTGGTGACATTTGATCCAATACCAAAAATGTACTTTAATAAAAGTATTACAAATTATCGACTTTCAAATCTTAATCAAAAAAGCAGATATTTTAGTGATTATAACATTGATTTTTTAATAAATAAAAAATTTGATAAAAAATTCTCTAAAATATCTTGTCATAATTTTATTAAAAATATTTTATGCAAAAAGTTAAGCGCAGATTATATTTTTGTAAGTAATAATTTTAGATTTGGAAATAAGAGAGAGGGGGACGTAAATCTATTAAAAAAACTTCAAAAGAAATATGATTATAAATTAATTAACCCAAAACCATTATATAAAAAAAATAAAATTATTTCTTCAACATTAATAAGAAAATTAATCGAAAATGGTAATTTAAAAATTGCAAATCAACTTTTATCTAGAAATTGGTCAATAGAAGGTGTCGTTGAAAAGGGTAGAATGATGGGAAGAAAAATTGGTTTTCCGACCTGTAACATAAATATAAAAAACTATGTAATACCAAAAGTAGGAGTTTATGCAGTTGACGTTTATATCGAAAAAAACAGAAAAAAGATCAAAGGAATAGCAAATATTGGTTATAGGCCTACTTTTAATCAAAAAAAATTATTATTAGAGGTAAATTTATTTAAATTTTCTGGAAATCTTTATAATAAAAATCTAACTATTAATTTTACAAAATTTATTAGAGGAGAAACCAAATTTAAAAATATTGATGCTTTAAAAAAACAGATAAAGAAAGATATTAAAATTGCCAAAAGATAAAATATCATGAGCAAGGAACATATAAATCTACCTAAAACAAAATTCTCAATGAAGGCAAATTTGCCAAACAAGGAGCCAAATTACATTGAATTTTGGAAGAAAATTGACCTGTACAATTTGTTAAGAAAAAAAAGTAAAGGGCAAGAAAAATTTGTGCTCCATGATGGGCCTCCATATGCAAATGGAAATATTCATATGGGTACCGCTTTGAATAAAATTTTAAAAGACATAATTACAAAATTTCATCAAATGGATGGAAAGGACTCAGTTTATGTTCCTGGATGGGATTGCCATGGGTTGCCTATCGAGTGGAAAATTGAAGAACAATATAAAAAGAATAAAAAAAATAAAAATGATGTTCCGGTAATTGAATTCAGAAAAGAATGTAGGGAGTTTGCAAACAAATGGATAGATGTTCATAAAGGAGAATTTACAAGACTTGGGGTAATTGGTGATTGGGAAAACTACTATTCAACAATGTCATTTGATGCTGAAGCTCAAATAGTCAGAGAACTTGGAAAATTTCTTAAAGAAGGAAGCCTTTATAGAGGTTACAAGCCAGTTCTTTGGTCTACTGTTGAAAAAACAGCTTTAGCTGATGCTGAAGTTGAATACATGGATCATGTTTCAGATACTATTTATGCTGCATTTAAAGTGAAATTTTCAAATTTAGATATAATTAAAGGTGCTGACGTAATAATTTGGACTACAACTCCCTGGACTATTCCTGCAAATAAAGCATTAGCTTACAATGCTAGCCTTAAATATGTATTGCTTGAAATTAATGATAACAAAAATTTTGTTAACAGAAAAATTGTAATTGCAAAAGATTTATTAGAACCTTTTAAAAAAGATACCTCTATAGAAAATATTAAAGTTTTAAACGAATTTTTAGGAAAAGATTTAAATGGAACTATTTGCAGTCATCCATTTTCTAAAATGGAATATAATTATGATATTCCTATGCTTGAGGCTAATTTTGTCACTACTGAACAAGGAACAGGTATTGTACATTGTGCTCCGAGCCATGGACCAGATGACTTCAATCTTTGTTTAAATAATAATATCAAAGCAATTGAAACAGTTGATGGTGATGGAAAATATACAAGTGAAATTAAACTTTTTGAAGGTTTACATATTTTTAAGGCTAATAACTTAATTATAGAAAAATTAGATGAACAAAAAAATTTAGTAACAAATGGAAAACTAACTCACTCTTATCCTCATTCTTGGAGATCAAAAGCTCCACTAGTTCATAGGGCAACGCCACAATGGTTTATATCAATGGAAAGTCACGGGTTAAGAGATAAAGCATTAAAAGCTATCGATAATACAGATTTTTATCCTTCCAAAGGAAAAGAAAGAATAAAATCAATGATTGAAACTAGACCAGACTGGTGTGTATCAAGACAAAGAGTCTGGGGTGTGCCACTACCAATTTTTATTTCAAAAAAAACTGGTGATGTTTTAGTTGATGATGAAGTATTTGAAAATATTGCAAAAATTTATGAAAAAGAAGGTTCTGATTGTTGGTTTAATGATGATTATCAGATCTTTCTTGGAGACAAGTATAAAGCAGAAGACTATGAAAAATTATCAGACATAGTTGAAGTTTGGTTTGACAGTGGATCCACTCACTCCTTTGTTTTAGAGAAAAGAGACGACCTCAAATGGCCAGCATCTATGTATTTAGAGGGCTCAGATCAACATAGAGGATGGTTTCACTCCTCATTACTTCAATCATGTGGAACAAGAGGAGTCGCTCCATTTGAAAGCATTCTTTCTCATGGTTTTGTTGTAGATGGAAAAGGTCTAAAAATGTCAAAGTCAACAGGTAACGTTATTGCTCCACAAGATATATTAAAAAAATATGGAGCTGATATATTAAGAATTTGGGTTGCATCTTCAAATTATGCTGAAGATTTAAGAATAGATTATTCAATTTTAGATCAACACGCTGAATCTTATAGAAAAATTAGAAATACATTTAGATATCTATTAGGAAATATTCAAGATCAATACGAAAATCTTGATCTAGAAAAAGTTAAATTTGAAAACTTTGATTCTCTTGAAAAATTTATGCTTCATAGAATTTATACAATAAATGAGAATTTTAAAAATAATTTTAAAGTTTATAACTTCCATAATTTATACAAAGAATTACTAAATTTTTGCACAGTTGAGCTTTCTGCTTTTTATTTCGATATCAGGAAAGATACTCTATATTGTGACGCTTTAAATTCCGATAAAAGAAAGAACTGTATAACTCTTTTAAATATTATTTTGCAGTGTCTCCTAAAATGGTTTGCACCAATATTATCATTTACAACTGAAGAAATTTATCAACTAGTTAAAAAGGAAAAAGATAGCCAAAGTATCCATTTACAAAATTTCGTTTCAGTTCCTAATTCTTGGAACGATGAAGAACTTAGCTCAGATTGGGATTATGTTAAAAAAATTAGAGATGAGGCAAATATTTCAATAGAGAATATGAGAGCCGAAAAGTCAATTGGTTCAAGTTTAGAAGCAACAATTGAGATAAAATTAAATAAAGAATTTTACGATAAGGCAAAAAATATTAATTTTTCTGAAATTTGTATAACCTCATCTGCCTCTGTAATTAAAGATGAAAATTTAAAAAATAGTATTGATGTAGTTGCAAAAAAGGCCCAAGGAAATAAATGTCCTATTTGTTGGAAAATTTTTGAAACGAGTTGTGAAAGACCAAATTGTGGACTTTTAAATACTAATGGGAAATGAAAAATTAAATAAACTTCTTATAGGTTTTGTATTTTTAGTTGTTTGTTTTGCTTTAGATAGACTATCAAAAATTTATATTCTAAATATCTTAAATAATGAAGGACAAGTTGATCTTTATATAAATCAATTTTTAAATATCTATTTAGTTTGGAATACAGGGATAGGATTTGGTTTATTTTCATCAGAAGATAAACTTTTCTATAATATCTTTACTGCAATTATAGTCATTATAAACTTAGTAATATTGTATTTCGCTTTCATTGAGTCAAAAATTAAATCATTTTTTTTAATGATAATATTAGGAGGCTCTTTAGGAAACTTATTTGACCGAGTTTATTACAGAGCTGTTCCAGATTTTATAGATTTAAATTATGCAGGATATCATTGGTTTATCTTTAATGTAGCTGACATATTTATAACAATTGGTATTATATGCCTTATTTTATCTGAATTTATATTCTATAAAAAAAAAGATGAAAAAATTTAAACTAAATTTAATCTTATTAATGGCTTTAGTGCCATTATTAACTTTTTGTGGCGGAGTTAGAGATGCTTTAGAAGGTAAAAAAAGATCTGAACAAAGTGATGAATTTCTTGTAAAAAAAAAAAATCCTCTCCAAATGCCACCTGACATGAATAAACTTCCTATGCCAGGAGATGATTTGGAAGTAAGTAGTCAATCAAATGATAAAGAAGTAAAAGATTTACTCAAAATAAAAGACGATAATAATTCTGAGGACTCTAGTAGCGGGTCAGATTTATTAAATAATATGAAGAAGAAAATCCAGTAATTAATGGAGACAAAACATATTATTTACAAAAATTTTAATAATAAAAATAAACAATTAAATAAAAAAAAACTTAATAATTTCATAAAGTTTAAAAATTTAATTGAAAAATATCCTTTATTAAAATCTCTAACAAATAATTATAATTATTCATTTCAGAAAAAAAATTTACTAAATTTCAAAAAATACTATGAGTATAATTTAATAGGAATGGGGGGATCTATACTAGGCGCACAAGCCATTTATGATTTTCTTAGTCATAAAATCAAAAAAAAATTTTTCTTTTATAATAACCTACAGAACATAAGAATAACAAAATCAAACAAAAAACGTGTAAATATAATTATATCAAAATCAGGTAACACCCTAGAAACATTATCAAATTTAAACCTGATCTTATCAAAACAGAAAAGAAATAAAAATTTAATAATAACTGAAAAAAAAAATAATATTCTTAGAGCTATAGCTAATAAACTGAGATCTGATGTAATTGACCATAAAAATTACATAGGAGGAAGATATTCAGTATTATCCGAAGTTGGAATGGTCCCGGCAGAATTGATGGGTTTAAATGAAAAAAAATTTAAACGATTAAATTATCTAATAAAAAATAAAAAATTTATTAATTTTTTAATTGAAAATGTCTCTTCAATTTACTCAAATATTATTAAAGGAAAAAAAAATTGTGTAATTTTAAATTATGATGAAAAATTAAATAACTTTTTGAAATGGTACCAGCAATTATCTGCTGAAAGTTTAGGAAAAAAGGGTAAGGGCTTCTTTCCTATAATCTCTACAATGCCAAAGGACAATCATAGTCTTTTACAACTTTATTTAGATGGTCCAAAAAATAATTTCTTTAGTTTTTTTTTCACTAGAGAGAGAACTCCACTTAAATTTAATAATGCATATTTAATTGATGGATTAGAACATTTAAAAAAGAAAAGTTTGGATCAAGTAATGTATGCTCAAAAAAAAGCTACGCAAAATGTATTTAATAAGAAAAAATTATCTTTTAGAAGTTTTGAAATTAAAAATAAAAGTGAGGAAACTTTAGGTGAACTATTTACATTTTTTATTTTAGAAACACTAATGCTTAGCTCCTTATTAAATGTAAATCCAATTAACCAACCTTCAGTTGAATTGATTAAAATAGAAACAAAAAAAATCCTAAAATAGCAATTTACCAAATATTATTTTTGATAAACCATATTTTTTTTCTCTAAGAACTTTAAAATCTTCTATAAAATTTTCATTAAATTTCTTATTTCTATGAATTACTATTAATGTACTTTTGTGAGCAATTTTTAAGTCTAAAATTTTCCTTAATAATTTATTTATATTTTTATCTTTAAATGGTGGATCCAGATAAATTAAATTAATTTTTTCATTATCTATATTTTCTTTAGAAATTTCATATGCATTTATTTCCCTGATGACTGAATCTTTATCAATTTCTAACTCCTTAATGTTTTTTTCTAAAATTTTCAAAGAGGGTTTGTAATTTTCAAAAAAAAAAACTTTTTTTACTCCTCTAGACAAACATTCAATGCCAAACGAACCAGAACCGGAAAATAAATCCAAAACTACGTCATTTTTGAATTTAATTTTTTCATTCTTAGAATGCTCTAAAATATTAAATATCGACTCTCTAACCATATCCTTTAAAGGTCTTGTTGTTTTATCTGTAGGATTATGAATTAATTTTCCTCTTAGTTTTCCACCAATTACTCTCATTTATCTATGACTTTATGGCCTATATCTGATCTATAAAAACCATCTTCCCAATTCAATTTATTAATCTGATTGATTATTTCTTTTCTACTTGATAAATAACTATCTGAGATATTAACAAAATTTATTACCCTACCTCCAACTGCTACAATTTTGTTTCCAGAACTTTTCGTTCCAGCATGAAAAATAAAATTATCTTTAGTTGATTTGAATTCTTTTAAATTTTTAATTTCAACATTCTTATTATATTTTTCAGGATATCCTTTTGAGCATAAAGCAATGCACATACTTTTTTTATTTTTCCATTTTATTTCGTGGGTCTTTAATTTTGAATTGCAACAAGAATTTATTATGTCCAATAAATCACTGTCAACCAACGGTAATATAGTTTGGCATTCAGGATCACCCATCCTGACATTATATTCAATTAGGTATGGTTCATTACTTTTTATCATTAAGCCGGCATATAAAAAACCAACGTACTTCTCATTCATTTCACTTATAGCTTTTAACGTTGGCTCAATTATTTTGTTTAAAATTTTATTCTCTAAATCATCATTAATTAAGCTTGAAGGTGAATAAGCTCCCATACCTCCTGTATTTTTTCCAGTATCACCCTCACCAACTCTTTTATGGTCTTGAGCTGTATTAAAAGTTTTATAACTAATTCCATCTGAAATAATAAAAAAACTCATCTCATCACCTTCTAGGAATTCTTCGATTAATACTTGATCTGCTTTCCCAAATTTACCGTCAAATATTTCGTTAACAGCAGTTTTAGCCTCATCAACATTTTGACAAATATAAACACCTTTACCTGCAGCAAGAACATCTGCTTTTACAACAAGAGGAAAATTAGATGAAGATAAAAATATAAATGAGTCTTCTTTGGATTTACAAATTTTAAATTTAGCAGTTGGTATGTTAAATTTCTCACAAATTTGTTTTGTAAATATTTTTGAGCCTTCTAATTGAGCTACTTTTTTCCTAGGACCAAAAACTTTAATATTTTTTGACTCTAGGAAATCTACTAATCCTTCGACTAATGGTTTTTCTGGACCAACAATCACCAATTCGATTTGTTCTTTCTTAATAAAATTATACAAATCTTGAAAATTTTCCAAATTTAAATCAATATTTACAGATATTTCTTCGGTACCAGCATTACCTGGTATTGAATATATTTTTGTTATTTTTTTTGAATTACTTAAGTGATGAACTAGAGCATGTTCTCGTCCTCCACTTCCAATAATTGCAATTTTCATTTAGTAAATATATATCTTAAATATGTTAAATAAGTTAGCTAAATTAAAATACTTAGCAAATAATTTTGAGATCATTGAAGAAGGTGATCATGTGATTTGTGCTGTCTCACAAAAAAAAATACCACTTGAAAACTTAGCTTACTGGAATGTTGAGGAACAGGAAGCCTATTTTTCGTATGTTGAGGCCTCAATGAAAAGAGATTTATTAGATAAAAACTGATTAAGTTTTCCACCTATCGTGAGTCCAGATCCACTGGTCTACATTTTTTAAAATCATTTTTTCAAGTATCTTATTTAGATGTTCAGTGATTTCTTTGATTGATTTATTGTCCCTAATTTTAATCGGTTCTGAAACAAACATTTTAAAATAATTATTTTTTCTTCTCTCTATATAAATAGGCACTAGATCACATTTATATTTTTTAATTAATTGTGCAGGTATGGTCGTAGTACTAGCTGGTTTACCAAAAAAATTAATTTTTATTCCTTCCCTTACCCTTTGGTCTATCATTAAAGCTACTGAGTTACCTTTTTTTATATTTTCAATAATCTGTCTTGTGCCTGATCTTCCTTTTTTAATTTGATTTTTGCATATAAAATTTTCTCTAATTTCTTCCATGGTTTTGTTAAGGAATACGTTATTTAGCGGTCTATAAATAGCGCACAAATTTATACCAGCCTTTTCTATTTGGAGCGCCATTAATTCAAAATTATTGAAATGACCAGATATAAATACAGCTCGTCTTTTTTCTCTCTTAATTTTGTTTAGGTTTTCAAGCCCTTCTATTTCAATAAATTTATTTAAATTGTTATTTCTAAATGCTTTAAGAAAAGGATATTCAGCAAGTATTCTTCCATAATTTCCATATATTTTGCTGATAATTTTATTGTAATTTTTTTTGTCTACAATGCCAGATTTTTCCAAATTATTTTCAATTAACTTTTTTGATCTAAATATTGGACCAAACAAGCGCCCAATGAAATCTCCTAAATTAGATCCATTTTTATAACCAATTATAATTAGTATAAAAAAAAACAATTTTATTAAAATAAATTCAATTAAATAAAAAAACTTCCTCATAATTTCTTTAATAAAAAATTTTTAAATTCTTTTTCTTTTTCAATTTTTAATCCTATTTTTAAAAATTGGATATTCTTTTTTTGTGTGTTTGATAATCGATTGTAGTCTTTTTCGGTTGTTATAATTTTTAATTTATTACTCTTAGCTATATTTTTTATATTATTTATATCAGAATTTTTATATTTATAATGGTCAGGAAAAGTCATCGTTTTTTTTATCTTAAAATTATATTTTTTTAATGTTTGTTGAAATTCCAAAGGATTACCTATGCCTGAAAAAACTAGAAAGTTATTCTTAAATTTGAAAGATTCAAGATTTTTAGGAGTGTATTTAGCTCTAAATATTTTTAAATTTGGATTTAATCTCTTTAGAGTTTTCTCGAAAGTTTTATTATCTTTTTCACCATTAAGAAATGCAAGATCATAATTTAAAATATTTGTAATTCTTTCCCTTAATGGCCCGGCGGGCAAAACTAGCCCATTTCCAACTAGCTCTGAACTATTAAAACAAGCAATAGAAATATCATAATTTAAACTTTTATCTTGTAAACCATCATCTAATATAGCTAACTGATAATTTTTTTTCTCAGCAATTCTCAGCGCGATATCTCTAAAACTTAAACAAATCAGATTTCCATATTTTGATAAAATATTTTGCTCATCAATTTGATCAATATATTTTTTTTTTATAAATACAGTTTTAAACTTATATTTTAAAATTTCATTTATTTTTAAAACTAAAGGTGTTTTTCCAGTTCCACCTAGGTAAATATTTCCAACACAGATTGTTTTTATTTTGAAATATTTTTTAAGACTTAAAGATTTAAAAAAATTGAAAATAATTGTTATCAAACTAAATGGTAAGAGTAATAATGATATGAAATTGAAACTATCCCAAAAAATGGGTCTTTTTACTTTCATTATAAATAATTTTTAATTTCTTTAACGTTATTTTCAAAAATTTTAGCACCTAAATAATTAATTTTATTAATTTTACTCTTTGATATTTTGTAATTATGATTTTTTACATATACCTTTTCCATTTGATCGATATTTTTAATCTCTGAGGATATTTTTAATTTTTTTAATTCCTTATATATTTCTTTAAAATTATGTACTTTTCTACCATGCATCACGTAATTACCCATTCTTACAGCTTCTAATGGGTTTTGTCCTCCATGGTTTACTAAAGATCCACCAATAAATGTTACATTTGAAAGTCTTAAAAATTTCGACATTTCTCCATATGTATTAACAATATATACGTCGCAATTATCAGACGGCTTATGTCCGCTTGATCTTTCGGTAACTATCAGTTTTAATTTTCTAAGTTGTTGCTTTATTTCCTCTGATCTATTTATGTGACGTGGAACCAATATTGTAATTAAATTCTTAAACTTTTTCTTCAATTTTAAATGTAATTTTCCAATAATTTTCTCTTCATTATAATGAGTGCTAGCTGCACAGAATACTTTTTTATTTTTAAAATAGTTTTTAACATTTTTCTTCAAACTTTGTTTATCATTTTTAAAATACTTTAAATTTCCTACAAATTTAATTTTTTTAACACCTAATCTTTTTAAATAATTTTGGGTTTCTTGATTTTGAGGTAAAGCTATTGTTATTTTACTGAAAACATTCTTTGCAAAAGATGAAAAGATTTGCCATCTTTTGAAACTTTTACTTGTAATTCTACCATTGATTAAAATTAGAGGTATTTTTTTTGAATTTATTTTTTCATACATATTCGGCCAGACCTCAGAATCTACAAATATTGCGATTTTTGGTTCCCAATAATTTAAAAAGTTGTTGCATATAAATCCAATATCAAATGGATAGTAAATATGAGTTGTTTTCTTTAATGGTTTTTTTGCAATTATTGATGCAGAACTTAATGTAGATGAAGTAAGTAAAATTTTTTTTATAGATTTATCTTTTTCAAACTTATTTATCAAAGGGAGAATGCTCATGATTTCCCCAACACTTGCACCATGAAACCATACAGTTGTATCAGTCTTTTTTAAATTATAATAAGCGTATTTTTCTAAGATTCTTCTCCAATCTTCCTTTCCAATAATCATTCTAAAAAATAATATAAATGGTGAGATTAAAAAAAAAATAATTCCTAGTATATTATACAAAAAATACATTAGTTATTTTTTATTTGTCTCTCGTAGAAGTTTTTATAAAGCAATGAATTTTTGATTAGATCATCATGTTTCCCTGATGATTCTACAGAACCTTTATCAACAACATAAATTTTTTCTGAATTAAGAATAGTTGATAGTCTATGAGCAATAACTACTGTTGTTTTATTTTTTGTTAATTCCTCAATAGCTTTTTGTATTTTTTCTTCTGTTTCAGAGTCTAGAGATGAAGTTGCTTCGTCTAGAAGAATTATTTTGCTATCCTTTAACAAAGCTCTCGCTATCGAAAGTCTTTGCTTTTCACCACCTGATAGTTTTACTCCGTTTTCCCCTATAACAGTCTGAAATTTATTTTCTAATTTTTCTATAAAATCTGTACACATTGATATTTTTGCAGCTGTAAAAATTTCTTCGTCACTCGCCTCCGGCTTTGCATATTTGATATTATTAAAAATAGTATCATCAAAAAGTGTTGTATTTTGATCAACAATAGATATTTCTTTTCTTAACGATTTAAGATTAAGATTTTGTACTTTTTGATTGTCAATCAAAATTTCCCCAGAGTCTGCATCATAAATTCTTGGTATTAAATTTAATATTGTAGATTTACCCGATCCACTGTGACCTACTAAAGCTGTCATTTTTCTGCCAGCTATATCAATATTAATATCTTTAAGGACTATATTGTTAAGATTTGATTTGTAACTAAAATTAATATTTTGAAATTTTATTGATGCATTACTTATATCTAATATTTTTCCATTTTCATTTGTTGAAATTTTATTTTGTTGATCAATAATAGGTAATATTCTTTTTCCTGCCGATAGTCCTTGGCCAAAAGCAACATTAACTGTTGCCAAAGACTTTATTGGTTGATAAGCAAGCATCATTGCAGCTAAAAAAGAGAAAAAATTGTTTATACTAAGCTGGTCATTCATAATTAATTTTCCCGAGTAAAAAATTAATATTGCAATCATTATTCCAGTTACAACTTCCATTATTGGAGTAGATCTTATAAAAACAGTTGCAATTTTTATTGATTTTTCTTTTAGATCATTGACAAATTTTTCTGATCTTTCATGTTCATAATTCTCTCTTTGAAAAATTTTTATAATTTTATGATTTTTAAAAAGATCAATTAAATATTTATTTAAGTCGCCTGACTTTTCTTGTGCTTCTGTGGCAACTTTAATAATACGTTTTCCTAATTTTTTAGCTGTTATCGTAGCTATAGGAAGCATGATTAAAGCTATAAGAGAAAGCCTCCAATTTTGAGAGAACATTACAAATAATAAGCCTATAAGCGTTAAGCCATCTTTGAATAAATTTAAAACTGCATTACTTAGCATCCCAGTTATTTGATTTACATCAAAGTTAAGATTTGAAATATATTTACCTGAATGTTTGTCTTCAATTTTTTCAGTATCAGCTTTTATGAAAGAAGATAACATATCGATTTGAATATTTTTTTTCACTTCTTCTGCAGTTTTTATCATTAAAACTTTTGCTAAATATAGAGATATGCCTTTTGTAGCAAAAGCTATTATGATTAAAAGTGGAATTATGAAAATTAAACTTTGATCTTTGTTTATAAAAATTTTTTCTATTGCAGGGTCGAGTAACCATGCTGTTGCCGATGTGGCGCCAGCAACCAAAATAGAAAACAATATAGCAAGAATTATTTTATTTAGATGTTTTGTTGTATAATCATTGTACAATCTTTTTATAATATCAACATTTTTCATTAAGTTAATTTTCCTACTAACAAAATTATTAAAATAATAAGACCCAAAAGATTATTGCTTTTAAATTTTGCTAAGCAGTCATTCCCACTTTCAGTTTTTAATTTAAGAGATTGAAAAATTAACAAATGAGTTAAAGGCACTATTAAAGCAATATAATATAAATAATTAAAATTCATTTTATAACCAACAAGAAACAATGATATTAAAAATATAATGTAACAAAACGATATAAATTTTTTTGGGTTATTTTTAAATTTAATCGATGTTGATTTAACTCCAATTATTTCATCATCATTAATATCTTGATATCCATATATTGTGTCGTAACCTAATGTCCAAAATGTGGCTCCTAAATAAAATATAATTGGTACTATAGAAACTTCATTTTGAATAGATATCCATGCCAAAACTAGACCGTAATTAAAAGTAATACCTAAAAAAAGTTGAGGCCAGTAAGTAAATCTTTTCATTAATGGATATGTAAAAGCCAATGGCATTGAAAGAAGAGCCATATAAATAGTAAATTTATTAAAATTTATCAAAACTAAAAACGCGATTAAACATAAGATTGCAGCATATATTGCAGCATTAAATACGGAAATTTTTTCTGACGCGATCGGTCTATTTTTTGTTCTTTCGACTAACTTATCAATTTTTCTATCACTTATATCGTTAACAATACATCCTGCTGATCTCATTAGAACAGATCCAGAAAAAAATAAAAAAGCATAAATAAAATAAGTTTTTAAAGAAAGAGAAAAATCATATGAAATTGTTAAACCCCAAACACACGGCCAAAATAGAAGCATGAAACCAATTGGTTTATTAAGTCTTGTTAATTCAATAAAAATTTTAACCTTTTCAGACATAATTTACTTGTAAATAACAAAGCGTAGATTCATAATCAAACTGATTCGCATGAATATTGATTACACTGTTACCGCATTAATGTTTCCCGCCATTCCTTTGATTATGGCTGTCTATAGTAATAGATTTCATACATTAAGTGGTTTGATTAGAAAAATACACGACGAATATGTTTTTGAAAAGCATACTCCACCAGAGTGGAAGCAGCAGCTAATTAATTTAAATGATAGAGTAAAAAATTTAAGGATTACTATACTTTTTGCAGCATTTGGTTTCTTATTTAATATGCTTACAGTTTTTGCTCTTTATTTAGAGACATATTTTTTAGCTAGAATAATTTTTGGCTCTTGTTGTTTATCGATGATGGTATCAATAATATTTTTTATAAGAGAAATACAAATCTCGACAAGAGCGTTAAGACTTCATCTTTCAGACATGGATGATCAATTTAAGGAATAATAACTGCTGGTCCTGTTAAAACCCTATTCTCTAAATCTATATGAGCTTGTTTAGCTTCACTTAATTTGTATTTTTTAGAAACTTCAATTTTTATCTTCCCTGAGAGAACTGCATCAAAAACCAATTCAGCAGATTTTTCTAATTCATCTCTTGTAATTGTATAATGCATTATTGATGGTCTTGTAAAAAAAAGACCTTTTGTATTTATATGTTTTTTAACATCTATAGTGTGAACATATCCAGATGCATTTCCAAATGCAACCATCATCCCTCTAATTTTTAAACATTCTATTGATCCTTCAAAAGTTTTTGCTCCAACACCATCATAGACAACATCTATTCCGTTTTTACCTACTAATTTTTCAACTTCTTCCACAAAATTATGATCTGTATAATTGATAACATGATGACACCCATTTTTTTTTGCTATTTCAACTTTTTCTTTAGATCCAACTGTTCCAATAACTTCACATCCTAAAGCATTAGCCCACTGACATAGTATTTGACCAACACCACCAGCTGCAGCATGAAATAAAACTTTATCTCCTTTCTTTACGGCATATGACCTATGTAATAAATATTCTGATGTTATGCCTTTTAATAAAATACATGAGGCTATTTCATCTGAAATACCTTCGGGTACGGTAACTAATTTCTCTTCTGGCATTATTTGTTTTTCTGAGTATCCACTTATTGGAGCAGAAGCATGACTTACTCGATCTCCAACTTTAAAAAGACTCACTTCTGAGCCAATTTCCTCAACTACTCCAGATGCTTCTAGTCCAAGTCCACTTGGTAATTCAATTGGATACAAACCAGTTCGATGATAAACATCAATATAATTAAGCCCAACTGACAAATTTTTTACTAGAACTTCCTTTGGACCAGGTTTACCGATTTCAATATCCTTGTATTCTAATACTTCTGGACCACCGAACTTTTCAAATCTTATAGCTTTCATATTTATTTTACGAAATTACCATTATGGTAATCATCAATTGCTTGAAGTATTTCTTGTTTAGTATTCATGACGAATGGACCACCTCTTGCAATCTGTTCTCCTATCGGTTTTCCAGATATTAGTAAAAATTTAGCGTTTGTTAAAGCAGTTACTTTTAAGTTTTCACCTTTAGATAATAAAATTAAGGTAGAGTCTTTAACACTTTCATGTTTATTGTTTCCAATTTCTATCTCACCTTCAATTAAATATATGAATGAATTGTGTGTGGATGGAACTTGATGATTAAAAGTTTTACTTTCATTTAATTCTACATCAAAATAAATTGGATCGACATTGTGTTTTTTTATTGGACCTTCTGAATTTTCAAATTTTCCAGCAATTACTTTTATAAATTTATCTTCATCCTTATGTGTGCTCATTTTATCAGAGTCAATATAGTGGTATTCTGGTTTACTCATCTTTTCGCTAGCAGGCATATTAATCCATAATTGAAAACCATGAAGTTTTCCATCATTCATAGCCGGCATTTCAGAATGAATTATTCCACTGCCAGTTTTCATCCACTGCACATCTCCTGCAGTCATTTTTCCTTGACCACCTGTACTATCTTTATGTTCAAAACTCCCAGCTAACATGTATGTAACTGTTTCAATTCCTCTGTGTGGATGAGGTGGAAAGCCTGCAATATAATCATCTTTATTTTCTGATCCAAATTCATCTAACATTAAAAATGGATCATAATAATTTGGTTCAACACCAATACTTCTTTTTAGTTTAACTCCTGCACCATCTGATGCTGGTGTTGGATCTATAATTTTTTCTACTTCGATATTTATCATGCTGTTCATATAGGATATATCTAAATTAAATCAAGCAATTCTGATAAATTACTTATTTGTTTGATAGGTTCAAAATCTAATTTATCAAAAATATTATTATTTCTATTCACCCAAACTGTGTTGTATCCATAATTCCCTGCACCAGAAACATCCCATGTATTAGCACTTAAGAATAAAACTTCATTCTTTTCAATATTATATTTATTTATTGGAAGGTCATATACTTTTGAATCTGGTTTAAAAATACCAGCTTCTTCTACAGAAAAAATATCATCAAAAATATCTTTTAACCCATTACTAACAACAAGTTCATTTAAAAGGTCAGGTGTACCATTTGATAGAATTGCTAATTTATAATTTGATTGTTTTAATTTTTGTAGCGCATCCTTAACTTCTGTAAATGGTGAAAGCACTTTATATAAATTTAATAGTTCTGATCTCATTGAATTATCAATATTGTAAAAATTCATAGATTTATCCAAACTATCTTCAGTGATTTGCCAAAAATCTTTGTGTCTTCTCATTAAACTTCTAAGCCAAGTATATTCAAGCTGTGTAGTTCTCCAATAATTAGCAAATCCTTCCCATTTATCTCCTAATTTTTCCTTACATTTTTCAGCTGCAGAATTTACATCAAATAGGGTGCCGTATGCATCAAATATGATTGCTTTAATTTTTTTCATAAATTAATTTAAATATAATGAGCAATATTAGAATATTTTATCCAGAAAAATTATCAATTAATTTAGAAACTAATTTAAATAAGTCTCAGTCACATTATTTATTGAAAGTAATGAGGATTAAACAAGGAGAGACCTTTTCAGTTTTTAATAAATCTGGAGAATGGAAGTCAATTGTAACTGAAATTTCAAAAAGTAGCTTAAATTTCAAGGTTGTTAAACAGTTGAGACAAAAAAATAAAGAGCACGAAATCTGGTTAGCCTTCTCACCCATTAAATCAAATTATTTTAACTTCATGATACAAAAAGCAACTGAGCTTGGAGTAACAAAATTTGTACCAATTATTTCTGAAAGGACAATTGTTAGAAAAGTAAATAATGAGAGATTAAATAAAATAATTATAGAGTCGTGTGAGCAAAGTAATAGAATAAATATTCCTTCAATTGAAAAAACTCAATCATTAGATAAATTCCTATCTAACAATTCAGATATCAATTTAATTTTTGGAGATTTAAATACAAATAATAAAAAAATTAAAATTTCAAATTCAAAACCAAATTGTCTTTTAATTGGTCCTGAAGGGGATTATTCATCCGGTGAAATTAAAAAGATTCTAAACTTTAAAGGGTCTCAATCGATAAAACTAAGCGATAACATTTTAAGGTCAGAAACTGCGGTTATATCCGCGTTATCTGTGATCAATTATTTGCAAAATTGATAAATTGTCGCGAATTCTCTAGTATTTTTTATAATATTTTCGATCTATATAGAAAACAAATGAAGAAACTATTTTTTGTTTTTATAGCATTAATTTACTCAGTTGAGGCGTTTGCAAACCAACCAAAAAATTGGCAGTTAGGTTTCCAAGAGCCCGCATCACAAACTATGAGAGATATAGTTTGGTTTCATGACTATATGTTAGTACCAATCATAGTTGCTATAAGTGCGTTTGTTTTATTTTTAATGCTTTATGTGATGGTAAGATTTAGAGCATCAAGAAATCCTAATCCATCAAAGAGAACACATAATGTTTTAGTTGAGATTGTTTGGACTTTGGTCCCATGTTTAATCTTGATTGTAATGGCAGTGCCATCATTTAAAGTTTTATATTCACAAGATGCAATTCCTAAAGCTGATGTAACTATAAAAGCAATTGGATATCAATGGTATTGGGGATACGAGTACCCAGATGAAAATATAATTTTTGATGCTTATATGATCGAAGA
This sequence comes from uncultured Pelagibacteraceae bacterium, assembly GCA_902559605.1. Lineage (GTDB taxonomy): Bacteria > Pseudomonadota > Alphaproteobacteria > Pelagibacterales > Pelagibacteraceae > Pelagibacter. The sequence goes on along the minus strand of CACEIC010000001.1, from coordinate 128,738 downwards.
GAAGGATTTAAAAGAAGGTCAGCCAAGATTGTTGGCAACAGATAATGTAGTTGTTGTTCCAGTAAATAAAGTAGTTAAAGTTTTAATTACAGCAAATGATGTACTTCATGCATGGGCATTACCAGCATTTGGAGTCAAAAGGGATGCGATGCCAGGAAGAGTAAATGAAACTTGGTTCAAAGCTGAAAGAGTTGGGACTTATTACGGACAATGTTCTGAGTTATGTGGAATTAAACATGCTTTTATGCCAATTGAAGTTAAAGTAGTTTCAGAAGAAGATTACCAAATTTGGCTTTCAGAGGCGAAGATAAAATTTGCAAAAGATGAAAATTTAATTAATAAAAAACTAGTAGCGAGTAAATAAAAATGAGTTCAGAAGCAGCACATATTCACGACCATCATACTCCAACAGGTTGGAAGAGATGGGCATATTCTACAAATCATAAAGATATTGGAACAATGTATTTAATTTTTGCAATTATTGCAGGAGTTATTGGAACAGCTTTTTCAGTTTTGATGAGAATGGAATTAATGCATCCTGGTGATGATGTTTTAGGTGGTAACTACCATCTTTATAATGTTTTGGTTACAGGTCATGGATTAATAATGATTTTCTTTATGGTCATGCCAGCGATGATTGGTGGCTTTGGAAACTGGTTCGTACCGATAATGATCGGAGCACCAGATATGGCATTTCCAAGAATGAATAATATTTCTTTTTGGTTATTGCCTGTTGCATTTATTTTATTACTTTCATCAATTTTTGTAGATGGACCTCCAGGTGCACAAGGTGTCGGTGGTGGCTGGACGATTTATCCACCTCTATCTTCTACTGCAGGCCAGCCAGGTCCAGCAATGGATTTAGCAATTTTAAGTTTACACGTTGCAGGGGCTTCATCAATTTTAGGAGCAGTTAATTTTATTACAACTATTTTAAATATGAGAACTCCTGGAATGACTTTGCATAAGATGCCATTATTTGCATGGTCAATACTAGTTACAGCATTTTTATTATTACTTTCGTTACCAGTATTAGCGGGAGCAATTACTATGCTTCTAACAGATCGAAATTTTGGTACTGCATTTTTTGATGCACAAACAGGTGGAGACCCAACATTATTCCAACATTTATTCTGGTTTTTTGGTCATCCAGAAGTTTATATTCTAATTTTACCAGGATTTGGAATGATCAGTCATATCGTATCTACGTTTTCAAAAAAGCCGGTTTTTGGATATTTAGGAATGGCTTACGCGATGGTAGCAATTGGAATTGTAGGTTTTGTTGTGTGGGCTCACCACATGTACACAGTTGGTTTAGATACTGATACTAAAGCGTATTTCTTAGCAGCAACAATGATTATCGCTGTCCCAACAGGAATTAAAATATTTTCATGGATTGCTACGATGTGGGGAGGATCTATATCATTCAAAACCCCAATGGTTTGGGCTTTAGGATTTATATTTTTATTTACAGTTGGAGGAGTAACTGGTGTAGTTCTGGCAAACGCTGGAGTAGATACTGCATTGCATGATACTTATTATGTTGTAGCTCACTTCCACTATGTACTATCTTTAGGGGCCGTTTTTGCGATATTTGCAGGCTTCTATTATTGGTTTGGTAAAATGTCAGGGTATGAATATTCTGAGTGGATGGGACAACTTCATTTTTGGTTAACTTTCATAGGTGTAAATTTAGTTTTCTTTCCACAACACTTCTTAGGATTAGCTGGAATGCCAAGAAGATACGCTGATTATCCAGATGCATTTGCTGATTGGAATTATATTTCTTCAATCGGTTCATATATTTCTGTAGTTGGCTTAGTGGTATTTTTCGCTAATTTAATCTACGCTTTTGCAAAAAAGAAAAAAGCAGCACAAAACCCATGGGGAGAAGGGGCCACAACATTAGAGTGGACAGTTCCATCACCACCAAATTTTCATACTTTTGACGAATTGCCGAAGTTTGAAGATTATGAAGGCACTGAAAAATCTAGTAGTTAGTAACGTCTTAAGATATAAAAATTAAAATGGCTACGACGTATTCTAAAGTAAAAAAATCATATTACGAACTAGGTATTATTCCTGAATTATTAAAGTTAATGAAACCAAGAGTAATGTCTCTTGTTATTTTCACTTGTGCAGTTGGTCTGTTAACAGCTCCTACTTCAGTTTCATTTCAACAATCAGTAATTGGGATATTAATTGTAGCTTTTGGTGCTGGAGCAGCAGGAGCACTTAACATGTGGTATGAAGCTGATTTAGATAAATTAATGACTAGAACATGCTTACGTCCAATTCCAAGAGGAAAGTTGAACAGAAATCAAGCATTATATTTTGGAACATCTCTGTCAGTTGTTTCAGTTGTAAGCTTATACTTTGTTACAAATGCTTTATCAGCATTTCTATTATTGTTTACAATATTATTTTACGTATTTGTTTATACAATCTGGTTAAAAAGAAAAACTCCACAAAATATTGTTATAGGTGGAGCATCAGGAGCCTTGCCACCAGTAATCGGGTGGGCAATAGCAACAAATTCTATTTCATTGGAGTCGATTGCTTTTTTCTTAATAATTTTCTTTTGGACACCATCACACTTTTGGGCATTAAGCTTATACAAAGCTGATGATTATAAAAAAGCAGGCATTCCTATGCTTCCAGTAACTAATGGAATTCAGGATACTAAAAAGAACATTCTAATTTATTCTTTGCTAATGATACCAACAATTGTTTTCCCATATTACATTGGATTTGTCGGTGAAGTATTCTTAACACTTAGCTTACTACTTACATTTTATTATAATTTAATTTGTTACCAGCTTTATAACTATAAAGTTGGAAAATTTAACATAAAGAAAGCTAGATATATTTTCAGCTATTCAATTATTTACTTATTTTTAATATTTGTTTTTTTCTTAGTGGATAAAGTTTTATGATAGTCAAAGATCAAAAATTAAAAAAGAAAAATTTATGGACAGCAGTTGGTTTGGTTGCATTTATAGTTTTCTTATTCATTTTCACACTATTTAATATTGGAGTATTTGAAAGACCTTTATGATTAAAAAAAATACTTTAACTCCACTAATCCTAGCAGGAATTTTTGTCTTTATGTTGGGATTGTCTTTTGCAGCTGTGCCTTTGTATGATTTATTTTGTAGAGTAACTGGCTTTGGTGGAACTACACAAATATCGAAAGAGGCTCCTAATATAGTTCTAGATAAAAAAATAAATGTAAGGTTAGATACCAACGTTAACAGTGCTCTTGATTGGAATTTTGATGTTGATCAAAAAACTATGGATGTTCAGCCTGGCAAGGTATACAGAATTAAATTTGAAGTGGAAAACACAGGAGATGAAATTTCATCTGCTGTAGCTACATATAATGTTTCTCCATCATCATTTGGAGCATATTTTAATAAATTAGGCTGTTTTTGCTTTGAAAAACAAACACTAGATCCAGGGGAAAAGGCAAGTTACACCCTAGTATTCTACTTAGATCCAGAATTAGTAAATGATCCAAAAACATCTAGAGTTGAAGATGTTACTATGTCATATACTTTTTTCTCATCTGAATATTATAAAAACGAAAAAAAAGAGAGTTAAAATTAATGTCTGCATCTGGTCAAAAACATGATTATCATTTAGTTGACCCTAGCCCTTGGCCATTAGCTACATCTATAGCAACACTAGTTACAGCAGTTGGATCTGTTTATTATTTCCACAGCAAAGTTATGTGGGCGATGGTTTTAGGTTTTTTACTTATAATTTATTGCGCATTTATGTGGTTTAGAGATGTTGTAATCGAAGCTGAGCACAAAGGTCATCATACACCTGTTGTTCAAATTCATCATAGATATGGAATGACATTATTTATTGCTTCTGAGGTAATGTTTTTTGTTGCGTGGTTTTGGGCATACTTTGATGCAAGTTTGTTTCCTAATGAATTCATGGGAAATGTATGGCCACCAAAAGATATTGAAACTTTTGATCCATGGGACATCCCACTTATAAATACTCTTGTCCTACTTTTATCTGGTACAACAGTAACTTGGGCGCATCATTCTTTATTAGAGGATGACAGAAAAGGATTTATAAATGGTCTAATCTGTACAGTAATTTTAGGAGCATTTTTTACGTTATTGCAAATATACGAATACCAACACGCTACATTTAGTTTTTCAGGTCACATTTATGGAGCTACATTCTATATGGCTACAGGGTTTCATGGTTTCCACGTTTTAGTTGGGACTATTTTCTTAGCGGTTTGCTTATGGAGAGGTAAATTAGGACATTTTACTAAAGAACATCACTTTGGTTTTGAGGCTGCTGCTTGGTACTGGCACTTTGTTGACGTTGTCTGGTTGTTCTTATTTGCAGCTATTTACATTTGGGGAAGTTAATAGTTCTGAAAAATAAGCTATCTTTTTCAATCTTTGTATACTTTTTTATTTTAGTTTTTTTGGCATTAGGTACTTGGCAAATTATAAGACTAAACTGGAAGCTTGATTTAATAAATTCAATCGACCAATCTTTAAAAAGTGATCCAGTAGAATTTAATGGAAGTAATCCAATTAACTTTAAAAAAATCAAATTTGAGGGAATATTAGATAATTCAAAAATAATTTATTTATATTCCTTAAATGAAAAAGGAGAGCCAGGATTTGATATTATAAATCCAGTTAGTATTAACAATAAAAGCTATTTAATAAATCGGGGTTGGGTTCCAAGAGATTTTAAATCCAAAAAGTATGTTTCAAATGAAAGTAAATTTGAGGGAGTTTTAAAATTAAAAAGCAAATTTAATTATTTCAAGCCAGATAATGACATAAATAAGAATTATTGGTTCACGCTTAAAGATGAAGATTTATTGACCTATACAGGTAAAGAATTTTCTCCATTCATTATCAACAATATTAGCAAGCAGGAAGGAATTTATCCTAAGTCAAAACAAATTGGAGCCAATATTTCAAACAACCACTTAAAGTATGCTCTTACATGGTTTTCATTAGCTGTTTCCATTTTTTTAATATATTTATATTTTAAAAAAAAAAATTACTGATGGAATATATAAGCACTAGAAATAATTCAGATCATTTTTCATTTAAAAACGTATTTCTTAAAGGTTTAGCTGATGATGGAGGTCTTTTTGTACCAAAATCAATCAAACCATTTAGTAAAGATGAATTAAACAAACTGAGTGGTCTTAATTACAATGAATTAGCAGCCGAAATAATTTTCCCATTTATTGGTGATTTTATGACCAAAGAAGAGTTAATTTCTATAGTATCAAAATCTTATTCAAATTTTAGAGCAGAGGATGTTGTAAAAATCTCTGATTTAGGAAATTTAAAAGTTTTAGAGCTCTATCACGGCCCAACACTTGCTTTTAAAGATATTGCAATGCAATTGATAGGAAATTTCTATCAATATCACTTAGGAAATGAGCAAGAAAAAATTAATATTATTGTAGCAACTTCAGGAGATACAGGTGCAGCTGCTATTGACGCTTTAAAAGGCAAAAAGAATTTAAATGTTTTTGTATTACATCCAAATAACAGGATTTCACCAGTGCAAAGAAAACTGATGACAATCCATGAAGAAAAAAATGTATTCAATATTGCTATTGAGGGAAATTTTGATGACTGTCAAAATTTAGTCAAAGCAATGTTTAATGATGAAAAATTTTCAAGCTCAATAAATATGTCAGGTGTTAATTCGATTAATTGGGCAAGAATTGTTGCTCAAGCTGTTTATTATTTTTATGCTTATTTTAAAATAGGTAATGGACAGCCTTTGTCTTTTTCTGTTCCGACTGGAAATTTTGGAGATATTTATGCTGGTTATTTAGCAAAGAAACTTGGACTTCCAGTTTATAAACTTATTGTAGCTACTAACAAAAATGACATCCTTCATAGAGCAATTTCTGGTGGGGATTATTCTCAAAAGAAAGTCGAGGAAACAAATACTCCTAGTATGGATATCCAGATAGCAAGTAACTTTGAGAGACTTTTGTATGATATTAAAGACTGCAATTCAGATGTTACAAAAGATTTGATGATTAAAATAAAAAATAATACTTATCAAATTGATAGCAGTGATTTAGATGAAATAAAAAAGAATTTTATATCTGAAATGTTAGATGAAAATGAGACTATACAAATGATAAAAGATGTAAATAAAGAATATAAAGTTGTAGTGGATCCACATACTGCAGTTGGAATTGGTGCTGCAAAAAAACTTGGATTAGAACAAAATTGTGTTGTTTTATCTACAGCACACCCCTGTAAATTTCCAAAAGCAATTGAAGATGCAATCTCAAAAACTGAAAGTTTACCAGATAGTCTTAAATATGTTTATGATAGAGAAGAAAAATTTGAGGTTATTTCAAATGATATAAATAAAGTTAAAGAATACATAATAAACTCAATATGAAATTAAAAATAAAAGATCAAATCCCAGATATAGAAATTTTTCATCTAATAGATAGTGAACCACAAACTAGCAAAATTAGAGATATTTTAGGAAATGGCAAAGTAGTGTTGTTTGGATTACCTGGAGCTTTTACTTCAACTTGTTCAAAACTCCATCTACCTGGCTACGTAGCTAATGCTGATAAAATAAAAGCTAAAGGAATAGATAATATATTTTGTTTATCTGTAAATGATCCATTTGTTATGAATGCCTGGGGAGAAGCGAATAATGTTGGAGACAAAATTACAATGTTATCAGATCCTTATCTATTATTTACGAAAGCAATTGGTGCAGAAGTGGATAGAAATTCAAAAGGAATGGGTATCAGATCAAATCGTTACGCAATGGTAATTGAAAATCTAGAAGTCATTAATATTCAAGTTGAAAAAGAGACTAAACAATGCGGTTTATCTTCAGCAGAGGGTGTTTTAGATTTATTATAATTAGTAGGGCAGTTCTGTTGCCAGGTGCCCCGGACTTTGTAACATTATTCCTTATTATACACCATTCGCAATTGTTTAAAATCTAAAACTTTGAGGGAAATTACGACCTAGCTACGACCCAAATTTATGCTAGAATCGCTTAACATGAAAAAATATTTAGGTATCATAGTTATAATTCTTTTATGGTGTAATACTGGGAATGCACTAGATACTTCTGAAGCTAAAAATGCTTGTAAGGATATTGGCTTTGTGCAAGGAACAGAAAAGTTTGCAGATTGCACTCTAAAACTTCTTTTGAAAGAAAACAAAACAGTAAAACCAAAAAAAGATCCAGTAGAATTGTGTATGAATTTAGTTTTAGCTAGATTTGGAAATGATTGGTATGAGTATGCTGCTGAGTCTTGCGTAAACGCAATTCCATCAACGCCAGAATGTATGCAAAGACTTATAGATATTGAGGTTAAAAAAAAAGGAGCTTACAGACATACAAATGGCCAGATGAAATATGCAAGAAAATGTTCACCAAAAAAATAAATAACTACGACTACATTACGACCTGTCAGGTTGTATTTTTAAATTAACATAATTAATAAATAAATCTGCAAAGTTGTAAGGGGCGTTCTGTTACCAGGTGTAGCTAAATTGTTGCAGAAGACCTTGCTAAAAAATCGACTTCATTATTAAGTTTGTCTGTTGAATGTGCTTTTACCCAACTCCATTTAATCTCAAATGTATTTGATAGGTTATCTAATTCTGTCCAAAGTTCTTTATTCTTAACTTCTTTTTTATTTGCTGTTTTCCAACCATTTTTTTTCCAATTATGTATCCATTCAGTTATTCCAGATTTTACATATTTAGAATCTGTAAATATTTGAACCTTGCTTCCTTTTGGAATTTTTTTTAAAGCTTTAATCGGAGCAAGTAATTCCATTTGATTGTTTGTTGTTTCTTTTTTGCTTCCTTTAATTTGAGTTTTCTTTCCATTTTCAATAATAATTGCAGCCCAACCACCATTTCCTGGATTTCCAATACATGAACCATCTGTGTAGATTTTAATCATCAAGAATAATCCTTAAATGAACTTAGATTTCTATGAAAGTTTAATTTGTCTATATACTCTCTTGGATCTTTAATCTTAATGATAGCATTTTTAGGAGTATTTAAATAATCATATGATCTAGTTAAAAGATATCTTAAAGCTGATCCTCTACACAAAGTATTTAAATTTCTTTTTTCTATCTCACTTAATTTTCTAACTGATTGGTAGCCCTTTAATAAATTTGAAGATCTTTTTTTATCTAATACAAATTTTCTATTTTTCTTTTTAAAGCATAAAGCATTAATACAGGTTGCTAATTCATAAGATAAATAATCATTAGCTGAAAAATAAAAATCTATAAATCCATGAAATTTACCTTTATTGAAAAAAATATTATCAATAAATAGATCGCTATGAATTATTCCATTTGGCATTTTTTTAGGCCATTTTTTTTTGAGATCTTTCAAATCATCTTTCATTAAATCTTTTAGGTTTTTTGAGAATTTATTAATTCTATTGTCTATTTTATTGAGAATTGATCCCCATGAATTAATAGATAGAGAATTTTTTCTATATAATTTCAATTTTTTTGAAGCCTCATGAAGTAGTGCTGCATTTTTTCCAACTATAAAACAATCTTTACTATTTAGTTTATCTTTATCTTTTCCTTCTAAGAAACTGACAATACAAGCTTTTTTATTTTTTAAGTTAAATAAATATTTACCCTTTTTATCTTTTATAGGAACTGGACATTTTACTTTTAATCTAGATAGACCAGACATAAGATTAACAAAAAATGGAAGATCTTTTTTCTGAACTCTTTTCTCGTAAATAGTTAAAATATATTTATTTTTCTTTGTTTTTAAAAGGAAGTTGGTATTTTCAATACCTTTTTTTATACCTGAATAATTTATAATTTTTCCAATATTATATTCCTTCTCGATAAATTTTATCTGTTTATTATTAATTTTAGTATAAACAGCCATTAATTTAATTTTCCGGGAATTTTAAAAGTAATATTTTCTTTTACGATTTCAACTTCTTCTATGTTGACTGTAAATTGATCTTTTAACTCTGCTATAAATTTTTCAACAAGTATCTCTGGTGCTGAAGCACCTGAGGAGATTCCAATCGTATTACATCCTTTAATTTTATCTATAGGCACTGGACTTTCTGAATGTATTAACTCAGCAGAACTACAACCAGAGTTTTTAGCAACCTCAACTAATCTTACCGAGTTAGATGAATTCCTACTTCCAATTACAAAAAACATATCACATTTATCTGCTATTTCTTTAACTGCGGATTGTCTATTTGTTGTTGCATAACATATGTCATCTTTTTTAGGCTCTTTAATATCTGGATATTTAGATTTTAAAGCTGCAATTATATCTTTGGTATCATCTACAGAGAGCGTTGTTTGAGTTATGAAAGATAGCTGTTTATTTGAGACATTTTCATACTTATTTGCATCCTCAATATTTTCAATCAAATCTATTGAACCTTTTGGTAATTGACCCATAGTTCCTATGACTTCTGGATGGTTTTCGTGTCCTATTAATAATATATGATGACCTTGTTTGTTTAAGTTTTCTGCTTCTCTATGAACTTTAGATACTAGAGGACACGTTGCATCTACAAACATCATATTTAAATTAGAAGCTTCCTCCGGAACAGATTTTGGAACCCCATGTGCTGAGAATATAACTGGTCTCGATTTATCCTTAATCTCATCTAATTCTTCAACAAATATTGCTCCAATCTTTTTTAAACTTTCTACAACATGTTTATTATGTACAATTTCGTGTCTTACATAAACTGGAGCACCAAATTTATCTATACTCTTTTTTACAATTTCAATTGCTCTATCAACTCCTGCACAAAATCCTCTTGGTGCAGCTAAATAAATTTTTAAATTTTTGTTACTCATTTTTTTTCTACCATGAATTCAAGTAAAATATGAGGGAAAGTCAATGAAGCCAATCCAACAAATATTATTTTAATAATACTTTCATCTATACCAAATTTTTCTGAAATAAAATAAAAAACAATTAAATACATTATTGCTGTAATTACTGTAAGTGGAATAATTTTTCGTAAAAAAATAGGAAATCCTTTCATCAAATTTTTATTTATTTCACTAATTAAACTTAGTGAGTGTCTTATAGAATGAAGAAAGCAGAAATAAATTGTGAAAGCCAATATAGGATTAAAAAAATAGTTTAAAATAATTATTGAAAAACTATCTAAAAAAAGAATTGATCTTAAATCATTATTATTACCTTTATATATAAGAAAATTACTTAGCACTGATAATATAACTAAAGGAATTAAAAAATTATTAGCCGCAATATTTTCGTTTATTGAAAAATTTAACATTTTAAAAATTTCGATTGTCTCAGCTTTATGAAACAGTAAGGGTGCTGAAATAACTAATGATCCTTTAATGAAATAAAAAATTTCTAAGAAATTAGCATTTTTTGTCTCGATAAAGTCACTATCTTCTTTGCCAAAATGATATGCTGCAACTATTAAAAAAAGCGAAAGCAACAATATTGGACTTAAAATCCAAATTAAAACAACAAAAATAGCAATACCTATATAAGTTATATAGAACACCTCTGTATTTTTAATTTTATAAATTTTTAAAAGTTTCTTACCCTTTTCGTGATCCAGCGCACCGTGAGAGATGCCAATTGTAAGAATTAAAAAAAAACTAAAAAGTATAAAAGAATTATTTCTCAATACCTCAAAGGCAGAAAAAAAAATGCAGATATTAAAAAAAATAATAGAATGAAAAAAATTTATTTTGTTGATCATTATTTAAATACAGCTTTAATAAAAATCCATTTTGGCATCTTTAATATAATGGATAAGTCCTCGAAAATATTACTTTTATTGGAAAGGAAATTTATTACTGTTTTTGACTTGCTTTTAAACATTTTGAAGAAAATATTTGGCATGATCTCTGGCTTTTCAGCTAGGACTTTCAAAAAAACATTATCTAAAAACTTATACTTACTTTTTATATTGAAAGCTCTAGTTTGGGTTATTTTATCAATGTTTTGGGTAATATATTCTGCTTGTTCTTGAATATTTAGAAAAGTATAGCCAGTACTCAAACGCGTCATACCTCCAGCAGTTCCAATATTAATCGTATTTCTGTCGTTTTTAAATTTTGGATAAAATAATGGTATGGCCCCAACTTCTTTATAATTAATTTTATATTTTTTTAATTTTAAAGTGTTTTCGATGTAATCTGTAATTTGTTTATCATAATCTTTTTCACTATCATCTTCCATTTTTGAAAGCCACGTAGTTTCGATTAAAGCTGATTTTTTTGAATAGGGTAGTGTATAGAAAAAATGAACACTTTTTTTTTGATCACAATCAAAGTCCATTAAATTCATTATTTGATCATCAAAAAAATCTTTTTCGGTTTCAATCTCAACACCTTGAAAATGTTGCCATAAATTAGAATCTTTATTCTCTAGATTTGGCAAACTGTTAAATAAAATTGCGTTTTCTATATTTACTTCACTAATATCTTTAAAGAATTGAATATTTGGATTTTTATTGATTTTATTTAAAATTTTTTTGTAGAATAGTCCACTATCAATACTTTCATAAGGAGTTTCTTTACAGTCTTTATATTCAACATTTCCTTTAAAGTTGATTGTATAATCTTTCCATCTTTTTTTTACACAGTCATCAAACTTGTGAGGTACAGTTTTCCAGTATGACCAAGTTTTGTCTCTTTTATATTCATCTCTTTTTTCAATAATTGCTAAAGTCTTATTTTTAAGTTTATCGTGATATTCTAACTCGTAAGCCAATGTTAAGCCTGCGCAGCCACCTCCAATAATTATGTAATCAAAATCTTTCATTATACTCAATATCTTGCATTATTATCTCATGCTCCTTTATTGTAAGTTTTTTGTCCTCTTTTACAAAATATAATTTAATTAAATCACCAATAGATAGTGCTGTATGTAAGACTTTTCCCAAATTGTTTACATAAATTTTTCCTGATTTATTATAATTTTCTAAGTTTTCTTTTTTTAAGATTTCATTTCCAATTTGTCTATATACTCGTCTTGCAACTAAAATTGAAAATCTTAAAAAGAATGGAATTTTTTTAATTGATATAAAAGAATTATTATAAAATTTGTCAGCAATTTTTAGAATTCTTTTAATTTCATCAAAACTCTTTTTTATATAAAACCTATTATTGCTTTCATCTTCAATAACATCTCTTGAAATATTAGTTAATTGCATCGCAATACCCAAGTCAATTGCTCCTAAAAGTGCTGATCTTTCTTTGACATTTAAAATTTTTGCCATCATTAATCCAACTGTTCCAGCTACTCTATATGAATAAACATACAGATCTTTGTCAGTTTTGATTTCTACTTTTGATTTTATATCAGCCTCGACTCCATCGAATAAATCTTCAATTATTTTCGGGGATATTTCAAATTTATTTATTAAAGCCCACATGTTTTTAATTATTTGATTATTTTCATTCTTTAATTTGAAATCTTGTTTGAAATTATTGAAATTTTTTAATTTTGTATCAAGATCACCTTTTTCATCTGCTAAATTGTCTATGTATCTACAAAAATCATACAAATTAGAACATTCAGAGTAGACTTGTTTTGGCAAAAAGAAACCTGCCCAATTAAAAGATTTAGCATATATCGATAAATAATTTTGTTCATTCATCACAAAATTTTATCTAAGACCTTGGCAGATGATAGTACTCCTGGTACACCTGCCCCAGGATGAGTGCCTGCTCCAACAAAATATAAACCTTCATAAACCTCAGATTTGTTATGAAATCTAAAGTATGCTGATTGAGAAAATTTGGGCTGAATTGAAAAACCAGAGCCATATTTTGTATTTAATTCATTTTCAAAATAATCAGGGGTTAAATAAAAATCATCTACAATATTTTCTCTTAAATTTGGTAATAAACTTTTTTCCATTTTATCTATTACAAGTTTTTTTAGATTCTCACCTTCGACTGACCAGTTTATTCCTGATTTATTATTAGGTACAGGCACTAATACATAAAAGCAATCATGGTCTTTAGGTGCCATACTCGAGTCAGTCGCGGTAGGTCTGTGTAAGTAATAGCTTATGTCGCTATTTAATTTTTTGTTTACAAATATATCATCCAAGTGTTCTTTGTACTTATCACCAAACTTTATAGTATGATGCTCAACGTTTTGATATTTTTTTTTCGTTCCAAAGTAATAAACAAATAATCCCATTGAATATTCCATTCTATTTATCTTCCAATTAAATAAAGTGTTATATTTTTGATTGTTTAGCATTTTGGAATAAACGCCGGGAGGATCTGCGTTACAAACTACGTTATCTGCTTTAATTTCTTCATCTTCACTTGTCACAACTCCGACAACTTTTTTATTTTCTGTAAGCAAGTTTTTAACTTCTTTACCTTTAATAATTGTAACATCTTCTTCTAACATCAATTTCTCAAATCCTTTTATGATTTGTCCTGTTCCACCCATAGAGTAATGAATTCCCCATTTTTTTTCTAAATATAAAATTAATCCATATATAGAGGTTGTAGTAAAAGGGTTTCCACCCACCAATAATGGGTGCATACTAAATAGCCTTCTTAGTTTTTCATTTTCAATAAAACCACTAACCAATGAATAAACAGATTTATAACTTTTTAAACTTAGCAATGCAGGAATTTGCTTAAACATAAATGAAGGTTTATCAAATGGCACATCAGATAATTCTGAATAACCCTTGTCAAATATTTTTTTTGTAAATTTAAGTAAATTTCTGTAACCCACAACATCTTTATGATTAATTGTTGCAATCTGTTCTTCCATTTTCTTTTCATCTGCTGAATAATCAAAATGGCTTCCATCTTCAAAAACAAATCTGTACCAAGTATCCAAATCTTTTATTTTTATGTAATCATCTGGATTTTTATTAAAAAGTTTAAAAATTTCATAAATTAAATAAGGAGCGGTTATTACAGTTGGTCCACCATCATAAGTGAACCCATTACTTTTAAATACTCTCGCTCTTCCACCCAAATCTTTTTGTTTTTCAATTAAAGTGACTTTATGACCTTTTGCCCGAAGTCTAAGAGCTGCTGCTATGCCACCAAAACCTGATCCAATTACAATTGAATTCATATTCCTTAATTTACATTATTTTTATAAAATTTGATAAACTATCTTAGTTTAAGAACTTATTTTCTTTAATTCTGTCTTTGTTTCTTCAAGATTTTTATTGAACAAATTGTCAAGTTTAGACTTATCGACAGATGTTGTAATAATTTTTTTCACAGATTCTACAGCAATGTTAATTGATGTATCTTTAATTTCTTTAATGGCATTATCTTTCATTTGCGAGATTTTGGTTTCTGCCAGACTTTTCTTGAGTTCAGCTGATTTATGAAATTTGTCATTCATTTCAATTACAAATCTTTCAGTTTCATCTTTTGACTGCTGCATAATCTTTTCACTCTCAATTTTTGCAGTATCTAGCTTCTTTTGCGCCTCATCTAATAGTCTTTTAGATTCAGCTCGGAGTTTTTCACTTTCATCAATTTCATTTTTGATATCAGTAATCATTTTGCTCAATAAATTATTAACATTTTGTGGAACTTTTAAATAAATTAGCGCTCCAAAAAATATTACAAAAGAAACTGCTACCCAAAATGTTGCATCAAATGCCATTATGTTTTTCCACTTCTTTTTTAGAAAGATCTTCAACTATGGCTGAAAGACTACTTTTATTTATGTCTTCACCAATTAATTGTTTAACTAGATCGGAGGATGTCTCAATTGCAATTTTAGTAATTTTCTCTTGAGAAGTTTTTTTTAATTGGTCTATTTCTTCTTCAGCTTTTATTATTTCTTTTTCGATATCCTTTTCTAAAGATAATCTTTTATTGTTTATATCGTCTAAAACTTTTTGTCTTTCACCATTAAAGAAGTTTTTTGCTTCGACTTTTGTATCATTGATAATTTTATCAAATTCTTTAACTTTTTTTTCAGTTTCTTCCCGTTGCTTGTCTGCAGTTTCGATATTCTCTAAGATTTGTGATTTTCTGGTTTCAAGATTGTTGCTAATCTTTGGTAGTATGAACTTAGATAAAATTATAAACAATAATCCGAAAGTAAGTACTAACCAAAAAATTTGAGATATCCAAAACTCGGGATTAAGCTGGGGCATACCTCCACTTTCAGCGCTTTGAGCGCTATAAGTAAAGATAAGACTTAAAGCTAGAAATTGAAAAATTATCTTTTTCAACATTAATTAAAACGCGAAAAGAATAATTAATGCAACAACTAATCCAAATAAACCAGTCGCTTCCGCTAATGCAAAGCCTAATAACAAGTTTGGAAACTGCTTTTGAGCTGCGGATGGATTTCTCATTGCACCTGAAAGATAATTTCCAAAAATTATCCCAATTCCAACTCCTGCACCTGCAAGCGCAATTGCTGCTAATCCTGCTCCTATCATTTTTGCTGCTTCTAATTCCATTATATCCTCCTTATGTTAATTAATGGTGTAAATTTAATGCATCATTCAAATAGATACATGTTAAAATTGCAAATACATATGCTTGAAGAAAAGCAACTAATATCTCCAAACCTGTTAATGCAACTGAAAAACCTAGTGGTAGCCAGCCCCCAACAATTCCTAAGCTAACTACGAAACCTCCAAAAACTTTCATCATCGTATGGCCTGCCATCATATTTGCAAACAATCTAACTGATAAACTAATTGGTCTACTTAAGTATGAAATTATTTCTATAACAACTATTAATGGCAATAAAACCATTGGAACTCCACTTGGTACAAAAAGTTTTAGATATCCAAGTCCATGTTTAATAAATCCAATTATTGTTACTCCTACAAATATAAATGCCGCTAATACAAAAGTTACAATGATGTGGCTAGTGACAGTAAAAGAGTATGGTATCATCCCAAACATGTTACAAAACAAAACAAACATGAATAAAGAAAATATGAAAGAAAAGTAAGGCTTAGCTTTTGATCCAGCTGTATCACTTATCATTTTTGAAATAAAAGAGTAACTGAGTTCCGCAAGTAATTGAATTTTATTTGGTATGATAGATCTCTTCGTACCTAAATTAAAAATAATTAATATTGCTAGTGAACTTATGACCATAAACAAACTCGCGTTTGTGAATGAAATGTCTATGTTATTTATTTTAATTTCTGGACCAATTCGGTAAACGTTGAATTGGTACATTGGATTTGCTGCCATTTGCCTACTATTTTTGCATTTTTTTTGCTGATCTAATAACGTTCATAATTCCAGCTACTACACCAATAAAAAAAAATATTAAAATTAACCAAGGTTTAGTACCAAACCAATTGTCTAAAATAAACCCAATAATTGTCCCAACAGCCACTGCAGATACCAATTCCGTGCTCATTTTGAAGGCTGATCCCATACTTGAGCCTTTATTTCCCTCTTCAGATTTTTTGTCTTTATCGGTTTTATTTTTTGCAATTTTTAGGCGAGTTTTAAACTGGTCTTCATCCATTATTAAGCAACCATACTCTCTGCTTTTTGAAGATCTACAGCAACTAGTTGGCTAATTCCTTTTTCTGGCATTGTTACACCATATAGTCTGTCCATTTTAGACATGGTTAAAGCGTGGTGAGTTACAATAATAAATCTTGTAGATGTGATTTTAGTTAGTTCCGTCAAAAGATTGCAAAATCTTGTTACATTCGCATCATCGAGAGGTGCGTCTACTTCATCGAGAACACATATTGGAGCTGGATTAGTAAGAAACACTGCAAAGATTAATGATAAAGCAGTCAGGGCCTGTTCACCTCCAGATAGTAAAGTTATTGATTGTAATCTTTTTCCTGGTGGACTTACCAACATTTCTAATCCTGCATCTAAAGGATCATCAGAGTCTACTAGCTCTAGTTTTGCACTACCTCCATTAAATAGTTTGGTATAAACTTCATTGAACTTTCTATTCACTTTTTCAAAAGCATCTAGAAGTCTTTCCCTACCTTTCTGATTTAGTTCATTAATACTTTCTTTTAATTTTATAATTGCAGTTACTAAATCTTGTCTATCTTTTTCCATTTTTTTAATTTCATCTTCATATTTTGAAGTTTCTTCATCTGCTCTTAAGTTGACAGAGCCTAATTTTTCTCTTTCCCTTTTTCTTTCATCAAGTAATTCCTCTTGTGTTACTGTATCTGGATATTCAGATGCATCTTTTAAATTTGAAAAATTTAGTATCTCTTCTTCTTTTAAATTAAGTTCTGTTGATACTCTTTCTAGTAAATCATTTCTTCTTTTATTCAAACCATCGATTGTTGCTCCAGAGCTTGCTTTTCGCTCTCTTATTTCAATAGACTCTTCCTTTGTTGTATTCAGATTGCTTCTTAATTCGTTAATCTCTTTATCTAGTTCATCTATTAATATTTCATTATCACTTTTTTCTTTTTCAGAAATTCTTAAATTTTCTGATATTTGCCCTTTTCTTTCAGCTTGCGTTTGAGGTTGTTTTTCTAGGTCATCTAATTTTTTTTGTTGAGTATCTTTTCTACTATTTAATTCATTAACCATTTTTTCAGAATTTACTAATAAGTTTTTCCAACTTTCTATTTCTTGATCAATTATTTTAATTCTTTCACTTCTCTTGATTGATTCTTTTTTAATATTTTGATTTGTACTAAACGCTTCAGCATATTCTTCCTGTAGACTTTTGATTTCTTCGTTTTTCTTAGTTACTGTTATCGCTAAATCGTCATCATGCATTTCATTAATTTTCATTTTTAAAAACGAAAGATTTATTTTGCATTCATCTATTAAATTAGTTGCACCATTGATATTATTCTCTGAGAGCATTTCTTTTGCTTTATCTAACTGCTCGCTTGCTAAATCAATAGTTTCTGAATTCTTTTTTAGAGTATCAAGGTTTAGATTTTCTAGTATTCTCTCTAACTTATCTTGCTCATCTTTTAATTTCCCTTTTGCATTTACCAAATCTAAACCTGACAATTTTTCAGTTTCATAATATTTTGAATCGACTGTTATTAAATTTTCTTTTTCTTCTCTAAGTCTTTTTTCATTAGAGTTTGCATCAATGATTATGCTTTTTTCTCTAACAATATCGTCATCAATTACACCTAAAGCCTTTCTAATTGATTGTATTTCATCGTTAACTCTGTCTTTTTCCTCATCTAAACTTTTTAACTCTAGATTTAATCTCTGAATTTTTGACAAGTTTTCTTGATTTTTTTCTCTTATAGGATTTACATTTTTATTCTTTTCAATAATTTTCATGCTTAAATCCTCTAATTTTTCATTGAAGGACTTAACTTGATCATCAGCCTCATTGTTGATCTCATTCTCTACTTTAATTTCATTATCAATTTCTAAAAGACGTAAATAATATAAACCTGCCTCAACTTTTTTTATTTCTTCTGAAATAGATTTGTATTTTGCAGCCTCTTCAGCTTGCTTTTGCAAATTTGCTAATTGTCTTTCCTGTTGTCTTCTTAATTCATCTGCCCTTTTTAAATTATTTTCTGCCGCTCCTAATCGTAATTCTGCTTCGTGTCTTCTAACATGTAAACCCGCTATACCAGCCGCTTCTTCTAAAATAGCTCTTCGATCAGAAGGTTTTGCCGTGACCAATGCTCCAATTCTACCTTGACTAATAATCGAAGGTGAATGAGCACCTGTTGATAAATCTGCAAAAAACATTTGAGCATCTTTAGCTCTAACTTCTTTCCCATTTATATAAAATTTTGAGCCTTTATCTTTTTCTATTTTTCTTCTTATTTCAATTTCATCAAGCTCATTATATTGTAGAGGACCATCTTTGTTGTCATTTGATAAGTTCACTAAAACCTCTGCAATATTTTTTGATGGTTTGTTTGAAGTTCCAGAAAATATAACGTCTTCCATTCCTGAACCTCTCATACTTTTTGCCGATGTCTCACCCATACACCATCGCAAAGATTCCACTATATTTGATTTGCCACAACCGTTTGGGCCAACTATCCCAGTTAAACCTTCTTCAATCAGGAAATTTGTTTTTTCAGCAAAAGACTTAAATCCATTTAGTTGGATTTTTTTAAATTCCATTCACTGACTTATATCAGTTTTTCAATGTATTTTTTTAATTTTTTATAGTTTGAGTGATTTTCAAACTTTTTTCCGTTAATTATGACTGTAGGAGTAGCATTCACTTTATACTTTTTAACACCTTCGATTCGGTCTTCTAAAATGTGATCCTCTATTTTTTTATCAGCCAAGCACTTATCAAAATCAAGATTATATTCAGTATTATCAATAAATTTTTTCATTGCTTGATTTGCTTCTAATTCATTTTTTCCCTTGATCCACTTGTCTTGATTTAAATAAAGGTGATGCAAAATTTCATGCTCACCATCATTTCTACAATGCGCTAATTTAGTTGCATTAAATGCAATGATATCTAATGGGAAGCTTTTAAATTCTATTGAGATCAATCCTTTATCAATAAAATCCTCTTTTAGTTTAGGATAAATATTTTTATGAAAATTTGCACAAAAACTGCAAGTTAAAGATTCAAAAACCATCAACTTAACTTTTGAGTCTGCATTCCCTACTAAAATTGGTTTAACTTCAGAATTAGCATTAATGAAATTAAAAAAAATTAAAATTGAGACAAGAATTATTTTTTTCATTTTATTTTAAAATGTTTACTTAGCTCTAACAGTGAGTTTTTTATTTTGTCATTTTTAATATTATTTATGCTCTTTATATGTTTATTTTTTGTCGCATTAATAGCGGTATTTTTATGGCTTTCTTCAATTTTTCCATCAAATGTATTCAATTTAATGTCATCTAAAACATGATAGCCAAAAAAAACATTAATTTTTTTTATTATTTCTTTTTTAGAATACTCAACGTCAACTTCATTTCCCCTCTTTACTAAAATATTTAAACGACTGCCCGATAACTTGTTTGAACTTTTATATGACTTAGGAAAGCTTACTTTAAATAAATCTTTACCTACTAAATATTTCCAATTATCTAAAGTTTCATTATAAATTTTACCTTTTTTACTAATTATTCTTTTTGCTTCTGTGGGTAAAGTATCTTTAAAAGATCTTAAACCTTGAATGGAGTTATATCTCTGCTTAGTATTATATTTTTGACTCATATGAATAGTAAAAACATACCAAATAAAATTCTACTTTGGTACGATAATAATAAAAGAATTTTACCTTGGAGAAAAAAAGTTTCTCAGAGGCAAAAAGAATATTTTACGTTTGTTAGTGAATTTATGTTACAGCAAACTCAAGTAAAAACTGTTATTCCTTATTTTAAAAAATTTGTAAAACAAATTCCAACCTTTCAATCATTGGCAAATGTCGACGAAAAGATCTTAATGAAACATTGGGAAGGTCTTGGTTATTATTCAAGAGCAAGAAATCTAAAAAAAAGTGCAATTATAATTATTAGAGATTTCCATGGTAAGTTGCCAAGATCCTATGAAAAGTTGTTACAATTACCAGGAGTAGGTGAATATACATCCAAAGCAATAATGTCTATAGCATTTAACCTTAAAACTATTCCTTTAGATGGAAATGTAGAGAGAATTCTTAAAAGAACTCTATATTTAAAAAAGCAGAATGAAATATCTAAAGATTTTTTAAAAACAAAAATTAATTTTTTTGGACTGTCCGATCGCGCTAGTGATTACTCTCAAGCAATCATGGAGATAGGTGCTTTAATATGCAAACCAAAAAATCCAAGTTGTAAGGAATGTCCTTTAAATAAAAATTGTATATCTCAAAAAAAAAATGACTTTGAATTGACCAAATTTAATAAAGAAATAAAAACTAAATATTTCGAAGCGACTATTTACAAAAAACATAATAACTACTTATTAGTCAAAAATGATAAATTTAAATTTTTGAAAAATATGCCAATTTTTCCTATGACTGAAGTTCGAGAAAGTAAGTATAATTATTCAAATAATAAAAAAATTAATATAAAATTATCTAATATGGAAATGAAAATTTTGTTAAATAACTCAAAAAGACCTCCAAAGATTAAAAATAAAATATTAATCAAAAAAGATAAATTAAGCTCAGAAATAATTCCATCATTTACTAAAAAAATATTTTATACCATCTCAAAATCTGAATGAAAAAAGTTGCAATTGTTGGAGCTGGTATATCTGGTTTGTATCTTGCAAATGAATTAAACAAAAATACTGAAATAGACTATAAAATATTTGAAAAAAAAGATTACCTCAATTTAAATGAAGGTTATGGTATTCAACTTTCAGTTAATAGTATTAATTTGTTGAATAAAATTGGATTTAAAAATATTTCAGCATCAGATGTTTATTATCCAACAAAAGTTAATTTTTTCCAGGCTAATAATATTAAAAAGATTTGTGAAATTGATTTAAAGCAATTCAATAATGTAAATGACCGCTACACAACACTTAAAAGATCAACATTAATAAAGTTTTTAATTGGCAATATACCTGAGGAAAAAATTCAATTTAAAGCCAAAATTCAAAATATCGAATATAATGAAAAAATAAAGATTTCTTGGAATAATAAGAATGAAAGTTTCGATTATATAGTAATTGCAGACGGTGTTTTTTCAAAATTAAAATCTCAAATATCAAATAATCATTTAAACCCAATTTTTAATGGGAATATTGCTTTAAGGGCGAATTTAAAACAACATGAAAAAGATAATATTTCTGTTTATATGGGGTCAAATTTTCACTATGTAACTTATCCTGTAAATCAAAAACTCGAATATAATTTCGTTGCTATAATCAAAAAGAAACTAACTACTAAAGAAATTGAAGATAAAAATATTCTTAATTCAGAAACATTTATAAAATCTTTAAAAGACTTTATTTCACAAAATTCTATTATAAATTTCGAAAGTTTAGCAAATATTAAGTGTTTTCCTGTATTTGTAAGCACTGAATTACCTACACTAAAATATCAAAATACTTATTTGAGTGGTGATGCTTTATTTGCTTTTCCACCTTCTTTTGCACAAGGCGCTTCTCAAAGTATTGAAACAGCAAATGGTATTTTAGAAAATATTACAAATTCAAATAGTATTTATAAAGATAAGATAAGTAAAATATTACTAGTAAATAAAAGATCAAAATTAAACCATTTTGCCTTCCATTTAACTAATCCAATAATAATATTAATTAGAAATATTATTTTGAAATTTTTATCAAAAAATAAAAAATTTCTAGAGAGTTATCTTGGAAAAATTTATAGAAATTAAGTAGTTGGCCTTAGTCTTTGCCTCAAATCATCAATTGGTTTGAGTGAATTACCTGATTTATAATACCAAAAAGTCCAACCGTTACAGCTCTCAGCACCTAATATTTGTGCAGCAACTTTATGAATTGATCCTTCTGATTTCCGATATTTTATACTACCGTCAATCATAATTTTCGCATTGATTTGTTTTTTTTGATCAAAAATTTCAGTACCAGGTTTAATAATTCCTAATTCAACCAAAGATCCAAATGGCACTCTTGGTTTGGATCTATTATTTTTTATAGTATCTAAATATTCATCTTCTATAATTTTTGTATTTTTAATTCTTTTACTTGCAGCTTCAAAATAGTTTTTTTCTTTTTCTATACCAAAATAATTTCTACCTAACTTTTTTGAAACTACAGCAGTTGTTCCCGTACCGAGAAACGGGTCCAATACCAAATCGCCTTTATTAGACGATGCTAATATAATTCTGTGCAATAAAGACTCTGGCTTTTGTGTTGAGTGAACTTTGTTACCATTATTTTTAAGTCTTTCTTTTCCATTACATATAGGTAAATTCCAT
The DNA here is from genome assembly GCA_902559605.1 of uncultured Pelagibacteraceae bacterium. Classification (GTDB taxonomy): domain Bacteria; phylum Pseudomonadota; class Alphaproteobacteria; order Pelagibacterales; family Pelagibacteraceae; genus Pelagibacter. The sequence continues at coordinate 105,895 of CACEIC010000001.1, read as the reverse complement.
GTAGATCTCATCTGTAGATCATCGTTTAAACATTTAAGTGATTGATAATTAAAAGTATATTTTGAGCCTTCACATTTTGATGCCCATATAAGTGTTTCGTGCGCATTCGTAAAACGTGTTCCTCTAAAATTTGGCATAGGGTTTTTTTTGTTCCAAATCACATCATTTAGTATCCAAAAACCTAAATCTTGCATTTTTGAACCAACTCTAAAAATATTATGATAACTTCCTATGACCCATAAAGATCCATTTTTTTTTAAAATTCTTTTACATTCTTTAAGCCATTGAACTGAAAACTCATCATAACTTTTAAAACTATCAAATTTATCCCATGCATCGTCTACAGCATCGACTTTAGATCTATCAGGTCGACTTAATTCTTTTTTCAGTTGAAGGTTGTAAGGTGGATCTGCAAATATCAGATCAAAACTTTCAGCCGGAATTTTTTTTAATTCCTTAATACTATCTCCATTAATAATTTTATTTTTTATGTCTGAAATGATCATTTTATATTTTTGAATTAGACTCCAGTCAGGAGTCTACGTCAACCTGTGATTGAATTTATTGATTGATAATTGTTATGATTATTATTTAAGACTCAATATCTTGTGTATTGGTTGAAAGGTTTTTCTATGAAATCTAGTCACTCCAAATTTTTTAATAGCTTTAATATGATCCTTGGTTCCATAACCTGCATTATTATCCCAGCCGTATTTTTTAAAAGAAAAAGACATCTTTTTCATTAGCTTATCTCTTTCAACTTTAGCAATAATCGATGCGGCTGAAATTTCAGGAATTTTTTCATCACCTTTTACAATAGTTTTAATTACATAATTTTTTAAGTCTGGTGGTTTATTACCATCTATTAAAACTTTTTTAGGTTTCAATTTGAGTTTCTTAATTGCTCTTTTCATTGAAAGTAGGCTAGCATTTAAAATATTAATTTTTTCAATTTCCTTTATTGATGCAGATCCTAACGCCCAAACTGAATTTTTTTTTATATATTTAGCTAAAGTTTCCCTCTGAATTTTGTTAAGTTTTTTTGAATCTTTTAGAATTTTTCTATTAATTTCTTTATTTAATATAACAGCAGCTGCATAAACAGGTCCTACAAGGCTTCCTCTCCCAACTTCATCAACCCCAGCAATAATTTTTTTCATATAAAGTATTATTAAAAATTTAAATCTCTAAACTAGTTTCATCTATTTTTTTTCTAATTTCTTTAAGATCGGCCCAAGAATATTTTTTTTGCTCTGCTTGTCTTAATAGATATGCTGGGTGAAAAGTTATCATTGTTAAATATGTTTTATTATTAATTATTACTTCCTTCCATTTTCCTCTTTCTTTAGAGATTTTAATTTTATTCCCGAAGAGCGCTTCCATTGCTGTGCTTCCCATTAAAATAAGTATCTCTGGATTTATAATCGAAATATGTTTTCTTAAATATTCAGAGTATCTATTTATTTCCGATATTTCAGGCTTTCTGTTATTTGGAGGTCTATAATTTACAACATTAGTTATATACACGTTAGTTCTATCTAAATTAATAGCTTTCAACATTTTATTTAAAAGCATTCCTGCATCACCAACAAAAGGTTTTCCTAATTCATCTTCTTTTTGTCCAGGTCCTTCACCTACAATCATTATTTTTGAAGATGAATTTCCATCACTGAAAACAAGATTTTTTGCACTATTTTTTAGTTCACAATCTTCGATCTTTTCAATTTCAACTCTAAGTTTTGCTAATTCTTCAGATTTTTCATCATTTGAAGCACTATTTTTAAATCTATTTATTGGCTCATCACTAAATTCATATTCAATACCTAGCTCCTTTAATAAATCATTATCAAATATGTCATTTTGATTTTTTTCATTTAAAGTCATAAAGTAAAAAATGTTTTTAAAAATTTTTTGTTTTATAATATTAATTCTATACCAAACAAATCTCTATTCAAAAGCAGCGAATGAAAAAGAATTCAACCAGAAGTATCTATCAAATTATCTTTCAGCATTATTATCATTTGATAATCAGAAAAATAACGATGCTCTTAAGTTTTTTGAAAATTCAAAAATATTAATTCAATCACATGATAGTTTTTTGCAAGAATATGTATTTTCTTTACTTTTGGATGGACAGGTTAAAAAAGCAATTAAACAAGTAAAATATTCTAATACCTCAATAGGAGGAGATTTTTTTGAAGGAAATTTATTATTAATTTTAGATAGCATTAACAAGAAAAAGTTTAAACAAGCAGCTTTGAAGTTAAAAAAATTGGAAAAGTTCAAAGAGGACGACTCATACAAATTTATAATTTATTCTAGCTTAAAAAGTTACATTGATCTTTTTATATATAAAAAATCTGACATTGTTGAGCAATTTGGAAAATTAGATTTGATAAACATGGCTTTTCAAAATTGTTATTTGAATTCCAAAAAAACTGAGCCTTATTTTTTAAATTTAATTAACGATCCTCAAAGTGATTACTCTAGATATACTTTTTTTTATTTGAGTAACGAAGTGTCTAATAATGACCTTGCAACAGTTGATAATTTTGCAGATACAATAGATCCTTTAAGAAGTAGTTTGCTTATTTCTCAAGTAAAAAGATGGATAGATGAAAAAAAATATACAAAATTAACACAGCATTTTTCATGTCAAAATGAGAATGATATTTTGGCAGAATTCTTTTTCCTTATATCTAATTTTTATTCATCTCAAAGTAGATTTGATTACTCAAACATATATTTAAATATTTCAAATTATTTAAATCCAAAATTTTATTTTAATTTATCATTAATAGCTGAAAACTATCAGTCTAATAATAATTATGATCTAGCAAAAAAAACTTTCGAAAAATTTGACGATAAGGATGAAATATTTTTTTGGTACAAAACAAAGAAGATTGCCAGAATTATAGCAGAGGAAGAAAATTATGATGCAAGTTTGAACTATATATTAAAAAATCTTGAAAAATTTAATAATAAATCGACAAAGATGATTTATGATTTGGCAAATATTTACAAAAACTTTAAAAAATATGATGAGGCTATAAATTATTATACTTTGGCCTTAAAAAATTTGGATAAAAATTCTATGGCTTATGCAGATGTTCTTTATCGCAGAGGTGGAGCGTATGAAAGATTAAAAAATTATGATTTGGCGGATAAGGATTTGCTAAATTCAATTAAAATTAGACCCGACGAACCCTATACACTTAACTATCTTGCTTATAGTTGGTTAGAAAGAGGATATAAAATTGAAGAAGCAATAGAAATGTTGAATCAAGCTTACAAAGGGAAAGAAGAAGACCCTTATATAACAGACTCAGTTGGTTGGGGTTATTATTTGACAGGAAATTATATTGAAGCAGAAAAATATTTAAGAAAAGCTGTTGAATTGTTACCAAGTGATCCTGTTGCAAGTGATCATTATGGAGATGTTCTTTGGCAATTAAATAGAAAAATCCAAGCTAATTATTTTTGGAAAAGTGCTTTAAATAGTGACGAAGCAGACGAAGAATTAAAAATTAAAGTTAAGGAAAAATTATATAATGGCTTAAATAATAATTCCTAAATGAAGTTTCATAAAATAAAATCTTTTGCAAAAGTTAACCTAACTTTAAAAATTCTAAATAAATACTCAAATGGTTATCATAAAATTGAAAGTTTAATATCTAAGATTAATTTGGCTGATGAGATTTCAATAAAAGAGATTCAAGGTTCAAAAAATAGAATATCATTTAGTGGGAAATTTTCCTCAAATATTTCAAATACAAATACAATCTCAAAACTACTAAAAATATTAAATAATCATAATTATATTAAAAATAAAAAATTCAATATCAAAGTAAAAAAAAATATACCCCAATCCTCTGGTATGGGAGGAGGATCAATGAATGCTGCATCCATTTTGAACTTTTTATTTAAAAAAAGAATAATTAAAACTACAAAAAATAATTTAATAAAAATTGCAAATAAAGTTGGCTCAGATGTAATTTTGGGTCTCTATGAAAGTCCAATGATCCTACAAGGGCAAAATATAAGTAAAATTAACAAAAAATTAAATTTTCATTTGTTAATAGTAAAGCCTAATTTTGGATGTTCGACTAAGATGATTTATGCAAAACACAAAGGATTTTCAAAGAGCCTATTCAATAGTTCAAACAAGATTGACAGACAAGATCTATTAAAAGTTTCAAATAACGATTTAGAGCTAGCAGCTTTTACTAAATATCCAATTTTAAGAAAGATCAAAAGTTACTTGCAAAATTTAGATAATATTTACTTTGCAAATATGACAGGGTCGGGTTCGACTATAATTGGTTATTTTTTAACCAAAAATGCGGCTATAAAAGCTCAAAAAAAATTAAAAAATAAATATAAAAACTATTGGTGTATTTACTCTAAAACTATATAAAGCTTTTTTTTTGTGTTATACGAAAAACATCTTGGGGTGTAGCCAAGTGGTAAGGCAGCGGTTTTTGGTACCGCCATTCCTAGGTTCGAATCCTAGCACCCCAGCCATTTATGAAAGCTTTACTTAAAAAAATTTTTCAAAACAAAAAAATTTCAAGCGATAAAGATCTCAAATTTCTAAATTTAAAAATTAATAAGGGTGTAAAGAAAATATTTAGTGCACTAAACAACCACAATGAAACCAGCGAAATTAGATATGTTGGTGGTTGTGTAAGAAAAATTTTAAATGATGAAAAAACAGATGATATCGACCTTGCAACTAATTTAACGCCTGATCAGGTTAAGCAATGTTTGGATAAAAACCAAATAAAGTTTTTTGAAACAGGAATTGAACATGGCACAATCACAGCAGTGATTGATGATCAAAATTTTGAAATTACAACATTAAGAAAAGATGTAAAAACAGATGGAAGGCATGCTGTCGTAGAATATACAACTAATTGGAAGGAAGATTCATTAAGGAGAGATTTTTCAATAAATTCAATATATTCAGATTTAGACGGGAATTTATATGATCCAAATTCTGGTCATAAAGATTTAAATGATGGAATAATTAAATTTATAGGTGATCCAGAAACTAGAATAAAAGAAGATTATTTAAGAATTATTAGATATTTAAGATTTTATACTGAATATAGCAAAATCGATCATGAAATTAATATAATAAAAATCATTAAAAAAAATATAGAGGGTTTAGGAAAAATATCAAAAGAAAGACAATTCAATGAATTAAAAAAAATTCTCAAATTGGATAACTTTTTAAAGTTATTTAAAAATAAAACCTCTTGTGAATTATTTTCATTAATTTTTCCTCAACTAAAAAACTTTAAAAAATTGAGCAAGTTATCAAAACCACAAGAAAAGATATTTAAAAATAAAAGTTTAAATTTCGTCATTTCTTTTCTTGTAATCGATGAAACTGACAATTCTGACTATTTTACATATAAATATAATTTACCCAATGAGTTAAAAGATAAAATTAATTTTCTAAAAAATAATTCACTCAATAAAGATAGTACTAAAATTTTTAACAAGAAAGATTTACAAAAAATATTTTATTATGAAGGTAAATCCAGCACAATCGATTTAATTGATTTTAATTTGTTATATTTTAAACAAAGTAAAAAACTTTCAGAATTAAAAACTTACTTTGAAAAATTAGATAAACCAGAATTTCCAATAAAAGCTCAGTTATTAATAAATGATTATGGATTAAAGGAGGGAAGGGAATTGGGTCAAAAATTAAAAAATTTAGAAATGAAATGGATTGAAAATAATTTTAATTTATCAAAAAAAGATATGGAACAAGTTTTATCAAATTAAACGTATTTTACGTCTACAATCTCAAAATTTTTTGTCCCTGCTGGTGTGTTTATCTCTACAAGATCCCCTCTATTTTTACCTATGAGACCTTTTCCTATTGGTGATTGAAAATAAAGAAGCTTTTGTTTTAGATCTGCCTCGTCTTTACCAACAATTTTGTAATTTATTTTTTCATTTGTATCTAAATTTTGAAGGTAGACTGTAGATCCAAATATCACTTTTCCATCATTACTAATCTTGGTGATATCAATTACATTTGCTCTCGCAATTAAATCCTCAACTTCTTGAATTCTTCCCTCATTATGTGATTGCTGTTCTTTTGCAGCATGATATTCAGCATTTTCTTTCAAATCTCCATGTGATCTTGCTTCAGCAATGGCTGCAACAATTTCAGGTCTCTTTTTTTCTTTTAAAAAAATTAATTCACTTTTTAATTTTTCTAATCCTTCAGTAGTAATTGGTTCTTTATCCATAATTTACCATTTAGCTGTTGGTGGTAATGACATAAGTATAGCTTCAACATTTCCACCAGTTTGTAAACCAAATTTTGTCCCTCTATCATGTAATAAATTAAATTCAACATATCTACCTCTTTTTTTGTATTGGATTTCTTTATCTTTAATTGTCCATTTTAATTTATCTTTTTTCTCAATTATTTCATTAGAAATGTTTTTAAAACTTATTCCCACTTCTCTAACAAAAGAAAAATCTTTTTCCCAATTACTTTTTTTATAATCAAAAAAAATTCCGCCAATACCTCTAGGCTCTTTCCTGTGCGGTAAATAAAAATATTCATCACACCACTTTTTATATTTTTTGTAATAATTTTTGTTGTGTTTATTACATGATTTTTTTAGTTCTGAGTGAAACCAATTTTCTAATTTCTTATCTTTCATACAAGGTGTAACGTCCATTCCACCTCCAAACCAACCAAATGAAGTAACTATATACCTTGTGTTAAAATGCATTGCGGGCACATGAGGATTTTTCATATGCATAACAACAGATATTCCTGATGCCCAAAATTTAGAGCTTGTTTTAGTACCTGGAACTTTATTTTTAAGTTCATTTGAAAATTTTCCATAAACTTCTGAAAAATTTACTCCAACTTTATCAAAAATTTTTCCATTTTCTAAAATTCTATATTGTCCTCCACCTTCATCATTACTTTTACTTCTATTCCAATTAGTAATTTTAAATTTGGTTTTTTTGCCCTCTTTTTCCTCTATTTCTCTACAAAGTACTTCTTGTAAAGTTTTAAACCAATTTTTTGCTAATTTCTTTTTTATGTATTGATCCATTTAACCTAACTGTCTTATAAATTCTGAAGCTCCAATAGCCACTGATATTGAAATGTTTAACGATCTTTTATTTTTTATCATTGGAATCTTAATTCTTTCATTAACCTTAGAATGTACATCTTCTGGAACACCAGCACTTTCTCTGCCAAAGAGCAATATATCATTACGCTTAAATTTAAACTTTGTATAAACTTTGCTAGCTTTTGTCGTCATTAAAACTACTCTATTTTTACTATTTTCATCAAAGAATTCTTTAGGGCTCTTGTAAAATTTAATTTCACTGTAATCTAAATAATCCATAACAACTCTCTTGAACCTTTTATCGCTAAATAAAAACCCACAAGGTTCAATGATTTCTAAACTAGCCCCTAGGCAAGAACAAGTTCGAATAATTGAAGCTGTATTTTGAGGAATATCCGGCTGATATAGAGCTACTTTTAGACCGTGTTTTAAAGGTTTCTGTGTCATTGTTACCATAGAAATATCTCTTTTTTATTATATGAAATCATATATTACCAAAGTTATAAAATATTAAAGATGTCAGATCAAAAAGACGAAAAAAAGACCAACAGAAGAGATTTCTTGTTTACTGCTACTGCCGCAGCAGGTGCAGTTGGAGTAGGTGCTGCTGTTTGGCCATTAGTCGATCAAATGAACCCAGATGCCTCTGTAAAAGCATTAGCAAGCACAGAAGTAGATGTGAGTTCAATGCAACCCGGACAATCTTTGACAGTTCTTTGGAGAGGTAAACCTGTTTTTATAAAGAGAAGAACGGATGATGAAATTAAAAAAGCGAGAGCAGTTGACATTAATGATCTTAAGCATCCAGAAAAAGATGAGGATAGAGCAAAAAATCCTGAATGGTTAGTGATGCTTGGAATTTGTACACATCTAGGATGTGTTCCATTAACAGATAAAGGTGATTATGATGGTTGGTTTTGTCCTTGTCATGGTTCTCATTATGATACATCTGGCAGAATTAGAAAAGGTCCAGCTCCAACTAATATGGAGATACCTAAATACGAATTTGTAAATACTAACACGATTAAGATTGGATAAATATGAGTGATCACGAATACACACCTAGTTCTAAATTTGGTAAATGGTTTAATGATAGACTGCCTTTGCTTACATTGGCAAATCACTTAACAGATTACCCTACACCAAAAAATTTAAATTACTGGTGGACTTTTGGTGGGATATTAACTTTTTGCTTAATTACCCAAATAGTTACAGGATTAGTTTTGGCTATGCACTACATTGCTCATGCAGATATGGCATTCAGCAGTGTCGAACATATAATGAGAGATGTGAATTATGGATGGTTGTTAAGATATGTTCACGCAAATGGTGCTTCTATGTTTTTCCTTGCAGTTTATATTCATATTTTTAGATCTTTATTTTACGGATCATATAAATCTCCTAGAGAAATAATTTGGATACTTGGAATTATAATTTATCTGCTAATGATGGCAGCTGCTTTTATGGGATATGTTCTTCCTTGGGGACAAATGAGTTTTTGGGGAGCAACAGTAATAACAAATTTATTTAGCGCAATTCCACTTGTGGGGGAGAGTATAACAACTTGGTTATGGGGTGGTTACTCAGTTGACAATCCAACTCTAACAAGATTTTTTACTCTTCATTACTTGATACCGTTTTTAATACTAGGGCTTGTAGTGCTTCACATATGGGCATTACATGTTCCTGGTAATAACAATCCAGTTGGTATTGATATTAAAAAACCTTCTAAAGATACAGTTCCGTTTCATCCATACATCGTAATTAAAGATGCTTTTGCGTTATTAATGTTTTGTATTGTTTTTGCGTTGTTTGTATTTTATCAGCCAAATATTTTAGGTCATGCTGATAATTATATCGAGGCGGATCCACTTGTTACTCCTGCTCATATAGTTCCTGAGTGGTACTTATTACCTTTTTATGCGATCTTAAGATCTGTTCCTGATAAACTTATGGGTGTTGTCGCTATGTTATCAGCTATTTTAATTTTAGCTGCTTTACCATGGTTGGATACTTCAAAAGTTAGATCAGCGGTTTTCAGACCATTATTTAGACAGTTCTACTGGATCTTGGTAGCTGATGTTTTAATTCTAGGATATGTAGGGGCGATGCCAGCAGAAGGATTGTACTTGTTAATTGCAAGAGTTGCTACAGCATATTATTTTGCGCATTTTTTAATTATTCTTCCAGTTTTAGGATGGAAAGAAAAAACTACCCCGCTGCCTTTGAGTATTACCGAGCCAGTTTTAGGAGGCTCGCCAAATTTAGCTGCAGCAAGGAGTGATGAAAAAATAGAAAAAACAATAAAGTGAGAAAGTTAAAAAATATTTTTTTTGTATTAATATTCTCAGTTATAGTACTAAATTCATCTAACTCTGCTGAAAAAACACCTCCTTTTTTAGAGACTAAATGGACTTTTAAAGGTCTCTTTGGAAAATTTGATAGAGCATCACTTCAAAGGGGTTATCAAGTATATACTGAAGTATGTGCATCTTGTCATTCTATGAAATATTTAACCTATAGAAATTTAGCAGAAAAGGGTGGACCAGAATTTTCTGAAGCAGAGGCCAAAGCAATAGCTGCAAGTTTTGAGGTAACAGATGGTCCTGACAGCACTGGAGAAATGTTTGTAAGACCAGCCAAATTGTCTGATAAATTTGTGATGCCATATGCTAATGAGCAAGAAGCTAAAGCTGCTAATGGTGGCGCTTATCCACCAGATATGTCTGTTCTAGTTAAGGCAAGAAAGGGCGGAGCAGATTATATTTATTCCTTACTGTTAGGATATTCTGAACCACCAGAGGGTGTAGAACTTGATGATGGTGTTTATTACAACAAGTATATGTATGGTAATAAAATTAAAATGCCAGCTCCTTTATCCGATGATTTAATTGAGTATACAGATGGAACAAAAGCAACAGCTGAGCAAATGTCTAAAGATGTTACAAATTTTCTGATGTGGTCAGCAGAACCACATTTAGAGCAAAGACATAAAACAGGATTTAGAGTTATAGCTTATTTGATAATATTGACTGTATTGGTTTACTTTACTATGAAGAAGATATGGTCACGTGTTGAATCTAAAGTTTAGAACATCTCCATCTTTAACGATATAATCTTTGCCTTCTAATCTCATTTTGCCGTTTTCTCTTGATTTTAACCAACCACCACTACCAACAAAATCTTGATAAGACACAGTTTCTGCTCTTATAAAACCTTTTTCAAAATCTGTATGAATTATACCTGCTGCTTGAGGAGCCATACAATTTTTGTTAATTGTCCAAGCCCTTGTCTCCTCAACTCCTGAAGTGAAAAACGTCTCTAAAGATAAAAGGTCATATCCTTTTTTGATTAATAAATTTAGTCCAGTATCATCTACGTTGATCATTTTCATATAGTTTTTTCTTTCTTCATTTTCTAGTTCATTTAGTTGATTTTCTATTTCAGCTGAAATAGTTAGAGTGTTTTTAGTACCATATTTTTCAATAAAACTTTTTGTATAATCATTGCCTTTATCAATGCTATTTTCATCAACATTACAAACATACAATTTAGGTTTTGTTGACAATAATCCTGACAATTTAACATCTTTTTTATCAAATTCTTCGTATAATTTATTTATATCATCGTTATCATTAATTAAATTCTGAGCTCTTTCTAGAATTTGGTTTTGATTTTCATCATTATTTTTTTTATTTTTCTTATCTAGTCTTTTTTGAATAGATTCCAAATCTGCTAAATACATTTCTGTTTCAATTATTTCTAAATCTCTAATTGGATCAACTGTTGGATTTACATTCTGAATATCATCAGAGTCAAAACATCTAATTAAATGAATAACAGCATCTACTTCTCTTATATGGGATAAGAATTTGTTACCTAATCCTTCGCCTTTAGAGGCTCCCTCTACTAATCCCGCTATATCAACAAAAGATATTGTAGTATTTATTTTTTTTTTTGAATTTGAAATTTTAACCAATTCATCTAACCTATAATCTGGTACAGGAACTACACCTATATTTGGATCTATCGTACAGAATGGGAAATTTGCTGCTTGGGCTTTACTTGAATTTGTAAGTGCATTAAATAAAGTAGATTTACCAACATTTGGTAAACCAACTATACCACACTTAAAACCCATTTAATTATTGTTAACTTTGCTTGAGAATAAATCTAATTTTTTATCTATTAAAATAGCAATAGAGTCTATTATATTATGAGTAATTTTTTCTAGGTGTTCTTGTTCATCATCAGAAAAATCATTTAAAACAAAGTCTGATACAGACATTTTATTCTCTGGCTTTCCAATCCCGATCCTCACTCTTGAATAGTCTTTTCCAATAAATTTATCAATTGAAGCAACTCCATTGTGACCTGCACTTGATCCACCAAATTTTGCCTTTATTTTTCCAAACTCTACATCTAAATCATCGTGAAAAACAATAACATCTTCTGCATCTATTTTGAAATATTCAAGCAATTCTCTGATACATATTCCTGAGTTGTTCATGAAAGTCAGAGGTTTGATAGCATAAATTTTCTTTTCCCCGATATTACCTGTTGTAAGTAAACCCTTAAATTTTGGCTTTTGCTTTGAAAGACTAAATTTTTGATTTATAGCATCTACAACTTTAAAACCTATATTATGTCTATTATTATGACTGTTTGGGGTTGGATTGCCCAAACCTACGAGTAACAACATTTTATTTTATTATTATTTTCACAGATTATTATTTTTTCTCTGCTGGAGCTTTTCCTTCTTCTTTTCCTTTATCGCCATCTGCACCTTTTTCTGCACCTTCTTCAGCTTTAGCATCTCCATCCGCAGCTGCCTCCGCAGCTTCTCCACCTTCTCCCTCAGCTTCTGCTGGTTTTTCAGGCTCTTTAACAACCGTTGGTGCTGCGACGGTTGCGATTACAAAGTCTCTTCCTTGAATTGTAGGTGTTACATTTTCAGGTAAATTTATAAAAGATATTTTGATACTTGCTCCAATATCTAAGTTATTTAAATCAACAACTAATTCTGTTGGTATATTTTCTGTAGGACATCTTAATTCAACTTTACGTCTTACAATATTCAAAACCCCACCTCTTTTTAATCCTGGTGACAATTCGTGATTTATAAATTTAACTGGTATTTCTAAAATTACTTTCGCACCTTTAACAATTCTTAAAAAATCTAAATGTATGGGCTCATCTGTAACCGTATCAAAATCAATAACTCTTGGTAAAACTTTTTGTTCTTTCCCATCAATATTAATTGAAATTATATTTGATAAAATATTTTCTTTATTTAATAAATTTTTTACTTCTTTAACAGAGACAGAGATTTTTTGATTTGGCTCTTCTCCTCCATAAATAATTCCTGGAACCATACCTTTACTTCTAAGTGATTTTACTTCACCCTTAGTTTTTGTGTCTCTTATTGTGGCTGCTAATAAACTCATAAAGTGTCGGGTTTTTAACTTATGAAACTAAATTTTACAAGTAAATTATTTAAATAGATCTGAAACTGAAGTAGAATTTGATATTCTTTTTATAGCTTCTCCAACCAAATTAGAGATTGTTAATACCTCAATATTCTTAGCTTTTTTAACTTTCATTGAATTATCTATTGTATCAGTTACAACTAAATTTTTTATCGAGGATTTCTTAATTTTTCCAACAGCATTACCACTTAATACACCATGTGTTACATATACATGAACATCTTTAGCTCCTCTTTTTTTTAATTCAGAAGCTGCATTTACAATTGTTCCACCAGAGTCGATTATATCATCAACTAATACACAAGTTTTATTTTTCACATTTCCAATTACATTCATTACTTCTGACTTTCCAGGAGCAGGTCTTCTTTTGTCTACTATTGCTAAATCTACATTTAACAATTTTCCTAAAGCCCTTGCTCTTGCGGTGCCACCGACATCTGGAGCAACACAGATAATATTATTTCTTTTTAATTTCTTTTTTATATGTCTAGCAAATATTGGAGTTGCAAATAAGTTATCTACTGGAATATCAAAAAATCCTTGAATTTGTCCAGAGTGTAAATCAACTGTAACGACTCTATCTGCTCCTGCTTTTGCAATAAGATTAGATACAAGTTTTGCAGATATAGATGTTCTAGGAACCACCTTTCTATCTTGTCTTGCATATCCAAAATATGGGATCACAGCAGTTATGTTCTTTGCTGATGATCTTTTTAAAGCATCAATCGATAGTAGTAATTCCATTAAATTGTCATTTGCAGGAGATGAAACGGATTGAATTAAAAAAATACTATTGCCTCTAATATTTTCATTAATTTCGATATAGATTTCTCCGTCTGCAAATTTTCTAATATTTGAATTTACTAGTCTATTTTTTAAAAATTTAGATATTTTTTGACTAAGATGTTTATTACTGTTTCCTGTGAGAATTTTCATTGGAGATATCCTATTTAATCATAATTGCAGAAATATTTCTACCATAATCGGCATGCTTATTTTTTTTTGATCTCCTAGAACTAAAAAAGTTATTTTTTAGAGCGTATGTATCTTTCCTTATTATATCTATTTTTTTAACTCCATTTTCATAAAATTGAGATTTTATATATTTACTTAAATCAAAATAAATTTTTTTCTTTTTAAATGTGAAGAAATTCACATTTTTTTTATTTTTATCCTTAAACAATTTTAAAAAATCATTTTTTACTTCGTAACTATTTTTTTTTATACATGGCCCAATGCAAGCAATCATATCTTTCTCTGAGCATCCATTTTTTTTTAAAAGCTGAATTGTTTTTTTTACTATTCCCTTAAAAGCACCTTTCCACCCAGCATGTATTGCCCCAACAAATTTTTGCTTTTTTTCTATAATTAGAATCGGTGCACAGTCTGCAGTGAGTACACTAATCGCAATATTTTGCTTATTTGTGATCATCGCATCTCCAGTCAATCTTTTTTTTGGAACACCACTTATTTTATAAACTTTGTTACTGTGAATTTGATTAAGAGAAACTAGATTTTCACTTGTGCAGCCTATTTTTTTTGAAACTATTTTTAAATTTTTACTTATATTAGCAATTTTATCTCTTGAACCTTTTCCACAATTTAAGCTTTTGTAGATTCCTTTTGAGGTGCCTCCTAATCTATTGAAAAAATAATGTGAAATGGATTTTTGATCTCTAAAAATTTTTGACTTAATCACTTAAAACCCAAATTAAAATTATTTTTAGATTTGCTTACAAATAAAACTTTAAACAAAGAGCCCATATATTTTTCATCAATTAATCTTTTTATTCTATAAAATATGTCAGCTTTCTTACTAAATTGTAAATTTTTACTTATTATCTCAGCTCTTTTTAATATTCCTAATTTAGTTAAGAAATTACCTTGGGTAGTTATTAAAGATTTCAAATTACAATTTGCAAACTCTTTCTTGTACATTTTAAAATTTATCAAATGAGTAATATCCGAGTTATAGGGATTTTCTAAAAAACTAATTTTTCTGTGCTTCTCAACACTTTGCAGAGTATTTTTCATTTTTCCACTTGTAAAGCCATAGTCTATCATTAATAAACCACCATTATTTTTAAAAATAAAGTTCGCTAATTCGTTAACAAATTTCATTGCTGAAGGTGAATATTCAACAAATTTTTCTTTTTTTATATCCTTACCTAAATATTTCTCAATTATTTTTGATGACACTTTTTGATCACAAACTTCAAACTTATTTTTTTTATATGCTACATATTTTTCATACCAATCATTGCTTTTCTTTAAAAACTGTTTGATAGGAAATGCATCAAAAAACTCATTAGCCAAGAATATAGTGGGAGCCTTTGGAATTTCTTTTAAATTTTTAATCCAACTTACTTTTTTTTTATCTATTTTACCCTTCTGAATTTTTATAAGTAATGGACTTTTCTCCAAAATTAAAAAATTGGCTGATAAATTAATTTCACTAAAATTATTTAAAGTTTTTATAATTTGTGACATCATCTCTCCGTTGCCTGCGCCCAGTTCTATAATATTAATTTTTTTTGGCTTTTTTAAATTCTCCCAAAATGAAATTAACCAAATAGATATCATTTCTGAAAAAAGAACAGAAATATTAGGAGATGTTATGAAATCACCTTTTTTTCCGAAAGGATTTTTTTTAATATAATAACCATTATCTTTGTCATACAAAGATTTGTAAATAAATCTATCCAATGAGATTTTTTTATTGTGTCCTATTAGCATTTTTATAATAAACGATAATTAATCCGCAGGTCAGTGCTATACAACTTATTATTTGCCCCATACTCAAGTTGAAAAATATATAACCTAGTTGTTGATCTGGTTCTCTAAAAAACTCGATAACAAATCTAAAAAATGAGTATAAAATTAAAAAATAACCTGAAATAATCCCAGGTATGTTTCTTAATTTTTTAAACAACATGCTTAAAATAATAAATAGAACAACTCCCTCAAATATTGCCTCATAAATTTGTGAAGGATGTCGATTTAAATCATCAATTTTTATAAACTTTACTGACCATGGTACATTTGTTTCTATGCCATAAAGTTCTGAATTTATGAAATTTGATATTCTTCCTAAAAAAATTCCTATAGGAGAACAAACAGCAACCACATCTAAATAACTAAAAATATTTTGATTTTTATTTTTGCAGAAAAAATAAGTTCCTATAATAATTCCAATTAGGGCACCGTGAAAAGACATGCCTCCTTGCCAAATTTTTATAATCTCAACTGGATTACTAATAAAATAAATTGGGTCATAAATAATTACATATCCAAGTCTTCCACCAAGGATGATACTTATGATCAAATAAGTTATATAATCGTCGAAAAATTCTTTTTGAGTAATATCTTTGATTAGTTTGTTCTTTGCAAAATACCAACCAAATACTAAGCCAAATATATAAGACAAGGAATACCATCTAATTTCTAATGAAAAGATCTCAAAAGCGACTGGGTCAAAATTATTAATAAACATTTAATTGTAATATTATAAATATTACTTAAACTTTGATAAGAAATTATTATGTCAAAATCAAGATTCGTATTTGATAAATTTGCAAAATTTTTGGAAGAAGGACTGGTCAACTACAAAGATTTTAGTGATGAAGTCGTAAATATTTTACGCTCAAAAAAAGAAGAAATTATCCTTAAAATGAATTTAGTAAGCAAAGATGAAATAGATATATTAAATAAGAGAATTGAAAAACTAGAAAAAAAAATTGCTGAAAAAAAAATTAAAAAAAAAACTAAACGGGCAAAGAAATAATAACTTTTAATCCACCTAAACTAGACTTATCAAATTTAAGATCTCCACCATGTGATTTGACGACATCTGATGATATAGCTAAACCAAGACCAACACTTGACTTTGTTTCAGATCTACTTTTATCAATTTTATAAAATGGCTTCAAAACATTTTGATGTTCTTTCTGTGGTATTCCTGGACCATCATCCTCAATTGAAATATTGATAGTTGATCTTCCTTTTTTTAAATATAATTCAACATTGTCAGCAAATTTTAAAGAATTATCTATTAGATTATTGATACATCTACTAATTAAATTCTTTCTTCCATCAAAATAAACTCTCTCTTTTAAAAAATATTTTATATTTGGTTTCTCATATTTTTTACAAATATCTTCAAGAAGAACGGAAATATCAAACGTTTCAGTTTTATCTTTTGCACCAGATCTTGCGAATTGAAGATATTCATTTAACATTTTTTCCATTTCATCAACATCTCTTGAGAGTTTCTCTACAACTCCTTTATCTTTAATCATCGCTATTTGTAGTTTTATCCTTGTCAGAGGTGTTCTTAAATCGTGGCTAATACCTGATAGCATCTCAGATCTTTGATTAAGATGTCTAATTATTCTTTTTCTCATTTTGTCAAACTCTAAACCAGCTTTTCGGATTTCGAGTGCTCCAGAAGGTCTAAACTCATCAATATCTTCTCCTCGACCAAATCTTTCAGATGCCTCTGCAAGTTTAGTTATGGGTCTAGTTTGATTCTTTAAAAAAATTATTGCTACAGCTATCATTAATAATGCTGGCAATGTTATCCAAAGACCAAATAATCTAGCTGAACTCGTAGTTAGTCTATCCCTTGGAATATAAAATTGAAAATATCCTTTTGAATATCCTATTTTCAAGTCAACAACTTCTTTGAAGTTTGTTGTATCAAACCAATAAGTTAAATTTTTTTTTTTTAATTCTCTTCTTAGTGATCGATCCACTGGACTGAACCATCTTTCTGGTATTTTATCTGGTAAGATTTTATCTTTTTCATATTTGATATTAAAACCCAAGTGTTCTTTGAATAAAATAATTATAAAATCTTTGTTAGTTTCGTCGTTATCATAAGCATCTACAAAAGTTTTGACTTCAGAGACTAATGCTCTTGTCATTCCAGAATTAGTTTTGATCCAAAGACTATCAAAAAAAACTAAAGAGATAGTTATTTGCATAACTACTATTGGAACAGCGACTATGAGTAAACCTCTATAAAAAAGTCTTTTTGGCAGGATATTTTTTATATATTTATTCAATCCATAAAACATAACCTTCACCTCTTATTGTTTGTAAATAATTTGGGCTTTTGGGGTTTTCTTCAATTTTCTTCCTAAGTCGTGTAATGATTACGTCAACTGATCTTTCTTTATCAATTTTTATAAGATTTCCAATCTCCTCTCTTTTAAAAATTTTTCCAGGGGAATTAACCATTTTATCTAAAATTATTTTTTCTGTATTATTAATTTTTATTGATTTATCATTTTTCAAAATAAACTGCTTATTAAGATCTATTTCAATTTTACCAAATTTAAATTTTCTCTTTGTATTTTTATATTTTGTTTTATTTAAGATATTATTAATTCTAAGTATTAATTCTTTAGGCTCAAAAGGTTTTGGAAGGTAATCGTCTGCACCAATATCCAAACCCTCTATTCTCTCTGAAGCTTCGCCCTTCGCAGTTAAAAGAATTATAGGGGTCGAAATTTTATCTTTATTTTCTTTTGTAAATTCCAAACCACTCTTCCCCGGCATCATTATATCAAGCACTATTAAGTCAAATTTTATAATTTTAACTTTCTCAAGAGCATCTTCAGCACTATTCGAACTAGTTACAAGATATTCATTTTGGGAAAGGTATTCTTTAACTAATTCTCTTATACCATCATCGTCATCTACAACTAAAATATGTGCTTTAAATTTTTCCATTAATTATTTTTTTTAAAACATTATCAAAACTAACAACCTCATTTGCTTTTGATGCGGAGAATGCCTGGTAAATTCTTTTCTTTTGAGCTGAGAAAATTTCGTTAAATAATTTTTCTCCTTCCTCTGTTAAGAAGACATGTTTTATTCTGGTATCTACTTGATCTTTTTCATATTTTATAGCTTTTAGATTTATTAAATCTTTCAAAACTCTATTCAAACTTTGCTTTGTAACTTTCAATTTTCTTAAAAGTTCTGATATTGTGATACCCTCATATAATGAAATTAGATGAATAACCTTGTTATGTGCGACACCTATGGAGTATTTATTCAACACATTTCTAGCATCTGAGACCGTCTCTCTGTAGCCAAGAAATATTTTTTCAATATATTGTTTGAGATCTTCATCTTTTAAATATAAAAGTTTTTTCATATTGGTAAGTTATATTGACATATTATATATACAAATATATTTTTTTATAAAATTAAATAATGATACCTTTCGATAAACGATCAGGAAAAATTTGGTACAATAATGAGCTTGTTGAATGGCAAGATGCAAAATGCCATGTAATCAGTCATGGACTTCACTATGCAAGTTTAGTTTTTGAAGGTGAAAGAGTATACGACGGAGAAATATTTAAGCTAGAAGAGCATACAGATAGATTATTTTATTCTGCAAAAAGATTAGACATTAACATTCCTTATACAAAAGACGAAATAAATGAAGCCTCTAAAAAAATAGTAGCGGTTCAAAATATTCAAAACGGATATGTAAGACCATTTGCGTGGAGAGGAAGCGAGATGATGGGTGTGTCTGCACAGAAAACTTCGATAAATGTAGCAATAGCAACATGGGAATGGCCTGCATATTTTGATCCAAAATTAAAAGCCGAAGGAATAAGATTAAATATTTCTAAATGGCGAAGACCGGCTCCAAATACTATTCCTTGGGATGCAAAAGCAGCTGGATTATATATGATTTGTACACTTTCAAAACACGAAGCTGAACAACAAGGGTATTCTGAATCATTAATGTTAGATTTTGAAGGTAATGTTGCAGAAGGAACAAGTGCAAACATTTTTTTTAAAGATAAAAATAATGAATTACATACACCAACACCAGATTCTTTTTTAAATGGTATTACAAGACAAGCTGTAATTGAATTAGCCAAATCAAAAAATATCAAAGTTCATGAAAGAAAAATTTCTCCAGATGAACTAGGTAATTTTGATGGATGTTTCTTAACCGGTACTGCAGCTGAAATAACACCTGTTGCAAGCATAGCAGATCATAAATACAAAATTTGTGATGTTATATTAGGATTATCAAAAAGTTTTGATCAGTTAGTTAGACAAAAAAAAGCTGCCTAATCCTTATTATCTTCAGATATTGCATGGTCTATTCCTTTTCTAAGATAATCATATCCAGTATAAAGTGTTAAAAACGCAGATAGCCATAAAATAATAATGCCAATTGTTTGAGCATTATAATCTTGAAAATTTATTAATTTATTTCCTGTTTCCCCAGTCAGAAGTATTGCTATCGAAAACATCTGCAAGAATGTTTTAAGTTTTGCTAAATTAGAAACAGGAAGCTTTATCTTCCCTTTTGCAAGAAACTCTCTTAATCCTGAAATTAGTATTTCCCTTGTTAGAATTATAATAGCTGCAATAACTTCGTAATTTTTTATTGTTTGGTCCATAACTAATAAAATTAACGCAGTTGCAACAATAATTTTATCTGCAATAGGATCTAAAAGTTCACCAAGTTTAGACTCTTCTTTAAACATTCTTGCCAAAAGGCCATCTAAAAAATCTGTAAATGAGGCAATTAAAAAAAGAGCAAATGGTATAACGTCTCCATAAAATCCAGGAAGGTAGAATGTAAAAACAAATATTGGAACAATTATTATTCTTCCAATTGTTAAATAATTAGGTATTTTAAATTTCATTCGTGAAAGAAATTATATATTTTTTTTGCAACTTTTTCCTCAACTCCATCAACTGATTTTATTTCATCCAAACTAGCTGATTCCACAGCTCTGGCTGAACCAAAATGATTTAATAATGCCCTTTTTCTTATAGATCCAATACCATCAATTTGATCTAATAATGATTTGCTTATGCCCTTTTTTCTTTTTGCTCTATGAGCACTTATTGCAAATCGATGGGATTCATCTCTTAGTCTTTGTAAAAAGAATAATGTTGGATCATTTTTCTCAAACTTGAACTCTCTTCCGTTATGAAAAAATGTTTCATTTCCACTATTTCTCATTTTGCCCTTTGCTATAGCTACAATAGGTATTTCATGTAGACCAAGTTCATTCATCGCTTCTCTAGCAACAGAATATTGACCTTTCCCTCCATCAATTAAAACTAAATCAGGGAAAGTTAAATAATTATCTTTCTCTTGAACTGCTCTTTTAAATCTTCTGTTAAGAACCTCTTTCATCATTCCATAATCATCTTGAGCATTTTTTTGAATTTTTATATTAAATTTTCTATACCTTTTTTTAACGAACCCTACATCGCCATAAGTAATTAAAGCGCCCACACTATTTGTGCCTTGAATATGGCTATTGTCATAAACCTCAACTAAATTAATATTAGTTTCAAGATTGAATTTTTTTGATACTGCATCGAAAAGATCTCTATTATTCTGACTCTCGTAAAGTTTTCTATTCAAACTATCTTTTGCATTATTTATTGCTTGATTTATAACTTTTAGTTTCGTCCCTTTTTTTGCGACAGTAATTGTGATTTGTTTACCTTCTTTTTGTGTAAGTGTTTTTTCAATTAATTCTTTCTCTTTAATTTCATTTGATAAAATTATTGAAGATGGCACACTTTTATTTTCATAAAATTGAGAGACAAAAGAATTAATGATATCATTTAGATTTTCTTCTGGATCATGCTTTGGAAAAAAAGCTTGATTACCCCAATTTTGTTTTGACCTATAAAAAAAAACTTGAATACAAGTTTTTCCAGATTCTTTATATCCTGCGATAACATCTGCTTCGACTAAATTTGCTTCATTAATTCTTTGAGAAGATTGAATAATATTTAATGATTTAATTCGATCTCTTAATATTGCTGCTTTTTCAAAGTCTAAATCCTCACTAGCCTTTTCCATTTGGTTAGATAAGCTTTTCTGAATTTTTCTAGATTTGCCTGACACAAACTCAATTGCGTCATCAACAGTTTGTTTATAATCACTCTCAGTTACGTAACCAACGCAAGGTCCTGAGCATCTTTTAATTTGATAAAGTATGCAGGGTCTTTCTCTATTTTTGAAAACAGTATCATCGCAAATTCTGAGATGAAATATTTTTTGGATCATTTTTATAGTCCAATTTGCAGATCCAGCTGATGCAAATGGTCCAAAATAAAATCCTTCTTTGCCTTTTTTTCCTCTGTGCCTTTTGATTTGTGGCCATTTATCTTTGTCACCTATAAAAATAAAAGGAAAGGATTTGTCATCTCTTAATAAAATATTAAATTTTGGTTTAAACTTTTTAATTAAATTTGCCTCTAAAAGTAAAGCCTCACTTTCATTTGAAGTAGTAGTAATTTCGAGTCTTTTTGTTTGAGAGAGCATTCTTTCAGTTCTAATAATATGATTTTTTTCTGACACATAACTTTTGAGTCTATTTGGAAGGTTTTTTGCTTTACCCACATAAAGAATTTCTCCTTTTGAATTTAGCATCCTATAAACACCTGGCAGCTTAGGAACCAAGGGCAATTCTTTTTTAATTACTTCTTTACCTATATCAGAGCTGATCATGGCTTCTTTTTTTAGAAATTTGGATCCCAACTGAACTGCAATCCTTCATTATTTCTAATTTTTCGATTTGAAGAGTGATTTTATCTATTCTTTTATCTTTGAATAGCTCATCAAAAACATCTTCTGCCAATGTCTCAAGAAAATTGTAATGTTTATTTTTTACTAATTTTTTTATTAATTTTACAATTTTAGCATAGTTAACTATCGATTTAATATCTTTGTCATTCGAAGGCTGTTTATCTTGATAATTAACCTCTAAATTAAATTTTACTTTTTGAGGCTTTTCTTTTTCAAAATAAAAATAACCAAGTTTTAATCCCAGTATTAATTCTTTTATTAAAACTTTTTTTTCGTAATTAAATAAGCTCTTTGTTTTATTTATTTTAACAATCTTTAAATTATTCTTTTTCATTCCTTACCACCCATTATATCTGGAGTTTGCCAGTTTAAGTTTTGGCCACTATCAATTGCTAAAACTTGACCGGTAATAGATCTATTTTTAATAAAAAAGTCAACAGCATTGCAGATTTCTTCTACATTTGTCTGCCTTTTAAGAGGTGTTGCCATGTATTGTTTTTTAAAATGTTTATCAGACTGTCTTTTATTTTTAATAGTTGGACCTGGAGCAATTCCATTTACTCTAATATTTGGGGCAAGACTCATAGCGCTGGTTTTGGTTAAAGTGTAAAGACCAGATTTACTTAATGTATATGAAAAAAAATATGGAGTTAACTTGAATACTCTTTGATCAATTATATTAATAATAGTATTGTTTTTGCCTCTAATATTTTTAGCAAAACCCTTTGATAATAAAGCTGGCGCTTTTAAATTCGCTTTTAAATGGCTTTCCCAACTTTTTGTTGTGAAATTTTCAAGTTTATCGTTCTCAAATAATGAAGCATTATTAATTAAACAATCAAAATATTTCAACTTTGATTTTGAAAATTTAAGCATTCTTTCTATTTCTTTTTCTTTAGTTAAATCTGCTTTTGCTAAATAAATTTTTGTACCACTTTTAGTTAAATCTTTTTTAAGATTTTCTGCTTTGGATCTAGATTTGTTATAATGGATAACAATTTCAATGTTAGGTCCAGATAATTTTTTAGCTATGGCAGCTCCCATTCGAGTTGCTGCTCCAGTAATTATTATCTTCCGTGCTTCCATTTTTTATCTCTTTTTTTTGTAACTCTTGTACCAGGCATACCTAATGTAGATCTACCTTTGGGATAAATTTTATTTTTAACATCGTACTGTCTAATTTTAGGGTTTAAAGTAATTTCTAATTCAGTACTTTGAAGTTTTCTCATCTCATCTCTAATTTTAGCGGCTTCCTCAAATTCCAAATTAGATGCAGCTTCTTTCATCTTTTTGTCTAATCCTTTTAAATGTTTTTTAAGGTTGCCACCAATATTGGAACCCTCACTTATTTTGACGTAATCTTTCTCGTAAACACTTTCTAAAATATCACTTATTTCTTTTTTTACAGATTTAGCGTCGATTTTATTTTTCTTATTGTACTCTAATTGAATTTTTCTTCTTCTCTCAGTTTCTTTAATTGCTTTCTTTATACTTTTTGTTTCCTTATCGGCATAAAGAATAACTTTTCCATCTACGTTTCTTGCAGCTCTTCCTATTGTTTGAATTAGTGAAGTTTCTGATCGCAAAAATCCTTCCTTATCAGCATCTAGTATTCCAACTAATGCACATTCTGGAATATCTAAGCCTTCTCTTAATAAATTTATTCCAACTAGAACATCAAATACACCCATTCTAAGATCTCTCATAATCTCTATTCTCTCAAGTGTATCTATATCAGAATGAAGGTATCTTACTTTTATCCCATTCTCATGAAGATACTCGGTTAAATCCTCTGCCATTTTTTTTGTAAGTGTTGTAACCAAAACTCTATAACTATTTTCAACTACTTTTTTGCATTCATGCATAAGGTCGTCCACTTGATTTTTTGCTGGTCTTATCTCAACTGGTGGATCTATTAATCCTGTAGGTCTTATTACCTGATCAATAAACTTGCCTTTCGTTTGTTCTAACTCCCACGGCCCAGGAGTTGCTGAAACAAATACAGTTTGTGTTCTCATTAAATCCCACTCCTCAAATTTTAAAGGTCTATTATCCATACAAGATGGCAATCTAAAACCGTACTCAGCCAATGTGCTTTTTCGAGATCTATCTCCCTTAAACATCCCATTAAGTTGGGGAACTGTAACATGAGATTCATCTACAAAAACTAATGTGTTATCAGGAAAATATTCAAAAAGAGTAGGTGGTGGCTCTCCTGGTTTTCTACCAGATAAAAATCTTGAGTAATTTTCAATTCCTGCACAAGATCCAGTTGCCTCAATCATTTCTAAATCAAATTTAGTTCTCTCCTCTAATCGTTGTGCCTCTAATAACTTGTTTTCAGCTTTGTGTTTTTTTAAAGTTTCCTCTAATTCTTTTCTTATTTTTATAATTGCTTGTTCTACAGTTGGTTTAGGAGTGATGTAATGAGAATTAGCATAAACTTTTACTAGACTAAGATCTCTAACCTGATCTCCTGTCAAAGGATCAAATTCCTCAATCTTCTCAAGTTTATCACCAAATAAACTTAGTCTCCATGCTCTATCCTCTAGATGAGATGGAAATATTTCTAAATATTCTCCCCTTGCCCTAAATGTTCCTCTAAAAAAATTTTGATCATTTCTCTTATACTGAAGAGCAACAAGAGATTTTATTATTTGTTCTCTATTATATTCATAGTTTTTCTGAAGAGTTAAAGTCATTTTGCTGTAAGCTTCTACTGATCCCAAACCATAAATACAGGAAACACTTGCAACAATTAAAACATCGTCTCTTTCAAGAAGAGATCTCGTTGCTGAGTGTCTCATTCTATCAATCTGTTCGTTTATTGATGCTTCTTTTTCGATGTATGTGTCTGATCTTGGTACGTAAGCTTCTGGAGTATAATAATCATAGTAAGATACAAAATACTCAACAGCATTATCTGGAAAAAAAGTTTTCATCTCACCGTAAAGTTGAGCTGCCAAAGTTTTATTTGGTGCCAATATTAATGCTGGTCTATTTGTAGCTTCTATAACTTTTGCCATTGTAAAAGTTTTTCCAGATCCAGTTACTCCTAATAATACTTGATTAAACTCATTTTTTTTAGCTCCTTGAACAAGCCTTTTAATTGCATCTGGTTGGTCACCAGCCGGGGTAAAATCTGACTTTATTTTGAATTTTTTTCCACCTTCGAGTTTTCCACCGATTTTTGGGTTTTTACTCTGAATGTCTGTAATTAGGTCTTGATATGTATTCTCCATATATTAAACAACGTAATTGAATAATTTCATAATTCAATGAGCATAATATCTAATAATTTAAAAAGAATTAAACCATCCCCAACTATTGCAGTTACTCAAAAAGCAAGAGAATTAAGAGCTGCAGGAAAAGATGTAGTTGGACTTGGGGCAGGGGAACCAGATTTTGATACTCCTATCAATGTTAAAAATGCAGCTATTAAAGCAATAAGAGACGGAGATACAAAGTATACAGCAGTTGATGGAACTCCAGCATTAAAAAAAGCAATTTTAAAAAAATTTAAAAGAGAAAATAAATTAAATTATAAACTAGATGAAATCACAGTTGGAACTGGAGGGAAACAAGTTCTCTACAACACTTTTATGGCTACTTTAAATAAAGGAGATGAAGTTATTATTCCTGCTCCATTCTGGGTTTCATATCCGGATATGGTTCTCTTAGCAGGAGGAAAACCAAAAATAGTAAAATGTGATGAAAAAGATGGATTTAAAATTACACCTGCAAAATTAAAAGCTGCAATTACAAAAAGAACGAAGTGGATAATCCTTAACTCACCATCTAATCCAACTGGATCTGGATACAGCAAATTAGAAATTCAAAAATTAGCAAAGGTTTTAATAAAAAACAAAAAAGTTCATATTTTGAGCGATGATATTTATGAGCATGTTAAATATGATAATTTTAAATTTTTTACTATTGCTCAAATTTCAAAATTAAAATCTCGAACATTAACAATGAATGGAGTGAGTAAATCTTATGCAATGACTGGTTGGAGGATTGGTTATGCGGCTGGACCAAAAGAAATAATTTCTGCAATTAGAAAAATTCAGTCTCAGTCTACTTCGAATCCATCATCAATTAGTCAAGCAGCAGCTGTCGAAGCTTTAAATGGAAAACAAGATTTTATTAAGAAAAGAGCAAAATCATTTAAAGAAAGAAGAGATTTTGTTGTAAAAAGTTTAAATAATATTGATGGTATTAGCTGCTTGAAACCTAATGGTGCATTTTACGTATTTCCGAATTGTAAAAAACTTTTAAATAAAAGAACTAAACTTAAAAAAGATACTGATTTTGTCCAAAAGCTTTTAGAAAAACAAAATGTTGCCGCTGTTCAGGGCTCAGCATTTGGTTTAGATGGATATTTTAGAATTTCATATGCAACTTCAATGGCAAAACTTAAAATAGCAATGTCTAGAATTAAAAAGTTTTGTGAGGATTTAGGATAAACCTATTTTTTTTTATTTAGTCCAATTAGAGAAGAATTTCTAAATCTTAAGATTACAATTGCTAAAGCAATTAAAACAATCGCACCAGCTTCATACAGTAATATCTCTGGATTTAGAGATTTTCCTTGTAAAATAATAAATCTAGCAAGTGCAGTTATGGCAATAAATAACGGCAGTGTAATTTGAATTGATTGGCTCTCCCAAAAAACTCTAACCATTGCAAGCACTTCAAGATATAGAAAAAGTAAAAGCAGATCTGCTAAAGTAACCCTTCGCACGAGTATCATCTGATACATCTCTTGTCCAAAAGCAATCACTGTACTAACTAAAATGATTACTAAAGCGACAAGCTGAATTTGTTTTACGATATTTTCCATCTAATTAATTTATATTTTAATTCAAATATTTATTCTAGATCAATTTTATTTGAATATAATCAATCGTGGGAAAGAAACTTTTCTGCCTCTAAAGCGGCCATACATCCCATTCCAGCGGCTGTTACTGCTTGTCTAAATATTTTATCTTTTACATCTCCAGCGGCGAATACACCTGGAATATTGGTTTCTGTCGAATCATTCTTTGTAACTAAATATCCTTCTTTATCCATTTCTAACTGATCTTTAAATAATGAAGTTGCTGGATCATGTCCTATAGCTATAAATAATCCATCGATTTTTAGTTCATCTACTTTATTTGTTTTAACATTTTTAATTTTTAATCCAGTTACATTTTTAGGATCATTATCACCAATAACTTCATCAACAACAGAGTCCCAAATTATTTCAATTTTTTTATTTTCCATTAATTTCTTTTGAAGTAATTTTTCTGCTCTCAAACTATCTCTTCTGTGTATAAGCTGAACCTTTGAGGCAAATTTTGTTAAAAACATAGCTTCTTCCACCGCAGCATTTCCACCTCCAACAACTGCTACAATTTTGTCTTTAAAGAAAAATCCATCACATGTTGCACATGCAGATACACCAAAACCTCTGAAGCTTTGTTCTGAGTCAATATTTAACCATCTAGCTTGAGCTCCTGTTGAAATAATTATTGAGTCTGCTTCATAAATTTGGCCGCTATCTCCAACAGCTTTAAATGGCTTAGATTTTAAGTCCACTGATGCAATATGATCTTGTATCATTTCAGTTCCAACTACTTCTGCCTGACCTTTCATTTGATCCATAAGCCATGGCCCTTGTATTACATCTTTAAATCCAGGGAAATTTTCAACATCGGTTGTTGTTGTTAATTGGCCACCAGGTTCCATGCCATGAACTAGTATTGGTTTTAACATTGCTCTTGCAGCATATATTGCTGCTGTATATCCAGCGGGACCTGACCCAATTATTAACACTTTTGTGTGTTTAGTTGGATTTTCACTCATATGAAAGCTATATAATGATTAATGACTAAATTGAAAGGTATATTATTAACAGAAGGTATGCATGGGATGATTAGCCAAGTTGAAGGTTTGGCTAAAGCTTTAGATATAAATTATTCTCACCACATAGTTGAAACAAAAGGTTTCTGGAAAGTTATACCGCCAAAATTCACTCCAATATCCGACTCAGTTTTTAAAAAAATTGAATGCGAAGATGTTGATTTAATAATTTCATGTGGAAGAAAAAGTATTATTCCATCTTTATTCTTAAAAAAAAATTCAAAGAAAAAAGTATTTAACATTCATATTCAAAACCCAAAGATAAAACTTGATAATTTTGATCTAGTTGTAGTGCCAGAGCACGATAATCTTGATGGAGATAATGTATTAAAAACAAAAGGAGCTATTCATTATTTAACAAGTGAAGAAATTGAAAAAGACAAAGAATATTTGTTTAGTATTTCAAGCAAATTGAGGGATAAAAATATAATTTCTTTAATAATTGGTGGTCCTACCCAGTATTATGATTATTCAGATAGAAATATCCAAGAAATTTTTTCAAAAGTAAATTATTTAGTTAAAGAAAATAATCTTAATTTAGTAGTCATCCCTTCTATGAGAACGCCAAAGGGAACTATAGAACATGCAAAAATATATTTTGGAAACGATCATTTAGTATTAGATGGTGTTGATAAAAAGGCCTATTTAAGTGCGCTTGCAATATCAAAACATATAGTTATTACGTGCGATTCAAGTTCTATGATTTCAGAGGCAGCTTTAACAGGCAAGCCAATTTATATTGCCTATATCCCACCTAAAAAAAGCGATAAAAGATTTAAAAATTTTAGAAAATTATTTCAAGAAATGAAAATTGTTAGAGAATTAGGAGAAAAATTAGAAAATTGGAACTATGAAAAATTAGATGAAACGAATAGAGTAGCAAATATCATTAAAGATAAAATTCAACTATAATGGCATTTTTAAATTCAATATTAAAAAATTCGTCAAATCACAAAATTCCTTTTGAACATTGGGAATTAAATCAACCACTAACTGACGGCCAAGTTCAGGAAATTGTAAACGCTGATATAGCTAATCCGATAGAACATAATTTAAACTATGATGGCACAAGAGCAATTGATGGAGGTGAAGGTAAGTTTAGAGAAGGTATATCAGACGGAGGCAAGGCATTAAAATTTAGATGTTTTGTAACAAAAGAAAATTCAAATCAATTCCCTAATCTTGTTGAATTTATTAAAGAACTTCAAAATCCATCAACATATAAAAAAATTTCTGAAATGATAAATAAAGATCTTTCAAATTCATACGTAAGAGTTGAAGTTATTTGTGATAGAAAAGGATTCTGGTTAAAACCACATTGCGATATTAAAGAGAAACTGATGTCATGTTTATTATTCGTAAATAAGCATAATGAAAAAGAAGATTTGGGTACAGATTTTTATGATGAAAATCTAAAATTAGCAAAAACTGTTCCTTATAAGGATAATTATGGCTATTTCTTTTCAAGTGGCCCTAACACTTGGCATGGTATGGAAAAAAAAGAAATAGTAAAAGAGAGAAGGTGTCTTCAAGTAAATTATGTTACATTTGAGACAGATTGGAAAGTCAATTAAAATTAATTATCTTGTAGAGATCTAACTCTTAATTTTGTTGTTTTTAAGGATTTAATTGCTTCTAAGAATGAATAAGCTGTAGACATATTCGTACAATAAGGGATTTTGTTTGCAAGAGTTCCTCTTCTTAATGCTCTTGCATCACTAATCCTGTGTTCAGAATTTCCACCTCCAGTATTTATTACCAAAGATATTTTTTTAGAATTTAATACATCTACTATATGTGGTCTACCACTGCTCACTTTATTAATTTTTTTACATTTCATTCCATTTTGTTTTAAAATCTCTGAAGTTCCTTTGGTTGCAGAAAGTGTAAATCCAAGTTTGATTAATCTTTGAGCAATACCTATTATTTCTTGCTTGTGAGAGTCTTTTACTGATAAGAATGCCATTCCTTTAGTTGGTAATGAATTAGAAGCAGCAATTTGACTTTTTGCAACAGCCATTCCAAAATCATCATCAAAACCCATTACCTCACCAGTAGACTTCATCTCAGGCCCAAGCAATAAATCACTATCTGGAAATTTATTAAATGGAAATACTGCTTCCTTAACAGCAAATTTTTTATTGGTTTTATATTTTAATTTATACTTACTTAACTTTTCCCCAGACATTATTCTTGATGCAATTTTTGCAAGTGGAATACCGTTTGCTTTTGAAACAAAGGGGACAGTTCTGCTCGCTCTAGGATTAACTTCAATGACAAAAATTTCATCATTTTTAATTGCATATTGAATATTTAAAAATCCTTTAACTTTTAAAGCCAGCGCCAATTTTCTTGTTTGTATTTTCAATTCTCTTAAAAGATTTGCCTTTATTGATACCGGTGGCAAGCAGCAAGCAGAGTCTCCTGAGTGAATTCCTGCTTCTTCGATGTGTTGCATTATTCCAGCAACATAAACATCTTTTCCATCAGAAATTGCATCTACATCTACTTCCATTGCGCTATCAATAAATTTGTCAATCAAGATTGGATTTTGCTCCGATGCTTTGAAGGCTTCATTGATAAATTGTTTTAATTGGCTTTTGTCATGAACAATCTCCATAGCTCTTCCTCCCAAAACATAAGAAGGTCTAACAACTACAGGCAATCCAATTTTTTCAGCAACATTAATAGCTTGATCGAACTTGTAGGCTATTCCGCTCTCAGCTTGTTTTAATTTAAGCTTTATAAGTAACTCTCTAAATCTGTCTCTATCTTCTGCTAGATCAATTGATTTATATTGTGTCCCTAAAATAGGTAATTTATTTTCATCTAAAAATTTAGCTAATTTGATAGGAGTTTGACCTCCAAATTGTGCAATAACGCCAATTAGATTTCCTTTTGATTTTTCTTTTAAAATTATATTCTCAACATACTCTTCAATCAAAGGCTCAAAGTACAATCTATCGCTTGTATCATAATCTGTAGAAACAGTTTCTGGGTTACAATTTATCATTATTGTTTCAAAACCTGCTTCTTTTAGAGAAAAGCTAGCCTGACAACAGCAGTAATCAAACTCTATACCTTGACCAATTCTATTTGGTCCTCCACCTAAGATTATTATTTTTTTTTTATTACTTGGCTCAGCTTCGCATTCAGTTTTAATAGAAAAATTTCTTTGATAAGTAGAATACATATAAGGTGTGAAAGATTTGAATTCAGCAGCGCATGTATCAACTTTCTTAAAAACAGGCATAACTTTTAGCCCTTTTCTTCTTGATTTGACGATTGCTTCTTTTTGACCAGTAATTTGTGAGATCTTTTTGTCAGAAAAGCCTATT
The DNA here is from genome assembly GCA_902559605.1 of uncultured Pelagibacteraceae bacterium. Classification (GTDB taxonomy): domain Bacteria; phylum Pseudomonadota; class Alphaproteobacteria; order Pelagibacterales; family Pelagibacteraceae; genus Pelagibacter. Next base: position 74,442 of record CACEIC010000001.1, on the reverse strand, counting down.
GATTTTATTCTATTAAATTCTTCAAAAGTTTTGGGCAGCCCTTTCAAACTTAATATTTTCTCTTCATCAACTATTTCCTTAATTTGATTTAAAAACCATGGATCTACTTTTGATAATTTATATATGACATCTAAAGAAATTTTTTTTCTAAAAGCTTCAGCAATTAATAGCAATTTATTTGGAATATTGATTTTTAAATTTTTTAGGATTTCTTTTTTTGAATAGTTAAAAATATTATCTAATCCTGATAAACCAGTTTCAAGTGAAACCAGAGCTTTTTGAAAAGATTCTTTAAAATTTCTCCCAATTGCCATTGCTTCACCAACTGATCTCATAGATGTGCCTAAAATTACCTCTGTGTCAGAAAATTTTTCAAACGTAAACCTTGGAATTTTTGTCACAACATAATCGATTGTTGGTTCAAAAGAAGCAGGTGTTACTTTTGTTATTTCATTTTGTAGTTCATCAAGAGTATAGCCAACTGCTAATTTTGCGGCCACTTTTGCTATTGGAAAGCCAGTTGCTTTAGAAGCTAATGCAGATGACCTTGAAACTCTAGGGTTCATTTCAATAATTACCATTCTTCCATTTTTCGGATTTATGGCGAATTGAACATTCGAACCTCCTGTTTCAACACCAATTTTTCTTAAGCAAGCAATAGATGCATTTCTCATTACTTGATATTCTTTATCTGTCAGTGTTAATGCCGGAGCTATTGTAACAGAGTCACCAGTATGCGTTCCCATTGGATCAATATTTTCTATTGAACAAATAATTATACAATTATCATTTCTATCTCTGACAACCTCCATCTCAAATTCTTTCCATCCATCCAAACATTCCTCAACCAAAACCTGATTTTGCGGAGACTCGTTCATTCCTTCTTTAACAATTTTAAAAAAATCTTTTGATGTTCTTGCAATTCCTCCACCTAATCCTCCCAAAGTAAAAGAGGGTCTAATAATTGCAGGAAGACCAATTTTATTTAAACATTTTTTAGCGTTTGAAAATTTATTTAGAACTTCTGATTTTGGTAAATCAATACCAATATCAGACATATTTTTTCTGAATTTTTTTCTATCCTCAGCATTTGCTATAGCTTTGGAGTTTGCTCCAATAAGTTCAATTTTATACTTTTTTAACAATCCAATTTTTTCTGCATTAATTGCAAGATTTAATGCTGTTTGACCACCCATTGTAGGTAAAATAGCATCAGGCCTTTCTTTTTTGATGACTTCTTCAAGCACTTCCAAAGATATTGGTTCGATATAAGTTTTATCAGCAACACCGGGATCGGTCATTATAGTTGCAGGATTAGAGTTGATTAATATTACTTTGTAACCCTCGTCTTTTAATGCTTTACATGCTTGAGTTCCCGAATAATCAAATTCACAAGCTTGACCAATAATAATTGGGCCAGCTCCAATAACTAAAATTTTTTTAATGTCTTTTCTTTTTGGCATATTTTTTTATGTCTTTAATAAAATTACTAAATAAATATTTACTATCTTGTGGTCCAGGATTTGCTTCAGGATGATATTGGACTGAGAAAACTGGTTTATTTTTTAGTCTTATTCCTTCTATCGAATTGTCGAATAATGATAGATGAGTTATTTCTGTATTTTTTTTTAAACTTTCTTTAACAACCTCAAATCCATGATTTTGACTTGTAATTTCAACTTTCTTTGAAATCAAGTTTTTGACTGGATGATTTGCGCCCCTGTGCCCTAATTTCATCTTTTCTGTTTTCGCATCTAAAGCTAAAGCTAATATTTGATGACCCAAACATATCCCAAATAATGGAATATTCTTTTTTATTAAATTTTTTACAACTTTGATTGCATACTTTCCTGTTGCAGCAGGATCTCCAGGACCGTTCGATAAGAAAATTCCATGAGGTTTTAGATTAAGTATATTATTTGCGTTTTCTTTGCAGGAAACAACTTTAACTTCGCAATCGAAATCAGAAAAATACCTAAGTATATTTTTTTTAATACCAAAATCTATTGCAACAACCCTAAATTTTTTCTTTTTATTTTTTTCATAACCCTTATTTTTTTTCCAAGTTTTATATCCTTTCCAAATATAAGTTTTATTAGTTGTGACTTCTTGAGCCAGATCCATTCCATTCAAACCAGGCCATTTAATTGATTTATTTATTAGTTTATTAATATTAAATTTACCATTTTTATTGTTTGATATAGTTCCTTTTGGAGCACCCTTATCTCTTATAAAATTAGTTAAACTTCTAGTATCTAGACCAGTTATGCCTACTATTTTATTTTTTTTTAGCCATTTATCTAAATTTTGAAGAGACCTATAATTAGAAGGACTTGTTATCTCTGAATTAAAAATAACTCCTCTCGTCCATATTTTGTCAGACTCTAAGTCTTCATTATTAGTTCCCACATTGCCAATATGAGGAAATGTAAAATTTATTATTTGCCCTGCATAAGATGGGTCAGATATGATTTCTTGATAACCAGTTAATGAAGTATTAAAGCATACTTCTCCAGTTGCCTCTCCCTTATACCCCAGTCCAATTCCTTTAAAGACTGACTTATTTTCGAGAACTAAAATAGCTGTGTTAAAATTTGAGAGATGTGAAGTTTTGTTTTTTCGTTTTAAAGTCAATTACAACTCATGAGTTAAAGGTTAATACAATAAAACGTATTTATCCGCAACAGATCTATAATAATATTTTAAAAATACAATTTTTTCTTTTGAACAATTTTGTCTATGAAGTACATTCTAATATGTCCCTAAGAGATAAAATAGATAGCGATTACAAAAATGCTTTAAAATCCAAAGATAAAAATAAGATATCAACTTATAGGTTAATTTTATCTGGAGTTAAGGACTTAGATATTAACAATAGGTCTGGCCCAAATAAAAAGGAAACAGACGATGAAGATATAAAAAAACTCTTAAAAAAAATGATCAAACAAAGATCCGAATCAATTGAAATATACAAAAAAAATAACAGATCAGATTTACTAGAAATTGAACAAGGAGAGCTTGATGTTTTATCAGAGTACTTGCCTAAGCAATTATCTGAAGCCGATACAGAAAAGATTTGTGAAGAAATTATAAAAAACTCTGGGGCTTCTTCTTTAAAGGACATGGGCAAAGTGATGAGTGAATTAAAAAAAAACTATGCTGATACAATTGATTTTTCTAAGGCAGGACAGATTATTAAAAATTTACTTAATAGCTAATGAAATATCCAAAAGAATATTTAGACGAAATTAAAACTAGATTAAAAGTTTCAACAGTTGTTTCTAAAACTGTTAAACTTAAAAAAAGAGGTAAAGAGTTTGTTGGCTTGTCTCCTTTTAAGACAGAGAAAACTCCATCATTTACAGTCAATGATGAAAAAGAATTTTATCATTGCTTTAGTACAAGTGAGCACGGAAATATTTTTGATTTTGTAATGAAAACCCAAAATCTTAGATTTGGCGAGGCGGTTAAAATGCTTTCAAATCTTGCAGGTATGCAACCTTATACATTTTCAAAACAAGATGAGGAAAGAGAGATTAAATGGAAGTTATATAAATCTATATGTAGTAATTTTTCTGAGTTTTATAAAAATGAATTATTTAAAAATAAGAATTCAATTAATGCAAAAAATTATCTTAAAGAAAGAGGACTGTCTGGTATTGAGGTTAAAAATTTTAATCTTGGTTTTGTAACAGAGGATTTAGATTATTATGAAGTTCTAAAAAAGGATTTTGATGAAGAAATTATCAAAGACACGGGCTTATTTTACTTTGATGAGAAGAAAAAAAAATATATATCAAGATTTCGAAACAGAATAATTTTTCCAATAAAAAATATATCAGGTAATATAATAGGTTTTGGAGGAAGAATTGTAGACGAAAATAAAAATTTAGCTAAATATATTAATTCACCTGAAACACCTTTTTTCAAGAAAGGATCTAATTTATATAACCTTGATAAAGCAAGAAAATTATCAAATAAATTAGAAGATGTTTATTTAGTAGAGGGGTATATGGATGTTATTGGTTTATCAAAAAATGGCATAGAAAATACTGTTGCAAACTTAGGAACTGCTTTAACAAGCAAACAGATACAAATTTTAAATCAATTCTATAATCATGTCATTATATGTTTTGATGGTGATCAAAGTGGTTATAAAGCTGCTCTACGAGCTGCAGAGAATATTATAGATGAATTAAAACCTGACAAAAAAATTTCTTTTCTACTTTTAGAAGATAATTTAGATCCAGATAATTATGTAAATAAATTTGGTAGAGAGAAATTCTTAGAAATTTCAAATCATAAAATAATACCTATTCATAAATTTATTTTTGAACATTATATGAGTCAAACGACGGAAAGTCCTAGTTCGCGAGCAATCTTTGAAAAAAAACTAAGAGAGATTGCATCAAATATAAAAGATAGTTTTGTGAAAAAATATACTCTAGAGTATTTTCTTGAAAAAGTTTCAGAGTTAACACCAAATATTAACTCAAAATTCAATAAAAATTATAAAACATTTCCGAAATCTCTTGCTAAAACTAAAAGTTACTACAATGAGACGAAGTCGTTAAAATCTTTTGAAATAAAAGAATTTTCATTTTTATATATATTGCTTTCTAAACCTAAATTAATTCAGAAAAATTTTCATTTGATAGATAGAGTCAAATTATATAGCGATGAAAACAAGCAATTATTTGCTGAAATTTTAAACCAATCAGAAAATTTAATAAATTTAGACTTACAAAAATTAAATGTGGATAAAAATCTTGTTAATAGAGTTATGAATTATGCTTCTGTCAAACACATAATTTCAAAAAACTTAAATGATGAAGAAAAAATTTTAGAGATTTTTACTGAGATTATACAAGATCTTAAAAATTATGAATTAGAGCAAAGAATATCTGAATTAGAATCAAAGTTTTTAGAAGATATGAGCGAAAGCACATTTAACAAGATAAAAGAGTTAAAAAAGCTGCAAAAAATCAACTAAAAATAAAAAAAATCACATAGATTTTTTTGTAATAGACATTATATAAGTTCTTCAAACTTTTATTGTGGAACGAATAATTACAAAATCATTTGCAAGACTAATGGGTCGAGGGATCCATAGAGGATTTATAACACACGAAGAACTAAATAAATCGCTTGGAAAAAGAAATTTGTCTAGTGAAAATCTCGCTCAAGCTTTTATTCATATTCTCAATGAAAGTATAGTTCTTGTTGAAAAAAAATCCGACTATAAAATATTAAGAAAAAAAGATGCGTCGTCTAAAGATGAAGGAAAAACTTTGGAGAAAAGTGATGATCCTATAAGAATGTACCTTCGAGAGATGGGCGGAGTAGAATTATTGTCACGAGAAGGTGAGATAGCAATTGCAAAAAGAATAGAAGCTGGGAAAGACGTAATGTTAAATGCGTTATCTCAAAGTCCTATTACCGCACAACAATTTTTTGAGTGGAATACAAAGCTCCAGAACGATGAAATTTTAGTAAGAGAGATTATTGATATTGATACGAATTATATGGATGATGATGAAAATTCAAATAATTCAAAAACCAAAAAACAGGACGACGATCAAAATCAAGAAGAGAATAACCACGCAGATGATGATGAGTTTAATCCTACTTTAGCTGCAATGGAAACTGAAATAAAACCGAAGGTATTAAATACAGTACATTTATTAACTAAAGAATATAATAAATTAATTAAATATCAGAATGAGAAGCTTAATTGTGTATTAAATTCTATTAAATTTTCTTCGTCTAAAGAAACTAATTATAAGAAGATAGTCGATAATATCTTAGAAAAAATAAAATCATTACAGCTTTCTCCCTCAGTTTTAGAAGAACTTGTGCAAAAACATTATTCAGAAAATAAAAAGATAGTATCTTTGGAAGGAAATTTACTACGATTAGCAATAGACTCAAAAATATCTAGAGATGAATTTATTAAATTTTATATTGGTAATGAAATTAATCCCAACCTAAAAGAGTTTTTAGATACAAATGAAACATGGAAAAAATTTTTTCAAAAAAATAAGAATGATTTTAAAAATATAAGAGATAGGTTAGTTGAGATAAGTAATAAATTGGGAATATCAGTCACAGATTTTAAAAAATTAGTTAGCAGAGTTCAAAAAGGTGAAAAAGAATCAAGAATAGCAAAAAAAGAAATGGTTGAGGCAAATTTAAGATTAGTTATTTCTATAGCAAAAAAATATACCAATAGAGGCCTCCAGTTTTTAGATCTAATTCAAGAAGGCAACATAGGTTTGATGAAAGCTGTAGATAAGTTTGAATATAGAAGAGGCTATAAATTTTCTACATACGCCACTTGGTGGATTAGACAGGCAATTACCAGGTCTATAGCAGATCAGGCAAGAACCATAAGAATACCTGTTCATATGATCGAAACTATAAATAAAATAGTAAGAACCCAAAGATTAATTTTAAGTGAATTTGGTAGAGAGGCTACTCCAGAAGAGCTTGCAAAAAAATTAAGAATGCCTCTGGAAAAAGTAAGAAAAGTTTTAAAAATTTCCAAAGAACCTGTTTCCCTTGAAAAACCTGTTGGTGACGAAGAAGATAGCAGTCTGGGAGATTTTATAGAGGATACAAAAGCTTTAGCTCCATTAGAGCAAGCAATAAAATCTAATTTAAGTGAAGCAACAACCAAAATTTTATCTACTCTTACTCCAAGAGAAGAAAGAGTTCTTAGAATGAGATTTGGAGTTGGAATGAACACTGATCACACCTTAGAGGAGGTAGGACTTCAGTTTTCGGTTACTAGAGAAAGAATAAGACAAATAGAGGCCAAAGCTCTAAGAAAACTAAAACATCCAAGTAGATCTAAACAATTAAAAAGTTTCTTGGAAAGTTAGGGCCGTTAGCTCAATAGTAGAGTACTGCATTGACATTGCAGGGGTAGTTGGAGCGTAACCAACACGGCCCACCAAATTCAAATTACTTTAATTGCCAACATAAAAAAAATGGTATAATTAAGTGTTCAATTTTGGGCCTGTAGCTCAGTTGGTTAGAGCAGTACACTCATAATTTCTTGTAAAAGAAATCCTTTCAAAAAACCCACATATTTCAACGTTTTTTAAACTATTTATAAAAATTTAAATTTTTACCAACTATTTACCAACAAAACATATTCTTTTATTATTATTTATTAATCGCTGATAACTCAAATTAAACAAATATCTTGATATTAAAAAAGGTTCTGATATTAACTATTTAGTTAATTGATTTACTTGTTTAGACAATTTTTTAACTATCTTTACGTTAAACTATTTCAAACATTTTTATCATATTAGCCAACAAAACTTAGTTTTGCTTTTGGATTAATTGATAGATTTTGTATTTTTCCAGGCAGAACTTAATTTGAAAGGAAAAATATGAAAAAAAAGCGAAAAAATAATAAAAATAACAACACAAACTTAATCAGACTCTTTGAGCATCATACACCTCTCAATAGGCAAAATTTTTTGAATAAAATTGACAAAATTTTGTGTGTTTATCTAAAATTAAAGCAAAAAGACCTCCCATGGTTAAATCCACTAAATAATAGACAAAAATGGTTAAAGTTATCCTCTAGACTGAGACTAATAGTGGGAAAGATAGAGTATGAAAATGATTTGCAGAAAAATAGAACTATACATTGAAATATTAAGATATGCCGAGTATTCAACTAAAAGATGTAATATTTATATGTTGACATGTGCCGTATTACATAGCATAATAATATTATGACAAATGAAAAAAAAATTAAATTTGAAGAACTAGCAAATAGTAGAGTAAACAAAGCAATTAAATTGCTAAGGTTAATATCTAATCTTGCTAACAAAAGTCATTATTCCTACTCACAAAATGAAGCAGACAAAATAGTTAATGCTTTGTCATCAGAAGTAAAAAATATCAAAGAAAAATTTAACTCAAAAAACTCCAGAGAGACTAAGGAGTTTAAATTGTGATACTAAAAAAAATTAAAAATATAGAATTAGTGACCATAGCTTTGTACGAAATGGGTGGAGCAAGAAAATTTATTGATACTGAGGATATAGCTGTTCAGGCTGATCGTATTGACAATGAGAGATTCAAGTGGAGAAACAAAAAATACAAAGAGTTCATTGATAAAGGTCTGATTATTGAAAGTCTAAATGCTGCTAGAGTAAGAAAAATAGGAGCATTTGTAAAAGGTAATGATAAGCAAGGATGGATTTTAACAACAATAGGATTAGACTTTTGCAAATCATCTAAACATAAATTTAATGGCAAAGTTATAAGAAAAAAAAGACTTTCTGCAGTAGAAAAAAAATACATTTTAAGAGAAGAAAATAGAATTATGAACACTGATGCATATAAAAAATATTTGAGTAATGATAATAAAAATATTACATCGCAAGATATTAAGAATTTATTTAAAGTTAATGATTATACTTCAGCAAAAGATCTTGATAAACGCATAATTGATCTTTTAGATAATTTTAAGGATCAAGATCAAATTTATCAATTAATAAATAATTACAAAAAAGAGGTAAAAAAATATGTCACGAGATAATTTACAATTTAAATCTAACACTGCAAAATCAATTCTAGATGGTGCTCATTTATTTAAACATACACATAATGTGGTTTGGGAATATGTGTCGAATGAACTTGACTCATGTGTAGAAATTAAAAGAAAACCAATAATTCATGTAAGTTTTGAAAAAGATAAACTTACTATATCAGGAAATGGTGCTGGAATGGATAAAGATGGTTTACAAAATTTTTTTACAATGCATGGTGAAAATAGAGCAAGAAAAAAAGGAATTAGGGTAAGAGGTAAAAATGGGACTGGCAAATCAGCTGCATTTGCAATCGCTAATTCATTTTTTTTATCAACATCTAAAAATAAGAAAAATTATTCAATTAAGCTTACTAAAAAAGAGTTAAAGAAGTATCAAGAAAAAGGAGATAACATTCCTCTTAAAGATTATATAATTAATTATGGAGAAAAAACAAAAGAGAATGATGGAACAAAGGTTGAAATCTCTGAAATATTTAGCAAATCTAATAAAAAAGATACAATTGATTATATCGAAAAACACTTGGGCTCATACGGCAAAGGTGCAGAAGTTTGGGTGGATAATCACTTGTGCGAATACAAAGAACCTATCTCAAAACAAATCTACAAATTTAATACAGAAAAAACTCATCCCGAGCTTGGAAATATTGATTTAATAATCAAAGTTGCAGCCGAGCCGCTAGATAATAATCGAAATAGGATAAGAGTTAATTCTAATAATGTTTTGTTAACAGAAACTCTTTGCGGTTCTGAGGGAAGAGAAATGTCAGAGTTTATATTTGGAGAAATTGATTGTCCAAAACTTGATTACGATAGCGATGAAGAAGTAAATTCAACAGTTGCAAGAGATATGACATTGTCAACCTCAAGCCCACTTGTAAAAAGCTTGTACTCTTTTATAGGTCCAAATATTGAGGATGTAAGAAAAAAACTTGTTGAACAAGATAAAGAAGAAAAACAAACTGAAGAAGCAAAAAAACTCCAAAAAATTGCTGATACTGCTGCCGAAAAAATAAATAATCATTTTGAGCAATATAAAGATAAAATTAGAATGCAAGTAAATAGAATTTCCAATGGAAATGTTGGAAATGCAAAAGCATTTAATTCACAAAATCTAAATGAAAATGGATCATTAAGTATTGGAGATGAGCTAGAGGCAATAATAAACAATGATTTTAAATCATTAGGAAAGTTTGGAGATAAAAAATCAAATAGCAGTAAAAAAAACAATTCGAATATTGAAGAGAACAAAAACGAAAGTAAAAAAGCCAAAAGGGTTAATGGTATTGGAAAAAATAAATCATCTGGTGGGTCAAGATTTGAAGTACAATATAGAAATAATACCCCAAATAATAATAGAGCTAAGTTTGATAGAGATAATAATATTGTTTATATTAATTTAGATCATCCACATATTGTTGATATAAAAAAAAAGAGCAAAGATAACGAGTGGTTATTCAAAATCACTACATACGAGATTGCTTTTACAGAATATGCTTTTGGTCTAAGTTATCTGTTACTAGAAAAAAAATGGTTTAAAGAGAATACAGATGAGTATTTAGCTGAAGCTTTAAAGATAATAAATGATTTGTCTAATATTTAAAATGAAATTAGCAGATTTAAAAGAGATTAACAAAGGTGCCCCAAGCTTATATCGCTTTCCATACCTTTCTGTGCTTGGGGTGCCTTTGTTAATATTATTGAGACCTTCAACTGTAATTAAATGAAATTTTATTTTGACTCAGTCAACGATCTAAATCTTGTACCACCCGCATTAATAGTAGCCAGTTATAAATCAACAGATAAAATATCTACTTCAAGACTAATCTCTGAAATTAGATCAATCTCTAATATACCTGAGTCTGATAAACAAATATTAAAAGATAGATCTGATGATAAATTTAGCCAAAAAGTAAGAAATTTAATTTCTCACAAAGTTCTAGAAAAATATAATTTAGCAACATCTTTTAATAATAATATTCAATTAACTAAACATGGTAAAAAAATTGGAAAACTTATTAAAGAAAATTTTATTTGTGATCAAATAAATATTAAAAAAATTACTCAAGATGATCAATATCAAAGATCTCTTCTCCAGGCTAGATTAAATCTTACTTTTGATCCCATTTACTTAAAGAAACTAAATTCTTGTGAGTTTTCACAAAGAGCTATGGGAGTTTTTAAAAATCTGAATCTAACTTATGTTGGAGATCTGGTTTTAAATGTTTCAGAGGATGAATTAAAAAAAACTCCAAAAATCGGTGTAAAAACCATCGTTGAAATAAAAGAATTCTTAAAAACAAATAAATTATCTTTAAATAATGAAATAATTAAAGACGATATAATAATTAAAACTAAAACAAAATTTGATTGGTATTCGATAGATAAAAAATACTTTCATCAAATTTACTTAAAACATATTTCAAAAAATTTTTCTAACAATAACATTGATGAAATTATTTTATCTTATCTTAGCAAAAATGATAAAGAAAATGACTTATTGTTTATTAGAAAAGAAAAAATAATTAAATCTAGAATGTCGATAGACAAAGAGTTTTCAACTTTAGATTCTCTTGGAAAAGAATTTAAAGTAGAAAGAGAGAGAATAAGACAAATACAGAGTAAATTTTGCAAACACTTAATTAATAAAGAAAATTTTAAGTTTGCGTTCAACAAATTATTAAAATTTTTATCAAATAATACACCAATAGGTGAAAAATATTTAAACGAAAGATTAAAAGCTGAAAACTTTTTTAATTCTTATAAGTCACTTTCTTCTTTAAGAACTATACTGTCTGCGTTTACAAAGCATAAATTTGAAACTCATCTAACCACTAACAATTACTCTAATTTAGAAAATAAAGATCTATTATCCGACGAAAAAAAAATAGAGGATGAAGAATTTTTGGTTTCTTCAATGAATGAAATTAAGGAATTAAATAAAATTATCTCTGAAAGTAGAAAATTAACCACAAAATATAGTTTTTGTAATTTCAATAAAGTAATCAATGATTTGTTTAAAACTAAGAAATATACCAAATATGAGAATATTAAAAATTCTTTAAAAAAACATTCAAATTTTATTTGGCTTGATGATGAGAATTTTATGGCTCTAGATACTTCTGGTCAAAATATTATGAAACGTTTAAATAAATTACTATTTATCCATAAAAAAATATCATTTGAGGACTTTCAGGCTGCTTTATTAAATGATCATAGGATTAGGACATCACCACCATTAAATTTGATTAAAAAAATTTGCAAAGCAAATAATTTTGAGTCTGATAATCATTTTATATATTTCAAAGGAAAAAAACCCGAAATTCCAAATTTAGAACAAAAAATAATAAATCTATTTTTAGAAAATGGTAAATATATCACTTTCTGGGAAAGCATTGATTTGGCAGCAAAATATTCAATTAATGTTGGTTCTTTAAACGCTTACATGTATGGTTCATACTTAATAAAAAGATTAGACAAAGTTTTTGTTTTAGCTGGAACAATAATTGAAGACGATAAACTTAATAATGCTAAACAAAGAGCGAGTAAAGAAAGTAAAGATAATGATCCTAATTTAAAAATTGATTGGGCAGATAATAAAAAAATTAATATTAAATTTAAATTAACACAATCAATTATTTCCCAAGGATTTATAAGATATTTACCCTCCCATTGGCATGATATTCTCGAAGGCCAATATTATAATTATGAAAGTAAATCAAGCATAAGAATAAATTTAGGAATCTGGGACTTAAAAGATATCATTAGTAATTTTAAAAAAGATACACTTATTTGTTTAAAGTTATCTTTTAATCCAAATATTATAAAGGTTACAATAGATGAAAATTGAGCAATTGATCGACGAAGCAATCGATTTACAAAATAATATTAAAAGAAATAAAAAGAGATTGGATGAATTAAAAAATTTGTTGAAAGAGAGTACAGTGGGAAAAAATGCTTCTTACAAAACAATTTCAGAAAATGGTAGTGCCAGATTTACAAAAAGAAAAGAAAAAATTACTTCATCTTTTGATGAAGAAAAGTATTTAAAATTAGATTATGAAAAAAAAAATCAATTAATTCAAAATCAGATAATTAATGAAAATGTAAATTATTCTTTAGATTTAGCTAAAGCAAAAGACTTTCATGACCAAAACTTAATAAAATCAATTATGAGGGAAAATTATAAAGAGTCATATTTTACTGTAACTATAAGTAATAAAAAAAAATGAAGCACAACCTAGATGAAATAATAAAAGAGAGATTAGAAAATAGAATAGAATGGAGAAACTATCTTGGATGGTCACTTACTCATAGGCATTTAGCTGCTAATGCAAAGAAATTATATTACAAAGATAAACCTTTTTTAAATTTAGTCTTAAAATTATATTTTTTACCTTACAACACATTAAAGTACTTTAGCTATATATATGATCGGCATAAACTTGAAATGATAGAAACCGAAATTAGAATGCTTAAAGGTGAAAAGAATGACAAAAAAGAATAGAGATTACAATCGAAATCCTAATGGTTTTAATCAGTGGGAAATTAGATCGGATAAAGAAATACAAAAAATAATTGATAGTTATCCTCGAAATTGGACTAAAAAAGATTTTAGAGGCGAAGGAAAAAACAATAGATCAAAAATTTTATCCAGAAAAGAAACAGAAAGATTAGGATTAGTTTTTGGACATTCGGGCAAAAGCAAACAACCTTTAAAAGATGTATATAAACATTCTACAAGAGAAAGTATTATTGAATTTGAGAAAAAAATTATTGATGAAAATACATTTAGAAACAGAGCTAGAACAAAAAAACAAAGAGATTTAATGAGTGCAAATACAAAAAGGACTTAAAGAATAATTAAATGTCAAAAAAAATAAGAGACCCATATCCAATAACAGATATTTATTTATTAGAAATGAATGCTGTTGATGCAGCTACTGTTACAGTTGGTGATTTATGTGAAAGACTAAGTAATGATTTTGTTACAGGAAGTGATTTTCCAAGTCTTAAAGAGGTTACAGACCAATTTAAAAATATAGATGCTTCAAAATATAATTCTATCTCATTCAGCAATGGAGCTGATGGTGGTTACTCTGTTTATGTCGGTGTTGATTCTAAAAATAGAATTAGAAAAATATTTGCTGACGCAACAGTTGCAGAATATCAAAGTCATCCTAAGGACAGACAAAGTTATTTATCTTTTTGGTGGGATAAGGCAGATTTTAATGATCAATTTTTTAACAAAGTTTCTGAAAATAGATTTAAATTATTTGATTTAAACTTAAGATCTGGTCTTATTGCAGTAGGTGATCATGCAGGTCCATTAAGATGGTTATTAGGTTGGAATGACGGACCTGGTTATACAGATAGTGACTCAGAGCTCAAAGAACATGTTGATTTAAACTATTTTAAAAAAGGTGGAATTTTCCAAAATACTACGCCAATACTAATTGTTAAATTTTCTTATGGCCTTATTACCAGGCCTCAATCATCGAGTTTTAGTTCTTCAGTAATACATAAAAAATTAGAACCCCATCAAGAACCGATCAACTATTCCTATGTGGAACTATTTAGCAATTTATTAGATGAAAATTGTTATCCAACAAAATATATTTTTAAAGATTATTTATCTAAAGTTGATGAAGTTGGTTATGATGAAGATAAAAATTTTAGTTCTAATTTTAATTTAAAAATAGATAAAGATATTAAAATTTCTGCAGAATATATTTCTAATCGTCTTCCAAAAGCTATTCAAATATTAAAGAAACAAACTAAGATTTTGTTTAAAGAAAACTTTAAGAAAGCTTTTGAAAGAAGAAAAAAACAATTTGAAGATTTTATAATTGGAATAATTAAAGATATTGAACCTCAAGAATTAGACCTACCCTCATTTGGAAAAAAAGGTAAAAAAAAGAAACTCAGTGAAAAAAAACTTGAAATATCTTCCTCAGAGGGAGTAGCTGAACTATTTGATGGTTATAAATTAAGAGAGAATGTTGATTTTTCAATAACTAGAATTATTTTTCCAGCAAATAAAGGCTCCTATCCAGTCTATTTGCACTGTTATAAAAATGAGGAGACAAAAGATGATATGGGTGAAGGTCATGTCAAAATTGTTATAGAAGGTATTAAAGGTTGTTACTTAAATAAAAACGAACATGGAAAATTAATAGCAAATAAGTTTAATAAAGAGAGTCTTTATCTAAAAAATATAATAGATAAAAAACTCAAATACGCTCAAATAGATAAAATTGATTTAAGAGACTCAAAAAATTTAAAAGAAATTGAAAAACTAAAGAACATTGAACAATTGGTATTAGCTAATATAGAGTATATTAAAGATTGGACACCTCTATCAAAATTAAAGAAACTGAAACATTTACATTTAGATACATGTATAATTGATACAAAAACTACTAAATCGTTTTTTGTTAATTTATACAAGTTGCCAAATTTAGAAAGACTTACAATAAATGCTGACAGTTATTTAATATCCCCATCTGAAGTTGATTTTCCAAAAAATATTTATCCAAAAAAATTGAAAGATTTTGAGGTTGTTGTTCCAAAAGAAGTTAAAGAGGACAAACCTAACGATGAGTATATCCACCACAAAGGATACGCTGGAAGCAACGATGATTTGTATTTTATGCACAGAATTTTACAAGTAGATGATTTTCCAAATTTTGAAAAAATAAAAACTTTTGAAAAGTTAAGATATTACAATTATTTTACAAAGTATAATAAAGAAGGTAGCGTTATAAGTCGTTTAGTCAATGGTTACACTGATTTCAATAAGTTAAAAAAATTAAAAAAGTTAAAAGATATCTGGATATATGGCTATGAATTTAAAAAAGCAGCAGAATTAAAAAATACTTCTTTTTTAAAAATGGCTAGAGAAATTTTAAAATATAAGAAATTAAGAATAAATGGAATTTCTGAAAAAACATTCAAAACAATTTAAAAAATTTAATTAAATAAATTTTACAAAATTGATGAATAGATACAATAAAGACAGTTTTTATTTTAGTATTACTGAAAACCAATGGTGTTGGAAGCAAACATCAACTGGAAAAATTTTTAAAGCTAAAACTAAGACTGAACTTTTAAATATTAAAGAAAAAGAATTTATTGGATCAGGAAATTATAAAAGAGTGTATGATTTAGGTAAAGATTATATCAGCACAGAGGAATTTGGTAAAATTGCAGAAATTGGATCTAAAGAATACGTCAGTTTGCTTTTAAAAAGAGGAACTACGCCTTTAAAAGATTATGATAATAAAATAGGTGGCCAAGGAATACATAGACCTGAAAATAGACGAAAAAAAGGACTATTATTCATTGAGTGTTTGAATAAATCAAAAATTGAGTTTGATAGAATTTTAAATCAATACAACACTAAAGTTTGGGTATTTAAAAACGTTAATAATGAAAGAATTAAAATTTTCAAAAATCATTGGAAAAAAACTTAGAAATTTTTTACCAACTATTTACCAACGAATGCAAAGTTTAGTCATAAAATTACATGAAAATTCAATCTATTGTTTGTAAAGTTAACTTGTATCAATTTTAATTTTGTTGTAATTACATGATAATTTTAAGGGCCTGTAGCTCAGTTGGTTAGAGCAGTACACTCATAATGTATTGGTCCCAGGTTCGAGTCCTGGCGGGCCCACCAAATCAAGCAAAATTATTATAAATTATAGTTTTTCAAAATTTATGTAATAACTGTATTATCAACATATATAAAATGAAGTTTAAATTTAAAATCAGTCATAAGATATCTTACTATGTTTCAATACTAGTCTCTTCTGTAATTCTTTTTTACTTTGCTTACAAAGGAGTTGTTGCATATCTAATTCATCGAGAATTGTATGGTGGAGGATTAGACACATTAGTCTTGTTGCGTGCGTCTATTTCAGGAATAATGTTCCTTTTAATACTTTTATTTATCCAGTTTATAAAAATACCTGATCTAAAGAGTCATAGAACAATTTTAAGAGGTGTCTTTATTGGGTGGACAAGTGTTTTTATAATACTTGTCATTGTTAATTTGAGCTCAATTTACTTTGTTTTATTAACTGGTTTAGTGGCTTTTTTTTCATTAATCACTTTATTCAGTTTAGAGGACCAAATTAAAGATGAAAAAAATACCCTGACTGAAAAAGAAATTTATCTTCTCCAACAACTTGCAAAAAAAAAGTAGCTCTATTTTGAAAAAAATAATATTTTTAATTTTATTTTTAATATGTCAAAATAATGTTTTCTCTAAGGATATGATTTTAGATCAATTAAAAAATCCTAAAATAACAAATCAATCTCAAAAATGGAATTTTATTACTGATCAAGTAATGGGAGGTATATCAACAGGAAAATTTATAGTTGAGGAAGTTGAAGGTGTGGTATGCTATAGAATGACTGGTGATGTATCCACCAAAAATAATGGTGGATTTATACAAATGAGAGCAAAATTAAGTCCTGAAATTAATAGTAAAGACTATAAAGGATTATACTTAAAAGTTTATGGCAATGAAAAAAATTATAATCTTCATTTAAGAACTGGTTTAACATTAGCTCCTTGGCAGTATTACAGTTATACTTTTACTTCAACAAAAAATTGGATTGAAATTAGAGCACCATTTGAACAATTTAAAAAATCAAATTTTTATCAACCTAAAAGTATATTGGGGCAAAGTATAAAATCGGTTGGGTTAGTTGCAGGTTTTGATAATTTTAAATCAGATATTTGCTTAGGTGAAATAGGATTCTACTAATTATTTAATTAAAAATTCCTCAAGTGTTTTAAACAATGCGTTTATATCACCATCATTATTCTGAATTATAGAATTAAACTCTTCTTTTTGTGTTCTTGCTAAACTTAATCCTTCAACAATTAAATCTCTTATCAAAGGTCTTTCTGGATTTTTAGTATATATTCTCCAGTCAATTTTAACTTGTGGTCTTTTTGATGTTGCTTCTAAAATACTATTAACAATGGTATACTTATCATTAATTTTTTTCTGTGAAACAACATTTATTCTTGGATTTGTATAATCAACCAATCTACTAGAAAAACTCTTTAAAAAATAACTCCGAAACAATTTTTGATATTTAGATTTTTGTTCTTCATCAATTGTTTTTCTATACTTTCCAAGTGTATATAATCCAATTCCGTTTATATCTACACTTCTTTCTGCAATTGCATTTAATTTTATTATTTTAGACTCAACTGGATCTTCACTTGACAATATAGACGCGGCTTCATCTACAATACCATTAATAAGATCACTAGGGTCTTTTGCATAAGTAAAATTATTTAAATTAATACTAATTACGAAAAAAATTAAAAATTTGATAACCTTCATATCTAAAGATAAATTATTGACTATCTAATTCTTCCCAGTCATCATCACTTAATGTGTCAGTTGTCTCATCTATATTTTGAATTTTTCTATATCTGTCTTGCAAATAAAGACTTCGAACTGAAGCATAAAGATCAACTGAGCTCTTTTCAAGGCTATCAAATGACTCTAAGTTTTTTGCCCTAAAATCAATTCCATCAAGAACTCTTGAAATATAATAATCTGCTTCAGAAAAGTATTGAGTGTCATTAACAACTGTAACATTATACCATGCATCTCCACCAATTAAATTGACAACGGAACCAATTGAATCTCTCACTGTTGTTGGTCCTAAAACTGGTAACACAAAATAGCATCCTGCTCCTGCTCCCCAAACACCCAATGTTTGTCCATAGTCTTCATTATCACGTTTTTTCAATCCATAATATGATGCAACATCAAAAATCCCCGCAATGCCTAATGTTGAATTGATAATAAATCTTGCCGTGTTTACTCCAGCATCTTTAAATTGTCCTTGTAGAACGTTATTAGGAACTGTTACCACATTGCTTAAATTTGTAAGAGCATTGCTGGTTCCTGACCTAATTGGTTGAGGAAACATTCTATATCCTTTTGCAAGTGGTTTAAAAATAACTTTATCTATTCCCTGATTAAATGCAAAAATTCCCCTGTTTATACTTTCAAAACAATCTTTTGCTTCCACATAACCGTTACTTTTTTTACTAATCTCTATTTTTCCATCTTCACCTGCATATGCGAAACTGATAAATAATGATAATATTAGACTTGTTAAAACTGAAGAGACCTTTTTCATATATTAGTTATATTATATTAGATAGTAATATAAAGATAAAATGTTTGAATTTATGCTAAAAAATGTTGAAAAAATGTCGATAAACTACTCCCCAAATTTTTATCCAAAAAAAAGAAGTATTTCAAAAGTAAAATATCTTATTTTTCATTACACTGGCATGAAGTCTGAAATTGGAGCAATAAAAAAGCTGACAGACAAAAATTCAAAAGTAAGTTGTCATTATTTCATAAAAAAAAACGGTGAAATCATAAATATGGTTCCAGATTTATATATTGCTTGGCATGCTGGTATTTCTTATTGGAAAAAAGACAAGTTTCTTAATTCAAAATCTATAGGTGTTGAGATATCAAATCCTGGACACGAATATGGTTATAAAGAGTTTAATAAAAAACAAATTAAATCTATAATAATCTTATCCAAAAAATTAAAAAAAAAATACAAAATTAAAAATAATAATATTTTAGGACACTCTGATATTGCGCCTTTAAGAAAAAAAGATCCAGGAGAAAAATTTCCCTGGAAACTATTTTACAAAAATAAATTATCTATATGGCACAATTTAAGTGAAAGAAATTGTAAAGAATTGAGAAAAATTAAGTTAGATAATAATATAAGTTTTTACAAATTATTATTTAAATTTGGTTATAAATATACAAATAATCCATCTGATAAAATCAAAATATTAAAAAATTTTCAAAGAAGATTTAGACCTGAATTAATTAGCAGTATTGTTGATAAAGAGTGTGATGCAATATTAAAATCATTGATTTATTTGAATTAAAATAAGTTGAAATTTTTAAAAAAAAGAATAATTCTAATCGTGCCAGATAAATGACTTATCGCTTTAATTTATTAAAGAGGAAAGTCCGGGCTCTACAAAGACACAGTGCCAGTTAATGGCTGGCGGGGGAGACCCTAGGGACAGTGCCACAGAAAATAAACCGCCTTATCAAGGCAAGGGTGAAAAGGTGTGGTAAGAGCACACCGGCTAAGTTGGCAACAACTAGCGCATGGAAAACCCCACTGAGAGCAAGACTGAGTAGAGATGACATTGTTAGAAATAGCAGAAAGCAGTCTTTGGCTAGTCATCAGGGTTAGTTGCTTGAGCTTTAAAGTGATTTAAAGCCTAGATAAATGATAAGTTTAAACGACAGAACCCGGCTTATAATTTATCTGGCATTTCGTTAAAATTAATCCAAATAATTATTAAATATTTACATTAGAGTTCAATAATATTAGCTATTGACGCTAACTAATAAAACCCATAATATCCCATAAAAACCCAAATTTAGGATTATATGGTTTATGTTTTTATCAACTTACGAAAACAAATTGGACAAAAAGGGAAGGGTTTCGGTGCCTGCATCATATAGATCTTATTTATCAAATATTGGCTATAATGGTATAATTTGTTATCCATCTTTTAATAATCAGTGTATTGAGGCATGGCCACAAGATCGAATAGAAAAAATTTCAAATGCAATTGACTCTCTCAACCCTTTTGAAGAAAAAAAAGATTATTTTGCAACTTCTATATTATCTGAAAGTACAAACTTACAATTTGACAGTGAAGGAAGAGTACAAATAACTCCAAAATTATTAAAACATGCAAAAATTAAGAATAGCATGTTATTTGTTGGTCAAGGTAAAACGTTTCAAATCTGGGAACCAACACTTTTTGAAAAATTTAGGGCAAACGCTAGAAAAAAATCAAATATTAATAGAGCAAGTCTTAAATGGGAAAAACAATTTAATAACTAAAAGGGGAGAAAATGACAATAAACTTTAAAACACCAGATATAAAAGAACTTAAACCAAGAATTCTAGTATTAGGAGTAGGTGGTGCTGGAGGAAATGCAATAAATGGAATGATTGATGCTGGTCTTCAGGGGGTAGAGTTTATTGCGGTTAATACAGATGCTCAAGATTTAAGATTAAGTAAGGCACAAACAAAAATACAAATGGGATTAAATTTAACTAAAGGGTTAGGAGCAGGTGCAAAACTAGATATAGGTCAAGCTGCTGCAGACGAGTCTCTAAATGAAATTGTAAATATATTGCAGGGTGCAAATATGGTTTTCATTACAGCTGGAATGGGTGGCGGGACTGGAACTGGATCTGCTCATGTAATTGCTAGAGCTGCTAAAGAACTTAATATCTTAACAGTCGGGGTTATAACTCTACCTTTCTTATATGAGGGCCCGTCAAGAATGAGAAAAGCTCAACAAGGCTTAGAAGAACTTAGAAAACATGTTGATACTATTATAGTTGTTCCAAATCAAAATTTATTCAAGATTGCAAGTGAACAAACAACATTTGAAGAATCTTTTGCTTTATCAAATGATGTTTTGCTTCATGGTGTTCAAAGTATAACTGATTTAATGGTTAGACCGGGTCTTATTAACTTAGATTTTGCTGATGTTGAGACTGTTATGAGTTCAATGGGCAAAGCTATGATGGGTACAGGTCAAGCTGAAGGAGAAGGCAGAGCAGTCAAAGCCGCTGAGTCAGCAATTAATAATCCATTGATTGACGATTATTCTTTAAAAGGGGCAAAAGGACTTTTGGTTAATATCACTGGAGGTAAAGATTTAAAATTATTTGAAGTAGATGAAGCTGTGAATAAAGTAAGAGCAGAAGTCGATCCAGAGGCAGAATTAATTATAGGAGCTATAACTGATGATAGTTTGGATGGATTAATGAGAGTTTCAATTGTTGCGACTGCATTAGATGGACAACAACCTGAGCCTAAATCGGTAATAAATATGGTGCATAGAATACAAAATAGAAATCCAGGTTATTCTGAGTTTTCAAATTCTACATCAACTCAATCTTTCCAATTTACTAATAATAACTCAATAATTACTAATGGAGCGAACGCTCTTAAAATAGAGGAAGAAGAAAAAAATGAAGAATTGAGTTCTAAAAGCATAGATACTAATTATGCAAATGAGTTATCAAGCACTATATATGGTGAGGATTTAGAGCAATCCGAAGCACCTGTAGCTAGCTCAGTAAACTCTGAATTTGAAAGCAATATAGATGAGCAAGTATCTGAAAATAATGGTTTAGAGAATTTTGAGTTGAGTGATGATGATACTCCTGAGCTATTTAATTCAGATGCTAACGAGGAGTTATCAACTTCTCCAGAAGAGATAAACTCTGAGGAAGAAGAAGATTTAGAAATTCCAGCATTTTTGAGAAGACAAAAAAATTAATGGTCTTCAAAAAAATAAATGAATGCCACCATAAATCTGGAAAAACATTTTCCAGTATTACTAAACGAATTAGTTAGTATTATTTCCCCTCTTTATGGTGGCACATTTATTGATTGCACATTTGGTGCAGGCGGTTACTCAAGAAAGATATTAGAGAATAACTTAAATAATATAATAGCACTAGATAGAGATAATTCTGTCAATTGTTTAGTTAATCAATTCCTCACAAAGTATAAAAAAAGATTTAAATTTTATAACAAAAAATTTTCAGATATTGATCAAATAAAGGAAGATAATATTAAAGCAATTATTTTCGACCTGGGATATTCATTAAATCAGATATCTGATCTAAATAGAGGTATATCTTTTAATAGCAAAGGCAAACTAGATATGAGAATGGGATTAAATGATTTTTCTTGTGACGATGTAATTTCAAAAATGACCCAACAAAGTCTTTTTAAAATTTTCAAGTATTTTGGCGATGAAAAATATGCAAAACCAATATCAAAAAAAATAGTACAATTAAGAAAAAATAAGAAAATTAAAACAGAAAATTTAGTAGAAATCATTGAAAATGTAAAAAAAAATAAAAGTGGAAAAAATAAATCTACTAAAGTTTTTCAAGCTCTTAGAATATTTGTAAATAAAGAGATAACCGAGCTGATATATGGTTTAATAAAAGCCTATAATATTTTGCCAGTTGGTGGAGTAATAGCAGTTGTTACTTTCCATTCTATCGAGGATAAAATAGTAAAGTTTTTTTTTAAAGAATATTCAGAAGTAAAAAATTCTTCTAGGTATCTACCCAAAAGTGTTTCAACTAAAAAGTATTTTAATTTAACCAAAAAAAAACCAATAACCCCATCATCCACTGAGATTAATATCAATCCTCCCTCAAGGTCAGCAAAACTTAGATTTGCATACAAATTAGAGAATGGATGTAATTTTGAAAAATTTCTTAGTAATTTTAATTATTTAAAAGATATAGAAAATTTGAACTTTGATGCATAAAAAAATTCTTTTATTAATCCCAATTATTATTCTTATAATTTCAACTGCTTTTACAAAAAATTCGACAAAAAAACTTGATAAACAAATATTTGAAATTCAAGAAGATATCAGAGCTCTCAATGATATTTATGAGTTAGTTTTATTTGATTACAACTTTCTTACATCACCAAAAAAGTTAATGGAATATTCTAAAATATATTTTGATAAAGAATTAAAAAAAAAAAAAATTACAGATTTAAAAATTTTTAAATTTAATAATGAATAATATTGACGAAAATTTTAAATTTGAGGCAAATAGATCAAGTTTAAAAATATCTTTTGAACGTATATCATTTATTTTCTTCGTATTTTTTATAATTACAATAATTTTTACGTCTAAAACTATCTATTTAGGATTTAAGAAAACAAACCAAACTCAAACTGTAAAAGAAAAAGAGAAATATAGAGCATCCATCATGGATAGAAACGGAAACATTATTGCTAAAACTGTGCGTGTGACCAATTTGGGTATAAATCCAAATCAACTAATTAACAAAGAAAAGTTATTAATTTCTTTAAAATTAATATTTCCTGACAAGAATTTTGATAAGCAAATCAGTGGAAATAAGTTTTTTTATGTCAAAAAGAAAATATCTCCAGCAAAACTTGAAAAAATAAAATTACTGGGAGAAAAATCGTTTAAAGAGGAAGAAAATATTGCTCGAGTTTATCCTAATGGTAATCTTTTCAGTCATATATTGGGACAGATTGATACAGATAACAATGGTGTGTCTGGTATAGAAAAATCTTTCGACTATGAATTAACAACTTCAAACAAGCCATTAAAGCTTTCTTTAGATACCGAAATACAATATTTGATAAGAGAGGAATTAGTAAAATTTCAAGAAATTTTTAATAGTTATGGAAGTACAGCTATTTTAATGAATGTTAACAATGGTGAGATTCTTTCAATGGTTTCCCTACCAGATTTTGATTTAAATAAAAGAGAAGACATTTCTGATAAAAAATTTATAAACAGATCCACAAAAGGTGTATATGAACTTGGATCAGTTTTTAAAACATTTACATTCGCTGCTGGACTTCAACAAAATGTTATCCAAGAAGATACCCTTTTTAAAAATTTACCAAAAAAAATAAAATGTGCAGGAAGGTCAATCTCTGAATATGATATGGATATTCCATCTAGTCTTACAGCTGAAGAAATATTAATTAGATCTGGAAATATTGGTTCAATCAAAATTGCTCAGAAAGTTGGGTTAGAAAATTTTAAAGATTTTCTAGAAAATTTAGATTTATTAAATAAGATACAATTTGATATAGAGGAAGTTGGAAATCCAATTCCATTTAAATGGGGAAAATGTAAATTAGCAACATCAGCATATGGTCATGGTATAACAACTACACCACTTCAACTTGCAAAAGCCTATGCAATAATTGCAAATGGTGGATATAAAATAGAACCAACTTTATTTAAAAAAAGTAAAAATTTTAAAAGAGGTGAGCAAATAATAACACAAGAAAATTCCAGTAAAATTAACGAAATATTGAGAAAAATTGTAACATCCGAACAGGGTACAGCTAATTTAGCAAATATTGTTGGTTATGAAATTGCTGGAAAAACTGGAACAGCTCAAAAATCTATAAAAGGTAAATATTCAAAAAAAAAAATAAATACTTTTGCTTCAATTTTTCCAATATCTTCTCCAAAATATGTTTTAATTGTTTTGTTAGATGAACCAAAATTGAGTGAAACTTATATTTACGAATATAATGATGGTAAAAAAAGGAAGATAATAGGTACACCTTTTAATACTGCTGGCTGGACTTCGGTTGAGGTTGCTAAAAATATAATTGAAAAAATTGGGCCTATTTTAGCCATAAAATATTAAGAAATTTCATAATGATATTAAAAAGCTTTTTTAAAAATCTTAAAAAAGATTTTAATAATAAAAGTTTTAATGGATTTGAATTTAATTCAAAAAAAATAAAAAAAAATTATATATTTTTTGCGATACAGGGTAGTAAATTTAATGGAAATAATTTCATAAATGATGCCATTAAAAGAGGAGCTCGAATAGTTGTATCAAATAAATTTAAAACTGGAATCAATAAAGGTGTATTATATATAAAAGTAAGCGATCCTAGATTAGCCTTATCAAATTTTGCAAATAAATATTATAATAAAAAACCAAATAATATTATTGCTGTAACTGGCACAAATGGTAAATCCTCAATAGTCAATTTTTATTACCAAATATTAAAACTTAATAAAAAAAGAGTAGCCTCAATTGGAACTTTAGGCGTCAAATCGAATGGTTTTAGCTTAAAACTTAATAATACAACTGTTGATGCTATTACAATTAATAAATTACTTGCAAATTTAAAGAAAAAAAAAATTGAAAATGTAATTTTAGAAGCGTCAAGTCATGGCCTTCATCAAAAAAGATTACATGGTATTAAATTTAGCACATCTATATTCACTAATTTAAGCAGAGATCATTTAGATTATCACAAAAATTATAAAAATTATTTTAATTCTAAATTAATTTTATTTAATGAGTTGACAAATAAAAATGGAAATTTGATATTTGATAATGATTTAAAATATTCACAAATCTTTAAAAAAATAGCTAAGAGAAAAAAATTAAATTTATTAAATATTGGTACATCAGACAGCCATTTAAAAATTAATGAAATTAAAATTTTAAATAACTACCAACATATAAAGTTTACTTTTCATAATAAGGAATACCAATTTAAAACAAGACTAATTGGAAAAATACAAATTAAGAATTTGATGATGGCTGTTGCAGCAGCAATTAAAAGTAATCTAAAAATTGATGATATTGTTAAAAAACTTAAGTATATTAAACCCGTAAAAGGAAGGCTCGAGATCATCGGATCAACCAAAGATAATTCAATTTTTATTTTAGATTATGCTCATACTCCAGAGGCTCTTAAAACTAGTATTGAAAATATTAAGGAACAATTTGGATTTAGAAAAATTAATATTGTATTTGGATGTGGCGGTGAAAGAGATAAAGAAAAAAGACCAATAATGGGTAAAATTGCAAACAAACTATGTAATTATATTTATCTTACAGACGACAATCCTAGAAATGAAAATCCAAAAAATATCAGAGCAAGTATTAAGAAATCAATTTTACAATCTAAAATGATTGAAATACCATCAAGAAAATTAGCAATAAAAAAAGCAATTCTAAATAGTAAGTCTGATGAGGTTTTAATTATTGCAGGAAAAGGGCATGAAAACACCCAAGAATATACTAGGAAAAATAAATTTTCTGACAAAGACAATATAAGAAAATCAATAATTTTAAAAAATAGATTTTTATTGAATGATTGGAAATTAAATATACTTAAAGAAATTATAAATAACAAAAAATTAGATAGAATAAAAAATTTAAAAATTAGCACTAATTCGAAAGAAAAGAATAAAGGTAAAATTTTTCTTGGAATTAAAGGGAAGTCTCTGAACGGAAATGATTTTGCAGACGAAGCTCTAAAAAATGGAGCAAAATTAGCAATACTTCAAAATAATAAAAATGATAGTAAAAAAAAGATTAATGTTAAAAGTACTCTAGAATTATTAATTAAATTTTCACAAAAAATAAGAATTTCCTCTAATGCATCTCAAGTTGCAATTACAGGATCTTCAGGCAAAACTTCGCTGAAAGAATTGTTAGGACAATGTCTTCAAAAAAATTATTCTACAACATTTTCAAAAAATTCATTCAATAATAAATTCGGTTTACCAATTTCATTAATAAATTTAAATAAGGATACGACTTATGGAATATTTGAAATTGGAATGGATAAAAAGGGAGAAATAGACTATTTATCAAAAATAATTAAACCAGACATTGGAGTTATTACAAATATTAGTTATGCGCACGCCAAAAATTTTAAATCTTTATTGGATATAGCTAAAGCCAAATCAGAGATTATTTTTAATATAAGAAAAAATGGAACAATTGTATTGAATAAAGATGATAAATTTTTTGATTTTTTTTCAAGTTTAGCAAATAAAAATAATTTAAATATCATTTCTTTCGGTAAACATAAAAATTCTAATATTAGATTATATAAATTAAAAAAATCTAAGAATTCTTCTATTATTTATATCAATATATCTTCTAAAATTTATAATTTTAAAATTAATAACAATTTATTACCTTATTTAGATAATATTTTGGCTTCCGTAGCAGTTTGCAAAAGTTTAGATATCACTGGTGAAATAAAAAGTAACTTTTTTTCTAATTATAAAATACCAAGTGGTAGAGGAAATATAAAAAAATTCACTGTAGGCTCTAAAAAAGTTAACATAATAGATGAAAGTTATAACTCAAATCCATTATCTCTGAGTTTTTCGATTAAGAAATTTGATAATTTAAAAGTAAATCCAAATAAAAAATTTATGCTACTAGGTGACATGTTAGAATTAGGAAAATTTTCAAAAAAACTTCATATTAAAGCAGCAAAAGATATCAATAAGGCAAAGTTCAAAAAGTTGTTTGTTTATGGGAATTATATCACAGAAACATTTAACAAAATTAGAACACAAAAAAGAGGAAAAATACTTAAATCAACTAGTGAAATTCTTAATATAATAAAAAATGATTTAAATAACGGTGATTTTTTAATGATAAAGGGCTCAAATTCTACAGGACTTAATCAAATAACCAAACAAATTGGATCAAAATCATAATGTTGTTTGAACTTTTTTCAATTCTAGTTGATCAATTTAGTTTTTTGAATGTTTTTAAATATTTAACAGTAAGAACTGGTCTTTCTATGTTTACAGCTATGTTTGTTGTTTTTTTAGTTGGAAACCCATTAATTAATTTTTTTTCTTCAAAACAGATTCATAATCCAATCAGAGAAGATGGACCTAGCGATCACATAATTAGAAAAATTGGAACACCTACAATGGGAGGACTAATAATATTACTAGGTGTTTTTTCAGGAGTATTGCTATGGGGTGACTTATCAAATCCATACAATTGGTTTTTAATATTTATTGCAGCTTCTTTTGGATTATTGGGAGCTTATGATGATTATAAAAAAATAAAGTTAAAAAGTTCGAATGGAATTTCTTCTAAACTAAAGTTCTCTCTACAAATTATTTTAGCTTTGATTGGTATATTTATACTTTATATCACAAGTAATTCTGATCAAATAAACAATCTATATTTTCCTTTTTTCAAAAACTTAGTAATCAATCTTGGCTGGTTTTTTATACCTTTTTATATGTTCATATTAGTTGGAGCTTCAAATGCAGTTAATTTAACAGATGGTTTAGACGGACTAGCAACAGTTCCTGTTATGTTAGTTGCCGCTTGTTTTGCATTTATTAGTTACGTCTCTGGTAACATAATTTTTTCTGATTATCTTCAGATCGCATATATAGAGGGTGTAGGAGAAGCTTCGATTTTTTGTGGATCAATAATCGGGGCTTGTTTAGGTTTTTTATGGTTTAATGCACCACCGGCAAAAATTTTTATGGGAGACACTGGATCTTTATCATTAGGCGGTTCGCTGGGAGCGGTTGGTATAATAACTAAGCACGAAATTGTGTTAGCAATAACAGGCGGATTGTTTGTTTTAGAAGCTGTTTCTGTAATAGTTCAAGTTATTTCCTATAAATTAACAGGTAAAAGAATATTTAAAATGGCTCCAATACACCATCATTTTGAAAAAAAAGGATGGCCAGAGTCAACGGTTGTAATTAGATTTTGGATAATTTCTATTATTCTAGCGATGATTGGATTAGCAACTTTGAAACTTAGATAATGAAATTAAAAAATGAAACGTTAAGTAAAAATTTTTTAATTTATGGTTTTGGAAAATCTGGAATTTCATCATTAAAATATTTAAAAAAGAAAAATAGGTGTTTTATTTTTGATGATGATAAGAAAAAAATTAAAAATAAATATAAAAAATTTTTTATTTCTAAATCAAAATTATTAACTAATAATTTTGATTATATAGTTATAAGTCCCGGTATTAATATAAATAGATGCCAGTTATCAAATTATTTAAAAAAGAACCAAAAAAAAGTTATTACGGATTTTGATATTTTTTATAAATTTAACCCTGAAGTTTTAACAATTACGATTACTGGTACAAACGGAAAGTCAACTACAAGTAAGTTGCTTTATGATATTTTAAAGAAACACCATTATGATACTAGGCTAACTGGAAATATTGGAAATCCTATTTTAGAGGAAAAAAGAGTTACCAAAAATACTATCTTTGTTATTGAGGCTTCTTCTTATCAGCTGGCTTATAGTAAATATTTCAAATCAAAATTTTCTATAATCATTAATATTTCCCCAGATCATTTAGAAAGGCATAATACAATGAAAAATTATGTATTATCAAAATTAAAATGTGTAATAAGACAAAACGAAAATGATGTAGCAATAATAACAAACACTAATTTATTGAAAGACTTATTAAGAACTAAAAATATAAAATCTAAAATAATATATGTAAGTAAAAATAAGTATGCATATTTAAAAAATAAATTAAGTAATGACAATTTTAAAAATTCAACAAATTTTCAAAATTTAAATTTTTTATTTGAGCTATCGAAACATATGAAACTTAATTTAAAAACTGTAATAAAAACTATCAATAAATTTAAACCTTTGAAATTTAGACAGGAAGTGATCCATCAATCAAAATATTTAAAAATAATAAACGACTCTAAGTCAACAACATTATCTTCTACTGTTCCATTTTTAGAATCTAATGAAAAAATTTTATGGATCTTGGGAGGATTATTTAAAAAGGGTGATAAATTTAATTTAAATAAAAAGTATTTTAAAAATTTAGAAGCATATATTTACGGAAAAGATAGACAAATCTTTCTCAAACTATTTAAAAATAAAATTAAAGTTAATCTATCAAAAGATCTGAGAAATACTCTTAAATTAATTCCAAACCTTAAGGATATAAGAACAAAAGTTACAGTTTTATTTAGCCCATCGGCTGCATCATTTGATCAATACAAAAATTTTGAAGAAAGAGGTAGACAATTCAATATGCTAATTAAAAGATATTTACCAATTGAATGAATAAATATTTTGATACATTTTATGATTGGTGGAAAAACATCGATAAAACAATTTTTTTGATAATAAGTCTATTATTTTCACTAGGATTGTTCTTTTCTTTAGTTTCAACTTCAATAATTGCATCAGATAAATTAAACACAAATTCTTACTATTTTTTTTTAAAACATTTAATTTTTGTTTTAATAGGAATATTTTTAATTTTATTTTTATCTCTTCTAGATCAAAAAGTTTTAATTAGGTTATCAGTCGTATTATTTGTTATCACATTTATAAGTTTATTCTTAGTTCCCTTAATAGGAGTAGAGGTCAAAGGGTCAAAGAGATGGTTAGATATTGGCTCATTACCTAGGTTTCAACCCATTGAAACCTTAAAACCTTTTTTTGTTATTGTTATTTCACTAATAATCTCATTAGAAAAAAAAAACCTTTATATAAAATATCTCTTGAGTTCAGTCATTTTAGTGCCAATTATAATTTTACTCTTATCTCAACCAGACTTAGGACAAACATTATTAATAATCTCTGTTTGGCTTGCAATTATTTTTGTCTCAGGAATAAATTTATTACTTTTTGCAATCTCATTATTAGCTGTGAGTTCATTAACACTATTTTTAGTCTTTTTGGTTCCAAAATTTGAATACATAAGAACAAGATTAATGTCATTTTTAGACAATTCTGGCGGCAATAATTACCAGGCTGATAAAGCAAGCGATGCAATATCCAGCGGAAGTTTTTTTGGAAAAGGAATAGGTGAGGGAACTTTAAATTCAAGAATACCAGAAGCACATACAGATTATATAATTTCTGTAATTGCAGAAGAATTTGGAGTAATTATTTTATTTGGTATAATATTACTTTATTTAGTCTTATCTTATAGAGTTTTAAAAAAAATAAATTTTACAAAAAATAATAGTTTTAAACTTATATTAGTTGGAAGTATTTCAATAATACTATTACAAACTTTCATTCATATTGGTGTAAATATAAGAATGCTTCCTACTACAGGCATGACTATGCCATTTATTAGTTATGGTGGTTCTTCAATAGTTGGAACATCAATCTTAACTGGAATAATATTAAATTTGACGAAGAGAAAATTAAATTAGTATGAAAAATATACTTATAGTAACAGGAGGTTCTGGTGGCCACGTAATACCATCTACCTCTTTGTTTGAACATTTGAAAAACAAATTTTCTGTAAAAATGGTATCTGATTTGAGAGGAAGTAAATATATAAATACTGAAAAATTTAAATATGAATTAATAGATGTACCTAATTTATTTTTAAAACCTTATTTACTTCCAATAAATATTTTTAAATATTTACTAAACGTTTTTCAATCTATTAGATTTTTAAAAAATAATAAGACAAATATCGTGATTAGTACTGGTGGGTACATGACATTTCCATTTTGTTTAGCTGCATTTATATTACAAAAAAAAGTTTTCTTGTTTGAGCCAAATAGTGTTTTAGGTAGATCTAACCGTTTTGCTTTGAAATTTTCAACAAAAATAATTTGTTACGATGAAAATTTAAGAAACTACCCAATAAAATACAATTCTAAAAAAGTTATAGTCAAACCTATTTTAAAAAAAGAAATATATAACTTAGAAAAAAATATAATTAATTTAAAAAAGGAAATAAAAAAAATTCTTATTATCGGTGGCAGTCAGGGTGCATCGTTTTTTGATGAAAATATTACTGAATTAATTATCGAAATCTCAAAAAAACGAAATTTCGAAGTTATACAACAAATATCAAATAATAATAATTTATCTTCCATAAAAAATAAATATGACAAATCAAATATAAACTACAAATTTATTGAATTTACCAATGATAGTCATGAACTCTACAATGGTATAGATCTAGCAATTACTAGAGGTGGCGCAAGTACATTAAGCGAACTTTCATTCTTAAATATACCGTTTATTTCAATACCCCTCCCGTCTGCAAGAGATAATCATCAATTTTATAATTCAGAATTTTACTATAAAAAAAATTGTTGTTGGTTAATAAATCAAAAGGAATTTGAATTTAAAAAATTTTCAGAAATGATATTTGAAATATTTAATGATTATCAAAATTACAACGAAAAATTTAAAAATCTTGCGGAAATTACTAAAAAAAATACTTGGAATAATATAAATAATAAGATTATAGAAATTATAGATGAAAATTAATATCGGAAAAACTGAACTAATTCATTTTGTTGGCATTGGTGGCATTGGTATGAGTGGTTTAGCATTAATAATGGATAGTTTAGGCTTTAAAATACAAGGAAGTGACAAATCGGATAATAAAAATCTTAATTTACTAAGAAAAAGAAAAATTCCAATTCATTTAAATCATAATAAGCAAAATATAAAAAATTGCACCGTATTAGTAGTTTCGTCAGCTATAAAAAAATCAAATCCAGAATTAAGGCATGCTAAAAAGTTAAACTTACCGATATATAAGAGAGGAGAATTGTTAGGTCATATAGTTTCTTTAATGAAAAATATTGTTGTGACAGGATCACACGGCAAAACAACTACAACATCAATTTTGTCAAACATTATGAACTACGCAAAATTAGATCCCACAATAATCAACGGAGGTGTTTTGAATTCAATAGGAAGTTCGGCAAAATTAGGAAAAAGCGACTGGAGTTTAGTTGAATCAGATGAATCAGATGGAAGTTTTCTTCAAATACCTTTTAATTATTCAATAATAACTAACATTGACAATGAACACTTGGATTATTACAGAACTATGAAAAATTTAAAAAATAAATTCATAGAATTTATTGATAAAACACCTTCTTTCGGAAAGGCTTTTCTGTGTTTAGATGACAAAAATGTAAAAAATATTTTACCAAAAATTAAAAATAACAATTACTATACATTTGGTTTAAATAAGAAATCGAATTTTCATATTTTCAATATAATTCAGAATAAAGATTATTCAAAATTTAATATTAAAATAAAAATACCAGGCAAAACAAAAATTATAAAAAATATTTCAATACCTTTGTTAGGTTTGCATAATATAAAAAATGCAACATCTGCATTGGCAGTAGCTTTTTCAATTGGTGTATCAGATAAAATAATTAAATTAGGTCTCAAAAACTTTAATGGAGTCCAGAGAAGATTTAATTTCTTATTTGAAATTAATAAAGTGCCATTTTTCGACGACTACGCTCATCATCCAACTGAAATTTCATCAGTGTTAGATGGTGTCAGTAAAGTATATAATAAAGAGGAAATAGTTTGTATTTTCCAACCACATAGAATTTCAAGAGTAAAAAATTTAAAAATTGAATTTTCTAAATGTTTTAAAAATGCAAACACAGTTTTACTTTGTCCAATTTATAAGGCTAGCGAAACTATAAAGTTAGGATTCTCATATACTTCATTTGCAAAATTAATTGCAAAAAATTCTAAAGTTAATTTGATAATGCTTAAAAATGAAATAGATTTAAAAAAAATTACTAAAAACATTGCCTTTGGAAATAAAATTTTTATTGCTATGGGCGCAGGATCTATAACAAATTGGGTAAGAAATCTTAATTGATATGGAATTAAAAGATATTGAAGATTTTAAAAATAAAAATAACGCAGATCTGTTTTTTAATACTGATATCAAAAAATTCAATTGGTTTAATATAGGAGGCAAATCAAAAATATTTTTTAAACCAAAAAATTTAATAGAATTAAAAGAATTCCTAAAACTGTATAATAATAGAGGAAAAATGTTTATATTAGGAATGGGTTCAAATGTGTTATTTAAAGATAATACTTATGAAGGAGTAATAATCAAACTTAGCCACAATTTTAGTACATTATCAAAATTAAAACCAGACACGATAATAGCAGGCTCAGCTTGCTCACAAAAAAAACTTTCAGAATTTGCACTAGAGAATGGAATAAGTGGTTTTGAATTTATGTACTGCATTCCTGGTTCGGTTGGAGGGGGTCTTCAAATGAATTCTGGATGTTTTGGGACAGAGTTTAAAGACAAATTAATCTCTCTACAATGTATTGATACAAAGGGAAATATAAAAGTTATACCATCTAACAAAATTAAATTTCATTATAGAAAAATAGAATTAAACGAAAATTTAATTTTTTTAAGTGCTACTTTTAAAGGTGATTTATTAAGTAAAAGTAAAATAAAAAATTTGATGGAAGAATTTGCGATAAAAAAAAATAATTCTCAACCCTCAAAAATTAAGACTGGGGGTAGTACTTTTAAAAACCCAATTGATCAAACAACAAAAAAGGCTTGGGAACTAATAAAAGAATCAGTTCCAGAAAATATAAATTTTGGAGATGCCAGTATATCAAAAAAACACTCAAATTTTTTTATTAATAAAAAAAATGCGTCATTTGAAGAAATGAACTCTTTAATAAACTTTGTAAAAAAAAATGTTAAAGATAAAACCGGGATTAATATTAATTTAGAAATCAAAATTATAGAATAATGAAAAAAATTCTAATTTTGGCGGGTGGATATTCAAAAGAAAAAGAAGTTAGTATAAAAACTGCAAAAAGCGTTTATTCAGAATTAAATAAAGATAGAAAATATAAAATTAAGGTAGTAAATCCTGATGGTAAATTTGTTAAAGTATTAAGAAACTTTAATCCAAATATAGTATTAAATTTATTGCATGGCAGATATGGAGAAGATGGCTATATTCAAGCAATTTTAGAGTCCGAAAAAGTAAAATATACTCATTCAGGCGTATTATCGTCTTCTTTAGCAATAGATAAGGAGCTGTCAAAAAAAATTTTTATTAAAAATAAAATTTTGACGCCTAAGTATCTTAAATTCTCTTATAGAAATAATATAAACAAGTTAAAATTAATTAATAATTTGCAAAAAAAAATTGGCTTTCCTCTAGTTGTAAAACCTCTTAATGAAGGCTCTAGTGTAAATGTTTTTATATGTAACAAAAATAATATTTTGAAAACTCTTACAAAACTAAATGAATATGGAGAGGTTTTATTGGAAAAATATATACCTGGGAGAGAAATACAAGTTGCAATTTTAGAAAATAAAGTGCTCGGAGCCATTGAGCTTAGACCAACTAGAAAATTTTATGATTATCAAGCAAAATATAACCCAAAAGCAAGAACGGAGCATATAATTCCTGTGGAAATTTCAAAAAGAAAATATCAGGAATTAACAAAAATTGCTCTAAAAGCACATAAAATTTTAAATTGTAGAGGGGTTACACGATCAGATTTTAGGTATTATAAAAACTCCTTTTATTTACTAGAAACTAATACACAACCAGGAATGACCTCACTCTCACTAGTGCCTGAAATAGCAAATTTTAATAACATTACTTTCAAAAATTTGATAAAAAAAATTTTGAAAGATGCTTCAATCAATAAATAAAAAAAAAATATATTTTTATTTGGTTTCATTTTTATTTATATCAACAATCTTTAATAATAATTTAATAAGTAATTTGAAAAATGTTTTTAAGGTTAGAGAAGTAGAAGTTGAAAATGTTAAAAAAGAAATTAGTGAAAATATTTTATCAAATACTAGTTTTTTAAAAGGTGAAAATATTTTTTTTGTAAACAAAAATTTTCTTATAGAAAGACTAGATAAACTCAACTTTATTGAAAACATAAATATCAAAAAAAAATATCCTTCAACAATTAATATAATAACCCAAGAAACTAGTTTAATAGGTATTACATACATAGATCAAAAAAAACATTTTGTAGGATTAAATGGAAAATTTATATTTGAAAAAGATATTATTAACAAAAAAAAATTACCAGTCATTTTTGGAAAATTTAATCCAGATGAATTTATTCTTCTTCAGAAAGAACTTTTAAAACAAAAAGTTAACCTGAGTCATATAAATAGATATTATTTCCATAAGAATAAAAGATGGGATCTATATTTTAAAAATAATATTATAGTTCAATTACCGAATAAAAATTATTCTAAAGCAATAGAGTTATTTAGAGAATTCAAAATAAGTAATAAGATCGCATCAGATACGATTATTGATTTAAGAGTTGAAAATAGATTAATTCTAAAAAATGAGTAAAAAAAATTTTTTTAATATTATTGATTTTGGATCTTCAAAAATTCGATTTTCTACTTTTGATATTAATTTAAATGAAAAATTTTCGAACTCAATAAATGTATACATAAATAATGATTTTGAGAACCATTTTGAAGCAGTAAATAAAATTGTAAAAATTGCTGAAAAAAAAATTTCTTATCATATCGAAGATGTTATATTAACTTTAGATTCTGAAGAGTTATTTGTTGTAGGAATATCATTAACAAAAAATTTAGATAAAAGTTTAAAAATTAATAAATTATATAAATCCTTAATATTAGAATTAAATCAAATTGTTGCTTTAAATTATGATAAATATTATTTATCTCAGATAATTATGGATAAGTGTATAATCGACAACAAAAAAGTTTTTTATGAAATTCCAACAGAAAAATTGATCTCTAATAATCTAAAAGTTGATTTTAAAATAATATGTTTTCCTAAAATATTAATAAAGAAAATAAGAGATGGATTTATAAAAAATAACCTTAATATTTTAAATATCTTTTGTACATCTTATATAAAATCACAATCTTATGTAGAAAAATTAAATCAAAATAAAATTTCTTTTTTAGATATAGGATGGAGAAGATCATCATTTATTTTTTTTGAGAATAGGAAATTGAAATTTATCGAAACGATTCCAATTGGCGGTTTCCATATAACAAAAGATATTTCACAAATTTTTAAAATTTCAGAAATTAACGCAGAAGAATTAAAAAAATTATTTAGTAAAACTGATACCGAGTTTTCGTATGAAAATAATGACTCGGAAAATTCCATAACATTTCATGAAATTATAAAACAAAATATTTCGGTTGATTTACTAAAAAAAGTCATCTTATACAGAGTTCAAGAAATTATAGATTTAACCTTTAAAAAAGCAAAAGCTAATAGTCGTAAGTATAATACCGTAGATTCAGAATTATTACTAATTGGCGAAGGATCTAAAATATTTAATAATAATTCTTTTTATTTAAATGATAGATTTGGATTCAATTCAATAAATTTTTATACTGAGACAGATGTTCAAATCTGTAAATGTGGTCTTAAAAATCAAATAATCAATTCCGAAATACCAACAATAATTGTTAAAAAACAAGGGATATTTGAAACATTTTTTAATTTTTTTAGTAAATGATTGTATTTTCCTGTAATATTTCTTGAGTACTTCCGTGTGTTAACTTTGTGTATACACTATTGGTGTCTATTCTTTGTCAAAAAACTATATCTAAAAAAATCTCTTTTCAAGGTATTGGTATACATACAGGTAAAAAAGCAAATATAAGTATTATTCCAACTTCTCCTAATACTGGGATAACGTTTAAAAGAATAGATTTGCAAAATAACAATATAGTTTACCCAAATTATGCAAATGTTGTAGATACAACTTTATGTACAACAATTTCTAATGAGCATGGGACAAAAGTTTCCACGATTGAACATTTAATGGGAGCATTATATGGCGTTGGAATTGATAATGCAATTATTGAGATAGATTCTGATGAAGTTCCGATTATGGACGGTTCTGCAAAAATCTTTATAAATAAAATTAATAGTGTAGGACTTAAATTTAGCGATCAGCCGATTAAAATTATTAAAATAAATAAAAAAATTACATTTTCAGAAGGTGAGAAATTTATATCGATAGATAAATCTAATGTATCAGGAGATATAGAATTTGAAATTAAATATAATAATGAGTTAATTGGAACGCAAAAAAATAAAATCAATGTATTTGAAGATAATTTAAACGATATATATGACTCAAGAACTTTTTGTTTATTCGAAGATATAGAAAAATTAAAAAAAATGAATCTTGGAAAAGGTGGAAGTTTAGAAAATGCAATTGTAATTAAAGGTAATAAAATTTTAAATGAAAATGGATTGAGAAATAAATCAGAATTTGTAAATCATAAAATTCTTGATTGCATGGGAGATTTATTTTTGTCTGGATACAAGATTATTGGTAGTATTAAATGCTCGCAAGGAGGCCATAAATTAACAAACCAATTATTGAGAAAAATATTTAATGATCAAGAAAATTTCTCTTTGATAGAAATCAAAGGAAAACAATTACCACACACTTTTGCAAACTATCATAACTTAAAGTCCATAGCTTAAAAGTTACAATTTTATAATTAATCTGGTAAAAATATTATATGATTTCTAAATTTAATTTAATTTATCTTATAATTTTCATTTTAATTTTTTCATGTTCGAAAAAAGTAGATCAAAAATCTACTCTAAAAGAAAAAAATTTAGAGACGCAAATGATCGAAGTTTATAAACAAGGAATGGAAGAATTTGAAAAAGGAGATGTTATTTATGCTGGAAGAAAGTTTAGTGAAGCAGAATTATTATTTCCACAATCAATTTGGGCTCCGAGAGCCGTTTTAATGTCAGCATATGGATATTTTTCCCAAGGATATTATAATTATGCAATTAATGACTTGGAACGTTTTTTAGTAAAGTATAAAAATCATCCACAAACTGATTATGCTTATTATCTGTTAGCTTTGTGCCATTATGATCAAATCGTTGATGAAAAAAAAGATTTGAAAGAAATTTTGTTGGCAAAAAAGTATTTAGAAACTGTTATAAAAAATTATCCTGATACAGATTATGCAAAAGATTCAAAATATAAATTAGATTATATTACTGAGGTCATGGCATCTAAAGAAATGTATTTAGCGAGATATTATGTTGAAAGGGAAAAGTGGATCCCTGCGATAAAAAGATTTCAAAAGGTGATAAGCGACTATGACACTACTATATTTGTTGAGGAAGCTCTTCATAGACTTGTAGAATTGAACTATAAAATTGGATTAGAAAATGAAGCTGAAAAATATGCATTATTATTAGGCTATAATTATAAATCGAGTATGTGGTACGAGGCAAGTTATAGAATAGTAAACAAGGATTATAAAATTAAAAAAATAAGTAATAAAAATCAAAAAGATAATCTTCTAACAAAATTTAAAAAAATGTTTAAATAATTAATTGATGGTCATGGATAAAAATAAAATCAAATATGACTTAAAAATCAAGGAATTAACTAAACATAATAAATTATATTATGATAAAAGTAGTCCATCTATTTCCGACTCACAATATGATAAATTAAAAAAAGAAATAATTGAGTTAGAAAATAAATTTCCTTACTTGAAAAACAAAAATTCTCCAAGTAAAAATATTGGTTTTATACCATCAAAGAATTTTGAAAAATTTGAACATAAAACACCAATGATGTCTTTATCAAACGCCTTTGATCAAGAGGACTTAAAAAATTTTGAAAAAAAAATATTTAATTATTTGAATGAAAGAATTAAATTTAATTATAGTGTTGAACCTAAAATAGATGGAATTTCAGCATCATTAACATATATAAATAAAAAATTGAAATATGGTGTATCCAGGGGAGATGGAAGAACTGGAGAAATTATAACTGAAAATCTTAAAACAATAAAAGATATTCCTTTAGAAGTAAAACATAAGGATTTTCCAAACGAAATAGAAATCAGAGGAGAAGTTTTCATAAAAAAAAAAGATTTTATTAATATTAAAGATAAGTTTGCTAATCCTAGAAATGCAGCTTCTGGATCCTTAAGACAAAAAGATCCAAGCGAAACAAAAAAAATTCCACTTAATTTCATAGCTTACACTTTTGGATATTTTGAAAATAATTTTCTTAAATATCAATCTGACTTTTTAATTAATTTAAAAAAATGGGGATTCAAGATAAACAAAGATAACAAAGTTATTACTGGTATTGAAGCATTAATAAATTTTCATAAAAAATTTGAGAATAAAAGATACAATTTGGACTATGATTTAGATGGTCTTGTATATAAAGTGAACGAATTTGATTTGCAAAAAAGACTTGGCTTTACTTCAAATGCACCAAGGTGGGCAATAGCACACAAATTTTCTGCTGATAGTGCTTTTACTAAAATAAATAACATTGAAATCCAAATTGGAAGAACAGGTGCTTTGACTCCAGTTGCAAAAGTTGAACCTGTCAATATTGGTGGAGTTGTAGTTTCAAATGCAACTCTTCATAACGAAGATGAAATATTAAGAAAAGATATCAGAACAGGAGATATAGTAAAAATAGAGAGAGCAGGTGATGTAATTCCTCATGTTATAGAAGTTGACATATCTAAAAGGAATAATAGCTCAAAACCCTTTAAATTCCCTACAAAATGCCCATCTTGTGGATCAAGTACAATTAAAGAATTTAATAGAACTACTAAAAAATTTGACGCTGTTAGGAGGTGTACAAATGAAGGTTTTGGATGTGAAAGAATAGCTATTGAAAAAATAAAACATTTTATTTCTAAAGAAGCTCTCAATATTGATGGGTTAGGCAAAAGAGTTATTGAGAAATTTTGGAATTTAAAATTACTTAAAAAGCCACAGGATATTTTTAAACTCGATTTTAATTTTATAAAAAATCTTGAGGGTTGGGGAGAATTATCTGTAAAAAATTTAAAAAGTTCAATTGAAAAATCAAGGAATACTAGTTTACAAAGATTTATATATTCTATCGGAATAAGACACATAGGTATAGAAAATGCAAAATTAATAAGTGATAATGTTAAAAATATCTCAACATTTATTGAAATTGTTAAAAAAAAAAAATTTGAAAAATTTATTAATATAGATGGAATTGGTGAAACACAGATAAATTCATTAAAAACTTTTTTCTCAGAGCAATCAAATTTAGGAATTTTAATTGAGTTGGAAGATATATTAAATATTCAAAGTGCAAGTTTAATAAAAAATGGAATTTTAAAAAATAAGACTTTCATGTTTACTGGAAAGCTAGATGGTATCAGTAGAGCTGAAGCAAAATCCTTAATCGAAAATAATTCTGGAACAACCGTAAGCAATATAAGTAAAAACCTTGATTATTTGGTAATAGGAGAAAAACCTACAAAAAGAAAATTAGAGCAAGCAAAAGTTTTGAAAATTGAAATAATATCTAAGAATGACTTATTAAAATTACTTAATAAAATTAATTAACCACCTTTTTTCAGGCTTAGTTAAATATTTTGAGATTTTTGAGTAAATATCTAAATGATATTTAAATAAGTAATTCTTTTCATTTTTACTAAGCATTTTAAAATTTACCAACTCTAAATCTATGGGAGCATATGTCAAATTTTTAAAAATCAATTTTTTTTTAACTTCATCAACATAAATTAAATTTTCAATTCTTATTCCATATTCATTTTTTACATAATACCCAGGTTCATTACTCACTATCATTCCTTTTTTAAATTTTATTGTATTATACTTGGAAATTGCTTGAGGACCTTCATGAACATTTAAAAAAAAACCCACTCCATGTCCTGTACCATGGGAATAATCTAAACCCACTCTTTTTAGATATTTTCTTGCTAAATTATCGACTAAATGTCCATTAAATTTTTTTTTGAGATCACATTCTATTACTCCAATATGTCCTTTTAGAACTCTTGTATAATTTGTTTTAATTACATTTGATACTTTTCCACAACAAACTGTTCTAGTAATATCAGTTGTCCCCCATTTGTACTGACCCCCTGAATCAATTAATAAAATATCATTTTTCTTAAGATGTCTGTTAGTGCTATTGTTTGATTTGTAATGAATTATAGACCCATTTGGCCCTGACCCAGCTATTGTATCAAAACTAGGATATAAATAATTTTTTGATTTTCTTCTAATTTTTTCCAACTTTTGCTCAATTTTTTTTTCTGTTAATACTTTTTTATTTTTTTTAAACCAATATAAAAATTTTGTTACCGCTACTCCGTCCTCTATATGAGCATTAATGGTATTATTTATTTCTGTTTTGTTTTTTACAGATTTTAAATCGTATATTGGATCTAAATTCTTCACTATTTTAAACTTGCTTTTAATTA
Source organism: uncultured Pelagibacteraceae bacterium (assembly GCA_902559605.1). Classification (GTDB taxonomy): domain Bacteria; phylum Pseudomonadota; class Alphaproteobacteria; order Pelagibacterales; family Pelagibacteraceae; genus Pelagibacter. The sequence continues at coordinate 32,370 of CACEIC010000001.1, read as the reverse complement.
TTTGTTTTTCAAATATAGAGCAAGTTTTTTCATCGATACAAAAATTTCCTTCTCTTAGTTTAGATATTATTTTAAAAAATTTTTTTTCATCAAGAAAAATTATATTTTTAAATTTTTTTTTAAATGAGTAAGAAATTTTTCTTAAATCTGTAAAAAAATATAATTTATTATTATCAGAAATGATTAGTTTACAGTTAGCTATAGGACTATTCGGTAAATCTTTACCCCTGATGTTTAAAAGCCAATTAACATTTTCGCTAGCACTAATATAAAAATAATTTATTTTATTTCTAAGCATATATTTTTTTATTTTTTTTAATTTTTTAGACCAACTTTCACCAACAACATTTTTATTTAATAAAAAAAATTTATTTATTTTTTGATTTTTTTTGTTTTTAAAGTCAAAATGGATTGGTGCTAAATTGCATTTACTTTCAAAATATTTACTTAGCGTCTCTTCATTAAATAATTTTGGATCAAATCCTATTATTCTATTTTGTATTTCTTTTAAGTCTTTTGGCCATTTATGTGGTATTTGCAATATATAAAAATTTTTGCCAGATTGGTTTTTTGCTTGCAGAGTATATCTTCCGTCAACAAATAAATAATTTACATTTTTTAAAATTATAGCAAAACCTGCTGAACCCGTAAAATTTGTTACTTTTACTAAATTATTTATTTTTGAATATTCGGTAAAGTAATTGTCGTTCTTTGGAATGATGTAACCATCCAAATCATTATCAGATATAAATTTTTTTATTTTTTTTATCATTTCAACTTTTTTTGATATCTTAACCATCCAGGGCTTCTTATTTCACTATCAAAATCTATGTCTTGATTAAATTCAAAATCATCTTCATCTTTATTTGTAAAGCTATTATTTTTCTTTAAATATTCATCTGGCAATTCATCTATAAATCTTGATGCAATACTATCAATCCAATCACCCTGATAAAATCTGTTCATTGAAAAAGAAATCTTCGCGATTTTCTTTGCTCGTGTAATACCCACATAGGCTAGTCTTCTCTCTTCTTCTAATCCATTTTCTCCTTTTTCCTCAATACTTTTTTGATGAGGAAACAAGCCTTCCTCCCAACCAGGTAAATAAACTATATCAAATTCTAGCCCCTTCGATGCATGTAAAGTCATTAAATTTACTTTCTCACTTTCCCAGTCCTGATCAAGTGAAGTTGCCAATGACACATGCTCTAGAAAACTTTCTAAAGTGTCAAATTCTTTCATTGCATTTAGTAATTCTTTTATATTCTCAAGCCTATTCTCATTTTCTAAATCCTTTTTATTTTTCAACATTTCACTGTATCCAGACTCATCTAAAACTATTTGTAAAAGCTTATTATGATTTATTTTTTTCTTTAAGTCATATCTCCATTTTTCTAATAGGTTTAATAGGGAAACTAAACCCACCTTAGTTTTTGGCTTAACTTTGTTTTGATCAATTAATTTTTTTGAAGCAATTTCTAATGAGCATTTATTATATTTTGCAAATTCAGAAATATTTTTAATCGTTGTGTCACCAATAGATCTTTTAGGTACATTGATTATTCTTTCGAAAGATAAGTCGTCTTTTGATTGATGAATACATCTTAAATATGCAATACAATCTTTTATTTCTGCTCTTTCATAAAATTTAATTCCACCAATAATTCTATAAGGAATTCCAACTTTTAAAAATCTCTCCTCAAATTCTCTTGTTTGGAAAATTGCTCTAACCAAAATAGCAACCTGATTTAAAGAAATATTTTTTCTATAATCTTCAATTGTTGAACTTATATCAGTAGCTTCATCTTTAACGTTCCTAAAACAATCTAAAGTAACAAGCTCACCATCCTCTTGATTAGTATACAAAGTTTTGCCTACTCTTTTGTGATTATTTTCAATAAGTTTTGATGCAACATTTAAAATATTCTGAGTAGACCTATAATTTTTTTCTAATCTTATTATTTTAGTGTTTGCATACATTTTATCAAACTCTAAAAAATTTTTAATTTCTGCACCTCTCCAACTGTAAATTGATTGATCATCATCCCCAACACAACAAATGTTCAAGTTAGATGCTGATAGATATTTAAGCCATTCGCTTTGAATAAAATTTGTATCTTGATATTCATCAACTAAAATATATTTAAATTTTTTTGAATATAGTAATGCAATTTCTTTGAATTTTTTAAAAATCTTTACAGTGTGCAAAATGAGATCACTGAAATCCGCTGAATTTAAATCTATTAGCTTTTGCTGATAAATTTTATAAATACTTAAAAAGTTTTTTTCAAGGGTTTCTTTTTTTTTTAAAATTACATCATCTGGATATAAACCTTTATTCTTCCATCTATCAATAACTGCTAAAATATACTTCGGCGATATTTTTTTTATATCTATATTTTCTGCCTTACAAATATTTTTAATTAATCTTGATTGATCATCCTGATCTATAATTGTAAAATTTGATTTTAAACCAACTGCCTCAGCATGTTTTCTCAAAATTTTTGCACTGATTGAATGAAATGTACCTAGCCATGGTAATCCTGTAGCCTCTTTTCTAAGAAGTTTTGATACTCTTAACTGCATTTCTTTAGCTGCTTTATTAGTAAAAGTAACCGCAAGTATCTGACTAGAAAAAGCCTTGTGAGTCTTAATTATGTGAGTAATTCTTGATGTTAAAACCTTTGTCTTACCCGATCCCGCCCCAGCGACAATCAATAAAGGACCATTAAGATGCATTACTGCTTCTTGTTGCTTTTCGTTTAAATTTATCAAATAATCTTTATTTAACATATATATCTACTGTATAAGCCTTGATATTTGATGAATAAAATAAAGCAAAATAAAATAACTTTTTCACTAATTTTATTAGCCATTACTGTAACTTTTTCATCCTTAACTATTTTATCTTTACCAGTTTTATTTAATTATGAAAGCAAAGTTGCAAAAATAGAAAAAAATTTTTATAAAAATTTTAAAATACATTTAAATTCATCTGGAAAAATTTCCTATAAACCCTTTCCTAAACCACATTTATCAGTAGAAAATGCCACACTTAATTTGGAGAAAAAAGTTAAGAGTAACGATTTAATAGTTACAACAGATTTAAAAATATATATTTCTTTGAGAGATGTATATTTAAGGTCATTTAATAATTTTATATCGGCTGAAATTTCAAATGCGAATCTTGAACTTAAATTATCTGATCTAAAAAAAATAAGAAAACATTTATATGAAAAAATTAATAAGAAAATAGTTCTAATAAATTGCAAACTTTTTATAAGAAATTCAAATGGTGAAGTAATCTTAATTTCTCCAATGAAAAAAGTTAATTATAATATTTATAATAAAACTAAAATTAAAAATTTTATAATTGAAGGTAAAATTTTTGGATTAAGTTTTTTTTCAGATTGGAAAAGAAGTTATCAAACTCCAAATATAAGTACACATAACATAAATTTATTTAATCCACCTATTGAAATTAAAAATATATTTGAATTTGAGAAAAATAATTTTAGTGTTCAGATGGAAGTTGATTATTTGCAAGATAAATTATTATACAAAATAAATTTTTATGATGATAAAATCTATATTTCTTCACCAAATAAGAAAAATACAAATTTTAATATTGATAGTGTTATTCAACTTAAACCATTTTATTCAGATATAGAATTAACAATTAAAAAAAAAAAAGTAGAAAATATTATTGACAATATTTTATTAAATTTATTAGCATATGATAAAAACTTTCTAGGTAATATAAATGGTAAATTAAAAATAAAATTTAGAGACCTTGATAATAGACTTATAAAAAATGGCCAAATAGATTTTTTCGTTAATGAAAAAGTAATAAATTTAGAAAAGGCAAATTTTAAATTGGATAAAATTGGAGAGATAAACACTAAAATTAGTTTTATTGAAAAACAAGATGAAAAAATATTTTTATCGAAAAACCATTTAAAAATTAAAAATCATATTGAATTTGCAAAAACTTTTCAAATCGGATCAAAAAAAATTAAAAATATAAAAGATATATTTTTTGATCTAGAGAAAAATATTGGAGAAAATGATTTTATTATTTCAAATGTTATAATAAGTAATCTAAAAAAAAATGAAAAATTAGAAGAAAAATTTGTAGTAAAAAATATTCAAAATTTAAGAGCAATCGTAAGAAAACTGATAGATTAGTTTGGATTAATCATTTTTAATGGGTTTACAATAAAATCATATTCTTTTTCGGTAACCAGACCTGATTTAATGGCCTCATCTTTTAGTCTTGTATTATTTTTTAAAGCTCTCTTTGCTATTTTTGCAGCATTATCATAGCCAATTTTAGGAGCCAATGCAGTCACGAGCATTAATGAATTGTCTAAATGTTCTTTAATTTTTTTTTTGTTGGCCTTAATTCCTTTTACACAATACAAGCTAAAATTTTTTACACTATCTGCCATAATATCTATTGATTGCAAAATGTTATAAGCGATTAATGGTTTGAATACATTTAATTCAAAATGTCCATGACTCCCTGCAACAGTTATTCCAGTATGATTTCCAATTACCTTAGCACAAACCATTGTAACTGCTTCACATTGTGTGGGGTTAACCTTGCCTGGCATTATTGAAGATCCTGGCTCATTTTCTGGAAGTAAAAGCTCTCCATAACCAGCCCTTGGTCCAGATCCTAAAAATCTTAAATCATTAGAAATTTTCATTAATGCTACTGCGCACGAGTTTAGAGATCCAGAAAAATTCACTACAGCATCATGTGCCGCTAACTCTGAAAATTTATTTGGAGCTGGTTTAAAACTTATTTTACAAAATTTTTTAATTTCATTAACAATTTTCTTATCAAAATTCCTTTTTGAATTTATTCCTGTTCCAACGGCAGTTCCTCCTTGCGCCAAGTAATAAATATCATTTAGACAATATTCAATTCTATCTATACTCTTCTTTATCTGCTCTTTATAACCAGAAAATTCTTGACCGAGCGATAATGGGGTTGCATCTTGAAGATGCGTCCTTCCAATTTTTACAATTTTTTTAAATTCCAGACTTTTTTTTTTTAGTAAATTTTCCAGTAATTTTAGACTTGGCAAAAGTTTTTCTATTGTTTCTGTTGCAACGGAAATATGCATCGCTGTTGGAAAAACATCATTTGTTGATTGAGATTTATTTACATGATCATTTGGGTGTACTGGTTTTTTAGATCCTTTTTTACCTTTTAAAATTTCTATTGCCCTGTTTGCAATCACTTCATTTACGTTCATATTAGTTTGTGTTCCAGAACCAGTTTGCCATACTTTTAATGGAAAATTATCTCTCATTTTTCCATTAATAACCTCATTTGAAGCTTTTATAATGGCTTTAGCAACAGTAGAGGGTATTAATTGGTCTTTCATATGAACTATCGCAGCACTTCTTTTGATAATTGCAATTGATCTAATTATTGATGATGGTACGAATATTTTACCTATATTAAAAAATTTTTTTGATCTTTGTGTCGAGGCGCCCCAATATTTATCATTTGGAACTTTTATTCCACCAATGCTGTCATATTCTTTTCTTGTTTTCATTTATTTGAATAAATAACTAAATAATTTATATACTAGTTTTTATTAATCTTACAGGAGTAAAATGACAAATTTTCAAAAAGTAAAAAATTTTATGGAGACTTTTGGGCAAGAGATAAAGTCATCACCTTCATTCAGCTCTCCCAAAATAAATCAGCTAAGATATAATTTAATTAAAGAGGAGCTAGATGAGTTCAAACAGGCTTTAGACAATAATGATCTTTTAGAGGTAGCAGATGCTTTAACGGATATATTGTATGTTACTTATGGTGCTGGACATGCATTTGGTATTAATCTAGATGCATGTTTTGAAGAGGTCCAAAATTCTAATATGAGTAAGTTAGGAAAAGACGGAAAACCTATTTTTAATGATCAGGGTAAAGTTATGAAAGGTCCAAATTATTTTAAACCAGATTTATCTAAATTTATTAAGTAGTTTGTAGCCAATCAGGTTTCCTGATTTTAATTTTAGCAGAACCACAATTAAATGTTTTGCTAAAATCAAATTTTTCATTTTTAAATTTGACAAGAGCGTAGGGATAATTATCATTTATTAATACTTTCCCTATTTCATCTTTCTCAGTTGTTATAATATCATTCTCTAAATCACCCTCTATCACTTCAATTGGTAAAAGACGTTTGTTTAATTTATCTTTTAATTTAATTCTAGCAGTATTTTCTTGACCTACGTAACAGCCTTTTTTAAAATCTATTGCATTTAATTCATCAAAGTTACACTCGATGCCGAAAAGTTTATTTTGAAGCTTTTCTGTATTATTTTGCGGAATACCAATTTCATGACTTAATTTGTAATATTCATTTTTATCTGCACTTTGAAGGCCAAGTTTTTTTAATGACAAATATAATTTTTCTAAATTGGAAACTATTCTTGCTCCAAGCTCTATATTTCTAGGATCTAAAAAAATACTATCCTCTCTAAATTTAATCGTACATCCAGCGATAGAACTTGAATTTTCCATATCCAAAAATCTTTCTTTACTAATAACTGCAATTACAAATTCATTACTTAAATTTAAAATTTCTACTTTTGATCTAAGTTTATATAAATTTAATTGTTTAAATAAATTATCAATATTTTTTTTCTCACAATCTAAAAAATATCCAGACTTATGTTTTAATATATTGAAGTCATACAAATATTTTCCCTGTGGAGTAAGTAAAGCAGAATAACATGAATTTTTTTCATCTACATTGTTGACATTATTTGTAACAATATTTTGTAAAAATTCTTTACAGTCTTCACCTGAGACATATAAAAGTCCTCTGTCCTCTAAGATATAAACATTATTTTTTTTCATTATTGATAGATACTTAAGAATAATATAGTAACAAATTTTCAAAATGTTAGATCTTATTATACAAAATGGAGAGTGTTATATTGATGGAAAACTCACTAAGACTAATATTGGTATCCAGAATGGAAAAATATCAACTATTGGTGATTTAAGTGACGAGCAAAGCAAAGAAACTATTGATGCAAGTAATTTATTAGTTTTACCTGGTTGCATGGATACCCAGGTTCACTTTAGGGAGCCCGGGTCTACAAATGCAGAAGACTTACATACTGGAAGTAAGGCAGCTATTGCTGGTGGTATTACAAGTGTTTTTGAGATGCCAAACACAAATCCTCCAACTGCAAATATTAAAGAATTTAATAACAAGTTAAATCTTGCCAAAAATAGGATGTATTCAAATTACGCATTTTACTTTGGAGCAACTCCAGATAATTCCTCAGATTTGGCAAAGCTAAAAGGCTTAGATGGTTGTTGTGGAGTAAAACTTTTTGCAGGATCTTCAACTGGAAATCTTTTAGTTGATAAAGAAGAAGATATAGAAAAAGTTTTCCAAAATACTTCAAAAATAGTTGCAGTACATTCTGAGGATGAAGAAATAATTAATTTAAGAAAAAAATTAATTGAAAAAGGCAATGTCCATACACATCCTGTATGGAGAAATGAAGAATGTGCAATGTCATCTACAAGAAGAATTGTAAGGATTGCGAAAAGACTTAATAAGAAAGCACACATTTTGCACGTTACTACAAAAGAAGAAGTAGATTTCCTTTCTCAAAATAAAGGGAATATAACTTTTGAAATTACTCCACAGCATTTGACAATATATGCACCTGATTGTTATGATAAACTTGGTACCTTTGCACAGATGAACCCTCCTTTAAGAGACAAGTCTCATTATGATAGATTGTGGTACGCTATTAGAAATAATTATAATGATACTATTGGTTCAGATCATGCACCACATTTAAAAGAAAATAAATTAAAAGAATATCCTCAGTCACCATCTGGTATGCCTGGCGTCCAAACATTATTACCCGTTATGCTAAATCATGTGAATGATAAAAAACTTACGTTAGATCAGTTAATTAAACTTCTTTGTGAAAACCCAGTTTCTGTATTTGGTATTAAAAATAAAGGTTTTATCAAAAAAGATTATGATGCTGATTTTACAATAATAGATATGAATAGAACGATTGAAATTAAAAATGAAAATATTCACAGTAAGTGTGGATGGAGCCCATTTGATGGCTATAAATTTAAAGGTTCACCGGTTTACACAATTATTAATGGAGATATTAAAATGAAAGAAGATAAAATTTTAGGAGATCCATCTGGAAAACCAATTCTTTTTGACTGAGTTATATAGTTTTACTCGAATATATATTTACAAGTGTTACTCCAACAACAATAAGAAACATACCCAATATAGCTTGCCAGCTTAAGGATTGTTTAAAAAAAATATATCCCAAGATTGCGATAGTAAAAATACCAAGTCCGCTCCATGTTCCATAAACAATCGCAATAGGTAATTTATCAACAACAAAAGTGAGTAAATAAAAAGCGGATAAATAAAATACAGCTAAAAACACTGTTGGTGTTACTTTTGTAAAGTTTTGAGTAACAGGAAGAAGCATTGTTCCACATACTTCACAAATAATTGCTCCTACTAAAAAAAGGTATGTCTTAAGCATTATTTTAAAATACTGCTATTTATTAAGTCTTCTTTAATCTCATCAAGGATGGCAGGATCATCAATTGTTGCAGGCATTTTATATTCTTCTTTGTCAGCAATCTTTCTAATTGTTCCTCTTAAAACTTTTCCAGATCTAGTTTTTGGTAATCTTTTAACAACAATTGCTATTTTAAAAGCTGCAACAGGTCCAACTTTATCTCTAACCATTTGCACACACTCTTTTGAAATGGTCTCATTATCCTTAGAAACACCTGCTTTTAGAGCAATTAAACCAATTGGTAATTGTCCTTTCAGCTGATCTTTAATTCCAATCACTGCACATTCAGCAACTGACTGATGTTCAGACAAAACTTCTTCTATTGCACCAGTTGAAAGTCTATGACCTGCAACATTTATTATGTCATCTGTTCTAGACATAATCCAAATATATCCATCATCATCAATATGCCCTGCATCGTAAGTTTGATAGTATCCATTATAATTTGACATATAATTTTCTTTATATCTTTCGTCTGCATTCCATAAAGTTGGAAAGGTACCTGGAGGAAGTGGAAGTTTAACTACAATATCTCCCATCTCATTTGGTTTAGCTATTGTTTGATCTGGTTTAATTATTTTTACATCATAACCTGGAACTGCTTTGCAGGCGGATCCATATTTTGTTTCTTGCATTTCAATTCCAGTGCAATTTGAACTTATCGCCCAACTAGTTTCAGTTTGCCACCAATGGTCAATTACAGGAACTTTAAGTAAATTTTCAGCCCATTTAATAGTATCAGGGTCTGCTCTCTCACCTGCTAAAAATAATGACTCAAATGAACTTAAATCATATTTAGAAAAAAACTTACCTTCTGGATCCTCTTTTTTAATTGCTCTAAATGCAGTTGGCGCTGTGAATAAAGACTTAATCTTATATTCTGATATTATTCTCCAAAATACTCCAGCATCAGGAGTACCCACAGGTTTACCTTCAAATAAAAGAGTTGCACAACCTTTGAATAATGGAGCATAAACAATATAGGAATGTCCTACTATCCATCCAATATCACTTGCTGACCACCATACATCATCTTGATCAATGTTATAAATATTTTTCATTGTCCATTTAAGAGCAACAATGTGACCACCAATATCTCTAACTATTCCTTTTGGAATACCTGTGGTCCCTGAAGTATAAAGGATATAAGCATAATCATTAGCACCCATCTCAACACAATCTTTATCATTAGCTCCAGATAGCGCTTCATCCCAACTTATTTCTAATGGCTTATTTAATTTTACTTCGTGATCTTTTCTCTGAAATAGAATTACTTTTTCAATTTGGTGTTTAGCTAATTTTAAAGCTCCATCTACAAGCGGTCTATACTCAACTGTTCTTCCAGGCTCAAAACCACATGATGCTGTGATTAAAACTTTAGCTTTACTATCATCAATTCTGCTAGCTAATTCATTTGAAGCAAAACCACCGAATACAACAGAGTGAATTGCTCCAATTCTCCCACAAGCTAGCATAGCAACCACCGCCTCTGGTATCATTGGCATATAAATTATTACTCGATCTCCTTTTTTAACTCCTTGCTTATCTAAAGCGCCTGCAAATTTTGAAACTTTTTCTTTTAATTCTTTGAAAGTGAACTTTGATTTATTGCCTGTAATTGGGCTGTCATAGATTAAAGCAGTTTTATCACCCCTTCCTTGATCAATGTGAAGGTCTAAGGCGTTGTAGCATGTATTTGTTACACCATCTTCAAACCATTTATAGAAAGGAGGGTTGTTTTTTTTTAAAATCTTAGTTGGTTTTTTGAACCAAAACACATCTTCAGAAACTTTCTGCCAAAATTCCTCAGGATTTTTTAGAGATTCGTCGTAAATTTCTTTGTAATTTCTATTCATTTTGATTTGCTATTTGGTGTCATTTTTCTATTGAATTTATGCAACAGGTTGTATTTAATTTTAAAAAGTCAGTAAAATCAACACTTATAACGCGGCAAAAAGTCTTCAACAAACTAATTTAATTTGATATTAAGCCCCTAACTTTGGAGAAACCTTTGTGGTTTGTCCGTAGTTTAAATTTAAACTAAAAAAAACTAACGAGAGGGAGTTTTTTATGAAAAAACTTAAAATGTTTGCATTAGCAGCAGTGGCTTTATTTGGTCTTACTGGTGCAGCAAACGCAGCAACTGCTATGTTAGCTTCTGACGACTTCGTTGGGATTTCCTTTTGGGTAATCGCAATGGGTATGGCAGCAGCTACAGTATTCTTCTTCATGGAAAGAAATACTGTTGCAGCAGGCTGGAAAACTTCAGTAACAGTAGCTGGTCTTGTAACTGGTGTTGCATTCATTCACTACATGTACATGAGAGATGTATGGGTAATGACTGGAGATTCTCCAACAGTATATAGATATATTGATTGGTTAATCACTGTACCATTACAGATGATCGAGTTTTACTTAATTCTAGCAGCAGTTAAGAAAATCCCAGGAGCAATCTTCTGGAGATTATTAATTGGTTCGCTTGTGATGTTAATTGGTGGATACTTAGGAGAAGCAGGTTACATCAATGCTATGCTTGGTTTCATAGTCGGTATGGCTGGATGGATCTACATCTTATATGAAGTATTCTCTGGTGAAGCTGGAAAAATTGCAGCTAAAACTGGAAATAAGCCATTAGCAACTGCATGGGGTGCTATGAGAATGATCGTAACAATCGGTTGGGCTATTTACCCATTAGGTTACATTTTTGGTTACCTAGTAGGTGGAGTAGACGCTAACTCATTGAACGTGATTTACAACTTAGCAGACTTCATCAACAAAATTGCTTTTGGTCTAGTAATCTGGTCAGCAGCAGTTTCACAAGGTGGAGCACGAGCTAGATAATTAGCTTTTAATATTAAAAAGAGGCGGGTATGCTAAAACATACCTGCCTTTTTTTTTGGTCCAAAAATAGAAAATGCTAAATTTCAAAAATTTGCCGCAGTCGCAAATTAGTTTATAAGAATTATTTATTAAATATGGCAAAAATCAAATATATAGAATTCAATGGTACAGAACACGAGGCTGATGTTGCTAATGGTCTTAGTGTAATGGAAGGCGCCATACAAAATGATATCCCAGGCATAGATGCAGATTGTGGAGGTGGAATGTCATGTGCAACTTGTCATGTATATATTAACGATGATGAATGGTTCAAAAAATTGCCTGAGAAAGAAATGGGTGAAGATGATATGTTAGATCAAGCCTTTGAACCTAAATCTAATAGCAGATTAAGTTGTCAATTAATCGTTTCAGAAGATTTAGATGGTTTAACTGTACATATGCCGGAGAAACAAGTTTAATGATTAAAACAGATGTAGTTATTATTGGAGCAGGACCCACAGGTTTATTCTGTGCACACCAATTAGGAATAATCGGATTAAAATGTGAAATTGTAGACAATTTAGACAAAATTGGAGGACAATGTATTGAGCTTTATCCAGACAAACCAATTTATGATATTCCTGCAGTTCCTAAATGCACAGGAGAAGAACTTACAAATAATTTAATTGAACAAATAAAACCTTTTAATTTTAACTTTCATTTAAGTGACAGAGTTCAAGAATTAAAAAATGAAAACAATAAATGGTTTGTTAAAACACTAAATGGTAAAGAATTTGAAACACATAATATTGTTATAGCAGGTGGCGTAGGTTCTTTTGAACCAAGAAAATTCCCAACTAAAAGTGCTGAAAAGTATGACGGAAAATCAGTTTTATATTCAATAAAAGACAAAACTATTTTTAAAGATAAATCAGTAGTTATTTTTGGAGGTGGAGATAGTGCTCTTGATTGGGCTATAGAATTATCTAATTCATCAAAAGTAACTCTTGTTCACAGAAGAGATGAATTCAGAGGTGCACCAGCCAGTGTTCAAAAAATAAAAGAATTAAGTGATAATAAAACTATCGATTTAATTACCAAATACTCAATTAAAGATGTCAAAGGAAATGGCTCATTAGAAAGTGTAGAAATAAAAAGTGAGTCTGGTGAAAGCAAAGTTATAAAAGCTGATTATGTTTTAGGTTTTTTTGGCTTAATAATGCAATTAGGACCAATTGCTGAGTGGGGTTTAAATTTAGACAGAAAAACAATTCCAGTAAATACTGAAAATTTCGAAACAAATAAAAAAGGGATATTTGCAATTGGGGATATCTGTACTTATCCAGGCAAATTAAAATTAATACTTTCAGGTTTTCATGAAGGAGCTTTAGCTGCAAGAGGCTGCTTTAAATATGCAAGACCAGATGAAAAATATAGATTTGAATTTACAACTGCATCCAGCACTATCAAAGATAGATTGGGTGTAAAAGAATGATAGAGCTCTTTACTGCTGATACTCCCAATGGCTGGAAAATTAGCATAATGCTCGAGGAAATTGATTTTAAATACAAACTTACAAAAGTTAATTTGAGTGGAGATCAATTTAAACCAGAATTTAAAAAAATAAGTCCCTTTAATAAAATTCCTGTAATTATAGATCATGAGAATGATAAGACTGTATTCGAGTCTGGAGTTATACTTATGTATTTGGGCGAGAAAAGTAAAAAACTATATCCGGAAGCAGATAGGTTAGATATAAATCAGTGGTTGATGGCTCAAATGGCTATTGTTGGTCCAATGATAGGTCAACATCACCAGTTTCATTATTATCACCAAGGAAAAAGTGAGTGGGGTGAAGAAAGATACTTCAAAATCACCAGAAAGATTTATGAAGATCTTGAGGCTAGATTGGCTCAAAGTAAGTTTTTAGCAAATGATAAATACTCTATTGCTGATATTGCTACATGGTCTTGGATTGCAAGACACAAAAGACATGATATTGGATTAAATAATTTTGAAAACCTATCTAGGTGGTTTGTTGAAATTGCTCAACGTCCAGCTGTAGTAAAAGGGTTTAAAGCACTAAATAAAGATGCTGAAATAGATTTTCCTTAATCGTCAGCGTAAACTTTTTCGTCTTTTTCGTGTTTTTCTTGAGCTGCAATGCAAAGAGTTGCAACTGGTCTTGCCATTAATCTTTTTAAACCTATAGGTTCACCAGTTTCTTCACAAAATCCGTAAGTTCCATCTTGAATTTTCTTTAATGCACCATCTATTTTAGAAATTAATTTGATTTGTCTATTAATAGCTCTCATCTCTACATTCTTTTCAGTGTATGAACTTGCTTGATCAACTATGTCAGCTGATGCACTATTATCATCCATGGATGCTTGAAAAATCGCCTCATTATTAGATCTCTTTAAATCTTTTTTCCACTCCATTAATTTCATCTTAAAATATGCTAAATGCTTAGCACACATGTATTTCTCTTTTTCTTTTGGAGTATAAGTTTTTGAAATTCTTACCATGCTTAGCTATTTTGAGTTGGTGAATATATTCATGAATAAATGAGTGTCAAGAACGGTTTATTCATATAGATTGATGAAAATGGCCTTAAACAAAAGAAATATAAATAATATTTTTTATATTTTTGTAACGACTCACTTAATTCTATGGACAGTTGTTCCAACTATCACAAACTCAAATTTACCTTTGGATACAATTGAAGCTTTGGCCTGGGGTAGTAATTTAGATTGGGGATTTAACAAACATCCTCCATTAAGTGCGTTTTTTCCAGAAGTTTTTTTTCAAATATTTGGACCACAAGATTGGGCTTATTATTTTTTAAGTCAAATTTTTGTAGTTGTGTCTTTTTTCATTATTTTTAAATTATCACAGGAAATTCTTAATGATGGCACTTTGAGTTTGTTATCAGTTTTTCTTATTGAAGGGATATACTTCTATAATTTCACAACTCCAGAATTTAATGTAAATGTTTGTCAATTACCTTTTTGGTGTTTGACGGTTTATTATACTTGGAAAATATATATTAGTAAAAAAATTGAGCTTTATGATTGCATCTTGTTAGGAGCTGTAGCAGCATTTGGTATTTTATCAAAATATCTTTTTATATATTTATTAATAGCAATAGATTTATTGTTTGCATATTTGATATTTTTTAAAAAATCTAAAAAATTTGATTTTAAATATTTAGTTTCTTTAGAAGTATTTTTTGTAATTTTAATTCCACATATAATTTGGTTATTCAACAACGATTTTATTACTATCAAGTATGGTTTTGCTCGTGCAGGTTTGGATGAAGGACAGATGATAAATCATCTTAAATATCCATTGATATTCACATTGAAACAAATTGGTATTTTAATACCATTTCTAATTTTAGTCTGGTTACTAATAAAAAAAATTCCAAAAAAATTAAATTTAAAAGATGAAAAACTTTTATTTTTAATATTTATCAATTTAGCCCCAATTGTTTTGGTTTTTATGACAGCTCTAATAACCGGATCAAAAATTAGAACTATGTGGATGACCCCTTTTTACTTATTCTTAGGAACTTTATTTATTTATCTTTTGAAAGATCAAATAAACATTAAGAAACTAAATTCTTTTTTAATAGGATTTATATTTTTATTTTTATTATCTCCAATTTTGTATGGTTATGTCTCAATATCTCAGACTGATAAAAGGACTGATTATCCTGGAAAAGATATAGCTATAAAGGTTCAAATGGCATGGCATGAACAACATGATGAGCCTATCATATATGTGCTTGGAGATGAATGGGCCGCTGGAAATTTATCATATCACATTAAATCAAGGCCTATTTGGAAAGGCTTTGTTACTAAGCAAAAATTGAATTCATTTGATAAATATATGTGTATTGATAAGATTTGCGTTGGATCGTAGATATGAAATTCAATAAAAACATACTTTTCATCGTCTTTATTGTTGTAATAATAGAGTTGTCTGGACATGGAATTGTAGCCTCTTTGCTGAGGTTGCTTGCAAGTTAAATAAATGAAAATTACTATTTTGACACCAGTTTATAATGACTGGAAATCAGCTTCAAAATTAATTGAAGAAATAAATGCAATTGTAAAAGACATAGATGCAGAATTTTCTCTTGTCATTGTTAATGATGCATCAACTGAAGAAAAACCAACTTCTATTTCCAATACAGAAAACCTATTATCTATTGAAATTTTAAATATTAAAAATAATCAAGGCCATGGAAGATGCATTGCAACTGGGCTTAAACATATATTTAAAAATAAAGAATTTGATTATGTAATTCCAATGGACTCGGATGGTGAAGATAGACCTGAAGAAATCAAAAGTTTTCTAGAATACATAAAATATGACGAAGGAAAACCAATAGTTGGAGAAAGAGTAAAAAGATCTGAAAATTTCATTTTTAAAACTTGTTACCATTTACATAAAATAATAACTTATGTATTTACTGGTCATTCGATAAAATTTGGAAATTATACGTGTCTTCCAAAGTCAACTGTTGAGAAATTAATAAACAATAAATCTACTTGGTGCAGC
Organism: uncultured Pelagibacteraceae bacterium; assembly: GCA_902559605.1. Taxonomy (GTDB): domain Bacteria; phylum Pseudomonadota; class Alphaproteobacteria; order Pelagibacterales; family Pelagibacteraceae; genus Pelagibacter. The sequence continues at coordinate 16,365 of CACEIC010000001.1, read as the reverse complement.
TTTTCTGGAGCATTGGCAAAATTAGAAAAAGACAGATCTTCCTCTCCATCTATAAGAGGAAAAAGATATTTTGGTCCTTCTAAAATGAGTTTTAAAAATTTAATTAAGCATTCTTTAGCAATCATAGCTGTTTTTAAATCTACAGTTATTATTCGATCAATTTTATTTTATGCTATTTATCTAATTTTAATGGCTGATTACATAAGTGTTGTTACAGCTATTCCATTAGGTCTAATTATAGTTTTTGGATTATCAGTTGTAATGATTGGAAGAAGAGAAAATTTGGAGGAATTAAATAATTCTTTAAATAATATTGGAAGTATAGATACTATAAAATAAATTAATATAAAAAATTATGAAAAAAACTTTACTAATATTATCTGTATGTTTGTTCTTATTTTCAAATTTTTCATACGCAGAAAAACAACACACAAAAATGAAAAAAAAAGAGAAAAAAGATTTTGCACATTTCGTGCTTAAGGCCCAATTAGATAATAAAATGGTTTTTACTAAAAGAAATGTACCTAATCGTAAAGGTCTGTATAAGTTTTTTGATAAATTCGAGGATAATATGGGTGTCTCTGAAAAAGGAATTGAATTTAATTTAAGTTATTCAGACATAGGTGACAAGAATGATTGGGTCAGATGGGGTAAACCTGGTTTTGCTCAAAGGTTTCAAATTATGGAGCCTTACAAAGAAACTACAAAAAAAGGCAAAACAAAATGGTATAGGATTGCTTATTTTATTCCCAATGAAATAGATACTGAGCAACACAATATCTCTTTATTTGATTTTAAGATGCTTTACGGAAAACCTGAAAAAGCAGTAGGACCTAGTTTCAACTATAACAATAATAAATTTATTTGGTTATTTAATGGTCCTAATTATAGAATCGCTAAAAATGAAGTTGGGGAGCAATATTTCTTTGAAGGTTATGTTGTTCATTTTGATCAAAAATTTAAACCACTAAAAGGAAAATGGGTAAATATTTTAGTTAATGCTAAATGGGCAAAAGATGGATTTTTGCATTTATGGATTGATGGAAAGTTAAGATCTAGTTATTTTGGAGATGTATTAGGTGGAGCTTCTAGTGTGAGATTTAAATTTGGACCGTACAGAAATTATATGACTGCTGCCACAGATAAAGGTTTAAAAATAAAAGATGCAATTATTCGTTATTCTAACGTTGGTAAAGCTGATACCTGTGATGAGTTATGGAGTGGCTGTGACGAAGTAAAAGGACAACTAAAAAATCAATCTCAAGTTCATGGTGTAATTGGTGTTGCTCTCTGTAAACCAGCTGACGAGGATAAAGAGGGTACTTGTGAAGATCTCGGCTATCCAGGAAACCCCAAACCTTTTTAATTAAGCTCTAATTGTCGGCAAACAATAGAAATCAGCAGTATCTATCTTTGAGTTATAATCCCTTTTCATGCTCCATGATTTTCTAACGCCAGCACTTGCAAGACTTAGTGTAGATCTACCATATCTATAATTTGTATTATCAATTGATCTCATTAATCTATTAATTCTCTCATCTTTCGCTGATGAAAATAAGTTTTCATTATTTTCAGCATCTGTTAATCCAGTTAGCATCACTCCTGCTTTTTGATAACGATGTCCTTTTCTAAAAATTACTTTTAAGACAGATAAAGCATTTTTTACTATCTCTATACTATTGTTAGTTGCTATAGGAAAATCAACAGTTCTGGAGTTTGAATAAAAACCAAATTGTTTTTGAAATGGACTTGTTCTAACAAATACCATAACTGCTTTTGCAACAAGGTTTTCAGATCTTATCTTTTCTGATGCATTTAAACAATAACTAGCAACAGCTTCTTCAAGTTCCTGAAATCTCTCTATTCTTTTTCCAAATGATCTCGATACTACACAGCTTTTTCTTTTTGATGCAGTTTTTTCTAAATCAATACAAGGTACACCCCTAAGTTCCATTGCAGTTCTTGAACTTAGAACATTTGAGGATTTTTTAATCCAGGTGTTTGATTTATTTTTTAATTGTTTAGCATTATAAATTCCATTTTTTTGATAAAACTTTGTCATCTGTCTTCCAACACCCCAAACATCGTTAATATCAATTTTTTCAAGAATAGGATCGAGATTTTCTATTCCAATTAAACTTGTAACACCTGATTGTTTTTTCTTAGCTATATGATTTGCAACTTTGCTTAAAGTTTTAGTTTTAGCTATTCCTATACTTGTTGGAATACCAGTCCACTTTAAAACTGTTTCTCTAATTTCTCTTCCAACTTGCTCTACTTCATTATCAGAAAAATTTGATAAATCCATAAATGCTTCATCAATTGAATAAACTTCAATATCGGAGTTAAATCTTTTTAAAGTTCTCATTACTCTTCTAGATAAATCTCCATATAAAGAATAATTTGATGAGAATACTTGTACATCATTTTTGATAATAATATCTTTTGCTTTAAAGTAAGGTTCACCCATTTTAATTCCCAAAGCTTTTGCTTCAGTGGATCTTGAAACTATACAGCCATCATTATTAGATAAAACCACAACAGGTTTTTTTCTTATTTTTGGATTAAATAGTCTTTCACAAGAAACATAGAAAGAATTACAGTCAACTAGTGCTAATTTTTTAGTGTACTGAATGTATGACATAGGTGACTACTCCCCAAATAAAAATATCTTGTTCTTCATTAATTAAAATTCGATCAGAAAATTCTTTAGATCCTGAAGTTAAAAATTGTTTGTCTTTTTCTTTAACTAAAGTTTTAACAACGAGCTCATCGTGAACATTTGCTATGACAGTTGAAAAATTTTTTGGAGTTAAGCTTTTGTCTACAACTAATAAATCACCATCATTTATTCCAACATCCACCATTGATTTTCCTTGAACTCTTATGATGAAAGTTGCCGGAACATTTTTGATTAGATGTACGTTTAAATCTATATCTTCTTCTATGTAGTCAGTTGCAGGGGAAGGAAAACCAGCTCCTGCTTTATGTAAATAATAAGGTATTGTTAGCTTCATAAGTGTTCTTGTTTTGTTCTTATTAGTACATGAGTTATACAATAGTGTCAATTAGGTTGTATTTTGAGTCTGTAAGTGAATCAAAAGTGAATCAAAACGTGAACATCCAAAACCATATTTTGTGCTATTGTGGATAACTTAAACCATTAGTAGTCTATAATCCTAATTTAATTATAAAAGGAGAGAAGCATGAGTTCAATTGAAGTTAAAAGTTTTGATAATCCAGATGAAAGCAATACCAGTTTCAACAATGCCAAAATGGATATCGTAAAAGTGGGAGATCAAAGAGTAATGAGATTAGTTTTGCAGCCAGGATGGAAATGGTCACAAGATATTAAACCAACTGTAGGAACTGATAGCTGTAAAGCAAAACATCTTGGAGTAATAGTTTCAGGAGCAGTTTGCGCCAAACATGATGATGGAACAGAATTAACATATAAAGCAGGTGATGCATATTCAATTGACCCAGGTCATGACGGCTGGGTAGTTGGTGATAAGCCAGCAGTTGTTTATGAGTTTCATGGAAAATGGGGAGAATAATTAATGCCGAAACTAACATGTCATTGTGGATGTGTAGAAGCAGAAATTAATGTTCCAATTAATGAATTACCAAAAATTGTAAGATGTAACTGCTCTATATGTAAAAGAAAAAATGCAACAATGGGAATGGTTAAAAATGAAGATTTTAAAGTTACTAAGGGAGAAGATAAATTAAAACTTTATCAGTACCATACGAAAGTTGCTAATCATTACTTTTGTATTGAATGTGGAATTTACACACATCATAACCCAAGAAGTGCACCCGCCATGACTGGATTCAATTTAGGTTGTGTAGACGAAGTTAAAGTCGATGATTTAAAAGACGTTGTTTTCTTTGATGGTTTAAACCATCCACTTGACCAAAAATAGATTAAATGAATTCAGTTGAGGATTGTTTAAATAAAGTAAAAAAAGATTGTTATAAGTTTATTAAAACACAAGAAACATATTCAGATAAATTTAAAAACAAAGACAAGATGTTAAAAGATTATCTTGTTCCAATGAGTTTTTGGATTGCAAAAAAAACAAATATAAAGAAACCTTATATTGTTGGTTTAACAGGAGGACAAGGAACTGGAAAAACTACTATAAGCTCAATCTTAATGATAATTTTAAAGAAATATTTTAAGTTAAAAGTTTTCAAAATATCAATTGATGATATTTACAAAACTAAGAAAGATAGAATAAAATTATCAAAAAAAATTCATCCATTATTATTAACAAGGGGTGTACCTGGAACCCATGATATAAATTATATGTCTAGCTTTATTAAAAAAGCAAATTCTAGAAAATTTAGATCAATAATATTGCCCAAGTTCGATAAGGCAATTGATGACAGATTTACAAAAAAAAATTGGTACAAAGTAAATAGCAGACCAGATATAATCATTTTCGAAGGTTGGTGTGTTGGAGCAAGACCTGAAAGCTTAAAAACATTAAAAAAAAGTGTAAATATGATGGAAAAAAATGATGATAATAAATTAATCTGGAGAAAATATGTTAATGATCAGCTAAAAAAAAGATACAAGAAACTTTATAGTAAGCTCGATTGTTTATTATTTTTAAGGGCAGAAAATTTTAGTTTATTACAAAAGTGGAGAATTATTCAGGAAAAAAAACTTAGATTAAAAAATAAGAATAAAAAAACAAAACAAAAAATTATGACAAAAAAGGAAGTTTTAAACTTTATGCAAACTTACCAGAGAATTACACAGAATATGTTTAAATATGCGCCAAAATACGCATCTATAGTCATTAAATTAAATTCTAATCATCAAATTAATTCTGTAAAGTACAACTAATGAAAAAAATATTAATAATAATTGTTAGTTTTTTTTGCTTAACAGCTCAATCGCTAGCTGTCACATTATATGAAGCATTAAATGAAACTTACAATAACAATAAACAATTAAATGCTGAGAGAGAAAATATAAAAGCATCAGAAGAAGATCTGAATATTTCTAAAGCCGATTATATGCCTTCATTGAGTTTAAGTGGGTCAAAGAGCCTTGAGGAAACAAATAAACTAACAAATCAAAGTGGAGGCGACGCAACAATTAGCGATTCTGATCCATTCACCACATCCATAAAATTAGAGCAAACTTTATTGGATTTTGGAAGAGACCTTAACTATGAAAAGAATTTAATAGGTTTAGAACTTTCAAAAGCAAAATTATTTAAAAAAGAACAAGATGTGCTTTACAGTGCTATAGAAGCTTTTACATCTGTAATTTTATCAAGAGAAAAAGTTGCGATTAATAGACAAAATTTAAACTTACTTATTAAACAACTTGAAAATGATAAAGTTAGATTAGATAGAGGACAAATAAAAACTGCCGATTTATCACAAACTGAATCTTCTCTTGCAGGAGCAAGTGCTCAACTGACTCAAGCAAGAAGCGAATTAATGATTAATAAATTAAATTACGAAAATATAATTGGTAAACTTTTAAATACAAATGAATTAAAAAAGACAAACAGAGCAATTGTAGGAGTTCCAAGTGAACTGAGTACAGCAATCAATTTAGCAAGAGAGAACAATCCAGATATAATGATTGCTAAAATAGAATTAAATCAGTCCGAAATGGATATTGCAATTGCTGAAAGTGACTTAAAACCTAGCGCATCTTTATCTTTAGAAAGATCATATGCTGAGGATTTTAGTTCAACTTATGACCAAAGAGAAAAGGATACACTTAAAGCAACAATTAGCTGGCCATTTTATTCAGGTGGGAGTAAACGTGCAAAAATAAACAAGAATACAAATCTAAAAACTAGAAAAATTTTATTATTTGAAGATGCATTAAAAACAACTGAAAAAAATGTTGGAAGTGCTTGGTCAAATCTTGAAGCATCCAAAAGTTTTTTAAATTCGGTAAGATCTCAAGTTAGAGCAGCAAAAATTGCTAACGAAGGAATAGCTGCAGAGTATGAAAGAGGTTCAAGAACAACGCTAGATGTTATTCAATCAAACTCTTTGTTGTTGGCTGCAAAAATTTCCTTAGCAGAATCTGAGCGAAATAATCTTATCGCCCAATATAATGTTCTAAAAGCTATTGGTTTATTGAATAGCGAATACCTAAAACTTAAGTAATTTAACGATTTTAAGCTATTTTGAGAAATATATTGCCAATGAGAACAAAATGTGTACATTTAAATCCATGATTCGAGTGTTAAAAAAAGCAAAAAAAGAGGCAAAAAATGACTAAAAATAACCTAAAAGTGGTGAAAACCGCAAAAGATAAAGAATTGGAAAACAAAGAGAAAAATAAAGCATTAGACGCAGCAATCAGTCAAATTACAGATAGCTTCGGAAAAGGCTCAGTAATGAAGCTTGGTGAGCAAAAAGCTATGGATGTTGAGTCTATCTCAACTGGATCTTTAAGCTTAGATCTTGCTTTAGGAATTGGCGGATTACCAAAAGGAAGAATTATTGAAATTTATGGGCCAGAGTCTTCAGGAAAAACTACATTAGCATTACAAGTAGTTGCAGAAGCACAGAAGGCAGGCGGAATTTGTGGTTTCGTTGATGCAGAACACGCTTTAGATCCAGTGTATGCAAAGAAATTAGGTGTAAATACTGAAGAGTTGCTAATTTCTCAACCAGACACAGGTGAACAAGCTTTAGAAATTACTGATACATTAATTAAATCTGGCTCAATGTCAGTTCTTGTTGTGGACTCTGTAGCTGCATTAACGCCGAGAGCTGAAATTGAAGGCGATATGGGTGATACTCATGTTGGTTTGCAAGCTAGATTGATGTCTCAAGCATTGAGAAAATTAACAGGCTCAATTTCACGAACTAATACAATGGTTATTTTTATTAACCAAATTAGAATGAAAATTGGTGTTATGTTTGGAAGTCCAGAAACAACATCGGGCGGAAACTCTTTGAAATTCTACTCATCAGTTAGAATGGACATTAGAAGAATTGGAGCAATCAAAGATAAAGATAATATTGTTGGTAACACAACAAGAGTTAAAGTTGTGAAAAATAAAGTTGCTCCACCATTTAAAGTTGTTGAGTTTGACTTAATGTATGGAAAAGGAATTAGTAAAGTAGGGGAACTAATAGACCTAGGTGCCAAAGCAGATATCGTAGAGAAATCTGGTGCTTGGTACGCTTACAAAGGTGAAAAAATTGGTCAAGGTAGAGAGAATGCGAAACTTTACCTTGAACAAAATCCTAAAGCCGCTGCTGAAATTGAAATGGCAATTAGAGAAAAGGCTGGTGTGATCTCAAAGAAAATTGAGGGAAATCCACTAAGCGAGGAAAAAGTAGAGGCTCAAAAAAAAGAAGAAGAAATTCCTACTAAAAAAAATTAGCAGATAACTTTTAGTTATTAAAAAGGCGCTCGAAAGGGCGCCTTTTTTCCCTTTAGAGGTGTAGACATCAATAGAAAAAGCTGTATTTTAACAAAATATGGCAAAAACATTAAACGAGATCAGATCAACTTTTTTAGATTATTTCGAAAAAAATGATCACAAGATAGTTGAGTCTAGCAATTTGGTTCCAAATAATGATCCAACACTAATGTTTGCAAATTCAGGCATGGTCCAGTTTAAAAATGTTTTTACAGGATTAGAAAAAAGAGATTATCAAAGAGCTACCACTTCTCAAAAATGTGTAAGGGCAGGAGGTAAACATAACGATCTTGAAAACGTTGGTTATACTCCAAGACACCATACATTTTTTGAAATGCTTGGAAATTTTTCTTTCGGAGATTATTTCAAGGAAAGAGGAATTGAACTTGCTTGGAATCTAATTACTAAGGATTTTGGATTAAATAAAGATAGATTATATGTAACAGTATTTCATGAAGACGATGAAGCCTTTAATTTTTGGAAGAAAATAGCGGGTTTTAGCGATGATAGAATTATTAGAATAGCAACTTCAGACAACTTTTGGTCAATGGGCGAAACGGGCCCTTGCGGACCTTGTTCAGAGATATTTTATGATCATGGAGATCATTTAGAAGGTGGTTTACCTGGAACCAAAGATGAAGATGGCGATAGATATATTGAGATATGGAATTTGGTCTTTATGCAATTTGAGCAAGTCTCAAAAGATAAGAGAATTAATCTTCCAAAACCTTCAGTAGATACTGGAATGGGTTTAGAAAGAATTGCAGCATTACTTCAGGGTACACATGATAATTATGAAACAGACCATTTTAAAAAATTAATTAGTTCGATTTCTGAATTTACGAAAGTTAAACAAGATGAAAATAATTTATCAAGCTTTAGAGTTATTGCAGATCACTTAAGAGCTAGCTCATTTCTTCTTGCAGAAGGAGTATTACCTTCAAATGAAGGTAGAGGTTATGTTCTTAGAAGAATAATGAGAAGAGGAATGAGACATTCTCATTTGTTAGGCTCTAAAGAACCAGTCTTCAATAAAATATTTGAAACATTGAAAGATGAGATGAAAGGAAACTATCCTGAATTGGAAAGATCGGAAACTTTAATTAAAGAAACTTTAAAAATGGAAGAAGAAAAATTCTTAGTATTGCTTGATAGAGGAATTAAAATTTTGAATGACGAAATTTCAAAAATAAAAAAAATTTTACCAGGTGAAGTAGCATTTAAATTATATGATACTTATGGTTTCCCGTTAGACTTAACTGAAGATATTTTAAAAAATAAATCTTTGACCGTTGATCAAAATAAATTTGATGAGCTAATGAAAAAGAGTAAAGAGCTTGCAAAACAAAATTGGAAAGGTTCTGGAGATGCCTCTGAAGAAGAAATCTGGTTTGGTATAAAAGATAAAATAGGACCTACAGAGTTTCTTGGATATGAGTTTAACCAATCAGAAGGAGTGGTGTTATCGATAATTAAAAATAATAAAGAAGCACAAAATATTTCAAATAGTGAGGAAGGGATAATTATTACTAATCAAACCCCTTTTTATGGAGAGTCTGGTGGACAAGTTGGAGATCAAGGAACAATTGTATCTGGTAATTCAGTATTTGAGGTTACAGATACTCAAAAAAAACTTGGAGATCTATTTATACATCATGGAATTCTAAAATCTGGTGAGATTAAGATTAAAGATGTTGTAGAAATGAAAATAGATATTGAAAGACGTAACAATCTTAAGGCTTATCATTCTGCAACTCATTTATTACACGAGTCTTTGAGAAGAACATTGGGAAAACACGTTATGCAAAAAGGATCTTTAGTTGCGCCTGATAGACTAAGATTTGATTTTAGTCACATGAAACCAATTACAGAGGATGAATTAACAATTATCGATAAATTAGTTAATGAATACGTACAAAACAAAACTGATGTAACTACAAGAATTATGACACCAAAAGCTGCCATTGAAAAAGGTGCTTTAGCTTTTTTTGGTGAAAAATATGGAGAAGAAGTGAGAGTAGTTTCTATGGGAGCGGAAAATAACTCTTATTTTTCAACAGAATTATGTGGTGGAACACATGTAAAAAATACAGGTGATATTGGAAAATTTAAAACTATTAGCCAATCCTCAATAGCTGCTGGAGTTAGAAGGGTTGAAGCTTTAAGGGACAAACAACTAGAAATATTCTTAAAAAATAAGGAAAAAATGTCAAACCTTTCTGCACAAAAGGATGAAGACAGTATTAAAGAGGTGTCTGCTCAAATTATTAAATTAGGTGGAAAACCAAATCTAGACAATAAAGATACGAAAGGATTAATTAAAGACCTTAATAAACAATTAGAACAATTAAATGTTCAATCAGTTTTAGCTGATAAAACAAAAAACATAATTAAAGATGAAAATATAAATGGCACTCAAGTTAGATTACAAAAAATTCAAGATTTATCACCAAAAGACCTAAGAAAACTTGTTGATGCAGGTAAAAAAGAATTGGGTGAAGGAATAGTAGTAGTATTTGCAAATAAGGATGAGAAAGTTGGTCTTGCTGTAGGTGTAACAGAAAATTTAACAAATAAATACGATGCAGTTAAATTTGCAAAACTAGGATCTGAAATTATTGGTGGAAAGGGCGGTGGAGGTCGTAAAGATTTTGCACAGGCTGGAGGGCAAGATTCAAATAAAATCGACGAAGCTTTAGAAAAACTAAAAACCTTAATTTAACTTTTGTTTTAAACTTCCATCAATTACATCTAAAAACTGGTTAGTTGTTAAATATTTTGTAGAAGGACCAATAAGTATTGCCAAATCTTTGGTCATTGATCCTGACTCAACTGAATCAACACATACCTCTTCAAGTGTTTTGGCAAATTTAATTAATTCATCATTGCTATCTAACTTTCCTCTGTGCGCCAAACCTCTTGTCCACGCAAATATAGATGCAATTGGATTGGTTGATGTTTCTTTACCTTGCTGATGCATTCTAAAATGTCGAGTAACAGTACCATGAGCCGCTTCTGCTTCCATTGTTCTGCCATCAGGTGCTAATAAAACACTTGTCATTAAACCTAATGAGCCATAACCTTGAGCAACAGTATCTGACTGAACATCACCATCGTAGTTTTTACAAGCCCATATATATTTACCGTGCCACTTCATAGCACAAGCAACCATATCATCGATTAACCTATGTTCATAAGTTATGTTATTTTTTTCAAATTCTGATTTAAAATCTTTTTCAAAAATATTTTGAAATATATCTTTAAATCTACCGTCATATATTTTTAGTATGGTATTCTTGGTTGATAAATATACAGGCCATTTTTTTATTAGGCCATAATTGAAACATGATCTTGCAAAGTCCTCTATTGATTTATCTAAATTATACATTGAAAGAGCAATACCTGGTCCTGGGAAATTAAATACTTCATATTTCTTTTCATCATTTCCATCTTCCGATGTCCACTTAACTTCTAATTTACCTTTTCCAGGAACTAAAAAATCTGTAGCTCTATATTGATCACCGAAAGCATGCCTTCCGATAATTAATGGATCCGTCCAAGATGGGACAAGTTTAGGAATATTTTTACAAATTATTGGTTCTCTAAATACTGTTCCTCCAATAATATTTCTTATTGTTCCATTCGGAGATCTCCACATTTTCTTTAATTTAAATTCTTCAACTCTTGCTTCATCAGGAGTAATAGTTGCGCATTTGATGCCTACTCCATTTTTCTTAATTGCATTAGCACAGTCGATTGTAATTTTGTCATCTGTATCATCCCTGCTTTTCATTCCTAGATCGTAATATTCAATGCCTAAATCTAAATAAGGTAGAATTAATTTGTTTTTTATGAATTCCCAAATTACTCTTGTCATTTCATCGCCATCTAACTCGACAATGGGATTTTTTACCTTAATTTTGCTCATTTTTTGATGTATCTTAATAATTGAATTTATACTTTTTATATACATATTAATCCAGAATTATCAATTGAACGATTATGATAGACAAAATTTTTCCAAAGATTCATAACGAAGGCTATAAATTTATAGTAATTTTCGTAGTAGCAACGATCATTTTATATTTCATTCATGGTTTTTTAGGTTTCATAGGATTGGTTTTAAGTATTTGGTGTTATTATTTTTTTAGAGATCCAGAAAGAATTCCAATAAATGATGAGAACTATTTAACAAGTCCTGCTGACGGATTGGTTTTACAAGTTTTAGATACAAACGGACCAAAAGAATTGGGCCTTGAAAATAAAAAATTTAAGAAAGTAAGTATATTTATGAATGTATTTGACTGTCATGTGAATAGATCTCCATGTTCAGGAAAAATTGAAGAAATTTTATACAAACCTGGAAAATTCATTAATGCATCTCTTGATAAAGCTAGCGAAGATAATGAAAGAAATTATTATAAAATTAAAAATTCTCACGGAGAAGATATAATTGTAGTCCAAATTGCAGGACTGGTTGCCCGGAGAATAGTAACCGATACTTCAGTTGAAGAAAATGTTGATCAAGGATCTAGAATAGGAATGATTAGATTTGGAAGTAGAGCAGATTTATATTTTGAAAACTATGAACCATTAGTAAAAGTTAATCAAAGAGCAGTTGCTGGAGAAACATTGATAGCTAAAAGATAAATGGAAAATCCAAAAAAGAATATAAGATTAGTATCAAATAAAAATTCAAGAGTTATTTTGCCGAATATTATGACTTTGGTTGGAGTATGTATTGGCTTAACTTCAATTAAGTTTGCATTTGATGGAAGATTTGAATTATCAGTTATTGCAGTTATAATTGCTGCAATCATTGATGGTTTAGACGGAAGAATTGCAAGATTAATTAAAGCCACATCAAAAGTTGGAAAAGAATTAGACTCATTAACGGATGTAATTAGTTTTGGAGTTGCGCCAGCATTCATAATGTATTTCTGGGCGCTAGATAATATCGGCAGATTTGGTTGGTTAATATCTTTAATATATGTGGTTTGTGTTGCCTTAAGACTTGCAAGATTTAATGTTTCAACAGGAGGCGAACCTTCATGGAGAGATAATTTTTTTGAAGGTATTCCATCTCCAGCAGGAGGAGTATTAGTATTAATGCCATTAATTTATAGTTTTAGCGAAGTTCAGTTTATAACTATTAATAAAAATATTATTGTTCCATCTTTATTCATTATTATTTCTGTACTTTTGATAAGTAAAATTCCTACATATTCTTTGAAAAGAATCGTTGTTCCTAGAAGTACTTCAATATTTCTTTTATTTGGAATAATTTTATATTTTGGTTTATTGCTAATATATACCTTTAATACAATTGTAATTTCAGGAATTATTTATTTATTAATGATTCCAGCAAGTTCAATTCATTACTTATTTTTTAAAAAACAAAATAAAGAAAAAGATGATGGAGTTGATCATCACGAAGATATTTTGTAATGAAAGAGAATGTAATTATTTCTCTAGCAGATTCTAATTACTTTGAATTGCTAAATGAATTAATAGACTCTATTAAACAATTCAATCACAGTGAAAAGGTTGCTATTTGTATACTTGATGCGGGTTTAACAGATGAGCAAACCGCTCTTCTAAAAAATAAAGTAGACGAGATCAAAAAAGCTGAATGGGATATTGAGGTTCCACAATCTAAAGTAAAAGGTAAAGAATGGCTAAAAAGTCAGGTATCAAGAGCGTTTCTTCCAAAATATTTTCCAAACTATAAAAAATACCTGTGGATCGATTGTGATGCTTGGGTTCAAGATTGGAGCTCAATAGATTTATATTTTAAGGCTTGTGATAATGGTAAACTAGGCATTACCCAGACAATGACACCTGGATATAGAATATTAAGTAACGTTAATTGGTTGTTTGGAAAATTAGCCATTATAAAATCTCAAAATTTTAAACATGCTATTAAATCTAAAATTGATATTAATAAAGCAAGAAAGTTAGCATTTGCTCCGCATATTAATATTGGTGTTTTCTCATTAGAAAAAGACTCTAGCTGCTGGAATGTTTGGCAAAAAAATTTAAAAACTACTCTTAGTCATGGACAAATATTTGGTTCAGAGCAACTAGCAATAAATATATGCGTATATATTGATAATGTAGATGTTGAATTTCTTCCTCATAATTGCAACTGGTTAGCTAGCAACTTACTTCCAAAGTTTGATGAAAAGAATAAAATTTTCGTGGAACCTTTTTTACCAAATCATAAAATTGGAATTATACATTTAGCTAGTGGTATTAAAGTAAATGATAAAGATATGAGAAACGAAAAAAATCTAGAGATAGAATTAAATACTTTAGATAATAATAAAACCTCAAAATCTTTAAGGTTTAAAACTAATTGAAAAAAAATAAAATCTCAAAAAATTGGATTAATAAGCAAAGAAGAGATATATATGTTAGACAATCAAAAGTTGAAGGATATAGATCAAGAGCCGTTTATAAATTAAAAGAAATTAACGAAAAATTTAAATTTTTAAAAAATAATATATCAGTAATAGATCTTGGAGCTGCTCCTGGAAGCTGGTCTCAATATATATCAAATAATTTAAAATGTAATAAGCATTTAGCAATAGATTTAAAAGAAATAGAAGAAATAAAGAATGTAAAAATTTTAAAAGGAGATTTTACGGATACTGAGCAACAAAATAAAATAAGTAATTATTTTGGAGGAAAAATTGACCTAATTATTTCAGATATGGCAGTCAATACTACGGGAAACAAAAACCTAGACTCTATGGTAACTGGAGAATTAGTTTTAGAAGCTTTGGATTTCGCTAGAAAAATAATGAAGCCAAATGGCTATTTTGTCTCAAAATTATTTATGGGAACTTCATTTAATGAGATAATTGCATTTTCAAAAAAAAATTTTGTAAAATTTAATGTCTATAAGCCTCCAGCAAGTAGAAAAGACTCTAAAGAAAGTTTCTTAATCTGCAAAAATTTAAGATAGATACTTTCATTTTTTTTAGAATCGTTTATATAAGGACATGGATCCTATCAAAGAAGCACTTACTTTCGACGATGTAACTTTAGCACCAAATTATTCTGAAATTTTACCTTCAGAAGTAAAGACGGAAGTTAAATTATCAAAACACTTAAATATTTCTATACCCCTTCTAACCTCAGCAATGGATACTGTAACAGAGTCTAATATGGCTATTTCAATCGGTAAAAGTGGCGGAATAGGTGTTATACATAGAAATTTATCAATAAATGATCAGATAAAAGAAATAAGAAAAGTAAAATCAAAAAAAATGTTAGTTGGTGCAGCTGTTGGTGCAAGTTTAAACGAACACATAAGAGCTCAAAAGGTTTTAAAAGAAAATATTGATTTAATTGTTGTTGATACAGCTCATGGTCACACAAAAAAAGTAGTTGAAATAATAAAAAAAATTAAAAAAATGAAACCGACTAAAACAGCTTTATGTGCAGGTAATATTGCTACAGCAGAAGCGGCTAAATTTCTGATTAAGCAAGGAGTAGATATTTTAAAAGTTGGAATTGGACCGGGATCTATATGCACTACAAGATTAGTTGCGGGAATAGGAGTTCCACAGTTAAGTGCAATTTTAGATGTAAAAAAAGGTATGGGCAAAAGTAAAACAACATTAATAGCTGATGGAGGTATCAAATTTTCTGGTGATATTGCAAAAGCACTTGCAGCAGGAGCAGATGCGGTAATGATTGGATCATTATTTGCAGGAACAGATCAGGCTCCAGGTAGAATTATAAAAAGAGGTGGTAAATTATTTAAAAGTTTTAGAGGCATGGGATCTATTGGAGCAATGAATAAAGGATCAGCAGATAGATATTTTCAATCAAAACAAAAAGATACTTCAAAATATGTAGCTGAAGGAGTTGAGGGTTTTGTCAAATACAAAGGCACAGTTGAAAAAATAATCTTTCAACTAGTAGGGGGTTTAAAATCATCAATGGGATACTTAGGTGCAAAAAGAATTAAAGATCTCAGAAAAAAACCAAAATTTGTCAAAATTACTAAAGCAGGTTTTTATGAAAGTATGGTACATAACATAGACGAAATAAAAAGATGATAAAAAAAATTACCTTAGCAATAATTTTACTTTTTAATTTAATTTTTAATGTTAGTGCGGAGAAAGTTAATTTTTTTGATGAAGCAAAAAGTCTTTTTGAAAACGAAAAATATGAAGATTCAAAATTTTTATTTCAAAGAAATATTGTATACAATCCCAAAGACTCAAAGTCATATCTATATTTAGCAAAAATATTTAAAAACGAAGAAAATAAAACAGAACTAGAAAAAAATATAAATACAGTCTTACTACTCGAGCCAAACAACGAAGAGGCAATGTATCTATTAATAGATATTGAGTTAGAAAGATCTAATTTTTCTAAAGCAGAGGATCTTAGAGAAGATTTTAAGAAAATATGCTCGAACCTTTGTGATAAAATCGCATCTATTAACAAACGCCTAAAAGAGTTTGAAAAAAAAGATGCGTCTTGAAAATAATCTAGATAAAATTTTAATAATCGATTTTGGGTCTCAGTTTACACAATTAATTGCAAGAAAAGTAAGAGAATTAAATGTTTTTTGTGAAATTATAAGTCACAACAAACTTAAAAACTACAAAAATGAAAAAAATGTGAAAGGTATCATTTTATCAGGTGGTCCCTTAAATGTTTATCAAAATAAAAAAGTTAAATTCAATAGAAGTATATTAAGTTTAAATATTCCAATTTTAGGTATTTGTTTTGGCCACCAGATAATCTCTAAAGAATTAGGAGGTAAAGTAAAACGAGCAAAATCAAGAGAATTTGGGTTAGCAAAAGTTACAAAATTAAAAAAAAGCGCTTTAACCGAAAATTTCTTTTCAAGAAAATCCACCAATGTATGGATGAGCCATGGAGATGAGGTAATTAAATTACCTAAAGATTTTAAAGTTAT